>DJWK01000040.1 GCA_002441555.1 Thermodesulfobacteriaceae bacterium UBA6232
TTGAAAAGGGCTTTATATCCCGCTTTGGTTCTTTCAAAGGAAAAGGGAATACCCCTTGAAATAAGGGAGGAGCTTAAAGAGATTAATTATGGAGACTGGACTGGAAGGCCAAGAGAGGAGGTATATAAAGAGCCTCTTTACTGGGAAAGACTTAAAAAGGATTATCTTTCTCCTCAAGGAGGGGAATCTTTAAGGGATTTGAGGAGGCGGGCAAGAAGCTTTTGGGAATCCTTAAAACCTCTTGAAGAGGGAAATTATGCTATTTTTACCCACGGAGGATTTATAAGAGCTCTTCTCTGTGAACTTTTGGGGCTTGAGAGTTCTCTTTTCTTTTCCTTTGAAGTTTATCACTTAAGGGCAGTTCTTATAACTCTTTTTGAAGACGGATTATTTGTAATCAAAGGGCTCAACTTAAAACCAGGGGAAATCAAAGAACTTTTAGCAGCCTCTTACTGGTAATCAGAGAAATAAGGTCCTGAGAAAATTTATTCAGGCTGCGGAAACAAGCTTTTTCTGTGTAGCCAATTTTAGAACATTTTTAAATTTTAATATTTTCATTTTTCAACAAAAGTTATATAATGTTGAAAAATTTAGCTTATAGAATAAATTTGATACTTTAAAATGTTTGGAGGGGGTGGTTATGAAGTTTAAATTTTTCTGTCTGCTTTTAATTTTTTCTTTTTTGTTTCTTGAGTTGGGTTTTGCTTCAGAGGTATCCTCTCAGATTATTGAGGGTGGCTCAAGTCTTCCCTGGTGGGCCTGGCCTCTTTTACTTTTCATTGTAACTTTTATTCTCGGAATTATTGCTGTGCTTGGAGGTGTTGGAGGTGGAGTTCTTTTTGTGCCCATTGTAGGGGGTTTTTTTCCTTTTAATTTGGACTTTGTGAGAGGTGCAGGTTTACTTGTTGCACTCTCTGGAGCGCTTGCCGCAGGTCCTGGTCTTCTAAGAAGGGGGCTTGCAGATTTGAGACTTACCATCCCTCTTGCGCTTATTGCCTCAACGAGCGCAATTATTGGGGCTATGATTGGGCTTACCCTTCCCAAAAATGTAGTAAATACCCTTCTTGGTTTAACCATTCTTGGAATTGTGGTAATAATGCTTACTGCCAAAAAATCGGAATTTCCAGAGGTAAAAAAAGCGGATGCTCTTTCTCAGGCCTTGAAGATTTATGGAGTCTATTATGAGCCAACCACAGGAAAGGAAGTAGAATGGAAGGTTCACAGAACTCCAATTGCTCTTTTACTCTTTGTGGGTATTGGAATTATGGCAGGAATGTTTGGCCTCGGGGCTGGTTGGGCTAATGTGCCAGTTTTGAATCTCCTTATGGGGGTTCCTTTGAAAGTTGCTGTCTCAACCAGTAAATTTTTGCTTTCTATAACGGATACCTCAGCTGCCTGGATTTATCTTAATAGCGGAGCCATCATTCCTATGATAGTTGTTCCTTCCATAATTGGGATTATGCTTGGCTCCATAGTAGGGGTTCGGATTCTTGCAGTTGCCAAACCTAAGATTATTCGCTGGGTGGTTATCGGGCTTCTTGCCTTTTCAGGTTTAAGAGCCCTACTTAAAGGCTTGGGAATCTGGGCTTAAATCTATAAGGGGGTGTCACTATGGCAAAAGAAATTAAACCTTCAGAAGAACAGCTTGCTTACGCCACTATACTTGATTGGGGTATGAAACTTGGTTTGGTTTTTATAATTATCACTTTTGTAATTTACCTTTTTGGAATTCTTCCACCCTATATTCCCATTGAAGATCTACCAAGATACTGGAAATTAAATGTTCATAAATATCTCGAAGCAACAGGAATTCAAGCTGGTTGGGCTTGGTTAAAATTGATTTCCAAGGGAGAGTTTTTAAACTTTTTGTCTATTGCTTTTTTGGGAGCTCTAACCATAATTTGTTATATAAGGATTTTACCCATCTTTATTAAGAAAAAGGATATTCCCTATACCATTCTTACCTTGGTTCAGATTTTAATCCTTTTACTTGCTGCATCAGGATTTCTTAAAGTAGGGGCTCACTAATTTTTTCTGTTCCTTTAGGGACAAAATTGTCCCTAAAGGAACATCTTTTTAAAATCACCTTTTTCAACTCTCTCCAAAATTTCTTTTTTTTCAAAGAGATATTTAAAATAAAATTAGGCATTTTTTTTGCTTATTTCCTTCAAAAAATTTAAAAGGAGGTGTTTTTATGAAAAGGTATTTTAAATTCTTAAAAAAACTTAAACCCTTAGTGCTTTCTCTCTTTTTGGTTTTTTCTTTTTTGTGGATTTACTGGTTAAGCACAGCCCCTATTTCAGCACAGGAACCACCCTCGGCCAACGAAACACCTCAAGCTGTTGCAACAGCGCAACCGGTGGTTGCTGATCCAACCTTTGGACTGCCTGGAAAACTAGGAGAGCTTATTGCAAAAACTCCCCTTTGCACAGAAGAACTTAAAAAGGGGTGTATAGATCCCAATGCCCCAAAGGGTTATTTTGGTATTCCCGGGGCGCCCAAGCCTAATTTAATTGTAGCTTTTCTATGGGCTATTTGGGTTGGCTGGATTTTCTCAACTATTGGAGCCTTTGGCGGAATTATGGCAGGTGTTGGACATATAACCATCTTTGGACTCGGAAAGTATGCAAGGTCCTTCAAAGAAACCAATCCAGCCTTAAATAAATTTCTCACAGACAACATTCGTGTATCCAATATGTTTTTAGTGGGTTTGAGTTCTTTAATTTCAACTATTAATTACTGGCGTATGAAAAGGCTTGTTTGGCCTCTATCTTTAGCTTTGGTTATAGGTGCCGTTGGAGGAGCCTATCTGATTGCTACCCTTACAGCTGGTAAGGTTACCTTTAAGCAGTATGTGGGATGGTTCGGTTTAGCTGTCTTTGTAATAGCAGGTTTTATGTGGTATGGAACTACCGAAAGGGCAAAAGCTAAGAGAAAAGCCGCTGCTGAAGCTGCTAAGAAATTTGAAGAAGCAACTAAGAAGAAAGAGGGTTATGAAGGTGTAAAGATAATAAAATTCAGTTTAACTGAATGTGTCTTTACCTTTATGGGAGTTGAATTTAAATTTAATCCTATCCTTGCCGTTATAGGTGGTTTTGTGATAGCTATGATTTCAGTATTCCTCGGACTCGGGGGAGGATTTTTACTGGTGCCTTTTATGACAGATGTGGTTAAATTGCCCATGTTTATAGTAGCTGGAACCTCTGCATTAGTAGTTTTTGTGCAGATGCTTGTAGGTATTTTATCTTATATGGCAAAGGGTGTTATGGTTTACTGGCAATTCATTGGAATTGAACTTCTCGGTATTTTTGTTGGGTCAATGATTGGTCCAAGAACCCAGAAATATATTCCTGATGTGTGGTTAAAACGTCTTTTCGTGCTTCTTGCTATTTATGTAGGGTTGCGGTATACTTCTTTAGGATTCCTTGGAAAAAGTATTGTTCCTCCCTATTAAAGATTAGATTTTATCTGATATAATTAGTTAATAACCCCTGGGTATCCCCCAGGGGTTATTTATTGTAGGAAAAAATATGTTTGAAACCTTAGAAGCCTATTATTTCAAATTTCTCCTTTTTTTAGACAAGGTTTTTATTTTACCCTATCAATTGTTTTATAAGCTTTTAAAAAATTCGGTTCTCGCTTATTTTTTAGGAACCTTCCTTCTTGCCCTTTCTTCTATCATGCTTGGTAAGCTTCTTTTGGGAGTTATTTACTATGTCAATCGCAATTATATAAAGTCTCTAACTGAAGAACTCGTTAAGTGGTATAATCTTTCTGTTGAGGCCTTGGAGAGGGGAGATACAGAGAGGTTCCATCTTTTTAATAACGAAGCCAATGAATATTTTGGAAAGCTCTTTTTTTTCAGTATTGCCCAGTCAGCAAGTCTTTTAATTTTTATTCCTTTTATTTTGTTTTTTCTTCAATTTAGATTTGGTGAAGTTGAATTTCCTCTTCCTTGGCTTTCCTTAAAAGCCAATTATTTTGCAACCTTTCTTTTGTGTTATTTATTAGCCTGGATCCTTTTTAAAAGGGTTTCTCCCTTGATTCCCCTTTATAAAAAAATAGATCAGTATATTGAAATTTGTAATTCCGTTCAAAGGGAAATGAAGAGTATGGCTGAAGTTTTGAAAAGAAAGATGGAGGCCCTGAAAGAGCAAAGTCAAGATGAGAATAAATCTTTGAAAAAGGATGAATCTGCATTATAATTCTTTTTAAGGCTATTGGGGGCCTGTGCGACGGATCCCGGTGAACCCCGCCAGGCCCGAAAGGGAGCAACGGTAGCCGGGCTCTCCGGGTGCCGCAGGTTCCCCAATAGCCCCTTTATAAAATTTAAAAAAGGAGGCGTGAGGGGGCTGGTGCCCCTCCCGGGCTTCAAACCCGGTGCACCCCCAAAAAGGGGTGGGTGGGTTCAATTCCCATACGCCTCCGCCAATTAATTTAATAAAGGATGAATTCCTTTATTTATAAGAAACTCCCTCCTTTAAAAGTCTCAATAAAAAAAATTTTTTACCTTCTAAACCTTGGGTTTCTTTTCCTTCTTTTAATGATCTGCCCTCTTTATGCCCTTATTTCCCTTGAAGAGGAGGAAAAAATTGGAAAAGAAGTGCTTCAAGAGGTCTCTAAAAATTTAACTTTGATAAATGATCCTGAGGCTATAGCCTATGTTAATCTTCTTGGAGAAACCCTTGCAAGAAGGGGTATCACTTTTTCTCCTTTTAAGTTTCGTTTTTATATTATAAAAGATAAAACCTTTAATGCCTTTTCTGTTCCCGGGGGATATATCTTTCTAAATACAGGGCTTTTTGATTTTCTTGAAAGTGAAGATGAGCTTGCAGGAATTATGGCTCACGAAATGAGTCATAACTTAGCAAGACATGTGGCCAAAAGAATAGAAAACATAAAGAGAATGCAGATAGCAACCACTGCTGCCACCCTTGCTGCTATATTTCTTGGAGGAGGAGAAGCAGGGCAAATTGTGGGAATTACAGGAACTGCTTTAGCCCAAACCAAGCTTCTTGCATACAGCCGTATGGACGAAGAAGAGGCAGACCGCATGGGTTTTGAAATTGTTACAAAAGCGGGATTTAATCCTGAGGCTATGGTAAGAATTTTTCAAAAACTCTCAAGGGAAAGCACCTTTTCCATTGAACTTAATTACCGCTATCTTCTCACTCACCCCTTACCTCCAGAGAGAATGAACTATCTTCAAAACTTGTCAGAAAAGCTTATTCCTTACAGCAAAGGCGATACCTATGCTTTGTCCAATGATCCCGTATACTTTAAGAGATTGAAAAAAAGAATTATAGCCTATGAGGAAGAACCTTCGGATTTGATTTTAACTCTGAAAAACAGGCTTTCTGAGGATAGGGACCCATGGCTCAAATATGAGTTAGCTCTTGCCCTTATGCAGGGAAGATTTTTCGTTGAAGCCGAAAATTATATGAAAGAGGCCATCACTGAACTTCCTCCCAAACCCTATTTTGAGCTTGATCTTGCTGAGCTTTATTATCAGAGGGGTTTATATGATAAAGCAAGAAATATTCTTAAGAGATTAGAATTTACAGGTGAGGGCCTTGCCAAAATCCTTGAATTAAAAAGAAAATATCTTCTTGCAAGAGCTCTTTCTGAATTGGGAGATCTTAAGGGAAGTTATTCCCTTTTCAAGGAACTTGAGGAGGAAAATCTTTTAAGACAGGACCCATATTTTTACTATTACTTTGGCTTGCTCTGTGCAAGGCTTGATAATCTTGGAGAGTCCCATTTTTATTTTGGTAAATATTATGAAAATAGGGGAGACTTTAAGACTGCCCTTTATCATTATAAAAAATCCCTTCCCTTTTTGAAAAAAAACTCTAAAATGTATTTAGAGGCAAAGAGCAAGGTAGAGGCAGGTGAAAAAGGGGCTCGTAACTAAAACATTCTTTAATCTTTTCTTCTTTGTCTTATTTTTAATAATAGGATATACTTTAAGTCTTGGTGGGGGTAAAAAGATGAAGATATATTCACCAACCATCCCTGATAAAGGAAGAATACCATTACAATATGTTATGCCTGGGGCAGGCGGAAAAAATATTTCTCCTCCTCTTAAGTGGGAAGGTGTTCCTGAAGGAACAAAATCCCTTGTCCTTGTTTGTGTGGATATTCATCCCATTGCAAGAAATTGGATTCACTGGATTGTGATAAATATCCCGCAAGAGGTAAAGGAATTCAAAGAGGGGGCCTCTTTAAAGGAGATAAAGGATCCAGCTAAAGAGCTTGAAAATACTTATGGATTTAAAGGCTGGGGTGGCCCTCAACCTCCTCCAGGAACAGGGGATCATCCCTATGTTTTTAAACTCTTTGCCTTGAAGGTTCCTGAGATAAAACTTTCTCAAAGACCCACTTATGAAGAGATTTTAAAAGCGGTAAAACCCCATTTAATAGCTGAGGCAGAATTTACAGGATACTTTGGAAGATAGGAGGACTGATGGAAAAGGGAGTTTCTCAGGTTAAAACTCATAAAATAAGAATAAGAAAACCCTTTATTCTTCCAAGAAAGGAAAAAATAGTTTGCCCCTTTTGCGGAAATAGTGAGGAATTTTATGAAATCGTTGAAAATGCTACCTTTTATATTTATTATATGCAGACTGAAAATGGAAACCTTGAGCCTCTTGAGGAAGAGGCAGAAGTGCTTGGTCCGGTTAGATTTTTCTGCGGAGTCTGCCATTCTGATATCACACACCTAAAAAAATAAATGCCTCCCTTTTATGTTGTAACCTCTTACCAAGCCCTTCTTAAGCACTTTCATTTACTTAAAAAAGGAGACTTGATATTAACCAGAATCCCTATAAGAGAGGATAACTTTCACCTCATTTTGGATTTAAGAGAAAGGGAGGTTATCTCTTATCCCTCTTTTCTTTCCCAGATTTTGAGTCATTCAAAGGTGGCTCAGGCCGAGATTCTTAAAGAGTTTATGTTGCCCCATACCTATGTAATCAAAAACAAAGTTAGGCTCCTTGAGGTGATGGAAAATCTTTCTCCTTACAAAGGTTTTATCACAAAACAGGCTTTTGCTAACTGCGGGCTTGGAGTTTTTTTCTGGAGGGATATTGAAGAAATCTTCAGATCCGCTGGAACAGAGCTTTTACCCTTTCCCTTTGTCTTGCAGCCCTTTTTTGAGAATTGGAGGGACATAAGGGTTATTATTCTTGGTGATGTTTATTGTGAGGCCTATTTAAGGGAAAATCCGAAAAATTTTAGACAAAATCTCTTTTTTGGCGGGGAGGCAAAGCCTTATAACCTCAGTGAGAAGGAACTATCTTTTTGTAAGGCAGTAATGGAAAGAGGAGGTTTTCCCTATGCTCATCTTGATCTTGCCTATGTTGATGGGGAGGGCCCCTTTTTATCGGAAATAAATCTTAAAGGCGGAATTAAAGGTGCTAAAATTAAAACTGATGAATACGAAAGAGTTCTTAAGAACTTAAAGGAACAATTTTTTGAGAACTGGAAGAAGACTCACTATCCCTACGAACTTCTTTAGGTCAAATTTTGCGTGTAATCTTCTCTTGTTAAAAGGGAGGGGCGACAAGTATGCTTCCCAACACCAATATAATAAGTCTTTAGTTCTCTTAAAAGGGCCTAAGGAGCGAGAAGTCCATTAATTTAGGGGAGAAAGTCAAGAGAGGGAAGGAAGAAAGTATTTTTTTACCACTGTGTCCCAGTCAAGTTCTTTAAGATAGGGTTGGATTTTTTCGTAAATATATAGTCTTTCCTTTTGGTTTTTGGGCAACCTTTCAAATATCCTTTCAGCGCACTTTGCTATGGCAAGTTCTTCAAGGATTTCCCTTTTTTCAGAGGTAAGTTCTAAAAGAGCAGCCTCTGGGAGATCCTTTCCAATTTCAATGAAATCAATGGCAATATAAGGTTTAAAATCCTTGTTAAAGATTTTTTCAAGAAAGTAATATACTCCGCAGGAAGTGGAAAGAAGGGAAATTCCCCCTGAGGGTAAAACTTCAATGTGGGATATACCAAAGGGTTCATAGATGGAAAGGCCAAATTCCGCATCACTGGCAAGCTTTAAATCCCTGGTGGTAATATCCTCTGGAAAATCTATCCCACACTTTCTTTTGGAAAGGCCATATTGATTGATAAAAATTGCTTTAATATTTTTTGAATTTTGATTGAATTTTTCTATTAATTGATAAATCTCTATTTCGTAACCTACGAGATCTGGCCAGCCGATGCGGTGATTAAAGGGCCAGCCGTATTCTTTGACCATGTTTTCTACCATCTCAACTGGACGGCCCTGAGGGATTTGTGAGGCAAGAAGAATATAAATTCCTTTAAGCCCTGCCTTTTCAAAATATTTATCAAGGAACCAAAGAATTTTTATATCTCTCCAGATGCCCTTGCTTTTTACCAATCTACAGGTATGTGAAAGAATCACATCAACCCTTTCACATCCCTTAAGGCCCAGACAGGTTTCAAACTTTTTTCTGCTCTTTTCCTTTTCTTCAAAGGTAACATGGTCAAGGGGAAGACCATTGTAAACCACCTTTACCTTTTCAGGTAGGAGTTCTTTTACAAGAAATTTATATTCCTCAGCCACTAAATCTCCCACTGCAAAAAGCTTATCAAAAGGATAAGTAAGTTTTACAAGGGCAGTTCTATACCAGTCCATCTGGGAGCCGAAGATATCTTCAAGGGTTTTACCCTGAGCTTTTCCCTTTTTAAGAAGATTATAAAAGGAAATATCGTGCCCCTGATGATTTTCAACAATCCTTCTTGCAGGAGCCACTTCATGGGCATAAAATATCCTTATATGTTTTTCCTTACCGAAAGAAGGATTTAACTCTAAAGCAAGAAGAGATGGAATTCCCATATATTCATGGCTAAAATGGTAAAATTCTTTGGTTTTTGGATAGAGAAGCTTTAAAAATTCATAATAGGGAAGGGAAAGTCTAAAGTATTGTTCATAATCCCAGTCCTTTTCGTAGCGGTCTGAAGGAAGACCAAATTTTTCCCAGAAAAGGTATTTTTGAAAATCAACAAGTTCTTTTCTCATGTGTGTAACATCCACAAGAAGGACATCCACAGTTGCTGTTCTTTGGGGATTGAGTTCACTTATTAAGCGTCTTTTCCCAAAGACTATGTCCAACTGATACTTTTCAAGAAGGGGTCTGAAAAGCTCTCCAAAATGCCCGGTATCGTAATTATCTCTACTTGAAAAGTAAACTATTCCATCTTTTCCAAGACGGGTTGAGGGTGACCCTATGTATTCATAAAGGGGGCCATAAAGAAGGGTTTTTTCAAAAAAGGCTTGATAAGATGGGGCTGTGCAAAGCCCGATAAGAACCTCCCCAATTCCTCCCACTTTATATAAAGCCTCATGGGAAACATGGATGGCAAGTCTCATAAATTATCCCTTTCTCGTTAAAAGAGTTTTTACATATTCAGGGGTTAGGGGGAGTCTTGTTATATTAAGGCCATATCCCCAGAAGAGGGCGTTAGCCACAGCAGGAGCAATGGGCGGGAGCCCAGGCTCACCAACTCCTCCCATAGGTCTCTGGGAATTAAGAATTTCCACTTCCACTTCAGGGGCTTCTTCAAATTTTAGAATTTCATAAGTATGAAAATTGGTGTTTTTAACTCCTCCTTTTTCAAACCGTACAGCTTCTTTGAGGGCCATGGAAAGCCCCATGCAGATAGCACCCTCCATTTGGGATTTTATTAAATCAGGATGAACTGTTACAGGACCGTGATCAATTACACAGTAAACTTTGGGAACTTTAATTTTCCCTGTTTTTTCATCAAGTATAACCTCTGCAACTTCTGCAACATGGGTTCCAAAGGAATAATGATAAGCAAAACCCATAACAGCTCCTTTCCTCGGAGTTTTGCCCCAGGAAGAAATCTCAGCGGCTCTTTCAACTACCCTTCTTGCAATTGGTTCCCTTTTTAAGAGGTTAAGCCTTAAATCAACGGGGTCAATTTTCATAAGTTTTGCCATTTTATCAAGGAAGGTTTCAAGAATAAAGGCATTATGAGTGCTCCCCACAGCGCGCCAAAACCAATAAGTTACAGGAAGGTCCACATCCACTCTTTCAACATAAAGATTGGGAATGTGATACAACATGTCTTCAAGGCCTTCAACTGAAGCCCTTCCGCCAAGAAGGGGTTGAACGGCAATTTTAAAAGAAAGAGCTGTAAGATTCCCTTTTTTATCAGCTGAAGCCTTAATAAAAGCGGCATTCATAGGTCTAAAATATCCGGACTTTATATCGTCCTCTCGGGTATAAATAAGTTTCACAGGTTTTCCAGTTTTTTTGGAAATTTCAAGGGCCTCTTCCACAAATTCCACATTGGCTTTTCTGCCAAAGCCTCCACCTAAATAGGTGGTATAAACCTTTATTTTTTCTTCCGGAAGACCAGTAATTTTTTCGGCACTCCTAATTACCGAAGTTTGCCACTGAGTAGGAACATAGATATGACATTCCTCTTTTTTTACCCAAACAAGGGTGCTCATCGGCTCAAGGGTTGCATGATATAGATAGGGAAGAAGATAGGTATTTTCAAGAACTATTTCAGAGTTTTTAAATACCCTTTCGGGATCCCCTGTTTTTTTGACAACAACTCCTTTTTCCTTAAGTTTATGCAAAAAGAATTTTTCAAAGTCCTCATCATTCCAATTCATAAGGGGGCTTTCACTCCATTTTATTTTGATTTTGTCTCTTGCCTTTTCGCAAGCCCAAAAGGAATCCCCACATATGGCAACCCCTGTTGAAATAGGAAAGACATCATAAACACCCGGCACTTTCAAGGCATCACTTTTGTCCACTTTAAGGGGTTTTCCTCCAAAATAGGGAGGTCTTTCCACCACAGCATATAGCATTCCCTTTATCTTGGCATCAATTCCAAAAAGGGCCTTTCCGTTAATTTTTTCTTCCGTATCAAGTCGTGGTAATGACCTACCAATATAGATGAATTCTTCGGGTTTTTTTAGAGGGGGTTCCTTGGGAAGAGGGATGTTTTTTGCCTCTTCAAGAAATTCTGCATAGGGGTGTTTTTTTCCGGTTTTTTTCTCTATGATAAAACCACCTTTGGCGAGAAGATCTTTCTTAGGGATACCCAGCTTTTTACTTGCGGCAAAAAGGAGCATTTCCCTCATGGAAGCCCCAGCCTTTCTTAAAACAAAATACATATTCCTCACACTGGTGCTTCCTCCAGTTAATTGTTCTTTCATTTTGGGATCAATATATAGCTTTCCAGCAGGAGAGGCCTTTGCTCTAACTCTTTCCCAGGGAAAATCAAGTTCATCTGCAACAATCATGGAAAGCCCTGTATAAACTCCCTGCCCCATCTCGGATTTATTAATGAGCACAGTAAGATAATTATCTTTGGAAAGTTCAATCCAGAGATTCGGATTGATTTGTGAGGGAACTTCTTCAGCCCTAAATATTTTATAGCCCTCTGGAGTAATAGCTACAGCCAAAGTTAAGGCACTAATTTTTAAAAATTCCCTTCTGGTTATCATTTTTTACCTCCTGCTTTAAGTTCCTTTACAACTTCTTTTACGGCCTTTTTAATTCTTACATAGGTCCCGCAGCGACATAAATGACCATTAAGTTTTTCTGTTAGTTCCTTTTCCGAGGGAGAAGGATTTTCAAGAAGTAAGGCATAAATTTCAAGAATCTGTCCTGGCTGACAATATCCACATTGAGACACCTGATATTTTATCCAGGCCCTTTTTAAAGGATGATGAGAGGGGATGCCCTCAATGGTAAGAATTTCCTTTTTATTAGCTTCTTTTATGGATAGGGTGCAGGCCCTGACAGCTTTATGATTAAGAAGAACCGTACAGGCTCCACAGACACCTATTCCGCAGCCAAATTTAACAGAGGTAAAACCGAGTCTTTCCCTTAAAACCCAGAGAAGGGGCTCGTCTTCAAAGGCAGAAACTTTATACCATTTTCCGTTTACCTTAATTTCAAACATCCCTTTCCTCCTTGGCAAAAATTGAACGTTTTTTTCCATTTATTATGATTATTATAAAGGATATTAATTTTTCTATCAAGCAAATTAAACTTTTATTTAACTCAAAAATTTCGCAAGCCTTAAGCTAATAAAAAAAGGAGCCCCTAAAAGGGGCTCCTTTAAGAGAAAATTATGTGAAGCGACAAGGAGGGGGCTTAGTAGGCAATATCCTTTTCAGTTATTTTGTAGGAGAAGGTTTTATAAGCCCAGAAGGTATAAGCAAGAACAATAGGCACAAAGATCACAGCTACAGTTGTCATAATTTTAAGGGTGAGGGGGCTTGAAGAGCTGTTAAAGATGGTAAGGCTGTAAGCTGGATCAATGGATGAAGGAAGGATGTTTGGGAAAAGACCAGCAACTCCCCAGGCTGTAAAGAATACAATGGTTAAAGCAGAAGCTGCCCAGGCCTTAAAGTAACTTTCTTTATTGAGAAAAACAGGAACTGTAAGATAGCAAATCGCTGCCAATAAAGGAAAAACTGCAAGAATTGGGGCTTTTTTATAGTTTTCCCAGAGATTTGTGGTAACAAAGGAGGCTGCCCAAAAGATAATAACCAGTAAAAGGGTTATGACCCAGGTTTTTTTAGCAAGAGAGGCTGCTCTTTCAGATAAGGGAGAAGAAGCTTTAAAGGCTACCCAGAGGGCGCCATGGGTTGCAAAGCAGAATACAAAGAGGAGTCCACCAAGTAGTCCAAAGGGATTTAAAAGACCAAGGAGATTGGTTTGAAGTAGGCCCTTTTCATTAATGGGAACCCCTTTGAAAATATTGGCAAAGGCTACTCCGAGAAGAAGGGCAGGAAGTAAGCTTCCGAGGAAAAAGAGGAAATCCCAGAAGGCTCTCCAGCTTGGGCTTTCGTGTTTATTTCTGTATTCCACTGCTACACCACGAATTATTAAGGAGAAAAGAAGGAGAAGAAGAGGAGTATAAAGGGCGCTAAACATTACGGCATAGGCTGTGGGAAAAGCTGCAAAGGTTGCTCCTCCTGCAGTGATAAGCCAGACCTCATTTCCATCCCAGAAAGGCCCAACTGCCTGATAAATAACCCTTCTTTCTTTTTCGTCTTTTCCAAGAAAATAAAGAAGGGATCCAGCCCCGAGGTCAAAACCATCAAGGGCAAAATAAACTGCCCAGAGAACTCCCCATAAAACAAACCAGATTATTTGAAAGATATTCATCTCCATGGTCTCACCTCCTTTTAAAGGGTTTCTGTTGCAGGTTTTACACTTATGTTTTCAGCTGGTTCAGGCCCTTTTTTCGCATGATGGGCAATAAGCCAGAAACAAATAACTCCAAGAATTCCGTAAACGATAATAAAAGCTGGAAGACTCAAACCAACCTGCACTGAGGAAAGGGGAGATACGGCATCCTTTGTCTTCATAAGTCCATAAACAATCCAGGGCTGTCTTCCCACTTCTGCAACCATCCAGCCAGCCTGAGCTGCAATATAGGGAAGGGGTATATTCCAGATAAGGACCTTTAAAAGCCTTGGGCTTGTTTCAGGCTGATTTCTTTTCAAAAAGGCAAGGATGGAAAGAAGTCCGAAGAGGAATCCAAGGGCAACCATAATGCGGAAGCTGAAGAAGGTTAAAGCAACAGGGGGTCTTTCCTCTTTTGGCCATTCTTTAAGCCCTTTCACCTCAGCCTCTGGGTCATGAAAGGCAAGAAGACTTAAGACCTTGGGAACTTTGATTATTTCCAAAGAATTCCTTTCATTTTCTTCATCAGGGATAGCAAAAAGGGTCCAGCTTGCACCTTTTTCTGTTTCCCAGTGAGCTTCCATAGCAGCAAGCTTGGTTGGCTGTTTTTCAGCAACCTCTGCTCCATGGATGTGTCCCTCTACGATAAGATAGAGGCTAAAAATCATGGTCCAGATAGCAGCCACTTTAAAGCTCTTTTTAAAAAGGGAGGTTTCATTTTTTCTTAAAAGGTGCCAGGCTGAGACTCCAAGGACAAAAAATCCGGAAAGAATATAGGCTGCTGGAACAGTGTGTAAAAACTCCCACCAGGCAAAGGAATTGGTAAGAACAGCGGTGAAGCTTTCAAGTTCAGCTCTTCCATTTCTAATAACATAGCCTACAGGATGTTGCATCCAGCCATTGGCAAGAAGAATCCAGAGGGCTGAAATATTTGAGGCAATAGCTGTAAGCCAGATAGCGAGGGTATTAATTTTGGGATTGATTCTTCCCCAGCCAAACCACCATACTGCAATAAAGGTTGATTCAAGGAAAAAGGCAAGGGTTGCTTCAATGGCAAGAAGGGAACCAAAGACATCCCCTACATACTGGGAATAAAAGCGCCAGTTGGTTCCAAACTGAAACTCAAGGGTAATCCCCGTAACCACTCCCAAGCCAAAATTGATGAGAAAAAGCTTTCCCCAAAAGCGAGCTGCCCTTTTGTAGTCCTCATCCCCAGTCTTTAGCCAGAGGGTTTGATAAATGGCTGTGAGAAAGGAAAGCCCAAGGGTTAGGGGGACAAAAAGAAAGTGAAACATAGCTGCTGCTGCAAACTGCAACCTTGAAGCTAATAAGACATCCATGGCTTACACCTCCTTTTGTAATTTTAGTTAGTTTACTTAGCTTATTTTTATCAGATTCTTAAAATATGTCAAGAGTCATTTTTACAGATAGATAAAGGCTTTGAACAGAAGAGCTTATAAAGAGGTATGATCAGGCCTTTTAAAGAAAAGAAACTTTAAAGGCACTTAAGGGTTATCTCTTGGTATTGAGAGCCCTCAATTAGCTTTAAAAATTTCTGGAAATTTAGGACAGACAATATTTCTCTTCCAATGCTTAAAAATAGGGGAGTTTTCTTTATGGCAATTTAAGCAAAATCCCACCCTTAAAATTCTTATAATTTCTTCTTGGTTAAACCCCCTCATGCCCTTTCTATTGAATTTAATAAGGGTTTCCCCTTGTAGATTTACTATTTGAGAGAGTCTTACCTTTTTATTTTTGGTCTGGGGTTTTTCTAAGGCCTCAAAAAGAATTTTTCCATCCTTTAAGGAGATTTTTCCATAGCCAAGGCCAAGGGCTTTTGGATTTTGATGACAACTTTCACAAGTTCTTCCCTTTTTCTGGGTAGAATGGGGCTCCATTTGAGCCCAGGTTATACTCTCAAAATATCTTTTGACCTTACCCTTCTCATCAAGAAGGGTTACAAAGTCCTGTCAGCCAGGGGTTATAGGAACAATTTTATTATTTTTTACTGCAAGGGGTGGATCCTCAAGGGTCCGATAAGATTCATGTTCTTCCCAGAGCCCCTTTGTTTCTTTGGCTTTAATTTTATCAAGGTGGGTATCCCTTGGGTCATACCTTACATGACATCCCATGCACTGGGGCATATACTTGGCATGGCAGGCTGAACAGGAAAGCCGTTCATGCATCTTTTCCTGACAAACAGGAGAAGGCCTTTTCACTGGCAAAAGTTTTTCATCCACCTTTCTTTTCTGAAAAACCCCTTTCTCGGTTTTTATTAGTTGTGAAAGAGCCCTTCCCTTCTTTGTTTTAAATTCCCAGAGATGGCAGGTCTCACAGCTAACCTCTAAGGCCTCTTCAATATTTTTATAGAAGGTGCCGTCTCCCATTATTTCCTCTCTTGTATGACAATCAATACAATGAAGGCCTGCCTTAAAGTGAACATCAGGTTCTATTTCTACAAGTTCCCTTCCATCAATCCAGAGTTTATCATAGATTCCGCCCTGATCGGTTTCATAAAGACCCTGATAAGTAAAACCAATTCTTCCGCTTCGGTTGTGGCACTTAACACATTTATTTAAATGTATCTTTTTGGTAAGTCCTGGATGAATTTTCTTTTTCTTGAGGTCTTCCTTTTTGCCCTCAAGGTGACAGGCAGAACAGCCTCCCCCTTTTTCTGCTAATAATCCCTCAAATTTTTCCTTTTGAAGATAAAGATGGCAGGATCCACAGAGCTTTCTAAAATAATCAAGAGCCATACTTCCTTTTAAAGGAGAGCCCTCTTTATAGAGATCTAAAACCTTTATCTCTGGAAAATTCTCAAGTATTTTTCTTTCATCAAAGACCAAAAGAAGCCTTGCAATAATTCCGTGATTAGTTGCCATAAGGGAATTTCTAACCTTTTTGACATCCCCTGGATGACAATTAGCTTGCCCGCAAGTTTTTTCAATAACCCTTAAATCTGAGGGATTTTTCACTATTCCTTGATGAGCCGTTTCTTTTGTGGGAGAAAGGGGATTCCCTAAGTGACAACTGGAACAGCCTAAAACCTCTCTTGCATGGGCCTTTTCTGGGATTTTTTCTTCATGACAGAGAAGACAGAGCTCAGGCTGTCCAGTGGTAAGAACTGGAATTTCATTTTTTTTAGGCTTAAATTTGGAATGAGAACTAAACATTTGAAATAAAAAGTAGGAGATTAAGAGGCCTGAAAGAAAAAAGAAAAGGACTTTTTTGTGCGGCATCTTAGCTAAATTATAGCTTAAAAAGACAAATCTTCGAGGTTTAGAGTTGTGAAAAAAGATTATTTAAGATTTGAGGAAGGCTATTTTAAAAAGAGGTGGACTGGAAGAATCCCTATTGCCCTTGTCTTTCCAGAAAGTTATGAAATTGGAATGGCTAATCTTGGTTTTTTATCACTCTATGAAAGTTTAAACCGTTTTGATGAGATTGTCTGCGAAAGGGTTTTTTTTGACGAGGAAATTCGCTCCCTTGAGAGTAAAAGGCCCTTAAAGGATTTTCCCCTCATTCTTTTTTCTATACCCTTTGAGGGAAATTATGTAAAAGCTCTTCAAATTTTAATTAAAAGCGGAATTTCTCTTGACCCAAAAGATAGAAAAGAGACTGTTCTTGGGGGTGGCATTGCCCTTTGGGCCAATCCCGAACCTTTAAGCCTCTTTTTTGATGGGTTTATCCTCGGTGAATGGGAGGCCTTAGAAAATACCCTTGTTCCCCTTTTTATTGAGTATGGCTTTGATAAAAATAAACTTCTTTCTGAACTCAATAAATTTGATTTCTTTTATGCTCCTTTCCATTTCGGTGAGAAAAAAGTAAAAGTTTTAAAGATTTTAAGGCCTGAAAAACCTCTTTTATCAAAGGTTTTGAGTGAAAAAGCAGAGTTTGGGAAATCCTACCTTTTAGAAGTATCCAAGGGGTGTGGAAGAGCCTGCAGGTTTTGTATGTCTGGTTTTATTTATAGACCTCCCAGATTTTTCCCCCTTGAAAATCTTCTTGAGAAGGTGGAAGAGATTCCAGAAAATTCCAAAGTGGGGCTTATTGGTCTTGAATTTATAGATAAAGAGGAAATTTTAGCTCTTGGAGAAAAACTTCTTGAGAAAAGGGCAACCCTTACCTTTTCTTCTCTAAGACTTGATGCCATAAAGGAGGAATTTTTAAAGCTTCTTACAACCACAAAAAGCATAGCCATAGCTCCCGAGACAGCCTCTCCCAAATTGAAAAAGGTAATTAATAAAGAGATATACGAAGAGGAAATATTTGAAATTCTTGAAAAGCTTAAGGGCACTTCTATAAAAAAAATCAAGTTTTATTTTATGCTTGGACTTCCCTTTGAAGAGGATGAGGATATTTTAGAAACAGCAGAGTTTATAAAGAGGCTTCTTCATAAAAGATATCCCTTTAATTTTGTCTTTAGTTTTTCCTTTTTTGTGCCAAAGCCTCATACTCCCTTTCAATGGGCAGATTTTGGAGATTTATCCCTACTTGAAAAGAAGAGAAAGGTTCTTTTGAAGGGTCTTATTTCTGTAAAAGGAATAAAATTTGAATCTTTGCGGGAAGCTTTGCTACAGGCCCTTCTTGCAAGAGGAGATAAAAATCTTAAGGATTTTCTTTTTTCCCTTGCCATGAGAAAGAGCTTTAAGGCAGCTTTAAGGGAAATTAAAAATTTTGAAAAATATCTTAAGCCGAAAAAGGAAAGGGAAGCTCCTTTTCCCTGGGATTTTATTGATACAGGAGTTTCCAGAGAATTTCTTTATAAAGAATGGGAAAGGGCTATTAATGGTAAGACTTCTCCCTATTGCAAGCTTGGAAAATGTAAGGCTTGCTCAGCCTGTAAAGAGTTGAAATTTTTTTCATCTTGAAAAATCTTAAGAGAGATTTATAGTGATTTTAATATGAGTGTCAACAAAGTAATTCTTGTGGGAAGACTCGGGGCTGATCCGGAAATTCGCTATACCCTTGAGGGAAAACCCGTTGCAGTTTTCAGAATCGCAACCAACGAAGTTTTTGTTAAAAACGGAGAAAAAGAAACTATAACAGAATGGCATAGACTCGTTGCCTTTGGAAGACTTGCTGAAATCTGCGGAGAATATCTAAGCAAAGGAACCAGAGTCTATGTTGAAGGAAAACTCCGCACAAGAAAGTTTGAAGATAAACAGGGGCAGACCCGTTTTGTAACGGAAATCTGGGTTCAAAATCTTCAAATACTTGATAGAAAAGGAGAAACACTTCAAAGGGAGCCTATAAAGGAAGAGCTTAAAAAAGAAGAGGTCTTTGATCTGGATGAGGAAATTTCCGCTATAGATGAAGAAGATATTCCCTTTTAATTTACTGAAAAATTTTTGAGGGTTCCTTTTCTTCTTTTTCTTTTCTTTCTATATTTTCTTCTGAAAGGGTGTCTTCAAGGACTTCTTCTTGTTCTAAGATTAAAACTTCTTCTTCATCAATATTCTCATCAAGATTAAAGATTTCTCTGATGATACTTATTGCAAATCTTCCTTCCTCGTGATAGCCCTTTTTAAGAAATTGAATTGGATAATAGAGAAGCTTTTGAGTCAAGGATTTTGTCAAGATTTCAAGGGCTTCCCTTTCTTCAAGGGATAGATTTTTAAGTCTTTTTAAGGTCTTTTCAAGTTCTCGCTTTCTTAAGGCCTCAGCCTTTTTTGCTAACCTTCTAATAGTTGGAAGAATACTTAATTCGGAGAGCCATCTTTTGGTTTTAAGAACCTCTTCTTCAAT
Organism: Thermodesulfobacteriaceae bacterium UBA6232; assembly: GCA_002441555.1. Lineage (GTDB taxonomy): Bacteria > Desulfobacterota > Thermodesulfobacteria > Thermodesulfobacteriales > Thermodesulfobacteriaceae > Caldimicrobium. The sequence continues at coordinate 18,957 of DJWK01000040.1, forward strand.
AATAGCCCTTGCCCTTAGTGCTTCCTTTTTTCTGGCTTTGAGATTCTCTTCAACCACCTCCTTTAAGTCGTCAATATCAAAAAGATAGACATTTTCAAGGTCATTAACTTCTGGTTCCACATCCCTTGGAACGGCAATGTCTATGATAAAAAGGGGACGATATTTGCGGGGTTTTAAAAGAGGGGACAGAAGGTTTTTGGTAAGAATATATCCAGGAGCACCTGTTGAGGAGATAACGATATCAGCTTCAAGGAGAACTTCGGAAAGCTCTTCAAGAGAATAGGGTTTACCTTTAAATTTTTGCGCAAGTTCTACAGCCTTTGAAAAGGTGCGATTGGCAATAAGAATTTCTTCAACACCCATGGAGATAAGATGTTGACAGGCAAGTTCTGCCATCTCTCCTGCACCTATAAGGAGAGCCTTTTTATTTTTTAAGGAGCCAAGAATTTTTTTGGCAAGCTGGGTGGCTGCATAACTTACTGAAACTGCTCCTCCCCCGATACCTGTCTCGGTTCTAACCCTTTTTGCCACAAAAAAGGCACGGTGAAGAAGCTTATTTAAAACAATTCCTGAGGTTTTGTATTTTAAAGCAGTTTTATAGGCTTCCTTTAACTGACCGAGAATTTGAGGCTCCCCAAGGACAAGGGAATCAAGCCCGCACCCTACCTCAAAAAGATGTCTTATGGCCTCTTCCCCTTCTAAGAGATAAAAATACTCGGAAAGCTCTTCCCAGGTAAAGCCTGTTTCAGCCTTTAAAAATTCTGAAAATGATTGAAGTAAAAGTTCTTTTTTAGAATCTTCGTAAACAAAGGCAAATTCAACGCGGTTACAGGTTGAAAGAAAAAAGGCCTCTTTAAAGTAAGGATTTAGGGCCTTTAATTTTTCAAGGGGATGAACTTGAGCCCCTGCAAAGGAAAGCCTTTCTCTAATTTCCACAGGGGCTGTTTTGTGATTCAAACCAATAAGTAAGATTTTAAAGGGCACTTCCATAGGTATGAAATCCCTTAAAATAAAAATTTATTACAAAAAAGGTAAAAAACCAGAGGAGGCCTCCTATAACAAACATATAAGCAAGCCTTTTCCCTCTCCAGCCAATAAGAACTCTCTGATGAATCATTCCTGCATAGATTAACCAGAGAGACAGAGTTGTCATCTCCTTGGCAGACCACCTCCAGTAAATACCAAAGGCAAGCTCACTCCAAATAACTCCACTAATAATTCCAAGGGTTAATAAAAAAAAACCATTATAGAGAGACTTTTCAGCAAGCCTTTCAAGGGAATGAAGAGGAGGGAGTTTTCTAAAAAAATAACCAAAATGCTTTTTTTTGATTTCCCTTTCCTGAAGAAGATACATAAAGGAGGCCACAAGTCCAGCTATAAGAAAGGCATGTGAAAAAAGGGAAGTAATTACATGTAAGGGGAACCAGAGGCTTTTAATATAAGGCGAAAAAGGAGAAAAAAGGGTTTTTTCTGAAAGGAAAAGGTTTAATAATAGAAAAAAAATAGGAAAGGGGAGAAAAAAAGTGGCAAGGGTGTAAGCCTTTTCTTTTCCTAAAGCAAAATAAAAATAAACAATTACCAGAAGAAAAGAAAGAAGCCCAAGAATATCATTAAAGGTAAAAAGAGAGGTTAGATAAACCTCCTTTGTAATAATTGAAAGATAAATGAGATGAAATGCTAAACCTACAAGAAGAATTCCCTGAGAGAGTTTTAGAGCTTTCTTTTCAAGGGTTTTAAAATAAAAAAGGGAACCTATCCAAGAGATTAGATAAATTATAAAGGTCAGATTTAAAAAAAGAGATTTCATTCAAAATTATTCTTCTTTGGGTTTCTTTCTTACAATGAAAACTGAACAGGGGGAATAGGTAACTACTTTGGCTGCGGTGCTTCCAAGGGTGAATCTCAAAATATCAGGCCTTGTTCCCTTGGCTCCCATAATGAGAAGATCTGCATTTTTTGCCTCTACAAATTTAAGAATAGCCTCTGCTACAGAAAAATCTTCGACAATTTCTGTCTGGAAATTTATATCAGAAAATAGCTTTTTGGCTTCATTCATTAAATTTTCCGCTTTTTTTCTCAAGGCTGAAAGCTCATCCTCACTCATATCCTCCCTTTTACCAACTACGGTCAAAAGAGTTAGCTCCCCCCCTTCTTCTTCTAAAAATTTTTGGGCAAGTCTTACACCTTCTTTGGCATCTTCGGAACCATCATAAGCTACAACAATTCTCATAATTGCCCCCCTTTAAGCAATTTATCTAAATTATAGCACATTCTTCTTTTCAAGACAAATAAAAAATTCTTTATTGCCCTTTGCTCCGAGAATAGGGCTTTCACATACCCCAAGGGGTTTAAAATTTAGCGTTTCTGAAAATTCCCATAAATCTTGGACCACCCCGAAATGAAGTTTTGAATCCCTTACCACCCCCTTTTTCACTTCCCTTGGCCCAACTTCAAATTGAGGTTTTATCAAAGCTAAAACCTTACCTTCTTCTTTGAGGAGAGGCGGAAGAACCGGTAAGATTTTTTTTAATGAAATAAAGGACACATCCACTGTTATTAAATCAAATTTTTCAGGAAACATTTCTGGGTTTAAATATCTTGCATTTATCTCTTCCATCACCACTACTCTCGGGTCTTCTCTCAGTTTTTGATGTAATTGTCCCTTTCCAACATCAAGGGCATAAACTTTTTTGGCCCCTTTCAAAATAAGGCAATGGGTAAATCCCCCAGTTGAAGCACCAATATCAAGACAAATCATCCCCTTAGGATCTATTTCAAAAACTTCAAGGGCCTTTTCAAGTTTTAGGCCACCTCTTGAAACATAGGGAAAATCCTCTTCTATATGAAGAACCGCAGATTCTGGAAGATTTTCTCCTGGTTTTTTGACTAATATAAAATTTTGGGCATCAAGGCTAAAAAAAACCTTTCCTGCAAGTATTAAGGCCTGAGCCTTTTCTCTGCTCTCACAAAGACCTCTTTCAACAAGGAGTTTATCTGCCCTTATTTTTTTAGGTTTCAATTTCCTGATCAATGGTAAGTAAAATTATTTTATTGGTCTTTTTTCTTTTAAGAAGCTCAAGGCCTTTTTTTCCGATTTCAATAAAGGTAGAAACCCTTGGTTCTTTTTTTGGATCAATATTTTTAGGGTCAAAGGTTATTATAGATATAAAGCCAGATATTTTTTCTTGATAAAGAAGATAGGCTATCTCTTCGATTTTTCTTAAGGTTTTCCTTGCAACCACCATGGCTCCTGAGGAAGGGGTTTCTGGCAACAAAATATAGATTTTACTTCTATCCTTTGAAAGCGAAACAAGGTCAACCCTTCTTAAGCTTTTTACCAATTCTTGGCAAAGATATTTAAGAAAATTTTCCTCTTCACCTAAACCAAATCTTTCTCTAATTATATTTAAGTTATCTATTTCTACAGTTAAAAGACTAAAAATTCTTTTATATCTTTTAGAACGAAGTAATTCCTCTTTCAATCGTTTTAAAAAATAGCTCTCCCTATAGGTTTCTGTTAATTCATCGTAAATACTTTCCTTTTCAATTTTTTCAGAAAGAATAATAAGTCTTTCTTCAAGCTCTCTTTTTTCACGACTTATTTTTAAAATCCTTTCTTTATATTCTTCAAGGGCGTGAAGAAGATTTTCTGTTTTTTTCTTTTCCTCAAGTTTAAGTTTTTCAAGCTCTTTTTGTTTCTCTTCTTCAAGCTCTCTTAAAGTTTTCAACCTGAATTCTTGGAAGTTGAAGATTTCAAGATAGGGATTAGCTATTTTAGGGAAAACCTCGCCAAAGGCCTCAATTTCTGTTTCAGTTAAGTAATTTAAGGCAAGGGTTTTAAAATTTTTCCAGCGCTCTTCACGATTTTCACTAAAAAAACTTCCCACCCCATGATCTATCATTTTTAACAATTTAATATCTTCAAATACTTCGGGAGGTAAAGGTTCGTCAAATTCTTCCTTGTGATGATGGTAAAGATTGAGAATGAAGCGTCTTGGTAGAGCGTAAGTTTCAAAATATTCAGCACCCACTATGGCATGATTAACTCCAAAGATTTCTTCTTCAGCCTCAATAAGGGTTTTTCCTTCTCTCTTTAAGCGTAATACCTGTAAATATTTTTCAGGATTGAGCAAATAAAGGAGTATAATTCCAAAGTCTAAAAGATAGGACGCTACAGGAAGATGAGAAGGATATGGCTCAATTAAATCGGAAAAATAAAATCCTGCTAAAGCCTGAGAAAGGGCCCTTGCCCAGAACTTATAGAAATTGAATTCATTAAAGGTTGTTCTTAGAAGCTTTTGAGAAACGAGCCCGAGGGCAAGAATTTTCGCAGTATTTTCACCGATTACAAGAATGGCCATTCTCGGATTATCAACGGGAGTTTCTCCCTTCCTATATTGAGGGCGATTAGCTGTGGAGATTAAAAGCCTAACAATCTCCCTTTCGCTTAAGAGAAACTCCTCTATTTCTCTTGGACTTTTGGTGAGAAAGGTTTGAAGAATTTTAATTCCAATTTCAGGAAAAGCTGGAAGTTCTTTATTTTCTGTTTTAAGAAGTCTTTCCAATTCACCCACTGGTAAAACCCTCTGTAAATGTTAAAATAAATTTGAACTTCAATTTTAATATTTTATTATCGGTAAGACAAGTTTAAATTGTAAGAGATTGAGGAGATAGATCCAAAGGGTTTAGTACCAGAAGAAAAGCAATTTTAGGGCTATGGAGATAGGACACAGGAGCACTTCTTTGGGTAATGTTTTAGTAAGGCAGGGGGCCTGCTCAATCCTCCAACTTGACGAGGGCTTAATAGCCCAACCGACTTATAATAGGTTAAGTAGAAAGACTTCAAACTCCTTAGAGGACTTTATCAGCCCAGGAGAGATGGAGTGGCCATGCCTTACTTTCTTTTTCATGGTTTTATTATACTTCATATGCAAACAAACCTTTATGGAATAACATAACAAATTTTTCGTAGGAGAGGAGGAGGTAAAGATGGAAGATACTTTAAAGGAATTAGTTTTAGAGATGGGTAAAAAAGCAAGGGCTTCTGCAAGGGAACTTGCCAAATTAAATACTACCATAAAAAATGAAGTTCTAAGAGAGGTGGCAAAGAGATTGAGAGAAAAAAGGGAAGAACTCAAAGAAATAAATGCTAAGGATGTAAACCTTGCCTTAACACAAGGGTATTCAAAGGCCTTTATTGATAGGCTTACCCTTACTGACAAAGTTATAGAAGCCATGGCAAAGGGGCTTGAGGAGGTAGCTGCCCTTCCTGATCCAGTAGGAGAGGTAGTAAAAATGTGGCGTCGCCCCAATGGTCTTTTAGTGGGGAGAATGCGCATTCCTCTCGGAGTTATTGCCATAATCTATGAAAGTAGACCCAATGTGACCATTGATGCCGCAGGGCTTTGTTTTAAAAGTGGAAATGCCGTAATTCTAAGGGGAGGAAAAGAAGCTATAAATTCCAATCTGGCTCTGTCAGATATTTTCAGGGAGGTATTAAGAGAAAAGGGCCTTCCTGTTGATTCCGTTCAAGTGGTTCCAATCACAGAAAGAAAGGCCATGGAATATCTCCTTGAACTTGAAGAATATATTGATCTTGTTATTCCGAGAGGAGGGGAAGGGCTAATAAGATTTGTCACAGAAAAGGCAAGAATGCCTGTAATTAAGCATTATAAAGGGGTCTGTCATGTCTATGTGGATAATGAGGCTGACCTTGAAAAGGCAGTCAATATTGCGGTAAATGCCAAATGTCAGAGACCAGGGGTTTGCAATGCCATGGAAACCCTTCTCGTTCATAAAGACATTGCCCCAAGGTTTTTGCCAAAAGTGGCTGAAGAGTACAAAAAATATGGAGTAGAAATTAGAGGTTGCCCTGAAACCTTAAAATACATTCCCTGGGCAAAACCTGCCAAAGAGGAAGATTATGGTTATGAATTTCTTGATTTAATTCTTGCTGTGAAGGTGGTTTCCTCTATGAAGGAAGCCATGGATCATATAGCCAAATACGGAAGTAATCACACCGAGGCCATTGTTACAGAGAACTACACTAAGGCTATGAGATTTCTTCAGGAGGTGGATGCAAGTCTTGTGCTTGTTAATGCCTCAACGAGATTTAATGACGGAGGAGAACTCGGGCTTGGAGCCGAAATAGGAATTTCCACAACGAAGCTTCATGCCTACGGGCCTATGGGGCTTGAAGAATTAACCACCACCAAATTTATAGCCTTTGGTGATGGACAAATTAGAACATAGAATAGGGCTTCTCGGAGGCACCTTTGATCCTCCCCATCTTGCTCATTTAAGAATTGCCGAAGAAGTAAGGATTGCTTTTAGTCTTTCAGAAATCTGGTTTATTCCAGCAGGTAACCCCCCTCATAAAAAGGAGGCCTTTTTTAGCTTTGAAGATCGTCTGCAAATGCTTATAGCTGCAACAAAGAAAAATCCCCATTTCAAGGCCCTTGATATTGAAAAAGAGGAAATCCCTTCTTACACTTTGAAAACCCTTCAAAAATTGAAAAAGCTTTATTCCCAAAAGGAATTTTATTTGATTGTGGGAATGGATGCCTATTCTGAAATAGAGACCTGGTGGCATTATGAGAATTTTTTGGAATATTGTAATTTAATTGTGGTTTCAAGGGGTTTGAGGGATTGGAAGGGAGCTGAAGAGTTTGTAAAAGAAAAAGCTGAAAAGCTCTGGGGAAAGGAGGCCAAAGATAAGGTTTACTTTCTTGAGGTATTTCCCTTTGAGCTTTCAAGCACCCTTCTTAGAAGTTATATAAAAAGGGGAAAAAGCATAAGATATCTTGTGCCTGAGGAGATATATTTTTATCTAAAAGAAAGGGGTTTTATTCAGATATGAAGGGTCAGCCCAAACAGGATATAACCCCTATGTTCCGTCAATATTTTGAAATAAAGGCCCAATATCCCGATAGTATTCTCTTTTTTAGATTAGGGGATTTTTATGAAATGTTTTTTGAGGATGCAGAAACTGTTGCTCCCTTACTTGGGCTTGTTCTTACAAAAAGGGAGGCCGGAAAGAATCTTACCGCCCCTATGTGCGGAATTCCTGCAGAAAAGAGTGAAATTTACATCCAGAAACTCCTTGAGCTTGGTTTTAAAGTTGCCATTTGTGAACAGGTTGAAGATCCTGCCCTTGCAAAGGGTCTTGTCAAAAGAGAGGTTGTTAAGGTTTACACCCCTGGTCTTTTCATAGATCTTGGTTTTCTTAAAGACAAAGAAAAGGTCTATCTCTCAAGCATTAAACCTGGAAAAAAATTTGCCCTTTCCTTTCTTGAACTCTCCTGTGAAGAGTTCTATTTTACAGAACTTCCTCAGGATAGAGCCCTTTCAGAACTCCTTAAAAAGGAACCCCGGGAAATCCTTCTTGAAGAGGCCTTAAAAGAAAGCGAGCTTACAAAGTTTTTAAAGCAAAACCTTCCACAGGCCCATTTAAGTTTCATTGAAAAGGAAGATTTTAAGAAATACAAAGAAAATTTTTCTGGGATAACAGAATCTGAAGAGGTAAAAGAGGCCCTTTCTGCTATTTACAGCTATCTTAAGAAATATCAACCAGCTCTTTCTGAAAGGCTTTCAGAACCAAAATTTTACTATCCAGAGGAATTTCTTTATCTTGATGAAAATACTAAAAGAAATCTTGAACTTATAAAGAATCTCTGGGATGGCACAGAAAAATACAGTCTTTACTGGGTTCTTGATAAAACTAAAACTCCTATGGGTTCAAGGCTTTTAAAGGAATGGATACTCTATCCCTTAAGGGACCTTGAGGCTATTGAGAGAAGACAAAGAGTAATAGAATTTTTTCTTGAGAAAAGAAACCTCCGTGAAAGATTTGGAGAGATTCTTCAAAGGATATCTGATCTTGAAAGATTGGGAAGCAGACTGAGTTTAAGGCTCATTAATCCGAAGGAACTTGCTTTGTTAAGGGAGGGATTGAGATTTTTCCCAAAAATAAAGGCGCTTTTAAGGGATTTAAAGGGTTATTTAGATTTTCCAGAGGAATTAAAAAGTATTGAAGAGGATATCTGTGAAGTTGAAGAAATTTTAAATCTTCTTGATTCAGCCTTAGCAGAGGATCCGCCTTCAACCTTAAAGGAAGGGGGTATTTTTAAGAAAGGATTTAACAGAGAACTTGATGAGCTTAAAAATTTAAGGGAAAACAGCCTTCTTTATCTTTCAAAGCTTGAAGAGGAACTCAAGGCTAAAACAGGGATACCCACACTGAAAATCGGATTTAATCGGGTATTCGGATATTATGTGGAGGTTTCTAAGAGTTATTTAAAGATGGTTCCTTCTTATTTTGAAAGAAAGCAAACCCTTGTTAATGCTGAAAGATATATTGTTCCAGAGTTAAAAGAGCTTGAAGAAAAAATTCTTTCTGCTGAAGAAAGGCTTAAAAATCTTGAATATGAGCTTTTTTTGGAATTAAGGGAAAAGATTGCAAGCAAGGCAGAGGATATAAAAAAATCTGCAAGAGCTCTTGCAAAGCTTGATGTGCTTATAGCCCTTTCTGAGGTTGCAGAAAAATATCATTATGTTCGCCCGGAGCTCACCGAGGAAAAGGTTCTTTTTGTTGAAGAGGGGAGACATCCTGTTCTTGAGCGCATAATGGGAGAAGAAAATTTTATCCCCAATTCCCTTGAACTTAGAGAGGGAGAAACGGAGCTACTTATCATTACAGGCCCAAATATGGGAGGTAAATCCACCTTTTTGAGACAGAACGCCCTTATCGTGATTCTTGCCCAGATGGGAAGCTTTGTTCCAGCCAAATCTGCAAAAATCGGGATTTTTGATAAGATTTTTACAAGAATTGGCGCAGGAGACGAACTCATTAGGGGGAAAAGTACCTTTATGGTTGAGATGAGTGAGTGCGCAAAGATTTTAAAAAATGCCACTTCAAAGTCTCTTGTTCTCCTTGATGAAGTGGGAAGAGGAACAAGCACCTTTGATGGTATGTCTCTTGCTTGGGCTATTGCTGAGTATCTATACAAAAATAAAATTTTTACTCTTCTTGCTACTCACTATTTTGAACTTACCGAACTTTCCAATAATTATCCAGGAATAAAGAACTTTCATGCAGAGGTAAGGGAATGGCAGGATCAGGTAATTTTTCTCTATAGAATTCTCCCAGGGGCAGCAAATCAGTCATACGGAATTGAGGTGGCAAGACTTGCGGAACTCCCTGAAGAAGTTATTAATAGAGCCAAAGAAATACTTGAAACACTGGAAAAGAAAAAACCCAGATTTTACAAAAAACAATTGTCCCTTTTTTCTGTGGATGAAAAATCGGCAATCCTTGATAAAATAAAAAAAATAAATCCAGATAATTTTTCACCCAAGGAGGCCTTAGAATTTCTTTATCAAATAAAAGAGGAACTGGAAAAAAGATAATTTTCCTTTTTCCTTTTCTATTCATCCTCTTTATCTCTTTATCTTTTGCAGAGAATATAATTTATCATCAAGTAAAGAGAGGGGAGACTTTAAGTGATATAGCAAGGAGGTATGGAGTAAGTCTTAAGGATTTAAGGGAATGGAATAATTTAAGGGGAGACAAGATTTTAATAGGTCAAAGGCTTATTATTAAGAGAGAAGAAGTTTCGCAGGAAAGACAAGAAAAAATAGGAGAAGACCTCTATCATGTAGTTAAGAGGGGGGAAAATTTAAGCTTAATAGCCAAAAAGTATGGAGTAAGTGTAGAAGATATTAAGAAATTGAATAAGTTAAGAGGAAATAAAATCTTTGTAGGTCAAAGACTTCTTATTAAAAAGGGAGTTGAAGGGAAAGGAAGGATAGAGAAAGAGGATGAGAGAAAAAAAGAAATTTCGCCGAGAGGCTCAGAGGTAGCAGAGGAGATAATTTATCATCAAGTAAAGAGGGGGGAGAGTTTAAGTGAGATAGCAAGGAAGTATGGAGTGAGCCTTAAGGATTTAAGGGAATGGAATAATTTGAGGGGAGACAAGATTTTAATTGGTCAAAGGCTTATTATTAAGAGAGAAGAAGTGTCCCAGGAAAGACAAGAAAAGAAAAAGAGTTCAAAGGCGCGTCCCAGGGAAATTATCTATCGTGTGAAAAAGGGAGAAACCTTGAGAGAAATTGCAAGAATTTTCGGAGTAAGTGAGGAAGAGATTATAGAATTAAATAATCTCAAAAATAAAAGTTTAAGACCGGGTCAAAGACTTCTTATAAGACTTCCTGAAAGTGTGAAAGAAAAAAGCGATAAAGAGCCAGAAAACCTTTTTGAGGCCTTTGAAAATATAAAAAAAGATGAAGAGTTTCTTAGAAGGAAAGGTCTTGACAGAAGGGATTATTTAAAACTTATTTCCCGATACAGACATTTATATTTACTCTATCCATCAAGTGAAGTTGCTCCCTATTCCCTTCTTAAATCTGCAGAACTCTATTATGAACTTTATCACAAATCTTTGAGAAAATCCGATGCTCTTGAGGCAGCAAAAAGATTTGAGCTGTTTTTAAAGGCTTATCCTAATCATTCTTTAAAAGAACGGGCTTATTTAAGTCTTCTTGAGATTTACGAAAGAGAATTGAAGGATTTTTCCCGTGCAGAAGAGATTAAGAGAAAATGGGGCAATCAAATAGCTAAAGAGAAGCTTTCGGAAGCAAAATTAGCTAAAAAAGAAAAAAGGGAGGAATCTGCAAAGGAAATAAGCACTCAAAAGGAAAAGGGGCCTCTCAATAAGACTGCTGAAGTCCCAGAAAGGAAAGAAAGACCTTTAGAAATTAGGCCGGATTTAAAAAGGGTTGTTAATGTTGAGCCTGTAACTGGTGAAGATTATACCAGAGTTATAGTAGATTTAAGCGGAGAATTTAAATACAGTATAAATATCCTTCCTGAGAATAAGGACAAACCTCCCAGGCTTTATGTGGATATTTATCCTGCTTTGCTTGATGGAAAGGTTCAGAGGATAATAGATCTTAAGGATAAACATTTAAAGGCCGTAAGAGTAGGGCAATTTGATTCTCAAACAGTGAGAGTGGTGCTTGATCTTAATAGTCTTACTGATTACAAAGTGTTTAAACTGGGGAATCCCTATCAATTAATTATTGATCTTGTTGGAAAAGAAAAAAGGCTTTTAGCCAAAACTGAAATGAAAAAACCCATTGTAACAGAAAATAATAAGCCAAAAGATAAGCCAAAGGATTATATTAATCTTGCAAGGCAATTAGGGCTCGGTGTTAAAAGAATCATGCTTGATCCGGGGCATGGTGGTGAGGATCCAGGGGCCCTTGGCCCAAATGGTCTTAAAGAGAAAGATGTGGTTTTAAAACTTGCCCACCTTATAGGTAATAAATTAGAAAGCCGTTTAGGAGTTGAAGTTTTATATACACGAACTAATGATGTGTTTATACCCCTTGCCAAAAGGCCAGCTCTTGCTAATTCCAAAAAGGCAGATCTCTTTATATCCCTTCATCTTAATGCCTCTCCTGATCCTAAGGCCAAGGGTATTGAAGTTTATTATCTAAATTTCACAACTGACCCAGAGGCTATGAGGGTGGCAGCTCTTGAAAACAGGGCTAATAATCAGGGGCTTGCAGAGCTTCAGGATCTTGTAAAGGCAGTTCTTGCCAATACCAAGCTTAATGAATCAAGAGAGCTTGCAACTAAAATTCAAAGAGAACTGGTAAGGCATCTTTCGAAATATTATCCTGATGTTGAAGACCGGGGAGTTAAATATGCACCCTTTCTTGTTTTGGTTGGAACAAGGATGCCTGCTGTTCTTATAGAGGTTGATTTTATAACCAATCCAGAAATAGCAAAAAGATTTACAGATGGAGAATATCTTGAAAATATTGCAGAAGGTATAGTAAAAGGCATAGAGGCTTATATTCAGAGCCTAAAACTTTCTTTAAATACTTTCTGATGAATAAAGGCTCTTTCAAAACAGGAATTGAGGTTTTTTGTTATAAAAAAATTTATAAAAATTATCAAAAAGCTAAAATTGCCCTTTTAACCCATCAAGGAGCAGTAACAAGTGATTTTAAACTTTCCTATCAGATTTTTAAGGAGCTTTTCGGGAATAGGCTTCTTTATCTTTTCTCTCCTCAACACGGGCTTTTTTCTGAGAAGCAAGCCAATATGATCGGCTCACCTGATGAGGTTGAGCCCCTCTTTGGTATCTCTGTGAAGAGTCTCTACGGACCAAGGCTTAGCCCTGATCCTGACGATTTAAAAAGGATAGATGTTATTTTTATAGATCTACAAGAGGTAGGGTGCAGGGTTTATACCTACATCTGGACTTTGTATCTTCTTTTAAAAGTTGCCAATGATTTAAAAAAAGAGGTGGTAATTCTTGATAGACCCAATCCACTTGGCGGTATAGTTGAAGGGCCCATTCTTGAAAGGGAATACTTCAGTTTCGTTGGCTTAGACTCCCTTCCAATGAGGCATGGCTTAACCATAGGAGAAATTGCCCTCCTTTTTAAAAAAAGACATTTCTCAGAACTTTCCCTTCAAGTGATACCCATGGAAAACTATTTAAGGGATAAACTTTTTCCTTATTATGGAAGACCATGGATTTTGCCCTCGCCCAATCTGCCTTCCTTTGATTGTGCTTTTGTTTATCCAGGAATGGTTCTTCTTGAGGGAACCAATCTTTCTGAAGGAAGAGGAACCACTCTCCCTTTTCTTATATTTGGTGCACCTTATTTGAAGTTTAAAGAAACCTACGAACTTTTATTGGAAAATTTTCCTTCTGAGAGCTGGGGTGTTAGATTTAAACCTCATGCCTTTGAACCAACCTTTGATAAATGGCAAGGAAAAAGATGCTTTGGCTTTCAAATTTTTGTGGAAAATTATTCCATATTCAAACCTGTTTCTTTTGCCTTAAAACTTTTAAAACTCATAAGGAACAGCCACAAGGAATTTACCTTTCTTGAGGGTCCCTATGAATACGAAGAGAAGAAAAAACCCATAGAAATTTTAATCGGAAATAAAAGGGTTATAGATTGGCTTTTTGGAGATGAAAAGGGCCCTCTTGAACATCTTTTAATGGAAGGCTTAAACTTTTATTTGCAAGAAATAGATTCTGTCAAGCTGTATCGTTAAAGAAATTTTTCACATTCATTCCTTCATTCGTTATAAAATTGTATAATTTTTAAAAAAACTTAGGTGAGGAGGGGGGTTATGCTTAAAGTTCTATTTCATGTGCCTGATTCTTCTCGTTTTAATGCCTGTTTGAGACAGGTCAATAACCTCTTGGCTAACATTTCAGAGGAACCTTATGAAATTAGAGTTCTTATAAACTTTGAGGGAATAAAGGTGGTTGAAAACTTTGAGCCATACATGGATATGTTTAATAATTTAACAGAAAGGGGAGTTAAATTTTATTTCTGTCAGAATCCTTTTAAAACTTTCAATATTTCCACAGATCTTGTTCCTCCTCCTGCTGAGATTATTTCTTCAGGAATAAGGGCCCTGGTTGATTGGCAAAAGGAGGGTTTTATCTATATAAGACCATAGGTTCAAAGATAGCATCCCCTAAAAAAAGAGAGAAACTATGATAAAATTTATTTTATGCGGAAAAAATGGGCTCTTTTTATATTTATCTTTTTTTCGGCTTCTTTACTATTCCTTGTCAAAAGTGACCCCTTTAAAGGGGTCTTTGGTTTTTTTCTAAAGCCTTTTTGGAATTTTGAAAGTATTTTATCAGAAAAAATTAAAAATTTTTTTTCTAGTTATTTTTTTCTTGTAGAGATTAAAAGAGAGAATCAAAAACTTAAGGAAGAAAATTTAAAACTCAGGCAAGAGCTGACCTATTTTGTAGAAAGGGAGATTCTCTATCAAAAACTAGAAAAACTTTACAAGATTGAACCTCCCTTTCAATATCCTCAAGTGGTTGCTAAAATAATTTATAAGGCTGTTGACCCCTTTTCTGATCAGATTATCATCAATAAAGGTTCCAAGGATGGGATTATGCCGCAAATGCCAGTTTTAGCACTGATTGCGAATGAAGGTGTTGGACTTGTGGGGCAGGTGGTTGAAACTCACAAGAATTGGAGCAGAATAATTCTTCTCACTGACCCTTCCTTTGCAGCTGATGTGAAAATCCTCCGCACCCAGGATAGGGCCATTTTAAAGGGAAAGGGGGAAAAATATTGTAGTCTTGAATTTTTACCCCTTTATAGTGAAGCAAAAACTGGAGATACCATTATAACCTCTGGTCAAGATTTGATTTATCCCGAGGGCTTACTTGTGGGAACCCTTACAAATCTTTCTAAGGATCCGCAGGGATTATTCAAAAAGGGAGAAGTAAAACCTGCAGTTGATCTTTATAATCTGAATTGGGTGGTAATATTATTAAAAATTCCTGAAATATCTATGTAAATGGATGGAAAAATCTTTTTTAATACATTTCTCCCCCTTTTAATAATTATAAGTTTTTTGAAAGGAGTCTTTGTTTATATAACATCCTATTCTCCTCTTGATTTTTATTCTGCTTTTTGTCTTGCTTTAATTCCTCTATTAAGTTTAAATATTTATTCTTTTTTATCTATTTTCCTTCTTTCTCTTTTAAAAGCTTTAGAAACCTATTATGCAAGTTTACTTTTTATCGTGCTTTATTTTCTTTTTTTTCTCAGTTTTCAACATCTTAAAAAAATTTTTAAAACAGAAACAAAATTTTTTTTATTTCTTTTTTGGGGAATTTCTCTATTGCTTCTTATTATTATTAAAACAATTTTATTTTTTGATACACTTTCTTTAGCAGTTCTTGATTACAATTTCTGGCTAAATTTTATAGTAAAAATTCTGGGATATTTTTTCTTGACATTTCTTTTTTGTATCGGTTTTTATATCCTTTTTAAAGGGATGATAGGACAGACTCATGTTTGATAAGTGGCAAAAAAAAGAAAGACTTGATGAAGAATGGGAAAAAAGATTTTTCTATGGGAACCTTTTGCTTTTTATTATTTTAGGGATTTTATGGATTAGATTATTTTATTTGCAGGTGGTTAAGCATTCCTATTACTTAAACAAAGCTAAAATGCGGTCAATTGTATCGTATGTAATAAAAGCTCCAAGAGGTGAAATAATCACTGCTGATGGAGTGGTTGTTGCCACCAATAGGGCAAGTTTTCAGCTTTATTTAGATCTTGAAAATCTTAGAGATGAAGAGGAGATTTTAAAAAAGTTAAGTCTAATTCTTAAGGAGGATTACGGATCTTTAAAGGAAAGGTTTTATCTAGCTAAGAAGGTAAGTTATGGAAGGGTTCTTTTAAAGAGGAATCTTACTTGGGATGAAGTGGCCCGTATTATGGTGAGACAATATTATCTTCCAGGGGTTATTGTTGAAGTTGAGGCAGAAAGATTTTACCCTTATGGAGAGGCCTATTTTCACCTTCTTGGCTATGTAGGAAGAATAAATAAAGAGGAATATGAAAATCTGAAAAACTGGGGGTATTCTCCAGAGGATTTTATAGGAAAAAAGGGCATAGAAAGATTATACGAAAGATACCTAAAAGGAGTAAATGGAAGGCTTGAAATTGAAAGGGATGCCTATGGTAGGCTTGGAAAAGTTGTGGGAAGAACCTCGCCTATACCAGGCGAAGATATTGTCTTAACAGTAAGACACGACCTTCAAATGAAGGCTTATGAGCTCCTTAAGGATAAAAGAGGGACAGTGGTTGCTTTAAGCCCTAAGGATGGGGCTCTTTTAGCACTGGTTAGCATGCCCTCTATTGATCCTAATAAGTTTATTATAGGTTTTGAAGAAGGGGAATGGAGTAACATTATAAATGATCCTAAACGGCCTCTTCTAAACAGAGCTATTCAAGCCTATCCACCAGGTTCAACCTTTAAGATTATTACAGCCCTTGCTGGTCTTGAGGCAGGTATAGTTAAAGGGCCGAACTGGAGTGTCTATTGCCCTGGTTATTTTCCTTTTGGTTCTCATATCTTTCGTTGCTGGGAAAGAAAGGGACACGGCACTGTGGGATTAAAAAAGGCTATTGCTCAGTCCTGTGATGTCTATTTTTATATAATTGGCGCCAAAATAGAGATTGATTTTCTTGCTAATGTAGCAAGACGTTTTGGCCTTGGAAGTTTAACAGGTATTAATTTTCCAGATGAAAAGGAAGGGCTTATTCCTGATAGATCCTGGAAGCAAAAAAGATTTAAACTTCCCTGGTATCCGGGAGAAACTGTAAATATTTCCATAGGTCAAGGTTATCTTCTTGTTACTCCCCTTCAAATGGCAAGGGCCTATATGGCTCTTGCTAACGGAGGTTATCTTTATAAAATTTATGCCTTAAAAGGAATTCATTCTAAGAAAGGAAAAATTCTTTATCAAGAAAAGCTCTCTCTTGAGAGAAAAATAGAAGTTAATGAAAATTTTTATCAGTGGGTCCTTGATGGATTAAAGAGCGTGGTTGAGGACGGAACTGGAAAGGCAGCCCGAGTTCCTGGAATAACGGTGTGGGGCAAAACGGGAACTGCTCAGGTGGTATCCCTTCGAAAAAAGACTAAATTAATGGAACATCATGCTTGGTTTGTAAGTTTTGCTGGTAATTCAACACCAGAGATTGTTTCAGCAGTGCTTGTGGAACACGGAGGAAGTGGTGGAGCTGTAGCTGCTCCTATTGCTGGAGAACTTTACAGAACCTATTATAAACTCCCCCCGGCTTTACCAAAAAGTGAGGTCAAAGAAGAGATTATAGAAGAAGTTCCAGAAATAGAAGGGTTAAATAATTCTGAGAACCAAAATTATGGAGAAAACAGCACGTTTTAAAGAATTTTTGCGGGAAAACTTTTTGGCCTTTTTTTGTTTTTGTGTACTCATCCTAATCAATTTCGTTAATCAACTTTCCATGGGTGAATCCTCTGGATATATTTGGAAAAATTTTTTATGGCATGCCATAGGTTTTCTTTTGTTTATGATAATTTTAATAATTTTTGATTATCGTAAGATTTCCCTTGGTCTAATTTGGATAGCCTATTTTTTAATGGTACTTTTATTATTCATACTTGCCATTTTTAAAAAAAGATGGCTTGTTTTGGGTCCTTTGAGTGTCCAGCCTTCCGAATTTTTAAAGATTATTCTTCTTTATCTAATAAGTCTATATATTAGCAAAAAGAGGGAACTAAAACTTGAAAATTCTGAAGCTCTATTTTTGCTTGGAGTAATTGTTCTTCCTCTTCTTTTTCTTATGCCAGTTGATCTTGACTATGCTTTTATAATAGGATTTATGTTTTTTATATTTTTGTTATTCTTTGGTTTTCCTAAAAGATTACTTATAGTTCTTACCCTTGTAGGTATTTTGCTTTTCATAATTATAACACCCTTGATGTGGAATAAATTGAAACCCCATCAAAAAGGAAGAATTTACGGATATCTTGACCCAGAAAAATATTATAAAACTTGGGGTTACCAATTAAGTCAATCTCTTATTGCTATAGGTTCGGGAGGGATAAAGGGACAGGGCTTTAAAAAGGGATGGTCAACGAGGCTTAATTATCTTCCTGCCAAAAATACCGATTTAGCCTTTTCGGTTTTTGCAGAGGCCTTTGGTCTTTTAGGGGTAACTCTTTTTTTTACCCTTTATGGATATCTTCTTTACTGGAGCTTAATGGTTTCAAAAAAAGCCAAAGATTTACTCGGTAAGGCCCTCTCCTTGGGAGTTTTTCTAATTTTACTTGTGCAGGCTTTATTTAATATTGGAGGAGCAACAGGCCTATTACCCATGACAAGTATCCCCCAGCCCTTCCTCAGTTATGGAGGATCTATAACCATTTCAACCTATTTACTTCTTTCTATTTTATTTAATATAGCTTTTAGGCGAGTTTTTTTTAAATAACTTTAATTTTTATGCAGAAGTTTAACTTGACTTTTAAAAAAAAAATTATAATCTGAACAGGTTAAAGATTTAAATTTTTTCATAGGGGTCAGAGGGATGCTTAAGTTTGATATTACCTTATTGATTCAGATTGTTGAGGCCATCATACTTGCCATTCTCTTAAATATTCTTTTAATTAAGCCAGTTATGTCAGTCCTTGAAGAGAGAAGGAGGCAGTTTAAAGTTCTTGAGAAGGAGATAGATGATCTAATTAAACAGGCAGAAGAGGGTCTCAAAAATTATCAGGAGGCTTTAAACCAGGCTCGCCACGAAGGGATGCAAAAAAGAGAGGCCCTTAAAGAGGAGGCAAGAAGGCTTGAAAGAGAAGAAATTGCAAAGGTTATGAAGGAAGTAGAAGCTCAGAAAAAAGAATGGGAAAGGGCCTTTAAGGAAGAATTTGCAAAACTTAGGGAATCTATTCTTTCTCAAAAGGAATTCTTTGCTAACCTTATGGTTGAAAAGCTCCTTGGGAGGAAGGTATGAAAAGATTTTTTAAATATGTATTTGGTATGTTTGTTGTTAGTTTTGTATTTTCAAGTTTGGGAATTTCTGCTGAGGAAGGGGCTCACCATGGAGTAACCCAAACTCAGATTAAAAATCTTATCTGGTGGACAGTTAATTTTATAGCCCTTCTTATTATTCTTTATAAACTTTTGAAAAAACCTGTTGTCAATTTTTTTAGGTCAAGAAAGGAAAATCTTTTGAAGGAATATGAAGAGCTTCTTGCCAAAAAGAAGGAGGCTGAAGCTAAGTATCTTGAGCTTCAAGAAAAGATTAAAAATTTAAAGGAGGAGGCAGAGGCTATTTATAAAAACTATGTAGAACAGGGGATGAAAGAAAAGGAGCGTATTTTAGAGGAAGCAAGGCTTCAGGCAGAACGTATAAAGGAACAGGCCCAATTGTATATTGCTCAGGAGATGGAAAGGGCAAAGGACATGTTAAGAGTTGAACTGGCAGAGGAGGCTGTTAAACTTGCTGAAGAAATTTTGAGAAAAAATATAACTCCTGAGGATCAAAAAAGGATTTTTAAAGAAGTTTTAGAACAAATTAAAGGGAGGAGTATGAATTGAGAGCCTTAGCCACCGCTCTTAAGTATGCAAAGGGTCTTTTTATTGCAGGAAAGGAATTAAATAAGGTCAAAGAGTTTGGTGAGGAATTAAAAAATCTTACAGAGTGGTTGAAAGAATATCCAGAAATTCTTAGGGCTTTGCAAAGTCCTATTTATCCCCCCGATCTTAAGATGGAAATTCTACAGGAGATTTTGAAGTATTTTAGGGTTGATCCTGAAATCGAGAGATTTCTAAAACTTTTGGTGGAGAGGCGAAGGATTCAGTTTTTAGAAGAAATTGTATCCATGTATCAGGCCCTTTTGGATGAAGAATTAGGTATTGCAAGGGGTGAAGTGATTGCTGCTTATCCTCTATCTGATGAGGAAAGAAAGGAACTTGAAGGAGCGCTAAAAGAAATTCTCAAAAAGGAAGTTATTCTTGAGGCAAAAGTAGATCCTGAGGTAATTGGTGGGTTAAAAATTAAGATTGGTGATTATGTCTGGGATGGCACTTTAAAGAGTCAACTTGAAAAGTTTAAAGAAATTATCATAAAGGGGGTATAGCCGATGGAAGCGATTAAAGCTCAGGAACTCAGTGATCTTATTAAAAAGAGAATTGAGGAATTTGAGAAGAAGATAGATCTTGAAGAGATGGGGGTTGTTATATCTGTTGCTGACGGAGTTGCAAGGGTTTTTGGTCTTAGGAATTGTGAATACATGGAATTAATTGAATTTCCTGATAGTGGTGAGGTAGGAATTGCCCTTAACTTGGAATTTGACAATGTGGGAATTCCTGTAATGGGAGATTATACAAAAATTAAGGAAGGAGATATTGCTAAAAGAACAGGAAGGGTTGCTTCAATTCCTGTAGGAGAAGCAGTTATTGGAAGAGTGATTGATCCAGTGGGAAGACCCCTTGATGGAAAAGGACCTATTGAGGCCAAAGAGTTTAGAAGAATTGAGATAAAGGCACCTGGAATTATCCAGAGGAAGCCTGTTCATGAACCCATGTATACGGGTATTAAAGCCATTGATGCCATGACTCCTATCGGAAGAGGACAAAGAGAGCTTATTCTTGGAGATAGGCAAACAGGGAAAACAGCCATTGCCATAGATGCCATTCTTGCCCAGAAAGAAACCGATGTTTATTGCATTTATTGTGCCATTGGTCAGAAAAAATCCACAGTTGCCCAGATTGTTGAGACCTTAAGAAAATACGGAGCCATGGAATATACCACAGTGGTTGCAGCCTGCGCCTCAGATTCAGCAGCCCTTCAGTGGATAGCTCCTTATTCAGCCTGTGCTATTGGAGAATATTTCCGTGATACTGGACGTCACGCTTTGGTTATTTATGATGACCTTTCCAAACAGGCTGCAGAATATCGTGAAATTTCTCTTCTTCTTAGAAGACCACCAGGGCGCGAGGCCTATCCAGGAGACGTTTTTTATAATCACTCAAGGCTTCTTGAAAGGGCAGCAAAGCTTGATGACAAGTATGGCGGTGGTTCTTTAACTGCTTTACCAATAGTTGAGACCTTACAAGGTGACGTTTCAGCCTATATTCCCACTAATGTTATCTCCATCACCGATGGACAGATCTATTTAGAGCCGGGGCTCTTTTTTGCAGGTATTCGTCCTGCCATTAATGTGGGACTTTCCGTTTCACGCGTTGGTGGAGCTGCCCAGATTAAAGCTATGAGACAAGTTGCAGGAAGATTGAGGCTTGAGCTTGCTCAATACAGAGAACTTGCAGCCTTTGCTCAATTTGGTTCAGAGCTTGATAAAGCCACCCAGAGAATTCTTCACAGAGGAGCAAGGCTTGTTGAAATTCTTAAACAGCCTCAGTATCAACCCCTTCCTGTTGAGAAACAGATTTGTATTCTTTTTGCTGGAACAAGAGGTTTTCTAGATGAAATGCCCCTTGAAGTTCTTGCTCAATATGAAAGGGAACTTTATGAATTTATAGAAAGGAAATATCCTGAGATATACCAAGAAATAAGAGAAAAGAAAGAAATAACACCGGAACTTGAAGAAAAAATGAAGAAGGCCTTAAGTGAATTCAATGAAGAGTTTAAGAAAGCCAACAACATTGAGCCAGTCCCAGTGCCCTAAGGGGGAAATGAGATATGCCAAGTCTTAGAGATTTAAGAAAGAAAATAGATGCCATTAAAAAGATAGGTCAGATAACCAAGGCTATGAATATGGTGGCCTCAGCCAAGCTGAGGTCACTTCAGGGCCGTCTTGAAGGTTTTAGGCCTTACAGGGAAAAATTTGATGAAGTTTTGGAACAGCTTCTTAGTGCACCTGGTTTAAATAAAGGAAGAATCCCCTATCTTCAGGAAAGGGATCCTGTTAAAAAGGTCGGAATTATTCTTGTTACTGCTGATAGAGGGCTTTGTGGGGCCTTTAACAGTAATTTAATTAAAGAAGCGGAAAAACTCATAGGAAGATTTCAACGCGAGGGAAAGCAGATTGAGATGCTTCTTGTGGGAAGAAGAGGTATTTCCTATTTTCGCAGGAAGGTTCCTGTTAGAGAAGTCTTTGGTGATGTTATGGGAAGAGTTCTTATGCAGGATGCAAGAAGAATTGCCCGTTCAGCCATAACGGCTTTTCTTGAGGGAGAATGGGATGAGGTTTATCTGATTTACGGGTATTTCATTAACATAGTGAGACAGATTCCCAAGGTGGAAAAATTTTTGCCCCTTTCCTTTGAAATTGGGGAGAGAAAAGCTTCAGGATCTTTTATTTATGAACCTGAGGAAGAGGAATTGCTTCCTCAAATACTTCCCATGTATTTGAATACCAAAGTTTATTCAGCCATGCTTGAAACAGCTGTTAGTGAACAGGCAGCCCGAATGACTGCCATGGATAATGCCAACAGAGCCTGCACTGATATGGTTAAACAGTTAACCCTTTATTATAACAAAGTAAGGCAGGCCAGCATCACCAAAGAACTTATGGATATTGTGGGTGGTGCTGAAGCCATAAAAGGATAAAAGATTTAAAGGAGGGAGCGTTCTATGGCTGAGGAGAAAGTTTTAGGAAGAATAGTTCAGATCATGGGAACAGTGGTAGATGTGGAGTTTCCCCCTGGAAAGGTTCCCAGAGTTCTTGATGCATTGAGAGTTACCAACCCTATGATTGACGATAGAGAGTGGAATCTTGTTTTAGAGGTAGCTCAACAGCTCGGGGACAATATTGTTAGATGTGTGGCCATGGATTATACCGATGGTTTAAAGAGAGGCCAGGAGGTTCTCTGGACAGGTGGGCCTTTGATGGTTCCTGTGGGGAAGGCCACCCTTGGTAGAATTATCAATGCCGTAGGAGACCCTGTGGATGAAGCTGGTCCAATTCAAACTGATAAATATTATCCCATTTTCAGGCCAGCGCCTCCTCTTACAGAGCTTGATGTGCAAATCAAGGTTCTTGAAACAGGAATTAAGGTTTTTGATCTACTTATTCCCTTCCCCCGTGGTGGAAAGATGGGAACCTTCGGTGGAGCAGGAGTTGGGAAAACCGTTGTTATGATGGAGATGATTCATAATATTGCTATGGAGCACGGTGGAATTTCCGTTTTCTGCGGAGCAGGGGAAAGAACCCGTGAGGGAAATGAGCTATATCTTGAAATGAAAAAATCTGGAGTTATTGATAAGGCAGCCCTTGTTTATGGTCAGATGAACGAAACCCCAGGACACAGAGCAAGAGTTGCCCATACTGCCGTTGCCCTTGCTGAATACTTCAGAGATGAAGAGGGCCAGGATGTGCTTCTCTTCATTGATAACATTTACAGATTTACCCAGGCAAACCAGGAGGTTTCAGCGCTTCTTGGAAGAATGCCTTCTGCCGTTGGATATCAGCCAACCCTTGCAACAGACATTGGAGCCCTTCAGGAAAGAATTTGTTCCACAACCAAGGGGTCTATCACCTCGGTTCAGTGTGTTTATGTTCCTGCAGACGACTTAACTGACCCAGCACCAGCCACCACCTTTGCTCACCTTGACGGAACAGTGGTTCTTTCCCGTCAAATTGCCGAGCTTGGAATCTATCCAGCAGTTGATCCCCTTGACTCTCAGTCCCGTATTCTTGATCCCAATGTAGTTGGTTGGGAACACTATACAGTAGCCCGTCAGGTTCAGCAGGTTCTTCAGAGATATAAAGACCTTCAGGACATCATTGCCATCCTCGGAGTGGAAGAGCTTTCAGAAGAAGATAAAATCATTGTTGCTCGTGCAAGAAAAATCCAAAGATTTCTTTCTCAGCCCTTCCATGTGGCTGAACAGTTTACAGGTCTTCCAGGAAGGTATGTTAAATTAGAGGATACCATAAGAGGTTTTAAAGAAATTCTTGAAGGTAAACATGATGATCTTCCAGAGCAGGCTTTCTATATGGTTGGAACCATTGAGGAGGCTGTGGAGAAGGCGAAGAAGCTCCTTGAAGGCTAAGGAGGAAAGGTTATGGCAAGGATTTTTTTAGAGATTATTACTCCTGAAAGAGTGGTAGTGAGTGAGGAAGTTGATATAGTTACAGCACCTGGAGTAGAAGGAGAATTTGGAGTGCTTGCCAACCATGCTCCTATGGTTGCAGCTGTAAAGATAGGCCCCCTGAGATATAGGGTGGGTGATCGCGAGGAATGGCTGGCTATAAGCGGTGGATTTTGTAAAGTTTCAGAAAATAAAATAACCTTTCTTGTTGAAGCTGCTGAAAGGGCTTATGAAATTGATGTGGAAAGGGCTTTGAGAGCAAAGGAAAGAGCTGAAAAAAGATTGCAGGAATATCAAACCAAGGCGGAACAAATAGATTATGCAAGAGCCCGCGCAGCTCTTCAAAGAGCTTTAACTCGACTTCTTGTTGCTGAAAAAGGAAAAGCAGGACATCCCAGATAAAAAACCTAAAATTTTACAACCTAAATCATTTAAGGGCCGGTTTTAAGAGCCGGCCCTTTTTTATTTATGGATAAAAAAGCCCTTCGTGAAAGATTAAAAAAATTAAGAGAAGCTCTTTCAGAAAAGGAATGGTTGGAAAAGTCTCAAATTATTTGCCATCACCTAATAAACTCAGGATTTTTTAAAGATTCTCAAAAAATTGCCTTTTATTATTATATTAATAAAGAAGTAAATTTAACTTGGGCTATGGAAAGGGCTTTGAATGAGGGAAAGGAGGTTTATTTGCCAAAAACCCATTTAAAGGAAAAAAATCTTACCTTTCATAGAATATTTTCTTTGGAAGAGTTATCTTCTGGTGTCTTTGGTATTCCTGAACCTCCTTTAAATAATCCTGTTATTGATCCAAAGGACCTTGATCTTCTTCTTGTTCCAGGACTGGCCTTTGATATTCAAAGATTCAGATTGGGTTATGGCGGGGGCTTTTACGATAAAATTCTTAAAGGGACAAAGGCCCTTAAAATCGGAATAGCCTTTTATTTTCAGATTATAGAAAGACTTCCCTTTGACCCCTGGGATGAAAAAGTAGATTATATTCTTACAGAAAGGGGCCTTATTTAGATATGAATGAGATTTTTCTCTTAAAGAGGCAACTTAAAGAAAATTTGGAAAAAATTCAGGAGAAAATAGAAAAGGCCCTATCAAGGGCAATTAGGCCTAAAGGGTCAGTTAAGATTCTTGGGGCTTCAAAAAAACAGTCTCCTGAAAAAATTAGAATTCTCTATGAACTCGGGGTAAAGCTTTTTGGGGAAAATTATGTGCAAGAAGGTGAAAAGAAAATAGAAGTTTTAAAGGATTTGTCTATTGAATGGCATTTTATTGGAAGGCTTCAGACCAATAAAGTAAAGAAGGCGTTAAAACTTTTTAAAGTTATTGAAAGCCTTGATAGAATTGAGCTTGCAGAGGAAATTGAGAAGCGGGCAAAGGCACTCAATATTAGAGTTCCTGTTTTTCTTGAAGTTAATATCGGTAAAGAAAAGACCAAGGGAGGGGTTTTACCAGAAGAATTAAAGTCTTTTTCTGAGAAATTACTCGGATATTCCCATATAGAGGTTAGGGGTCTTATGTGTTTGCCCCCCTTTGAAGAAAATCCCGAGAAGGTAAGGCCCTATTTTGCAAGAATGCGCAAACTTTTTGAAGAGGTAAAGCCGATTTTTGGAGAAACCTTTACTGAGCTTTCTATGGGTACAAGCCATGATTTTGAAATAGCCATTGAAGAGGGGGCAACCCTAATAAGGCTTGGAACCATTCTTTTCGGTAAAAGGGAGTGAAAGATACCCCACTTTTTATTTTAACCATTGCTCTATTTACAGGCTTTTTAACCTCCTTTTATAAAATTCCCCTTTGGTTTACTCTTCTTTTTCTTCCATTAGCCTTTTTTCTTTTTGACTTTAGAAAAGCCCTGATTTTGATTTTTCTCTTCTTGAGTTTTTACACCCTTGGGAATTTTTATTTTTACAAAAGAGAGCCCCTTAGCAAAGAAAATAAAGAAAGGTTTCTTTTAAAAATTGAAAGGGTTGAACCCTATTTTGAGGGCTATAGAGTTTTTGCAAGGGTTAAAGACTCAGTCTTAATTGAGTTTACAACTAAAAAGAAAAGGTTTCAGCCAGGGTCGATTTGTGAAGTCTCTCTTATAAAAAAGAGATGGTATGAAAGATGGAACCCCTTTTCTCCTGAGGAAAGTAATATCCTTCAAATCAGAGAGGTTGAGGGAGTTTTTAAGCTGGATGAAAGTGGAAGAATTTATTGTGTTGAGAATGATGTGGGATTTTTTGAGAATATCAGATTTAAACTTTTTCAGTTTTCTCAGGGTCTTTCTCCACTTGCAAGGGGACTTTTTCTTGCCTTGGTTCTCGGGGTTGAAAATCAGCTTCCTTCGGAATACCTTGAATCTTTAAGAAATCAAGGACTTTATCACCAACTTGCTATCTCAGGATTTAATCTTGCTGTGCTTTATGGGCTTTTATATAAATTTTTTCGCTGGTTCCTTGGTTATACCAGGTTTTTAAAGCTTGAAATACCCCTTCAGATTTTGGCTTATCTTTTGGCTTTGCCAGGGGCCTTTCTTATCCTTATTTTTTCGGGTTTTCAGCCTCCGACTATGAGGGCCTTTTTCTTTTTATTGATCTATCTCTTAAACAAAATCCTATTTAGAGCTACCCCTTCCCTTCTTATCCTTTTTCTTGCAGGAGATACACTTTTACTTTTTAATCCTTCCCTCATTGGCAATGTCTCCTTTCAGCTTTCCTTTCTTGCAACCCTTGCTCTATTTCTCGGTGATAGAATTTTTAATGAAAGATTTTCCAAGGAAATTCCTTCCCCTTTTCTTAAAAAATTGTTGCAGGGGTTGTTTATCTCTGTTTTAGTAAGTCTTTTTCTTTTTCCCCTTATTGTGAAAATTTCTGGAGAATTCCCTCTGGCAACCCCGGTTAATAATTTAATTGCAACTCCCTTTTGGAGTCTCCTTTTTATCCCTCTTTCCATATTTGCAGCACTTCTTTCTTTTTTCTCACAATCTTTGGCCGCTTTGATAATGGAATTTACAGCCCAAATCTTTTCTTTATATCAAAGGATACCCTTCTTTGAATTTATCCTTAGACCATCCCTACCGGTAAATATTCTCTTTTTCTGGTGTCTTCTTTCTATTGTTTTTGGAATAATCCTTTGGAAAATAAAGATTAGAAATTATTATAAAGTGGTCATTTTTTTGGCACTTTATGGTATAAGTTATTTTCTTTTGAAAGGTCTTTATTTTAACACTTCTTTTATTTTTCTGCCAAAGCTTTTTACCATGAGGGCTTATGTTATTAAGGATTCCCAAAAATTTTATTTAATAACTGAAGAAAGTGAGAGGTCTTATCTTGAGAGAAAAACCCTTTTCATTCCCCTTTTGAAAAAATTTGGAATTAAAGAATTTGAGGGGGTGCTTTTTCTTGAAGAAACACCCCTTGAGGATTATCAGAAAAATTTCCATATAAAGGAAGTTTATCAGCAGATGGATCTTTTATTACAAAAAGAAAGAATTTTCAAAGAGGGCCCCGAGTTTATCCTTCTCTCTCCTAAAGCCTATTTAATAGAGTTTAAAGGCTTTTCCCTAATTCAATATCGCGGAAGTAAAAAGCCAGAAGTTAAGGCTGAATTTTATTTAAATTCCTACATAGATATCAAAAAAAGAAAAGCCTCTTATTTCTTTTTTGTTAAAGAGAATTATATTTTACTTTTAAATGAAAGGGAAAGAAGAAGGGATTTCTTAACTCTTCTTTTATTTCCGCTTTCACCCTACTATTTAGAAAGGGAAGATATTTTAAAAGTTTATTATTTTAAAGAACCCTAAAGGGAAGAAAAATGAAGGAATTTGAAACCTTTGAACACGGAGCAGATATTGGAATCAGAGGTTACGGTAAAGTCCCGGAAGAAGCTTTGTCTAATATTTTGAAAGCCCTTGCCACTATAATGGTTGAAACTCCCTCTTTTTTAGATAAAAAACCGGAAACCAAAGAAAGAATTTCTCTTTCTGCAGAATATCTGGATGAACTTCTTGTGGTTTTTGTGAACAAAGTTTTGAGTTTATCTGCCATAAATGAGGTGATTTATTATCAATTTAAGGGGATTTTGGAGAGAAAAAACGGATTGTATCAGCTTAATGGAGAGGTTTGGGGGGTTCCCTATGATTTTGAAAAATATGGATGTGGAGTTGAGGTAAAGGGAGCCACCTTTACCCTTGCGAAATTTGAAAAAATTAATGAGCATTATGTGGCTCAGTGCGTGGTTGATGTTTGATGGAAGCAGTAAAGATTATTCCTGTAAAGCCAGCACCCCCTAAAACAGGTTTTGCTAATTTTGATACTGAAAGGTTTTTTTCCTCCTTTTCCGAGGAAATTAAAAATTCCTATATAAAAATTGACCTTGATTTATTACAAAGGCTTCCCCATCTTTTAAGGTCAAAAGAGCTTTTTTACGCCATACTTATAAAAGAAGAAAAGCAGTTTTATCTTGCGGATATAAAGGGAGAAAAACCTGAGAGAATTCTTGGCTGCGCCATTGACCTTGGAAGCACAACCATTGCCTTTTATTTTTACGATTTT
>DJWK01000039.1 GCA_002441555.1 Thermodesulfobacteriaceae bacterium UBA6232
GCCATCGCCCAGTGCCGAAAGTGGTTGAGAAAAAAACTTCCCTCTGTGCCTGTTGAAGCTGTATCTTCCACAGCCCTTGCAGCTAAGTGGGCAGCTGTTGATGAAAGTGTAGCAGCCATTGCAAGCCTTATGGCAGCAAAGCTTTATCACCTACAGATTGTTGCCAAAAATATAGAAGATATTAAAGGAAATTCTACTCGTTTCTGGATTATTGGAAAAATTGAAGTTCCTCCAACGGGGGAGGATAAAACCTCCCTTATTTTTAGCGTAGCTGACAAACCAGGTGCCCTATATGAGGTTTTAAAATGTTTTGCTGAAAGAAAAATCAATCTCACTAAAATTGAGAGCAGGCCCTCTAAAAACGAACCTTGGAAATACATTTTTTTCTTGGATTGCGAAGGGCATATCAAAGATCCCGTTGTAGCAGATTGTCTTGAAGAGATGCAAAAATACTGCATCCAAGTGGTTTGGCTCGGTTCATATCCAAAAGGTAAACAGGTTTAACCCTCTTTAATCTTGTAAACTCTGTCTTATATTTTATTTCCAAAACTTCATTCAGAAGGAGGTGAGGAAATGGCTATATACGAATATGAGTGCCTTAAATGTGGTCATCACTTTGAGGTTTGGCAAAAAATTACCGAGGATCCCCTTAAGACCTGCGATAAATGTGGAGGAGAGCTTGTAAGATTAATAGGAAATACAGGATTTATATTGAAAGGAACAGGCTGGTATGTAACTGACTATGCCAGAAAAGATAAAAAAGAATCTTCTAAAAAGGAAGAAAGTAGTTCAACTTCATCACCCGAAAAATCTTCACAAAATTAGCCCTTGTCAAAGGGGTAAAATTTATTTATAATATTAAAAAATAACTTGCGGGCGTAGCTCAGGGGTAGAGCGGAAGCTTCCCAAGCTTCAGGTCGCGGGTTCGAATCCCGTCGCCCGCTTTTTAAACTTTGAAAAGCTAAGTTTTATTTTTTTTACATCCTATAAATTTTTCATAGCCTCTTTTTTTCGTCCTTATAAACCTTAAGCCCTGCCTTTGGTTAAATCCTTTTCAGTGATCGAAAAGGAAAGAAGATTTAAAGGAGTGGATGTAGCTTGTTTTATAATATTTTGTTGCTAATATTATTTGAAAGGGAAGATGGGAGGGAGCGGATATGGAGCAGGGTTCATCTGTTAATCAAGAAGTTATAAAGAATTTTATAGTTTCTTATATTAAGGAACATTTAAAGGAGTATGTAAGGAGTGACCTTGAAAGTCTGTTGGTTATGCGGGAGAAAGAACTAAAGGAGGTTTCCCTGCTTGAGAGAGTGATCAGGGTGGAGGAGGAATTAAAAGCCCTTAGGGAGATAGAGTTAGCCCGATTTGAGACCTCAGAGAGAAGATTTGAGGCATTGGAGAAGGCTAATCAGCAAAGATTTGAGACTATAGAAAGAAGATTTGAGGCTCTGCAGAGGGAAATGGATAAGCGCTTTGAGGCTTTAGAAAAACGTTTCAATTTTATCCAGTGGTTTATGGGGATAGGCTTTTCTTTTCTTGGTCTTTTTCTCACCATTCTTATTTTTGTTTCAAAGAGTTAACGAAGATTGGCAAGCCTTACTAAGCCAATTAAAAAGGGTGAAAAAATGAAAGAGATTATTGTTATTGGGGCAGGGCTTGCTGGATCTGAGGCTGCCTATCAAATAGCGAAAAGAGGAGTGAAGGTTAAACTCTATGAAATGAGACCAGTTAAGCTTACTCCAGCCCATAAAACAGGCCTTTTTGGTGAGCTTGTCTGCTCTAATTCTTTACGTTCCAAAGAGTTAACGAAGGCTGTCGGTGTGCTTAAAGAAGAGCTTAGAAGACTTGGCTCATTAATTATTGAGGCAGCTATACATTGTGAGATCCCAGGGGGTAAAGCCTGGGTGGTTGATAGAGAATGTTTTGCCACTTATATAACTCATAAACTTCTTAATCTTTCTGAAATAGAGGTTATAAGAGAGGAAGTCACCGAAATCCCCAAGGATAAAATTGTTATCGTTGCAACTGGTCCTCTAACCAGTGAAGCTTTAGCAAAAAGTCTTTCAGACCTTATAGATGTACCCTTTTTACATTTTTATGATGCAATTTCTCCCATAGTTTATGCAGATAGCATTAATTGGGAGAAAGTATTTATTGCTGACAGAGGAAGCGAGGGTGAGGGGGTGTATGTAAATTGCCCTATGACAAAAGAGGAATATGAAAGATTTGTTGTGGAGCTTTTAAAGGCTGAAAAGGTGCCTCTTCATCCCTTTGAGGAACCTAAATATTTTGAAGGATGCCTTCCCATTGAAGTTATGGCAGAGCGGGGAAAAGACACTCTCCGATACGGTCCTATGAAGCCCGTTGGTCTTATAGATCCAAGAACTGGAAAAGAGCCCTATGCAGTGGTGCAGTTAAGACCAGAAAATAAAGAAAAGACCTTATATAATATGGTTGGCTTTCAGACGAAGCTTAAATATTACGAACAAGAAAGGGTTTTCCGGATGATACCTGGTTTGGAAAAAGCTGAATTTGCAAGGTTCGGCTCTATTCATAGGAACACCTTTGTTAATGCTCCTCTCGTCTTGACTCCTTATCTTCAATTAAAAAATTATCCTAATATTTTTCTTGCAGGTCAGATTACAGGTGTTGAAGGCTATGTGGAATCCACTGCCATGGGCTGGCTTGCAGGAATTAATGCTTTAAGGTTCCTTCAGGGAAAACCTTTGCTTACTCCTCCACCTGAGACTGCCATTGGTTCCCTTATTCATTATCTTCAATCAGCGGATCCTAAACATTTTCAACCCATGAATGTAAACTGGGGGCTTATGCCCCCTCTTGAAAAACGAGTGTCAAAAAAGGATAAATATTACATGCTCTCTAAAAGGGCCTTGGAAAGGCTTGAAGAATGGTTAAAAAATTTGGATTAATTATTGCTGAAAAGGTCCAGCAATATAGCCCTTAATCACTGGAATTTGAACATCCTTTTCAACTTCTAACCAGACTATATCTCCTTCAATTTTGGCAATTCTTCCCACAACCCCACCTGAAGTAAAAACCCTTTGTCCTGGCCTTAATTCAGAAAGGAATTTCTGATGTTCCTTCATCCTTTTTTGCTGAGGCCTTATTAAGAGAAAATAAAAAATTACAAAAATTAATACGAGTGGTAAAAGGGTAACAATTAATCCCACAAGACCTCCTTGACCACCCTGCCCTTGAGGAGGTGGAGCCATAGCCAAAGCTTCAGAAACTTTAAAAATCGTCAAAAGATCCATCGGTATCCTCCTTCTGGGATTTTTGATAAAGTAGGGAAAGGTTTTCCCTCAATTTTTCAATGGTTGAGCCTTTAATAGCCTCCTTTATTTGTTTAACAATTTTAGCATAGTAACTTAAATTGTGAAGGGTAAGAAGACTATAAATTAGTAATTCCTTGGTAAGAAAAAGGTGTCTCAAGTAGGCCTTAGTATAATTTCTGCAGGTATAGCAATTACATTCTGGATCAAGGGGTGTGAAATCTTCTTTATATTTTGAATTTTTTATGGAAATAATGCCTTGAGAGGTAAAGAGGGTTCCCCTCCTTGCATTACGGGTAGGTAATACGCAGTCAAACATATCAACTCCTCTTATAACAGCTTCGACAAGATCAAGGGGGGTTCCTACACCCATTAAATATCTTGGGGCCTTTTCAGGAAGTTCAGAAAGGGCAATTTCAAGCATTTTATTTCTCAATTCAAAGGGTTCCCCTACAGAAAGCCCTCCAATGGCATAACCGTTAAAGGGTAATTCACCAATAAATTTTGCGCTCTGCCTTCTTATATCATCATACATTCCACCCTGCACAATTCCAAAGAGAGCTTTTCCGACTTTTTTAATTTTTTCCCAAAATTCAAGAGATTTTAAAGCCCATTCGTGGGTTAACTGGGTTAGTTTTTCTGTTTCAGTTCGTTCAGAAGGGTAGGGGATACAGGTATCAAGAACCATAAGAATATCTGAATTTAATTTGAGTTGGATTTCAAGGGAACTTTCAGGGGTTAAAAAATATTCCGTTCCATCTATATGAGACTTAAAAAGAATACCCTCGGGTTTAATTTTTCTAAAAGAGGAAAGGCTGTAAACTTGAAAGCCTCCGCTATCTGTAAGAATAAGCCCCTTCCAATTCATAAATTTATGAAGACCACCCGTTTTTTCTATAACATCAGGCCCAGGTCTTAATAAAAGATGATAGGTATTAGCAAGGATTAAGGGATAACCAAGGGAGGCCACCCATTCTGGGATTAAAGCCTTTATTGATCCTGCTGTTCCAACAGGCATAAAAACAGGGGTTTCAATAACCCCTCTCGGGGTAATAATTCTTCCAATTCTTGCTCCTGTTTTTGGATCAGAGAAAAGGATTTCAAATTGGAACATAAAGACTTTAAAGCATTTTTTTTGCCTTTTCGCAGGCTTTAAGAAAATTAGGTCTCATCTTTTGAAGGGTCTCTTCAGGAACACAGAAAGCAACTCTTATATGATTGGGAACTCCAAAGCCCCTTCCAGGAACTGCCAGAATTAATTCTTCTTTAAGGATTTCACAAAATTTAAGATCATCAATGGGGGTCTTTGGAAACATAAAGAAACTTCCTTTGGGTTTTACAAATTCTAAGCCTCCCTCTTTAAGAATTTCGCAAAGAAGGTCTCGTCTTTTTTTATAAATTTCAACAGCAACTTTTGCAAAGGCACACTCTGCAACCAATCTTTGTGCAAGAGCAGGTGCATTAACAAAACCAAGAATTCTGTTAGCAAGGATCAATGCATCTATCACTTTTTCTTTATTTTCCATTTCTGGATGCACAGCAACAAAACCAATTCTTTCTCCAGCAAGGGAAAGTTCTTTGGAAAAACTATAAGCTACAAAACTGTTTTTATAATAATGAAAAATAGAGGGGACCTCCACATCATCAAATACCAAATTTCTGTATGGTTCATCAGAAATAAGATATATAACCTTTCCGTAAGCCCTACTTTTTTCTTCAAGAAGTTGAGAAAGCTCTCTTATCTCTCTCTCAGTATAGACCTGACCTGTAGGATTATTGGGAGAATTTATTAAAACTGCCTTGGTTTTTGGGGTTATCCTCCTTTCAAAGGCCTCAATATCTAATGAAAAATCCTCTTTTGTCGGAACAGGAATGGGTCTTCCCTGATGATTTTCTACATAAAAAAAGTATTCTACGAAAAAAGGAGAAGGAAATAGCACTTCATCTCCTGGGTCAAGAAGGGCTTTAAAAATTATATTTAAACCTCCTGCAGCACCACAAGTCATAATTATTTCGTTAAATGAAATATTTATTTTTTGTTCTTCAGAAACTTTCTTTGCCATTATCTCTCTAACATATGGAAAACCTGCATTGGGCATATATCTGTGAAAAGCTGGATTATACTCTTCAGCAAATTTTCTTAAAGCTTCTTTAACCTCCGTGGGAGGTGGTAAATCAGGATTTCCAAGGCTTAAATCAAAAACCTTATCTTCTCCGTAAAGTTTTTTCAGTTTAAGGCCTTCTTCAAACATTCTTCTTATCCAGGAACTTTTTTCAATATAACTGTTCATAAGCTGGGATATACTCATAGAGTGTCAACCTCCCAGTAATTTTTAAAATTCAACAAATCTGCAATTTTATTAAAAAGTTCCTGTGAATACGGAGAGGGATTCAAGTCTTTGGGAATATCTATTTTAATTTGGTTAGTTAAGGTTTTAATTACTGTGGCTAACCCCTCTGAAAGATTATAGAGATTATAACCACCCTCAAGGGTAAAAAGGATTTTATTATCAGCTGAATAGCTTGCTATATCTTTTAAAATTTTTATTATACCTGATAAGCCCTCTAAGGTTAATTCAAGGCTTCCCAAGGGATCACCTTTAAGGGAGTCAAACCCTGCTGAAACCAGCACAATCTCGGGTTTGTATTGTTTAGCAACGGGTTTTAAGAGATATTGATAAAAAAACAAGAAATCATGATCATTTGAATAGGCCTTTAAGGGAACATTAATGGTAAAGCCCCTTGCAGCACCTGCGCCAATTTCATTGTAATTTCCTGTTCCAGGATAGTGAGGATATTGATGAGAGGAGAAAAATAAGACCTCAGGATCTTCATAAAAGGATTTTTGTGTGCCGTTCCCATGATGCTGATCAAAATCCACAATAAGAATGCGTTTTTTCTGATAATAATACTTTGCATAATAGGCAGCAAGGGCTACATTATTGAAAAGGCAAAATCCCATAGCTCTGTTTCTCTCTGCATGATGTCCGGGGGGTCTAACCAAGGCAAAAGCATAATCATAGTTATCTTCCCAAAGGAGTTTTAAAGCCTTTTTTTGAGCTCCAACTGCATAGAGGGCCGCCTCAAAGGAATATTCATTGGTTGCTGTGTCGGGATCTAAGGAAAAATAGGGCTTGCCAGATGTGCTTGCTATAAGCTCATAAAGCTCTTCAGTGTGATTCCAGAGAATCTCATCTTTGGTTGCTTTTTCAGGTTTGTGAAATTCTATAAAATCTTTAATATCAGGTTTATTCAAGCGCTCAAGAATAGCTTCAAGGCGTTTTTGACTTTCAGGATGCCAGGCCCCGGGATTATGTTTTAAAAAAATTTCATCAAATATAATTGCAACCTTTTTCATAGCCTTAACCTCTAAAAAATCTAACGAAAAAATATAAAGGATAATTCTTGAAAAACAACCAGTAGGGAAAATTTGATCTTAAAAAGTTATCTTGCTTTTCACAAGAGTTATGATAATATTTTAATAAATAACACAAAAGAGAGCCCTCTATGGAAGAGCTTGCAAGATTTGGGGTTTCCATCCCCAAACAACTTCTTGAGGCCTTTGACGAATTTATTGAAAGAAAGCATTATGCTAACAGATCTGAGGCTATAAGAGATCTTATAAGGCAAAAACTTGTTGAGGAAGAATGGAAAGAATCTGAAGAAGAGGTTGCAGGAGTTATAACTTATCTTTATGATCATCATAAGCGTGAGCTTGCTGAAAAGCTCCTTGATTTACAGCATAATTATTATGATAAAATAATAACCACTCAACATCTTCATGTGGATCACGAGCGCTGTCTGGAAATAATTCTTGTTAAAGGAAAAGCCAGTGAAATTAAGGAGCTTGCTGATAAAATTCAGGCCCAAAAAGGGGTTTTGCATGTTAATCTTGCCTTAACAACCCTTGGAAAAAAAATACCAGCTTAAAGGAGGGAGAGATGGCAGAAAAAGAAAAAGTTGAAAAATTAACTAATAAAGAAGGTCTTATTGCTTATCTTAAAGATTTGATTTCTCAGGTTGAGCAGGGATATGTTATGGTTGGTGAAAGGCGGGTGGATTTGCCTGAAAGCTTTGAACTGGAAATAAAATATAAAGAAAAGGAAAACAAAAAGGAAGTTGAATGGGAAATTGAGTGGAAGTTTTAATTTTTTATTCTATTAATTGGAAATTTATTTGAAACCGTCTTAGATCTACATTATTTACTTTGACTTTTACTTTTTGTCCGATTTGATAAACCTTTCCTGTTTGTTTTCCAATGAGACTTATTCCTTTTTCATCAAGAACATATATGTCATCTATGAGGTCAATCACTCTTACCACCCCACTAACTAAATATTCTTCAAGGTCTACAAAAAAGCCAAAGGCAGTGACTCCAGAGATAACACCTGTAAAAATCTCCCCAACTTTGTCCTTTATAAAGAAACACTGAAATTTTTTGATTACATCTCTTTCTGCCTCTTCGGCAGTTCTTTCTCTGGTTGAAAGATGTTTCCCCATCTCTTCAAGTTCATCCTCAAAATATGGAGGCTTTTTGTTTCTCAGTGCCCTTTTCAAAGTTCTGTGAACCACAAGATCAGGGAATCTTCTAATGGGTGAGGTAAAATGACAATAACAGGTGGAAGCAAGCCCAAAGTGGCCTACATTCTGGGGAGAATATTTAGCTTGTTTTAGAGAACGAAGAAGCAGATGGTGATAAAGATAGCCCAAGGGATGATCTTTTACAGCTTCAAGAATAGACTGATAAAATTGTGGAGTTAGTTCTTCAGGAATTTCCATCTTAAAATCTTCAAGAGGCAAAAATTCCAAGATTTCTTTTAACTTATTGGCATCAGGGGTTTCATGAATACGATATAAAAAGGGATAGCCCTTTTCTGTTAAAAATTCAGCCACAGCCTCATTGGCTGCAATCATAAAGTCCTCAATTAACATGTGGGCAAGATTTCGTTCCCTTTTAACGATATTTTCAATTTTCCCTTCAAGATTAAGAACAATCTCTGGTTCAGGAAGATCAAAGTCAAGGCTTCCTCTGGAAAGCCTTTTTTCCCTAAGAATTTGAGCAAGCTCTCCTGCTTCAACAAGCATGGGATATAAATCTTGATATTTTGATATAGTTTTTTCATCCTTATCAACAAGCATTTTTTTTACTTCTGTATAGGTGAGTCTTGCATGGGATTTCATAACAGCTTCGTAAATTTTGGTGGATAAAACTTTTCCTTTTTTGTCATAATCTATTTCAACAACCATAGCCAGTCTATCTACCATAGGGTTTAAGCTGCAAAGCCCGTTGGAGAGTTTTTTAGGAAACATGGGTAGAACCATAGTGGGAAAATAAACGCTTGTTCCCCTTTCATAGGCCTCTTTGTCAAGAAAAGAGCCTTTGCGCACATAATGAGCCACATCAGCAATGGCAACCCAGAGTTTATATCCTTTAGAGGTCTTTCTTACGCAAATGGCATCATCAAAGTCCCTTGCATTTTCCCCATCAATGGTTACAAGGGGGATCTTTCTTAAATCAACTCTTCCTGTTTTGTCTTCTTCAGGAACTTCATCAGGTATCTTTTCCAATTCCCTTTCAACATTCTCGCTGAATTCATAGGGAAGATTGTAATTAAAAATGGTTGCCCAGCAATGGGTGGTTATCTCTTCAGGATCCCCGAGATCTTTAATAATTTCACCAAGGGGAACTCCAAACTCAGAAGTTGGTTGAATGATGCGGGCAACAACGAGATTTCCTTCTTTGGCCTTGTGTCTTCTTTTTTTGGGGATGAAAATTTCAAAGGGAAGTCTTCTATCCTCAGGTTCCACAAAGAAAAATTTATGCCTTTTTACAAGATAGCCTACAATGTGCTTCCTTGGTCTTTCAAGGACGCTAAGAATACTTCCCTCTGGGCCCTTGGGAGTTGTTCTTTCAATTCTTGCAAGGACAATGTCTCCGTCAAGGGCTTTACCTATTCTTCTGGGAGGTATAAAAACAGTTTGGCCATCTTCGGTTTCAACAAACCCAAATCCATCAGGATGAACTCTTAGCTTTCCTTTAACTATTGAGATTTTTTCAGGAAGAACATATCTTCTTTTTCTTATCTGGACCAGTTTCCCTTGTTTTACAAGATTTTTAACAAGTTCTCTTATTTTGGCTCTTTCAGAGCTTGGAATATNNGTAAAAAAGTCTTTTCCTTTTTTATGAGTTTTTTTTCTTTTTTCTTTTTTTGCCATGGAAGGGATAATTATTTGAGATTAAGATATTTTATAGCCCTTTCCAGATCTTCGTCGGAAGAGGTTATGTGAAGACCTGCTTTAGGCCCTTCTCTGACAAGTTTTCTTAATTCATCGGCAGTTTTAAATCTCCCTTCATTAAGATAGGTTTCAAGGGAATCCTTTCCTTTATGGCATTTTAGACATTTAAAGGAATTGGCTGAAATTAAAAGAGAATCTTTAAAATAAAATATTGAGCCAGCCAACAAAAAAACTAAAAGAAAAGATACAGAATAAAATTTCTTTTCTTTCATGATTTTGAATTTTAATCATCTTTTAGGTTTTGTCAAATTGAAAGATTGGATTAAAATTCATAATTAAACTCGGGGCGTAGCTCAGCCTGGTAGAGCACCGGCTTCGGGAGCCGGGGGTCGCAGGTTCAAATCCTGTCGCCCCGATTTTTGTTTGTAATTATGTAAATTATAAATGTCTAAAAATTGCAAGTCTTTTTAAGGTCTTCGGGTTTTATATCACTTCCTTTAAATGTGATATTTTAAATACGAATCTATTTATTTCAATAATTTTTAAACAGCTTCATTTTTTATCTTGACAAAAATTTCCTTCTTGCTAACATTTAATATATCAATAATTTACAAATACCAAATTGGAGCATAGTGTCAAGAAAATTGTGT
>DJWK01000002.1 GCA_002441555.1 Thermodesulfobacteriaceae bacterium UBA6232
TTAGTGATTTGGCTCCCCAAGGGAGCTCTTGTAAGAAAAATAATTGAAGACCTATGGAAGGAGGAACATTTAAAAAGAGGCTATCAACTGGTTTATACTCCTCACATTGCCCTTCGGGATCTCTGGAAAACTTCTGGGCACCTTGATTATTATTCTGAAAATATGTTTCCTCCCATGGAACTTGACAATCGGGCTTATCAATTAAAACCTATGAACTGTCCCTTTCACATATACATCTACAATCAAAAAAGAAGAAGTTATAGGGATTTTCCCATTAGATTTTGCGAATTGGGAACCGTTTACAGATACGAAAGAAGCGGAGTTTTACACGGGCTTTTAAGAGTGAGAGGCTTTACCCAGGATGATGCCCACATTTATTGCAGAGAGGATCAACTGGAAGAGGAATTAATTCAAGTGCTTGATTTAGTTATTTATTTTCTTACCCTCTTTGGTTTTAGGGAATATCAAATCTTTCTCTCCACAAGACCAGAAAAATTTGTAGGGGATCCAGCCATCTGGGATAAAGCAGAAGAAGCTCTTAGAAAAGCCCTTGAAATAAAGGGACTTCCCTATGAAATTGATCCAGGGGAAGGGGTTTTTTATGGCCCAAAGATTGATTTAAAAA
This sequence comes from Thermodesulfobacteriaceae bacterium UBA6232, assembly GCA_002441555.1. GTDB lineage: Bacteria > Desulfobacterota > Thermodesulfobacteria > Thermodesulfobacteriales > Thermodesulfobacteriaceae > Caldimicrobium. The sequence goes on from DJWK01000002.1 coordinate 626, forward strand.
TAAAAGATGTTCTCGGAAGATTCTGGCAGTGTTCCACCATTCAGGTGGATTTCAATCTTCCCGAAAGATTTAATCTTGTATATGTTGGTGAGGACAATCAATTTCATAGACCCATTATGATACATCGGGCTCTTCTTGGCTCCCTTGAGAGATTTTTCGGGGTTCTCATTGAACATTATGCTGGAGCCTTTCCTTTCTGGCTTGCCCCTGTCCAAATAAAGGTTATGACCTTAACTGATAGAAACATTCCCTATGCCGAAAAAATATATCAAGAACTTTTAAGGGCAGGCTTCAGAGTTGAAAAAGATTTTCGTTCAGAAAAAATAAACTATAAAATTCGCTGTGCCCAACTTGAAAAGGTTCCTTATATGGTAATTCTCGGAGATAAAGAAGAGGAAAGCCAAACTATAAGTATTAGAAAAAGAAGTGGTGAAGTGACTTACGGTATTAAGCTTTCTGATTTCGTAGAGACCCTTCAAAAGGAAAACAAACCTCAAATATCTTAATGATTTCAAAGAATCTCGTCACCCTTTTAAAGGAGGTGATAACAATCAAAAAGAGGGGGAGAATATGCAAAAGGATTTAAAAAGCAAGTACAGAGTTAATGAAAAAATTCGTGCCAAAGAGGTAAGACTTATAGGGCCAGATGGCAAACAAATTGGGATTGTTCCTCTTTCTGAAGCCTTAAGGATTGCTGAGGATTATGGGCTTGATCTTGTGGAGGTAGCACCCACTGCCAATCCTCCAGTTTGCAAAATTATGGATTTTGGAGAATTTCTTTATCATGAAGCCAAAAAAGCTAAAGAAGCCAAAAAGAAACAAACAGTTATTGAAGTCAAAGAAATCAAACTAAGCCCAAAAACAGACAAACACGATCTTGAAGTGAAAATCAAACATATTTTGAGATTTCTTGAGGATAATAACAAAGTTAAAATAAGGGTAGTTTTTAAAGGAAGGGAGCTTGCTCATCCCGAGCTGGCTGACCGTGTTTTTACAGCCATTTTTCAGGCAATAGAAGGAAAGGGGCAAGTGGAAATGCCTCCTAAGCTTGAAGGGCGCCAAATGATTGCTATTGTCTCTCCCATAAAGAAATAATCAGGGATTCCATTCACAGAAATTTTTAAGTATTTGAAGTCCTGGTCTTCCGCTCTTTTCAGGGTGAAATTGAAAGGCAACGAGATTCTCATAGGCAATGCCTGAAGGAAAATTAATTCCATAAAAGGTAAGCCCAAGCACAAGATTTTCATCCTCAGGTCTTGGATAATAGCTGTGAACAAAGTAATATTCAAAATCTGGATCAAGCCCTTTTATCACAGGATGCTCCCTAAGCCAGGAAACTCCATTCCATCCCATGTGAGGCACCTTTAAAACCCCTCCCTTCCAGATTAAGGGATCGGGAAATCTAAAAACCTTTCCAGGAATTAAGCCAAGGGTTGAAGTTCCTCCATCTTCTTCACTTTCCTTCATAATAATTTGAGTCCCAAGACATATCCCGAGAATGGGTACCCCTTTTTTAAAGGTTTCTTTTAAAAATTCATCAAGTCCAAATTCTTTCAGGCTTTCCATGGCAGATTTTGCTGCTCCAACACCTGGAAAGATAATTCTCTCACAGTTTTTCAATTTTTCAGGATCTGAAGTAATTATCCACTTAAATCCCAAATACTGAATAGCCCTTGCCACACTGGTCAAATTTCCAGCCTTATAGTCAATAATGCCAATCATTATCCCTCCCTTTGCATAAGTTTTTCAAGTTCTTCAATAGGAGGCAGATCCTGAAGAGAATTTAAGCCGAAATATTCAAGAAAATAGTTTGTGGTTCCGTAAAGAGCTGGTCTTCCAGGCACAGCTTTTCTTCCAACCACTTTAATAAAGCCTCTTTCAAGAAGGGTTTTAATATGAGGAGAAACTTCAACGCCTCCTCTTTTAGCAGAAATTTCTGCCCTGGTGATAGGCTGAAAATAGGCAATTATAGCAAGGGTTTCAAGAAGGGGTTTTGTCCATCTGAAAGGCCTTGGTTGAAAAAATTTTTTCAGGTATTCACTAACTTCTGGAGAGGACTCCACCCGAAAACCACCGGCTACTGGCAAAATCCTAACCCCACGAAATTCATAATCCCTTTGCAATTCCTCAAGAATACTTTCAATCTCTCTTATAGTAAGTTTTTTTTCAAAGAAAGAAAAAAGTTCTTTTACCTTAACAGGTCTTCCAGCACAAAAAAGAATCGCCTCTATCACCTTTTTATAAAAATCTATTTCTTTTTGAACTATGGGAAAATCTTCCATAATTTGTTTGTTTCATTACTTCTATACAAGGACATTTACAAAACCATCTTCTCTCATTGAATCGCCCTAAGTGGAAAAATAGGTTTCACCTTGATAGAAAAGTCTTTTTATTTTACCTTCCTTTATTAGATTTTGAAGGGAATCTTCAAGCTCCTCTGAATTTTTAAATACTTCTTCCAATTCTGAAAGAGGAGCTGGCCTTCTTGAAAGATAGTCCAAAAGAAGTTCGGAAAGTTCCTTTTTAAAGGAGATATTTTCAAGCTTTCTATCTCTGGGGGTTATAATTTCAACTTTATTTCCCAGAAAGGCTTTTATTCTTTCAAGCTCCTCTAAACTCAGAGGTTTTGAAATGGCATAAGCAGGTGGCCTTACCACAGTGTTTAATTGAACCTTGTGAGGCTGTATGTATGCAATGGCCTCCTTCAAAGCTTTTAAATCCTCTTCGGTGTCATTAATTCCCTTAACAAGCAAAATTTCAAGCCAGAGTTCTCCCTCCATTTCTTCTACTAATTTTTTTAACCCAGTAATAATTTCTTTAAGACTTACCCCCTCTGCAGGCCTGTTAACCAGTTTGAAGGACTTTTCCCGTGCAGAATCAAGAGAAGCAAGAACATAGTTTACCTTTGAGAGGGCCTTCCTTATTGATTCAATATGAAGGGTTGTACTATTTGTTAAAACAGCAATGGGTTTCTTTATTAAATTTTTAGCAAACTCAACGGCCTTTTCAAAGTAAATATTTAAGGTAGGCTCACCGCTTCCTGTAAAGGTTAAAACTTCGTATTCCTTTTCTCTATCTCTGGCTTCATAAAGAGCCTTTTCTATTTCTTCCCAAGTAACATAAGGAGCTCTCAGAGTAGTAAGAGTTTTGGTCTTCCCTATCTCACAGTAAAGACAATCCATGGAACATACCTTGGAGGGCACAAGCTCAACCCCAAGGGAAAGTCCAAGTCTCCTTGATTTTACAGGACCAAAAAGAATACCCATGATATTAAATATACTACCTAATTGAAGCAATTCCACATAAAGGGTGTTAAAAAAGACAATTTTTACTTTTATTCGCCAAAAATTTTGAAGATTATCATTGCCTTAAGGCTTTCTTTACCGAAAAAGAGAAATAGCTACCACTGAAACTTTATATTCTGGGGTTTCCATAAGGTCATCAAGCCCCGGGCTAACCAACAAATTGGTTAAAGCATTTTCAAAATGGAAATCTGCATAAAGTTGCCCTCTCGGGACCCTTTCTTCAAGGTGAACTCTGAAAATCACCTCTCCCCTCTCATTAAAAACCCTAACTCTTGCTCCTTCATAAATTCCGAGCTCTTTAGCATCCTCAGGATTCATATCAATTACTGGTTCTGGATATAATTTATTTAAGGAAGGAGATCTTCTTGACATACTTCCTATATTATAATGATTTAATCTTCTTATGGTTACCAAAATAAAGGGATATTGAGAAGAGGGCTCTTCAAAGGGTGGGATATGTTTGGCAATGGCTAAATGAATTTTTCCTTTTGGAAAGCCCGAGGTAAAAAGTATAGAGGTTCCTGGATGATCTGGCTCTGGAGCAGGCCACTGTATCCCTTTTTCTTTCAATCTGGAATGAATAATACCCTTCCAGGCTGGCCAGACCTTTCCTATTTCTTCAGCTATTTCTGCAGGAGATTGATAATTCCAATTATATCCCAGTTTTTGAGAAAGTTTGGTTAAAATCAACCAATCAGGAAGGGCTTCTCCTGGAGGAGAAACGGCCTTTTCAAAGAGCTGAACCCTTCTTTCTCCATTGGTAAAGGTTCCACATTTTTCAAAAAAGCAGGCAGCCGGCAATATGGCATGGGCATATTTACCAGAAAGGGGCATAAAAATATCTTGTACCACAAAAAATTCAAGGTTACTTAATGCCTTCCAAACAGATCCAATATCCCCGTGACTCATGGCTACATCATAGCCCATGGCATAAAGGGCTTTTACCTTTCCTGAAAGGGCTTCTCTCAAAAGGGCAGGTAGGGTTTTACCCTCTCTGTCAGGTATAGGCTCTCCCCAGACTTCCTGGAATCTCAATTTAACCGTGGGATCAAGATAGCTCTGATATCCTGGAAGCACATAGGGAAGCCCGCCCATATCACAGGCCCCCTGAACATTGTTCTGTCCTCTCAAAGGCATAGCTCCGCAACCGGGTTTGCCCCAGAATCCGCAGAGAGTGGCAAGGTTAGCAGCTGCCATAGCAGTGTAAGAACCAGCTCTATGTTCAGATACTCCAAGTCCCCAAAGAATTAAAGCACTCTTTGCCTGAGCATAAAGATAGGCTGCCTGCTCAATTAAAAAGGGCTTAAGCCCTGTATATCTACTTGCCTTAGCAAGATCCCATTCACTCAAAATATAATGCCTGTAAGAATCAAAATTTTCTACATAACGCTCCACAAACTCCTTATCATAGAATTCCTCTTTAATAATCACATAAGCCATACCATTAAGTAGGGGAACATTGCTTCCAGGTCTTAGAGGTAAATAGAGATTGGCTTTATCAGCAAAATAGATTCTTCGAGGATCAGCAACCAAGCATTTCGCTCCTTTTTCAAGGGCACGCATTATTTTCTGAGCAACAATGGGATGGGCTTCAAAGGAGTTGGTTCCAATTAAAAAGAGAAGATCGGCATTGTATATCTCATCAAAGTGAACACAGGCAGCTCCGGTTCCTACTGTGGCCGCGAGACCCGCGACCGAAGGAGCGTGTCAGACACGCGCTGGATTATCCACATTGTTTGTCTTAAAAATTCCCCTTGCTATTTTTTGCATTAAGTAATTTTCTTCATTGGAACACCTGGCAGAGCACAAAAACCCAAGAGAATCAGGACCATATTTTTCTTTAATCTTCAAAAGATTTTCTGCAACAAATTCAAGAGCAGTATCCCAGGAAACCCTTTCAAACTTCTTTAATCTGTCTGTGCGAATCATGGGATAGGTAAGCCTTTCAGAGCTTTTGTAAAATTCAAAACCAAATCTTCCTTTCACACAGGTATATCCGTAGTTGGGTGGAAGATCTCTTCCGGTGACTTCTAAAATGGTTGCGTTTTTCACCCAGACCGTAAGATTACAGCCGACTCCGCAATAACCGCAAACGGATTTAACAGGCTTTGCTTCCTTTCTTGAATAGGGCACAAGGAGATTATTTTTTGTTAAAGCTCCTGTGGGACAGGCATCCACACAGGCCCCACAATTTACGCATCTCTCGGTAAATCTAAAGGTAATATATTCTGTTGGCTTTCCTTTATTTACCACCCTAAAAAATATGGCTTCATAAGGACAGGTTCTAACACATCTTTCACAGGCAATACATTTATTTGAATCAACCTCAATCAAAGGATGAGCCTTCTGAATGGCATATTTGATTTTCTTTCGAGCTCTTGAAACAGGCACATCCTCCTTTATAAGAAGTTCTCTGAATTCACATTTGTGTATTCCAAGGCAGCCACATCTTAAACAGCGATTGGCTTCCTTTATAGCCTCTTCCTCGGTTAATCCAATAAGAACCTCTTCAAAATCCTGGATACGCTTCTCAGGCTCCCTTTCTTTTAGCTGAGCTCTCTCCTCAGGCACAAATAAATCAAGAAAGTTGGAGTCAAACTCTTCTGCCCTTTTTCCCCTTGAAAAATCGTATTTAACTGTAATAGGGGCTCTTTTTATAGGTTCTCCTTCAAGGTAGGCTGCTATTGCTTGAGCCGCTTTTCTTCCTGAAGCTACAGCCTGAATAACAGTTTTGGCTCCATGTGCAAAATCGCCCCCTGCAAAAACACCCTTAAGACTTGTCTCAAGGGTTTGGGGGTTAACTTTGATTATTCCTTCTGCATTGGTTTCAAGCTTTGCTTCAAGCTCCCCAAAGGTTTTAAACTCATCAGAGGGAGCCTCCCCCCAAGCCTTAAAAACAAAATCAAATTCTTCTTCAAAGGCTGTTTCTGGAAGAGGCTTTATCTCTTTTTTTTCGGTAAGGGAGGTTCTAACCAGAATTAATTTGTATTTGGAATCAAGCCGCTCAAGAATCCACGGGGCAGTAACATAAACAAATTTTACCCCTTCCTTTTCTGCATAACCAACCTCCCTCTGAGGAACGGGAACCTCCATCCTGGAACGGGGATAATAAATTGTAACAGAACAACCAAGCCTTCTTAAAACCCGGCTTAGCTCAATGGCAGTATAACTACAACCAAGAATGGCTACCCTTTTTCCTTCATATTTCTTTAAAGAAAGTTGTCCCTTATTAAAATTATAAAGAAATTCAAACCCGCTTTCTGCAAATTCCTCTCCCTGAAAGCCAAAGAATCTCTCCTTTCTTGCACCAATGGCAATAAATATAGCCTCATAACCCTTCTCAAAAAGCTCTTTCAAAGTAAAATCCCTTCCCCAGGCCTTTCCGCCTTGAAATTCAATGTTCATACGAAAGATACTTTCAAGTTCCTTTCTCAGGACCTCTCGTGGAAGTTTAAAAGAGGGAATTCCATATCGTAACAAGCCCCCTGGCTCATCTTCTTTATCAAAGATTGTCACCCTATAGCCTTTAAGTCTCAAAAAGTAGGCACAGCTTATCCCTGCTGGCCCTGCCCCTATAACAGCCACCTTTTTATCTTTCAACGGAGGAAGCTCTATAGGAAGCTCCCCGTGCTCAAGGCAATAATCCGCTACAAATCTCTTAAGATTATTTATAGCTACCGGTTGATCAACAAGGGCCCTTCTGCAGACGGGCTCACAAAATCTGGGACACACTCTACCAACCACAGCAGGAATAGGAAGCCTCTCCTTGATTAAAGCATGGGAAGCCCTAAAATCCCCTTTTGCAATAAATCCTATATAACCCTGAATATTTAATCCACCAGGACAGGGAGTGTGACAGGGAGCTTTACAGTCTCCATAATGATTGGCAACAAGATTTTCAAGAATTTTCCTTCTTATTTCCTTTATCTGAGGAGTTTCTGTTTCAACCTCTATCTCCTTTTCAATCACATAATTACAGCTTCTAACTATCCCCTCCCCTCTAACCTCAACCACACAAATTCCGCAGGGATTTTCTGGATATCCTTTACCCTTTAAATAACAAAGTGTAGGAATATAAAAGCCTTCTTTTCTTGCAACCTCAACAAGTAATTCTCCCTTTTCAGCTTGAATCTCCTTTTGATTAATCTTAATCCTAATACTCATATAATTTCCCCTTAAAAACTCTCCTAGAATAACTTAAAAAGAAATTTTTAAAACTCTTAAAGTTCCAACCAGGATTCTGAGAAAATAGTCTGCCCGCTAAGCACTTTATAAGTTTTATAAATTTCAAGCTCTTTGGGAGAAAGGGTCTTTGGATCAGGTTCATCTCCATCCATCATTCGATGAACAAGGGCTACCCAATCAGGGTGTTTTCCTTTGGCAATCTCAACAAGCTCCTTATCATAGACATCCACAATGGCACTGTAAATATTGTATTTCATAAGCATCATGAGAAGCACCCTGTTAAGATAAGGCCTTAGATGAGAGGCAACCCCATTTGAGACATTGGAAAGGCCAACGGTGCTTTTTGCCCCTGGTGCAATATCCTGAAGCATGGAAAGGAAAAGCAAGGCCTCCTGAATCTGTTCAGCTCCAAGGGTTATGGGAGTAATAATGGGATCCACCCAGATTTTTTCATTGGGAATACCGTATTCATTTAGTTTCATTATTAAATCCACAGCAAGGGCTGCCCTCTCATTGGCATCTCTTGGAAGTCCCTCAAGTCCCCAAAGAAGAGCCACCACATCACAACCAACTTCTGCAGCAAAAGGCCCAAGTTTTTCAAGCCTTTCAGGTTGAATAGAAATAGAGTTCATAAGAATTCTTGAGGGGTTTTTAGAGGCCCTAATTCCTGCAATCATGGCCTCAGGATTGGTAGTATCAAGAGATATGGGGGTATCAACTACCTCTTCAACAACCTTTACAATCCAGCTTGCAAGCTCTGGCCCGTCCTTCTTAGCAGGCCCAATATTTAAATCAAGGTAATCCGCACCAAGTTCTGTTTCCTCCTTAGCCATTTGCTGAATTGGGAGGCGATCCCTTTCTTTCATAGCTGTTCCAATTCTTTTACTCATAATGTTTATACTTTCTGCAATACAAACCACAGTCTGGCTCATCTTTTATCCCTCCGCCCTTTATTTTATTTATATAAAATATATAAAATTTATATAAAACCATTAGGCAGCTTTTGCCTGCTCAAGCAATTCCGCAGAAACCTTCTTTAAAAAAGCAGGAAGCCCGCTTGCCTCCCTTGGCCCAACTAAAATCTCCCAGCCAGGAAGTTCCTCTTCAAGCTCACCCTTAATACCAGCAAGATATCCAGGGATGGCAAGTTTTCTATGCTTCACCTTTTCTTCAATTCCACATTTCTTTACAAATTCTGCAATGGTATCAGCCCCAAATTTTCCAGCAGCCCAGGCAGTAAGCACTGAAAGCCCATCGGTATTTTTAATTAAAAGCCAGGTGGGAACCCTGCTTCCCTCAATCTCACCATTAACTATAAAATAGGTCAAGGCAAAGTTGCAGGTAATAACAACTGGTGACCATTCATCAGGTCCATTAACCGGATAAATTCCTTCCTCAACAACAAGGGGTTTCTGAGGATCCGTAAAGATATTCATCCGCTCAACAAGGAGATTGAAAAGACTTTCTGCCTTAAGATCAGAAAGAATGATAAGGCTGGCATACTTTGCAACAAAGATTCCCGCAATAGAACTTTCAAGAAGATAATCATCGGTATATTTATATGGGAAAACCATAACAGGAAATCCAAAAGGCTTATAGCGCTTCTTTATAGCTGCCCTTCTTATAATAACAAGATCCTCAAAAAGCTCCCTCAAACCTTTAGAGCCAGGATCAAGCACAAGATCCTTTAGTCCCTTTTTTATGGCTTTGTCTGCAAGATCAGAAAGTTCATCTAAGGACTCAGCAGAAAGGACTAAGGGGGTTTTTGTTTCCTCAGCTAAACTTGTCATTTCATCAAAATTTTGAGAACTGGCTGCATAAATAAGAGGTTTAAAATCTCCGCAAAGGGAAATCCCTTTTTTTATAGCCTCAGAACTTCCTGAAAGGATAATCCCCACATGGGGAAGCTCCTCCCTTACCCTTTTTACAAGGGCTTCAAACTTTGAGAGATCCCCATCTCCTTCAAGCATAACAACTTCAGGCCTTAAAATTATCCCAACCCTTTCCCAAAAAAGCTTTTTATAAAGTTCAAGCCTTCTATTAATTTCAGAATCATCCATGGAAGCCTTTATAAAGGTTCCAATAGGTGGAGGGTTCTCAAAGCGTTTTTCATGCCTAAAAAGAACTGTCTCTCCACCAAGAGAATAGGTGTATTCACCCCCTCCAATTTTTACCGTTCTTATAGGGGGCGCAGTTGCCTCAGCTATTTCTTCAACCACCTTAGGATCCACATAGGGACAAGCGGTAATTTCAGCCTGCCCTGCAGCCACTTTCATAGCAAAGGCCATACAGGTGGGAAAACCACACTCCTTACAATTCTTCTTGGGAAGTTTCCCAAGAATTTGAATTCCCGTAAGTCCCATTCTCCTTTTCCTCCTTCTCTAAATATTTATACCAAGGGAGGGAGCTTAAGCACAGGATGATTCACCTTTTCAATCCAGGCCTTAACCTCTTCCTCGGTGGTGGCAACCGTCTCATCAGCTATTTTATCTACAAGATCAGGAACTCCGAGCTCTTCAGCCCTTTTTTGAAGTTTTTCCCTCAATTCCTCCTTAAGCATCTTTGGCATCCAGACAACCCTCAAAAGACCACCCTCTGCCGCAAGAAATTTTTTGGAGGTTATATAATGTTTGGAAACTCCCATAAACCCAGGGGTCACCTGCCCCCCTCCCACCATTCCAGCAAGGGTTGAAAACTTCATTCCCGTAGGAGTCATTCCCATATAGTCTCTGTTAACAATCATAATACCGTTCACAGAAGGTAAAAGGGCTGCAATTCCCTCCATGCATCCGCAAACCGTCATGGGATCAACAAGAATACTGTAAAGGCTAACTCTCTCAACAGCCCCACGGGAAGCCTGTTTAACATACTCATTTACTCCAGTGAATTGCCCAAGCACTGGATCTATCAACTCTCCCTTGGGAATGGGCTGATTTGGCCCTGTAGGATTAATCTGATAGCAGGCCTTTCCATCAAGCCAGTTGTATGCCCCACAGGCTCCTACTCTCTCTGGAGTTATCACACATACATGATTGGGAGCAAAGCTCTGACAAAGGGTGCAAGAATAAAAAACATCCACGGTTTCATCGGTAAGACCAGCAAGCCTTGCATCCCTTGCCTCATAAACCTTTTTGGCAAGCTCTATAATTTCCTTTACCCTATCCTCTTCAGTGTAAATGGTGACCTGACACTTATCCACAATGGCACCATATTCCTGTCTCAGCTTGGCATAAAGTATCTTTCCAATGTGTTCAAATTTAAAACCCTTTTCTACAGCTGCTTTACTAAATCTCAACCACACAAAGTTTCTCTGTCCCACATGCATGATACCCTGGGCATAGTTTATAAGATGATGGAATTGTCTCTCAAGAATAGCCTCAAAGTCTTCCTGCATGTTAACCCCTGCAACTTTTACAACTACAGCAAAGGGAAGCACATAGGGAGGTCCTTTAATTCCAAGCTTTTCCACATCGCTTATCTCAGGCCCGATAACCTCAATCTTACCATCTTCTACCTCTTCAAGGGGCGCAGAAAGAAGAAGCTCCACCGCAGGAGACCTTCCACCTCCGCATTCAAGATAAAGATCATCCTTTCTCACCCTTTCACCTTCAAAAGCCGGAGCGTAAGCCACAGGAATGTCAAGCTTAACAGCTGTTACCTTTAAACCCCTTACTTCAACAGCTCTGTCCACAATCTCCTCATGGGGAACTCTTGAGACCACATGTTCATAAGTGCAAATTCCGTATGGTTTAATTTCAGGTATATCCCAGTCAGAAATAACAGGAAAGCCCCAATTTATGGCACCAGCTCCATTAGCATACCACTCATCACTCACAGGCCCAAAGGTAATAACAAAAGCAAAGGTTCTATCCTTGTTATAAAGAAGGTTCCCAAGATAATCTCCAGGTTTAATTCCTCCAAAGGACATAGCCACCCTGCAGGCAAATCCAATGGCAAAAACCACTGAGGTATAATCTGGTCCAAAGGGAATTAAACGGGTAGGCCAGCCAAGCTGAACCCCCGCCTCCTTCAACAAATAGGGCATATAAACTCCGTTTGTCTGATCGTGCATAAAAACATAAAGGTTCTTCTCTAAAAGCTCTTGAGCAATACGCTGGGCAGTTTCCTTATCTGGAGGTGCTCCGAGAATAGCAGCAAATCCAGGAGCAGTTCCATCAACAAATTCAACTCCTCTCTTTCTAAAAATAACGTCATCTGCTGCTCCAAGCCAGATATTATCTCCCACTGGCTCCTCAGTCTTGGTATAAAAATTAGGCTCCTCAAGATATCTTATGGCCTCAATAATTTCCTCGGCAAAAAAAGTGGCCATCCCCGCATCAAGAGCAGGCCCAAGATAGGGAAGCCAAGTCTTCTCAGATGGAATCTCAGGTAAAAGCCTTTTTGCCTCCTGAAGAACCTCCTCGCAGTCTCCCAGTCTTTTTACAGGATATCCAAGCATAGCGTATATAATGGGAAGATAATAGGCAGTATTGGGAAAACCAATTTCAGCCTCTTTCCCGAATTTTTTAACAGCCTCTTCATACTTTTCCCAGGCACGCTCAACAATTTTATGCGCACCCCTTATCGCTGCAGTTGCAATAATTTTTGACATAAACTCAACCCCCCTTCTAACTCAAACTTAATCCTTTAAAAAGCTCTTTACAGAGCTCAACTGCCTTAGGATGTCTCATTATTAAAAGGTCTCCCCCTGCTAAGGCAAGGGTTACCCCTGTTAAAGCCTCCATAAGAATACCCCTTGACTCAGCCTCTCCCATTAGGTCATCTGTTGGAAGCCCTGCTTCTTTGGTCTTCCATACCTCCTTTCCTATACTGCAAATAAAGGGCACCTGAAGCTTGGTATCCTGGGCAAAAAGGGCTGCAAGCCTTATCCTCTCCATAACTGAATAGGTATATTCAAGACCGTATCCAAGGGCACCAATGGAGGGATCCATAAGAATTTTGTCAAGGGAAAGCCCCATGTTTTCAAGAAGAATATTTAATTGCTTGGCAAGATTTACATCAATAGGGCTTGAGGCGATAACTGGAAGATTATATCCCATGGCCACAGCTGCCAAGGTTCTATGATTGGCTTCCACAATGGGACCAATTACCGCCCCTCTTTCCCCCACAATATCTGCCACCTCTCTTAAAACCTCTACATCCTTTTCGGCATTTCCAGAACCCCAGATAATTAAAGGCACATCCACTGCCTTAGCAACGGCCTCTGTAATCTTTTTGGCGTGATCAGGTGGAAGATTTAAAAAGTTCGGGTCTGTTCCCACAAGATAAAGACAAACTGCTTCAGCTCCGTATTCCTCCACACACTTTTTAGCCCAAAGGGCAGGATCATGAAAAACATCACTGTAATACTTGGCAAGACTCTCTGGCCAGTCTTCAGGCTTTACATCAAGGATTTCAAGGGCAAATTTAACCCCATTTCTCATCTCTCCCTCAAAGAAATGAAAATTAAGCCCAGAAACTCCTCCAACCTTTATGACCTTATCACCTTTACCAATAACTACCTCTTTAATCTCACCGGTTGCCTTCTCAAGATAAAGATCCTGGGGAATATTTTTAGCCCTCTCAGAAAGAGGCCTATATATACCCTTTAAACCACCTATTTTTATAGCTTCAGGTTTAGCCTCTATCTTTACCTCTGGTTTTATTTCAGGCTTAACTTCTAGTTTTTCCTCAGGTTTTTCCTCAGGAACTGCTTTTACCTCGGGCTTTTCTTCAATTATTGGCTTCTCTTCAACAACAGGTTTTTCTTCTATCTTTAACTCTTCCTTGGGTTTTATTTCCTCTACTTTAACCTCAACCTTAACCTCTGGCTTTTCCTCAATTTTAACTTCAGGTTTAACTTCAGGCTTTGGCTTTTCCTCAGGTTTTCTTACAACTTCCTTTATAACAGGCCTTGCCTCTTTTTTCTTCAAAAACTCCTCTTCAAGCCTTGCAATTCCCTCTTCAAGAGATTCCATTCCTGCTTTGATATTTTTCAAACTTGCCTTAAGATCTGAAAGAATCTCAATAAGAGTAAAGATTTTTTCATCAGCCATTTCTCCCTCCAGAGGAACTTCTTTTTCTATCACCTTCTCAACAATAACTTCAACGGGTTTTTCCACAATCTTTTCAACAATTACCTCAACGGGCTTTTCAACCACCTTCTCAACCACTTTTTCTACCACAAAAGGTGGCGTAAACTCAGGCACTCCATCTCTGGGATAAAGCCCTGCCCTTTTTACAATCTCTGGAACAGCCTCTTCCCACTCAATAGCCATAATGTGAACCCCGCAAACCCCAGGAATCTCCCTTACCTGCTGAATAATATCTACTGCAATCTGTATGCCTTCCTCTTTTTTATCTTTTGCATCTTCAAGCCTTTTTATCACCTCATCAGGCACCTCAAGCCCAGGCACATGGTATTTCATATACTTAGCCATCGCAAGAGACTTGGGCGGAGTAATTCCAGCAAGAATGTAAACCCTCTCAAGAAGCCCAAGTTCTTTACATTTTTCCATAAACTTTCTAAATTTTTCCACATTATAAATAATCTGGGTCTGAATAAATCTTGCTCCTGCATTCACCTTTTTTGCCAGTCTATAGGGCCTAAAGTCAAAGGGTTCTGCAAAGGGATTTTCTGCAGCCCCAAGAAAAAAATAGGGCCTTTTTCCCTTTATTTCCTCTCCATTTTCAAATCTTCCTTCATTTAAGCCCTTAACAAGCCTTAAAAGTTGCACGGAATCTAAATCAAAAACAGGCTTAGCCTCTGGATGGTTCCCAAACTTGGGATGATCTCCTGTTAAACAAAGAAGATTTTTTATCCCAAGGGTACTTGCTCCAAGAAGATCTGCCTGAATTCCTATGCGATTTCTGTCTCTGCAGGTCATCTGCATAACCGGCTCAAGCCCCTCACTCATAATAAGAACAGCTGAAGCCATGCTTGAAACCCGCACAACTGCAGTCTGGCAGTCTGTAATATTTACGGCATCAACATAACCCTTTAAAATCTTTGCCTTTTTCTTTATAACCTCAGGATCGGCATTTCTCGGAGGCCCAATCTCCGCAGTAACTACAAATTTCCCAGCCTCAAGAAGACTTTCAAGATGGCTTTTCCCTTCCAAGGCTATTTCCCTCCGTTCAGTCTCAAATCTTCTCTAATTCTAACCCTAAGTCCATCTCCACCAGCAGGTCTCCAATCTTTTGGTTCCCATATTTCCATAAGTCTCTCAAGCTCACCCCGAGCTTTTAGTCTCTCCACAATCTCATGCCATATGCAGGGCATATCCTTTCTTACCTCACATCTTCCCTCTTGAGAACCTCCACAGGGTCCATTTAGTAAGTTTTTGGCACATCTTGCAATGGGGCAAAGCCCTCCTGTTTTATCAATTATGCAATCTCCACAGCCACGACACTTTTCAACCCACTCCCCAAGGGCAAGATTGGCTCCATAAAAAGTGGTATCAACCCCGGGATAAACCCTTACATCAGGATATAAATCTGCTATAAGATTGACCCCCACTCCGCAGGCAAGACTTACCACGGCTTCAACCTCATCTTTAAACCCTTTCAAGGGCTCAAGATATTCAGGATCACACTGCCTAATAAAGGTGGCTTCAAGAACTTCAATGGGCTTTCCTTGAAGACTTCTTGCAAGTCTTATAGCTTCAGCCATTATGGCTACCTCTCTATCTCCCCCTGCAGAACATACTGCCACACATCCCCGACAACCAAGCACAAGCACCTTTTCATAATTTTCAATATTGGCAAGTATCTCAGGGATAGGCCTTCTTTCTGCAATAATCATTTCTTTTCTCTCTCCTTTAACTCAAGATTTAAAATATCTTTATAAAAGGCCTTGGCCTTTTCAATAAAATCTCCCCCATCAAGTCTATCCACAAAAAACATCTTTATTCTCTCAGACTCAAGGCCAATTTCCTCAATTATCTTTTGAGCGCCAAGAACTCGCTTCTCCGCCCTCTCACTACCTCTTCCATTATGACAGGTACCTGGCAGACAGCCTGCAACCATAACCCCTTTTGCTCCCTCCCTTAAGGCTCTAAGCATATCAGTAATCTCAATTTTTCCAGAACAGGGAAATCTCTTAATCTCAAGATTTACCGGAATCTCAAGAAAATCTTCTCTATCAGAAAGATTGGTATAATTACAGCAAAGAATGGCAAGTTTAAGCCCATTTTTTGACATTTAAAATTTTACCTCCATATATTCAGGTTTTTCCTTAAGTTCTATAGCCCTTGCAGGACATTCCCTCACACAAATTCCGCAGGCCCTACATTTATCTTTATCAATAAAGGCAAATCCCTCTTCTTTTATGCTTACCGCTTCAAAAGGACAGGTTCTCACACAGGTCAAACAAACAATGCACTTTGAAGGATTAACCCTTGCAAAAACACCCAGCTCAAAAAGCTCCTCATCAGAAATAAGCCCCTTTTTAATAACAAAATCTCTTAAAGCCTTAATTACATCCCTCGGTTTTACATCCATGGGACAAACTGGCACACAGGATCCGCATTGAGAACAATACCAGAGAATTTCGTTAAGAACCTCTTCAAGCCTTCCATTCAAAAGCTGATGCACTATTTTCCTTGGATCAAAGACATAACTTGTCTTTTTCACAGGGCAAATTCCTGAACAGGCCCCGCACCTAAAACACTGATCAAAGGTTGAAACCGTGTTTTGAACAAAATTTTTAACTTCTCTCTCGGTAATGGCTAAGGCCCTCAAAGCATTCCTCCTAAGATTTCATAATTTTTGAAAGAATGGGTTCTAACTCCTCAACACTTGCCCTTGTCTTTTGGGAAAGATAATCCACACTTTTTGGGCCATCCTTAAGAAGTGTCTTAACTTCTATCTCGTAAAGCTTATTTTTGAGAAGAGGCAAAAGCTTTTCCTCAACCTTTTTTGAGATGGTCTCAAGGGAAAAATCTTGCATCTTCTTAAGTTCCTTTGCAATATTACCAAAGGCTGTACGAACTTGCATATTTTTACATACTTCAACCGCTGCGTCAAGATAAAAGGAAAGATCCTCCCTGGAGATACCCTCCGAGCTTCCAAGGGGTCCAAGCTCTTTAATTTTAAACATAAAATTTTTTATATCTTCAACCAATTTCACAGGCTCTGCACTGGAGACCCACTCAAGCTTAAAACGCTCTTCATTAAGTCCGATAAGCCTCATTAAGTTTCTAACCATCTCAGCCATAATCAAGGCCTGAAAATTACCCTCAATATATTTACATTCTCCAAGTTTGCATCCTCCAACCATTACGGCATCAGCCCCGTTTCTGAAGGCCTCCATCACAAAAAGGGGATCCACTCTTCCACTGCACATAACCCTTATCACTCTGTGATAGGGCGGATAATTCTGGCGGGCCACCCCGGCCGCATCAGCTGCTGCGTAACATCACCAATGGCACATAAAACTGAGTATCCTTGGCTCAAACTCCATTTTAACCTCCTGCAACCTCCTCTTTTCTTTCCTCCTCTTTTAAAACCTCTCTTTCACCAAATCCCTTTAACTGCTCTAAAATGGCATCTCCTGTAAATCCTCCCACATCTATGGCAAAAACAGGACAATGTGAGGCACAAACTCCGCAACCCTTACAGGCAGCCTTAATTACCCTTGCCTTTCTCCTCTTATCAACCTTTACCATCTCAATGGCGGAGAAGGGACAGACCTCAGCACAAATAGCGCAACCGATACACTTTGGCTCATTAACCTCTGCAACAATGGGAGGAACCTCAACAAAGCCCTTAGCAAGAGGAATAGCAGCCTTAGAAGCCCCTGCCCTTGCCTGAGCTAAAATTTCATTTAAAGGCTGAGGACTATGGGCAAGCCCGGCAATAAAAACCCCATCTGTTGCCGTCTCAACAGGTCTTAATTTCACATGGGCTTCAAGCAAAAAGCCCTCTTCGCTCACAGGAATCTTTAACATATTAACAACCTGATTGTTTTCAGAAGGAATAGCTCCCACAGATAATACACATAAATCAGAAGAAATTTCCACCTCTTCATCTAAAAGGGTATCAAAAACCTTAATTACTGGGTTATTTTTCTTAAGATAAACCTCTGGCCTTCTTCCCTCTTGAAATCTTATAAACTTAACCCCTCTTTTCCTTGCTTCTAAATAATACTTCTCATAAAATCCATAGGCCCTCATATCCATATAAAGGATATAAACCTCGGTCTCAGGACTTACTTCTTTTATCTTCAAGGCATTCTTTAAGGCCTGTATACAGCAGAACTTACTGCAGTGCTTTAGCTCCTCACCCCTTGACCCTGCACACTGAATCATAACCACCCTTTTGGGGAAGCCCCTCTTTGTGTTCTTGAAAAGCCGTTCTTCCAGTTCAAGCTGGGTAATCACCTTCTTTCCATCAAGGGGATATTTGGAAGGTCTGTATTCTTTCCCTCCTGTTGCAACAACCACCACCCCGTGATTGATTATTTCCGATTTGTCCCCTACCCTTATGGTGGTGGTATAGTTTCCAATATAACCGGAAATGTTGTCAATCTCTGCCTGAGTAAAAATTTTAATTTTCGGATGAGAATTCACCTTCTTAATAAGACCTTTCAAAAATTCTTGGGGGTCCTCTCCTGTAATTAAAAACTTAATTCTCCTTAAATTTCCTCCAAGCTCTTTTTCCCTTTCAACGAGATAAACCTCGTAGCCCTGTTCTGCAAGGGAAAGAGCTGAAGTCATCCCAGCAACTCCCCCTCCCACAACGAGAGCAGAAGGTGTTACCTTCACTCTTTGAAGCTCAAGAGGTTTAAGCCTTCTTGCCTTAGCAACAGCCATTCTTACAAGGTCTTTAGCCTTCTCGGTTGCCTTTTCGGGATTATCGGGATGCACCCAGGCACACTGATCCCTAATGTTTGCCATCTCAATAAGCGCAAGGTTTAGCCCTGCCTCCCTTAAAGTGTCCTGGAAAAGGGGCTCGTGGGTTCTTGGTGTGCAGGCTGAAACCACAATTCTATTTAAACGGTATTTCTTAATTTTCTCTTTAAGTTGTTCAAGGGAGTCCTGGGCACAGGCATAAAGAATGTTTTCTGAAAGAACCACATTGGGAAGAGTTTTGGCATAATCCCTTACTGCTTTTACATCAACCACCCCTGCAATATTTACTCCGCAATGACACACAAAGACCCCAATCCTTGGCTCCTCACTCATAAGCTCCACATCCTCAGGAGGATACTCCTTTACAACTGTAGCCTTCCATCTACCCTCTTTCAAAAGCTCAGAAACAAGGGCTGCCCCTCCTGAAGCCTGAATAACACTCTCTGGGATATCCTTTGGCCCCTGAAAGGCACCAACCACATAAATTCCAGGTTTGGTGGTCTCAAGGGGTGAAAGATAATTTGTTTTGGCAAATTTAAATTCATTAAGCTCTATTCCAAATATCTGAGAAAGCTTTTCTGCATCTTCAGGATGAGAGAGCCCAACAGACAACACTATGGCATCAAAATAATCCCTTCTTACATTCCCAGCCTCATCCACATAGTTTACTGCAAGTTTTCCGTCAATTTTATCAATCTTTCCTGGACGGGCACGAACAATCCTAAATCCATACTTTTCAACGGCATTTCTGAAAGACTCATCAAAGCCCTTCCCTTGGGTTCTCACATCCATAAAAAAGAGAGTTATCTCCGCCTCAGGCTCATGTTCTTTAATTACTGAAGCCTGCTTTACCGCATACATACAACAAACACTGGAACAATAAGGTCTATCACAGGTAAGATCCCTTGATCCAACACATTGAATATAGGCAATTTTCTTGGGGTGTTTGAAATCAGAAGGCCTTATTACCTCACCCTCTGTTGGCCCAGATACACAGGTAATTCTTTCCATCTCAATGGCATGTAAAACATCACTATATTTTCCGTATCCGAATTTTTCCAAGGCCTCCTTAGGAACCTTTCCAAAGCCCGTTGCAAGAATTATGGCTCCAACTTCCAAGGTCTTCTCCTCAGGCTTCTGAGAAAAATCAATAGCCTTTGGACCGCACACATTGGCACAAAGTTGACAGGTCTCATGATTAAGCCTCAAGCAGGCTGAGACATCAATATAGTATTTGGTGGGAACTGCTTGGGGAAAATCAATACGGGCTGCTCTTGTAAAGGTTAAATTTTCATTATAGGTATCAATGGCAAGCCTCGGACAATATTTCATACACTCCCCGCAGGCGGTGCATTTATCTGGATCAATATAGCGGGGGTTTATTCTTATCCTTACTTTAAAATTCCCTGGCTCGCCCTTAACCTCAAGCACTTCCGTTAAGGTAAGAATTTCTATATTGGGAGACCGACCGGCCTCCACCATCTTGGGGGCAAGAATTCAGATACTACAGTCATTGGTGGGGAAGGTCTTATCAAGCTGGGCCATTACCCCGCCAATAGAGGCTTTCTTTTCAACGAGATAGACATAAAAGCCAAGTTCAGAAAGATCAAGGGCAGCCTGAATGCCAGCAATTCCTCCCCCTACAACTAATACCTGTCCTTTGGGATCCTTCATTACTTTATCTACCTCCTTATTTAGGCTCTCTTTTCTTCTTCCACGGTGTATTTCACATGGGATCCAAAACAGCCAAGCCCGTGGAAAACTGGCACATACTTTGGACCCTCAAGGGCCCTTCTCATAGCCATATCAAAGAGAATCCTTGGTTTGGGCTTGTCAATTCCAAGGGCCTTTCTTCCACCATTAATTCTATCTATCATAATGTTAGCAAATTCATTGGCAGTCCTTGCAACCCTCCAGGACCCTCCAAAGTATTTTTCAATCTCATAAAAGAGAAAATCTGTCACTGTTTTACTTCCAAGGGTTGGAAAATCAGGCCCAAAAACAACCTGTACTCCTGAAGTCACAAAATACATACCAATAGCCACTGCCTTTTCACTCATCCACTGAGGAGCACATCCCACCGCTGGAATCTGATAAATATCCTCTCCAAGACCTCCAGTATGAACTATCTCGGTTGCAGCAATAAGAATCCTTGAATTATCCACACAGGCTCCCATATGAAGAACAGGAGGACAACCCACTGCCTCAAGCACCTCTCTAAGACCAGGACCTGCAAGCTCTGCTGCCTCTGGAGAGAGAAGCCCAGCCATTGCCATATTGGTGGCAGAACACCCTGTTGCAAGAACAAGCACATTATTAGCAATAAGTTCTTTGGCAAGCTCAACCTGAATAGGCTCATTTACTCTATACTGATCACACCCTACTATGGCAGCAATTCCAAGTATCTTCCCGTTAATAATATTTTCATTCAAGGGCTTATAACTTGCTCTAAATCTTCCACCAAGAATATACATTATGGCCTCATGGCTAAAACCAGCAACAATATCCACAGAGTGATCAGGAATGTTCACCTTGGAAGGATCCCTCTGAGGAAATCTTGCAATAGCAGTTCTTAAAATCTCCTTAGCGACTTCTAAAGCCCTTTTCTCATCAAAGGGAATATGGATTGCCCCTTCCATCATGGCAATGGGGCTTGTGGTAATAACAGCTGTATGAAAGTGTTTGGCAACCTCAACTACATTTTGCATAATACACTGAACATCAACTACCACTGCCTCAAGGGCACCAGTTGCAATAGCGACCTCCTGCTGAATAAAGGAACCAGCAATTGGTATCCCCTTACGCATAAGAACTTCATTCCCTGTGCAACAAATTCCAGAAAGATTTATTCCCTTGGCACCAACCTTTTTGGCCTCAGCCACAATCTCAGGGTCATAGCTTGCCTGAGCAAGGGCATCAGCAAGGAGAGGATCATGCCCGTGCACAGCCACATTTACATGATCAGGTTTTAAAACCCCAAGACCAATATTAACTTTGGCCCTTATAGGCTGGGGATTTCCGAGAAGTAGATCCTGAAGCTCTGTAGCGAGCATACTTCCACCCCAGCCATCAGCAAGAGAACACCTCGCAGCACCCATAAGAATGTTTTTATAGTCCTGATCCACTCCAATAGTAGTTCTATGAGTAAGCTCAACTACCTCTATATCTACTCCTCTTGGAACAACACCATACTTTCTCCACTTCTCAAGTAATAGCTTAGGGGCTCTGTGGGTTAAAATTATTTCACCCTCTTGTTGTGAAAAAATTCTCAAAGCAGAATCAGCAAGCTCTTTCAATAAATCCTGTTCTGGAAGATTGGGATCAACACCAAAGGCTTGGGCAACAACCTTTAGCTTTCTTTTATCTCTAACCTCAAAGGGAGCCTCACCATGAACGGCTTCATAGAAGGCTTTGGCTACATGGCGGCCGTGATCTGAATGGGCAGAAGTTCCTGCTGCAACCATCCTTGCAAAGTTTCTTGCAACAACCGTTGCAGCAGAAGCTCCGCAAACACCCCTTAATTCCTCAACTCCTTCAACCACCTGGCAGGGCCCCATATTACAAACCCTGCAACAGGTCCCTCCTTTTCCGAAAGCACAGGGAAGAACACCTCTTCTTTCAACACGCTTTGGAGCTGTAAGAACATCCTCTTTTAATTTGTTATAAAGTTCCTCTGCGGTTTTTGTCTGAACCCCGGGCTTCCCCTTTCCAAATCTTGCTCTCTCATCAATCATTTTTTAACACCCCCCTTTTTAATTTCTCTAAATTAAAAGCTAATTTAAAAACAAGAAAATTTTAATTAATTGAGAATTTCTTCACTAAGCCACTTCACTAAGAAGCCCGGCCCACATCTTGGCAGACTCTAAGGTATTTTTCATAAGCATGGTTATGGTCATTGGCCCAACGCCTCCGGGAACAGGGGTAATATAACTTGCCTTTTCCTTAACAGCCTCAAAATCAACGTCTCCGCAAAGCTTGGCCTTCCCTTCAGGGGTTGTCCCAATTCTATTAACTCCTACATCAATTACCACTACTCCTTCTTTTACCATATCTGCAGTTATAAATTTAGGAACCCCTGCTGCCACAATGAGAATATCTGCCCTTCTTGTATGCTCTGCCATGTTTTTCGTTCCCGTATGACACACTGTAACAGTTGCATTTCCAACGGGTTTTCTCTTCTGCATAAGAAGAATAGCAATGGGCTTTCCTACAATATTACTTCTTCCAACCACCACCACATCGGCTCCACTCACCTCAACCCCGGTTTCTGCAAGAAGCATAAGAATTCCGTAAGGGGTGCAAGGGATAAAACAGGGCTCTCCAATAACAAGTTTTCCTACATTTACCGGGTGAAATCCGTCTACATCCTTTCTCGGATCAATGGCATTAATAACCTTTCTTTCATCAATATGTTTGGGAAGGGGAAGCTGAACAAGAATTCCGTGGATTTTTGGGTCTTTATTGTATTTATCTATAAGTTTTAAAAGCTCTTCCTCAGAGACATTTTCAGGTAAATTTTCCTGCACCGAATAGAAGCCAAGCTCATGGGCAGTTTTCTGCTTGGCAGTCACATAGGAAACAGAAGCTGGATTTTCTCCAACAAGAATGGTAACAAGCCCCGGAACAATCCCCTTCTCTTTTAATTCCTCAACTTCTTTCTTAATCCCCTCCCTAATTTTTGAAGCGACA
>DJWK01000037.1 GCA_002441555.1 Thermodesulfobacteriaceae bacterium UBA6232
TTTAGCTTTTATCTTGATGTGGGAACCAATGCTGAGGTGGTTCTCGGGGGAAAAGATTTTCTTCTTGCCTGTGCAGGGGCAGCAGGGCCAGCTCTTGAGGGAGGAATTTTTGAATGCGGAATGCAGGCAAAGGAAGGAGCCATTGAGAGTTTTACTTTTAATTCCCAGAAAAAACATTTTAATTACAGAGTTATCGGTAAAGTTAAGCCTATTGGTTTTTGTGGTTCAGCCGTGATTAAATTAATAGCTGAACTTTTTCTCCATGGGTTTATAACCCCTGAGG
Source organism: Thermodesulfobacteriaceae bacterium UBA6232 (assembly GCA_002441555.1). GTDB lineage: Bacteria > Desulfobacterota > Thermodesulfobacteria > Thermodesulfobacteriales > Thermodesulfobacteriaceae > Caldimicrobium. The sequence continues at coordinate 284 of DJWK01000037.1, forward strand.
GCAAATTTGACAGGACCAAGGCCAAGGACTTTCTTTTTGAAAAGGATGAAGAATTAGCCTTTCTTCTTGTTTCTGAAGAGGAAACCAAGCATGGAAAGCCTATCTATATTAAGGAAGGAGAAATTAGAAGTTTTTTAAGATCTAAAGGGGCTATGTATTCTATATTAACCCTTCTTTGTGAGAAGGTGGGAATAACTTTTAGGCAGATAGAGAAATTTTATGTGGCAGGAACTTTTGGTAATCATATAGATGTTAATTCTGCAGTAATTCTTGGGATGCTTCCAGAGGAGGCTCTTTTAAGGGCAGAGCCAATTGGAAACGCTGCAGGAAAAGGGGCTTTAAAATTTTTGAAAAATCCCAACTATGAAGAAGTAAGAAAAATTGCCGATGAAATCACCTATATTGAATTGAATATTGAGCCAAGGTTTATGGAACTTCTTACCGGGGCAATGCTCATTCCCCATGTAAATATGGAGTTATTTCCCTTAGTGAAAGAACTTTTAAAGGAGAAAAGGGCATGTTTCAAGCAGTAATTGTGGGAAGACCGAATGTGGGCAAATCCACTTTATTTAATACTCTTATCGGGGAAAGAAAGGCCATTGTGGAAAGAACCCCCGGAATTACTCGGGATTTTATGGTGGATTATATAGAACTTGAGGAAGGAAAGGGGATCAAGCTTATTGATACAGGGGGAATTGACTTAAGTGAAAGGGATTTTTTTTCAAAGGTTATCAGGGAGATTGTGGAAAAAACCCTTTATCAGGCTGATTTAATTCTTTTTGTGGTGGATGCAAAAGAGGGCTTGGTCTCCGCTGATGAAGAGATAGCAAGTTACTTAAGAAAACTTGGAAAACCTATCTGGCTTATTGTGAACAAGGTTGAAAGTAAAGAGGATGAAAAAAAAGCTCAGGAATTTTATGCACTTGGTTTCTCTGAAATCTTTTTTATTTCGGCAAGGGAAAAAAAGAATATTCCCCTTTTAAAGGAGGCTTTATATGAAATAGCTAAAGATAGGCTTATTGCTCTTCCTGAGGGTCCTATAATAAAAGTTGCCATTCTTGGAAGACCCAATGTGGGCAAGTCCACCCTTCTTAATAAACTGGTGGGTTATGAAAGGGTAATAGTTTCAGAAATTCCAGGAACCACAAGGGATTGCGTGGATGTGCTTATAGAGAGAGAAAGGGGGCCTTCCTTTCTTCTTATTGATACACCAGGAATAAGGAGAAGGGCAAGAATTGAAGAAAGGGCTGAAAAATTCAGCGTGGATAAAGCTTTGGACACCCTTAAAAAGATTGATGTGGTTTTATTTTTAATTACTGCTGAAGAAGGGGTAACCCATCAGGATAAAACCTTACTAAGACAGGTTGAGAAAAATTATAAAGCCTGTCTTCTCCTTATTAATAAGTGGGACCTTTTTGAGAAGAACAAGGGGAAAGCTCAAGTTTTTTTAGAACTTGTCAAACACCATCTTAAGTTTTTACCCTGGCTTCCTGTTCTTCCCATTTCTGCAAAGAGAGGATTAAATGTGGAGAAGATTTTACCAATGGTTGAAGAAGTTTATGCGGAATATCATAAAAGAATTCCCACCTCTAAGGTAAATGAATTTATAGAAGAATTAAAGAAACAATATACCTTTAATGTGAAGGGTAAACGCTTAAAGATTTATTATGCCACACAGGTTGAGGTTTCTCCTCCTACTTTTGTGGTTTTTGTGAATGTAAATCCTGAAGACATTCCAAAAAATGTTGAAAAGTTTTTTAGAAAGAGTTTTCAGCAGTTTCTTGGTTTTGAGAAGGTGCCTGTGAAGGTGATTTTTAGATTAAGGAGTTGAAGGGGCTGGTTTTTCAGCTTTGGCTTTAAAACCTTCAGGCGGGCCATAATGAATGGTAAGGGTTATTCTTCTATTTCTTGGGTCATAGGGGTTATCTTTAAATAAAGGAAAATTATCTGCATAACCAACCACTTCAATAATCTTATCAGGAGGAACTCCGTTTTTTTCAAGCTCAAGCATGGCACTTATAGCCCTTGCCGTTGAAAGCTCCCAGTTTCCAACCTTACCAGTCCTGGAAGGGGTTGCATCAGTGTGGCCTTCAACAGAGACAAGAACTGGTAATTCCCTTATAGTTTCTGCAAGAACTTTAAGAATTTCCTTGCCCTCGGGTAATAATTCTGCACTTCCTGGTCTAAAGAGTGGTTTATTTATAAGTTCCATAATTTCAATGCGAACCACCTTTTCTTTAAGAGAGGTTTCTGTAATCTCAATAAGCACATGTTCCTGAAGACTTTTAAGTCTCGTTTCAATAATTTTTTTGAATTTTTCTCCTTCTCCTTTTACTGGAGGAAGTTCTTGGGTAAGGGTTTGCACCTTTTGACTTTCCATTTTTCCGGTGCGATAAAATTCCATAAGCATGCTAACTCCTGCCTTGGAAAAGATATTAAATTTTCTAAAATAAGCAGCTACTTGGGCTTTGGTTTTAGGTTCCATAATAGAGACAAGCCACATAAGTAAAAAGAAAGTCATCATTCCTGCAAGAAAATCTGCATAGGCTATTTTCCAGGACCCTCCGTGATGCCCTCCTACGATTTTTTTGACCCGTTTAATAATAATGGGAGGTGTGCTCATTTATTTTCTCTCTTTTAACTTAGCTTCAAGTTCTTCAAAGGAAGGTCTCATGTGAGGCGGAATGGCTCTTCTTGCAAATTCAACGGCAATCTGGGGTGCTCCTCCTCCAATAAAATAAACAATAGCGGTTTTTATAACCGAGAGGTATTCCTTTTCTTCAAGGGCAAGCCTTTCCATTCTTGCAGAAAGGGGAGCCATAAAACCATAACAGGTTAATATACCAATAAAGGTTCCTGCAAGGGCAATTGATAAGTGATGAGCAAGGACAGCTGGAGGTTCATCAATTTTTCCCATGGTTAGAATAATCCCAAGAACAGCAGCAACAAGCCCAAGCCCTGGCATGGAATCGGCAAGGCTTGAGAGCCTATGAGCTGGTTCTGCTGCTTCATGATGAATTATTTCAATTTCATTTTCTAAGAGAGACTCAAGCTCAAAATGGGTAATATTGGTAGTAAGAATGGATCTAAAGGTATCTCTTATGAAATCAAGAACCACATGGTTTGCTAAAATTTTGGGATAGGCGGAAAAGATTTTACTTGCCTCAGGATTTTCAATATCCTGCTCAATAGAAATAAGTCCTTCCTTTTTGATTTTTCTAAAAATATCATTTAATAAAAGTAGTAAATCAATATAGTCATCTTTAGTATAAACACCTGGTTTAGTTAATGATTTTATAGCCCCCTGAACAATTCCTTTTATTACAGCCATATTATTGGCTGTAAGTAAGGCCCCACCCGCAGCCCCAAAGATAATTAACCATTCAACAGGCTGAATAAGAACGGAAAAATTTCCATGTTCAAGAGCATATCCGCCAAAGACACATAAAATAACCACTATAAAACCAACAATAGCTGGCATGCTCTAATATCCCTTTTTTTCTCTTATAAGTTCCCTTTCTTTTTGTAAGATATAAAAACCGAGTTTTTCTTTAATATCAAGAGGTAAATTTATCCATTCCAAAGCCACTTCATAATAGTCTTCTTTTTTTTCACACCTTACGATTTTTCCGTAAAGATAAAATCCAAGGGGTTCATATAAATCAAGAACCATTTTAACTTCTGCAAAAGAGGCTGGTTCAAAGGGAGTTTCAGAAAGGAAGCGAAGCCCCTTTTCACTAAGGTTTACTTTTTTAAAAGGTAGTTCGTTAAAGCCTTCCTTCTCTCTTGTTAAAAGATTTATCAAATAATCCAATTTAGCATTAATGAGTTTTAACCAGTTATTTAAAGCTTCATCCATTGTATCTTTCAAAGGGATGTAAGAAAATAAAGGAACATCTCCTACAATTCTTGCTTTTCTGTGCTCTAATTCTTTTTCCGAGATAGGATGTACCTCAATAGGTATTACCACATCAAGTCTTACAGCTTCTCTTTCCATAGTTATCTTCCAGGGCTTTATATTTTATCGGCTTTCTATCTTTTTCCTTTAGGAGATATTATAACTTTTCTCACTCCCTTGACAAGGAGAATTTAATAATTAGAATTCCTTTGAAATTTAAAAAATTTTTGAAAGGAGGTGTAATCATGTCTGGAGAAGTTCTTTATGTGGTTGGTCACAAAAATCCTGATACAGATTCCATCTGTTCAGCTATAGCTTTTGCTTATCTTTGGAATGAATGGAAAAAAAGAGGAATTCTTTCCCAGATGAAAATGCCAGAACTTGAAGCAGTGGCTGTAAGACAGGGAGAGCCCAATGCAGAAACGAAATTTGTGCTTGAAAAATTTGGTTTTCAGGTTCCTGAACTTATGACTGATGGCGCAGGAAAGAAGGTGGCTCTTGTTGATCATTCTGATGTGGTTCAAAGTGTGGATAATTTTTCTCAGGCAGAGGTGGTTGCTGTAGTTGATCATCACAAGATTGGTGATGTGGCAACCCCCAATCCTATTCTTTTTGTAAACTTCCCAGTAGGATGTTCTGCCACCACAATTAAGTTTCTCTTTGATAAAACAGGAGTGGAAATTCCCCAAAATATTGCAGCAATCATGCTTTCAGCTATTTTAAGCGACACAGTTATCTTTAAATCTGCTACAACCACTCCTATGGACAAAGCAGCAGGTGAAGAACTTGCCAAAATCGCCGGCATTGATGATATTACCAAATTCGGAATTGAGGTTAAATCTAAACTTTCTGACGTAAGTGGTATGGCTGTAAGAGATATCATTATGAGAGATTACAAGGATTACAATATGAGCGGTAAAAAAGTTGGTGCTGGGCAGATTGAGGTCATTGATCTTTCCCTAATTGAAGGAAGAAAGGATGAAATTTACAATGAGCTTGTGAAAATGAAAAATGAAGGTGCTTATCACACTATTGTATTTATGCTTACAGATATTATGAAAGAAGGAACCGAGCTCTTTGTGGTAACCGATGATTCTTCTATCATTGAAAAGGCCTTTGGGAAGAAACTTGAAGGGCGTTCCATCTGGCTTGACGGAGTTATGAGCAGAAAGAAACAGGTAATTCCACCTCTTGAAAAGGCCTTTGCAGGATAATTAATTCAGCGGGGGCTTTTGCCCCCTTCTATTCCTCCCAGACTTTTTCAATTTTAAAACTTATATCCACAGCTATTACAGAGTGAGTTAACGCCCCTGAAGAAATATAATCAATACCGAGTTCTGCATAGCTCTTTAAATTTTCTTCAGTTATTCCCCCAGAAATTTCCACCTTTAATTCTGGTTTTTTGTTTTTTATTAAATAAAGTGCCCTTTTGATATCCTCAAGGGAAAAATTATCAAGCATTACTATATCCACAGGGGCTTTACTTTCAATAAGGAGTTCAAGTTCGGATAAATCTTTTACTTCAATCTCCACTTTCAAATTAGAGGGAAGGGTTTTTAATTTTTCAAGTACGATTTTTAACCCCCCCAGGGCTTTTATATGATTGTCTTTAATAAGAATTCCATCTGAAAGGGAAAAACGATGATTTTTTCCTCCACCTACTCTTACAGCATATTTTTGAAGAATTTTAAGCCCAGGAAGGGTTTTTCTTGTATCAAGTAAAAAGGTGTTTTCTGGAAGCAATTGGGACATTCTGCGAGCTTTGGTTGCAATTCCAGAAAGGTGTTGAAGAAAATTTAAAGCTACCCTTTCACCCTTTAGAAGACTTATAACCCTTCCCTCTACATATCCGATTTTACTGTTTTTGGTAACCTCACTTCCTTCAGGATGAAGCCAATGAATTTTTAAAGAGGCATCAATTTCATGAAAGACAGCTTCAGCAATGGGTTCTCCGCATATAACCAGATCACTTTTTGCAAGAAAATAGGCAGAACCATAGAGATTTTGAGGGATAAGAAGTTCTGAAGTCCTGTCACCAAAGGGGAGATCCTCTTCTAAGGCCTGAAGGACAATTTTTTTTATCTGCCAGGGTTCCATTTTTATTTCGCTTTAAAAATTTTAAAACCTCTGGAAAAAAAGGAGATAGGTCTTAATTTTTATGTTAACCAAAAGTTAATCTTTGTAAAGGGCAAGGAGGAATTTTTATGGAAGAGCTTAAGGCTAAAGAAGATTTTACTGAAGCTTCCCAACCTGAAACCGTTCCATCTGAGGGAGAGACAAAGGACATCCAGAAGCTTGAAGAAGAACTTAAAGAATGGAAAGAAAGGGCTCTTCGTTATGCTGCAGAGGTTGAAAATTTAAAGAAGGCCTTTAAGAGAGAAAAGGAGGAATACTATAAATTTGCACTGGAGAGCGTTTTTAAAGAACTTTTACCTTCCATTGATAATTTAGAGATGGCTTTAAAGGCCTTTGAGACCTCTTCTAATGTTGAGGCCTTAAAGCAAGGTGTTGAGCTTACCCTTAAGGTGCTTGTTCAGACCCTTGAGAAATTTGGTTTGAAACAGTTTGAACCAGCTGTAGGGGATCTCTTTCATCCCCATTTTCATGAGGCCCTTCAGGCTGAAACTCATCCAGAAATTCCAGATGGAGGAATTATCAGGGTATACCAAAAGGGATATACCTTGCATGATAGGGTTATAAGGCCTGCTTTGGTATGTGTTTGCCAGGGTGGGCCAAAAAGAGAAAAAATTGAAGAGGAAATCCCTGAAGAAAATAATGAAACTAATGGAGAATAAAACTTTGGGAGGAGGTAATAACCATGGAGAAAAAGGGACCTATTGTTGGAATTGATCTTGGAACCACAAACTCCTGTGTAGCTATCTTTGAAGGAGGCGAACCCAAGGTTATTCCTAATAGAGAGGGAACAAGAACCACCCCATCAGTGGTAGCCTTTCAGGAAAGCGGTGAAATTTTAGTAGGTCTACCAGCTAAAAGACAGGCAATTATAAATGCTGAAAACACCATTTTTGGTATCAAAAGACTTATGGGAAGAAAATTTAACGACCCTGTAGTTCAAGAATGGAGAAAGAAAGTTCCCTATAAGATCGTTGAGGCTCCCAATGGAGATGCCCATGTAGAAGTAAGGGGAAAAAGATATAGTCCTCCTGAAATTTCTGCCATGATTTTAAGAAAGATCAAACAAGATCTTGAGGAATATCTCGGTCAGGAAGTCAAGGATGTGGTAATTACAGTTCCTGCTTATTTTGATGATACTCAGAGGCAGGCAACCAAGGATGCCGGACGAATCGCAGGACTCAATGTTATAAGAATTATCAACGAGCCCACAGCTGCTTGTCTTGCCTATGGGCTTGAAAAGAAGAAAGAAGGACTTATTGCGGTTTTTGATCTCGGTGGAGGAACTTTTGATATTTCCATTTTAGAGGTGGGAGATGGTGTTTTTGAAGTTAAAGCCACCTCTGGAGATACCTTTCTTGGAGGAGAAGACTTTGATATGAGAATTGTGGATTGGCTTTGTGAAGAATTTAAGAAAGAACATGGAATTGACCTAAAACAGGATAAGATGGCTCTTCAAAGACTTAAAGAGGCTGCAGAAAAGGCCAAAATTGAGCTTTCTTCAACCTTGGAGACTGAGATTAATCTTCCCTTTATTACTGCTGATGCTACTGGTCCAAAACATCTTGTGATGAAGCTTACCAGAGCAAAACTTGAAAGTCTTGTTGAGGACCTTATTGAGAGGTTAGAGGAGCCTTGCAGAATAGCTATGAAAGATGCAGGAATTACACCTCAGGATATAGATGAGGTAATCCTTGTTGGTGGAATGACCCGTATGCCAAGGGTACAGCAGAAGGTAAAAGAAATTTTTGGAAAAGAGCCTGTAAAGGGGGTTAATCCTGACGAAGTAGTTGCCATGGGAGCTGCCATTCAGGCAGGTGTTCTTAAAGGAGAGGTGAAGGATATTCTTCTTCTTGATGTGGTGCCTCTATCTCTTGGAATTGAAACCCTTGGCGGAGTTTTCACCGTTATAATTCCAAGAGGGACAACTATACCCACAAGAAGAAGCCAGATTTTTACTACAGCAACTGACAATCAGACCGCTGTTACCATTCATGTGCTTCAGGGTGAAAGACCCCTTGCCAAGGACAACAAAAGTATCGCCAAATTTGACTTAGTAGGAATTCCTCCTGCACCAAGAGGAGTTCCCCAGATTGAGGTAACCTTTGATATTGACGCAGATGGAATCCTTCATGTGACTGCCAAAGACCTCGGAACAGGAAAAGAGCAATCCATTGTGGTAAGACCAAGCTCTGGGCTTACTGAAGAAGAAATACAGAGGATTCTTAAAGAGGCCGAACAGTATGCCGAGGAAGACAGACGCAAAAAGGAGCTTGCTGAGGCAAGAAATCAGGCTGACTCTCTTATTTATTCTGTTGAAAAAACCCTTAGAGAGCTCGGAGATAAGGTACCTGAAGATCTAAGAAAAGAGGTTGAGGAAAAGATTAAACATCTTAAAGAAACCATGGAAAAGGATGATATTAACGCTATAAGAAGGGCAAGCGATGAACTCACCCAGGCTTCTTACAGGCTTGCAGAAATGCTATATAGAAGCAAAACACAGGCAGGAGCTGGTGAGGCAGGAGCCGCTGGTGGAGGTTCCACAAAGAAGGGCGGAGATGAGGTAATTGATGCTGATTTTGAAGAAATGAAATAATGCCATCCCTTGGAATTACTCTGGGCGACCCCGCAGGGGTTGGCCCAGAAATTCTTGTAAAAAGTTTCCCTCATCTCTCCAAAATTAAAGCTAAATTTTTCCTTTTCGGGGATAAAAATTATCTTGTAAAGCTCTCAAAGAAATTTAAGATAAAAATTCCCCAAAACATTGAAGTAATCTCTCTATCTGAGCTTGAGATAACCCCTGGAAAGCCCTCAAGAGAGACCCATCTTGCAAGCATAAAGTATCTTGAAGAGGCTATAGCCTGGGTAAAAAGTGGTAAAATTTCAGGGCTTATTACCCTTCCTATAAATAAAGAGGCCTTTGAAGTTTTCGGGTTGCCTTATAGAGGTCATACCGAATTGCTTGCTTCCGAATTTTCAGTCCCAAGCTATGCCATGAGTTTTTACGGGAAAAAGTTAAAGATTTCACTGGTAACCACTCACATTCCTTTGAATAAAGTTGCCGAAAGTTTAAAGCCAGAGAGAATAAAAGAAGTTGCCAGACTGAGCTTTGATTTTGTAAAGAGGTTAAAAAGGAAAGGGGAGATAAAGATAGCTCTTTGTGGGTTAAATCCTCATGCAGGTGAGGGAGGGCTTTTAGGAGAGGAAGAAGAAAAAGTTATAAAACCAGCAGTATTAATGGCCAAGGAGGAGGGGATTCCACTTTTCGGTCCTTATCCAGCAGATAGTCTCTTTTACTGGGCTCTTCAAGGGAGATTTGATTTTGTGATAGCCCTCTACCATGATCAGGGGCTTATACCCTTCAAGATGCTTCATTTTAGAGATGGAGTTAATCTCACCCTTGGTTTGCCTATTGTGAGAACCTCTCCTGTTCATGGAACTGCTTATGATATCGCTGGAAAGGGAATAGCAGATCCAGGAAGTTTTCTTTCTGCAGTAAAACTCACTTTTAACCTTTCTAAAAAATGGTAAATTTTATTTCATGAAAAAATTTCTCCTTTCACTTTTTGTCCTTTTTATTTTACTGCTAATTGTTATAGGCTTTGTAAGTCTTAATCTTGAATATTTCCTAAATAAGGATTTCTTTAAGAAAAAAATTCAGGATTATATAGCTAAACTTTTTGACATAAAGATAGATTACAAAAGGATTAATGTAAATTTATACAAGTTGAAAATTGAAGTTGAAGGATTTAATGCCAAAGGAGAAAATTTTGAAATCTCTTTACCCAAGGGAAGGGTTCTTTTTTCTCAAAAAAAGTTATTAAGTAGAAATTTCTACCCCTCGGAAATTTATTTTAAAAATCCCTACATTAAGGTTATATTTATTAAAAGGGAGGTAGAAAAACCTTTTGAAATTCAAAAACTTTATCATTATCTTTTTGCTTTTTCACCTATTTCTGTATTAATAAAAAATGGAACCTTAGAACTTTTTTATGGAGAAAAAAAGGGATTTATCATAAAAGATTTAAATCTTTTAGCAAAAGATAAATCCCCCCAGGTTCTTTTTGATTTAAATGCTACTTCAAGTTTTTTTGCTTTTTTTGATTTTAAGGGAAGGTTGGATTATAAAGACCAATTTTTTGAGGGGAATCTCAGAGTCAAAAAACTTGATTTAAGAAAGGTCAATCATCCGAGATTAACTCTTTTAAAGAAAACAGAGCTTGATCTTTCTTCAACTATTTCTATTGAGAAGGATACCCTAAACTTGGGGTTTACAGGGTCTGCACCCTGTTTGGCTTTCAATAAGAATGAGAATCCCTTTGTGTGTGGGTTTTTCCAGGGATATTTTATAGGAAACAAAGATTCTTTTGAATTAAAGCTTTCTCCTGTTGATATGAAATATCCCGAGGTTAAAGGAGAAATTTTGTTTAAAAAGAAAAGAGATAACCTATTTTTAGAAGCAGGTCTTAAAGCCTTAAGTCTTGACCAAATCAAAGAGGTCATTTCCCCTCATATTTCTGAAAATCTTCGCACCGAGGTTTTTGATATAGTAAAAGCTGGGTACCTGGAAAATCTTACTTTTTTCTCTGAAGGGAAAAATTTTAAAGAGCTCTTTAATCCGAGAAAAATTAAAGTTTCTGGCTGGGTTAAAGGTGGTGAGATCAATTTATCTATGCTCCCTTTGTATATCAGTGATATTGAAGGGAAACTTACCTTTGAAAGGGGAATTCTTGATTATCAGGGAAGGGCTTTTATTGAAGGAAAAATCTTTTCAGAGATAAAAAATCTAAATCTTGATTTTATTAAAGATAAAAAAACTATCGGGCTTAGCCTTGATTTTGAAGGAGATAGTCAGGTATTGATGGATGTTGGTAAAAGATTTGTTAAGGACACAAAAATTTTTGAAAATATAGAAGTAGAGGGGGCCTTGGGAGGCTCTCTTAAGCTTTCAGGAGAGATTGAAAAGCCTGAGATTATATTAACCTTAAGACCTGAAAACACGTTTCTCAAAACACACTATTTAAAAGATTGGGTAATTATTCAGGATGGTGAAATTGAATATCAAAAAGAAAAGGTTCATTTTAAAGATTTATTAATTAATTATGCAAAAAATTCTGCCCAAGGGATTTCTGGAGAAATCTCCCTCAGAGATAAAAACTTTTCTCTTATGGCTAAATCTTTTTATATTAAAGAGGGATTGATTGAGGAATTACTTGAAAAAAGTAAAGCCTTTAAAGATATTTTTGAAAGATATCAAATAAAATTTAACACCCTTAAATTAGCCAATCTCTCCTATCAGGGGAATTTAGACCGTTTTAAAGAGCCAAAAATTTTGGATTTATTGTCTTCATTAACTTTTAAAGGAGAGGCAAGTTCAGTATCTCTTGAATGGCCTTTAAATGGGAAAGGCCTCACAAATGAGACCATTAAATTGGAAAGCCCTCTTTTAAAATTTGCTTTTAAAGACAAAATGATTACCCTTCTTGAAAGTCAGGTTTTAATAGAAAACTCACTCCTAACCCTTTCTGGAGAGTATAGTTTAGATGAAGGGGTTTTAAAAGTTTCTGGTAATGGCTTATTGAGTAAAAGTCTAATTGAAAAGTTTAATCCTTTAAAGGAAGGACAATTTGCCTTAAAGGATATCCCTATAGAGATTAAGTCCTTTAATTTAATTTATTCCAAAGAAGGTAATTTGAAATATAAAGGGGAAAATCTTTTAAAAGAGTTAAGCTTAGAAACAGAAATTCAAAAAAAGGAAGGACTCTATGTGAAAGGTAGAATTTTTTCTCAAAAAAACGATTTTGGTTTTGATTTTTCAAAGGAAAAAGATAACATAGTTTTTTCCTATAAAGGAAATTCCGATTTTGAAGAAATAGCAGAGCTATTTGTAGATCCTTTAATTGAAAGGGGATTGGTTGAGGGTAATTTTAGGCTTGGCTTAAAACCTTCTCAAAATTCCTTTGGAAAGGAGTCTTTTTCCTTGGAAAAGCTTCCAAACCTTATAAGACATTTCCTTTCAGAGAGGCCCCTAACCTTAGAGGGAATTTTAAATCTTAAAGACTTGAAAATAAAAGGGGATTTTAATATTACTGGTAATTTTTCTATGGCTTCTTACGGTTTAAAAGGAGAAAATCTTAGCTTTGGCATTAATAACTCAACCATCAAAGGAAACATAGCCCTAAATTTTAAAGAGAAGTTTTTAAATATAAAGGGAAATCTATACATTGAAAATCTTGATTTAAAGGAAAAGCTCGGTAAAGAAAAAGAAGTCTCAGTTAAAGAAGAGAAAAAACCTTCTTATTTGAAGTTAATCAGAGAATTACCCCTTCAGGGTGATATAAAGGTAGAGATTGCAAGGGTTATTTTGCCCACTTCTCATGAATTAAATAAAGTTATTGTAAATATCGCCAAAGATGGTGAGATTTTTAGAATTGAAGCCCCAGATATTCAGATATGTAATCTTCAGTTTTATGGAGAATACGAAAATAATTCCGAGTTTCAATATCTTTTTGTGGATTTAAAGCCAGCTAAAGGAGATTTCCTTGATCTCTTTTCCTGCTTATATCCTGAGGAGATGCCAAAGATAATTTTTGAGGGCCCCTTCGAAATGCAAGGCTTTTTTTACACCGATGGCGAAAAGGCTTTATTGGAGAATAGTTTTGGAAAACTTGATATTGTCTCTCATGAAGGATATATTTACAGAGCTCCCCTTATTGCAAGGGTTCTCGGTTTCTTAAGTCCTATAGATTTATTTAGAGGAAAAATACCCAACCTGGAAAATAATCTCTTGCCTTATGAAGAATTGAACTTTCATGGGGAATTTAAGGATACCGCTATTTATCTTGATACTTTCTTCCTTTCTGCCCCTGGATTTCGCATGTTTGGAAGTGGGCCTATTTCTTTGAAGGACAAAAAAGTAAGTTTAACCTTTTTGGTCTCTCCTTTTAAAACAATAGATGTAATTCTTGAGCATATACCCTTTATAAACAAATGGGTTCTCGGAAAAGAAAGGATGTTAATTTATCTTCCTTTAGAAGTTGTTGGAACCTATGATAATCCAACCATTGTGCCTCTTCACCCAGCAAGTATAGGAAAGGGATTTTTTAGATTTATTTTTAAATTTTTTGGAATTCAGGAAGACTTTTTTAAAAAGCAAGAAGGCTTTGAAAAATTTAAAAAACCAGAACTTTTCCAAAATAAAAGTGGAGATTCTTTACGAAGATAAGTATCTTATTGCTGTGAACAAGCCGGCGGGTTTAATTGTTCAGGGGACAAAAGACAAAGAAAAATCCCTTTTTTATAAACTCAAAAGGTATTTAAAGGAAAGGGACAAAAAGGAGGGAGAGGTTTTTCTTGCAGTGGTTCATCGCTTAGATAAGCCTGTTTCAGGGGCTTTAGTTTTTGCTAAAAGAAGTAAAACAGCAGGAAAACTCTTCAAAATTATTCAAGAGAAAAAATTTGAAAAGATCTATCTTGCAGAGGTAGAAGGTTTTTTCAAGGAAAAATTCGGGGTATGGATGGACTATACTGAAGAGGGGAAAAGGGCTATCACCTTTTTCTTTTTATTAAAAAATGGGACCAAAACCTCTTTCCTGTTACTTTGCCCTCTTACAGGAAGAAAGCATCAATTAAGAAAGGCCTTGTCTTTCAGGGGATATCCCGTAGTGGGAGATGAGCGTTATGGCTCAAAAATAAGAATAGAAAGGGGAAGGGCCATTATGCTTCACGCGCTTTATCTTCGTTTTCCTCATCCCCATAAGGAAGAAATTCTTGAAGTTTTTGCAAGGCCTCCTCATTATTTTGGTAGGCTATCCCTTGACAAAAGCCTAATTTTGGAGTTTCTTAAGATGATAAAAGAAGAAGAGGGAGTTTTGGTATGTGTCAGGCAAGAATCTGGGTAAGAGCGAAGGGAGAAGAAAGAGAAGTCGCTCGGGATATAACTCAACTTGAGGTTAAAGGGGATACCATTATAATTAAAACTTTCTTTGAGACACCAAAGGAAATAAAGGGTAAAATAAAGGAAATAGATTTTTTAAAAGCTAAGGTAATTCTTGAAGCCGATGAATTTCCAGAGTAATCCTGAAGAAGAAATAATTCTCTGTGCAAGGTGTGCTTGGAGGGAATTCTGTGTAAAAAAATTTTCCTTTGATAACACTAAACCCATTAAATGTCCCGATTTTTCCCTTGATCTTGAATTGGTAAAGAAGGAGAAGAAAGGTGATAAAGAGAAGGATAAAGGCCCTTCTTAAAGAAATTCTTAAGTCAAGATTTCCGGAATTTGCAGAGTTAACCTTTGAAATAGAAAAACCTAAAAGGGCTGACCATGGAGATTTTTCCACAAATTTAGCCCTTATACTTCAGGGGAAAACAGGGCTTAAAGCTCGAGAAATTGCTGGCATTTTTCTTGAAGAACTTAAAAAGGAATCTCTCTTTCAAAAAATTGAGATTGCAGGCCCTGGGTTTATTAATTTTTGGATAAATTCTAATTTTTATCGGGAAAACCTAAAAGTCATTTTAAAAGAGAAGGAGAAATACGGTTCTTTAGATATAGGAAAGGGAAGAAGGGTACATATAGAATTTGTTTCTGCCAATCCTACAGGGCCTTTACATATCGGACATGGAAGAGGAGCTGCCTATGGAGATGCCCTTTCAAGGATTCTCAAATTTGCAGGATATGAAGTTTTTAAAGAATATTATATTAATGACCGCGGAACCCAGATGAACATTCTTGGAGCTTCTGTTTATCTTAGAGCAAAAGAACTTTCTGGAGAAAAAATTGCTTTCCCCGAAGATTATTATCAGGGAGAATATATAAAAGACATAGCTAAAGAGGCTTTAAAGTTATATCCAAATCTTTTAAGTCTTGAAGAAGAGAAAGCCATTGAACTATGCAGGGACCTTGCTATAAAAATGATTCTTGATGATATTAGAAATGATTTAGAAAATTTCAGGGTTCACTATGATAACTGGTATTCAGAAAGGTCCCTTTATGAAAGGGGGCTTGTAGAAAAGGTTTTGAATCTTATCAAAGAAAGGGGCTATATTTATGAAAAAGAGGGTGCTCTTTGGTTTAAATCAAGCCTTTTTGGGGATGAAAAGGATAGGGTTGTTCGCAAGGCAAGCGGGGAGTGGACTTATTTTGCAAGTGATATAGCCTATCATTATGAAAAATTTGTGAAAAGGAAGTATGATTTTGCTATCAATCTTTGGGGAGCTGATCATCACGGATATGTGGCAAGGTTAAAAGGGGCACTAAAAGCCCTTGATATTGAAGAGAATCGTCTTCAGGTCTTGCTTATTCAGATGGTAAATCTCATTGAAGGTGGAGAACTTAAAAGTATGTCCACAAGAAGAGGGGAATATGTAGAATTAAAAGAGTTGATAAGAGAGGTGGGAGTTGATGCTGTAAGATTTATTTTTCTTTCAAGAAGTCATGACTCTCCCCTTGATTTTGATGTAGAGCTTGCCAAAAAGCAGTCTCAAGAAAATCCCGTTTATTATGTGCAGTATGCCCATGCGAGAGTGTGTTCTTTAAAGGAAAAAGCTAAAGAGCGAGGCTATAATCTTGAAGAAATTTATGAGGCAGATTTGACAAAACTTTCCGAGCCAGAGGAGATCGAGATTTTGAAGAAACTTTCTGAATTTTCAGATGTTATTGAGCTTTCTGCCCTTGGTTTTGCTCCTTATAAAATAGTATATTATCTACTTGAACTTGCCTCTCTTTTTCATGAATACTATAATAAATACAAAATTATAGGAGAGGATAAAGAATTAAGCCTTGCTCGTCTTTCTTTGTCAGAGGGTTGTAGAATGGTAATTAACAATGGATTAAGGCTTCTTGGTGTAAGTAGTCCTGAAAAAATGTAAAAGGGGGTAAAGATTATGGAGGAGAAAAAATTTAAGATTGAATTTAGCAAGGTAGGGCTTGTTTTTACCATTTTATTTGCCCTTTGTCTTCTTGTATGGACTTTTATTTTGGGTGTATGGATAGGTACAAAAATTGGAGAAAAGCCAGAAGAGAAAGAGGTGGCCCTTAAACCTGAAAAAGAGGCTTTTTTAACACCTCCTTTACAGAATGAGACCGGTATATCTTCTCAAAATGAAACTGCCACAATAAATGAGACACAAGCTTTGTCTAATCAAAGTGCTTTAGTTTCTCCTAAGGAGACTTTAAAGGAAGAAGTGGCTCCTTCCCAAGCCCAAAAACCTGAGAAAAAGGTTCAAAAGAAGGTGGCCAAATCTTCAGAAGAAAAAGGTGCACCAACCAAAGAGGTTAAGCCTGAATACAAAAAGAAAGAGGTTGCTCAATTAGCTACTCGTCTCAAAGAGCAAGGATATTTTATTCAGGTCGGGGCTTTTTCCCAGAAAGAAAAGGCCCAAGCTCTAAAGGATAAGGCAGGACAACTGGGATTTCACGCCCAAATCAAAGAGATTAATTCCCAGGGCAAAATTTTATATAAGGTCTTAATTGGAGGTTATGATTCTCGCTCTGAAGCTGAAAAAGTAATTCCAGAGGTGAAGAAAAAATTAGGAATAGAAAACCCCTTTATAGTAGAACTTTAAATCAGAAAGTAAAAATTTCCGTGATTATAAGAAAAGCCAAACTTTCTGATGTGAAATATATATATAAACTTATTTTACATTTTTCAAAAAGGGGAGATGTAATACCTCGGCCTCTTGCAGAACTTTATGAAAGTGTTAGAGAATTTTTTGTATGTGAGGATAAAGATCTTATTGTTGGGGTGGCAGCTCTTCATATTGTCTGGGAGGATCTTGCAGAAATTCGCTCTTTGGTAGTTAGTGAAGAATATCAGGGTAAGGGTATAGGAGTCAAACTTGTTGAAGCCTGTCTGAGGGAGGCTAAAGAACTTGAAATTCCGAAAGTTTTTGTTTTAACCACCTCACCTGAATTTTTTAAAAAATTGGGTTTTAAAGAAATAGATAAACAGGAACTACCTCAAAAGGTTTGGTCAGATTGTATTAGATGCAGCAAGTTTCCGGAATGCGATGAGGTTCCAATGATAAAAGATTTATTGGGTGAGCTTTAAAATTTATTATAATATGTTATTATAATTTCATAACTCTTGACAAATGATGAAAATTCGTTAATTTGGAAATGACTATTGAAGAAATTAAGTAAATTACTAAAAAATAAAAGGAGGTGGAACCATGCCGACAGTTGAGTACAAAGGAAAGGTTTTTGAGGTTGATGAAGACGGATTTTTACAAGGTGGGCTTGATGCTTGGTGTCAGGAATGGGTAGAATATGTTAAGGAGCAAGAGGGAATTCAGGAACTTACAGAAGAGCACTGGAAGGTTATTAATGTTCTTCAGGATTATTACAGAAAGAATGGAGTGGCTCCAATGGTAAGAATTCTTTCCAAGGTTACTGGTTATCCTTTAAAGAAAATTTATGAGCTTTTCCCCTCTGGGCCTGGAAAGGGTGCCTGTAAAATGGCAGGTCTTCCCAAACCCACTGGATGCGTGTAAGAAATTTTCTCAAATATTCCTATTTGGGGGCTTTTGCCCCCTTCTTTTTTCTTTTAATTTTTACTTTCTTTCTTTGCTTTTCTCAACTTTATTCACAAAATAAAATTAATATTAATACAGCAACCTTAGAGGAACTTAAAAATCTACCAGGGATAGGTGAAGTTACAGCAAAAAATATTATTGAATATCGCGAAAAAAATGGTGGATTCAAAAGCCTTGAAGAACTAAAAAATGTCAAAGGAATAGGAGAGAAAAAATTTGAAATCTTAAAAAATTATTTAACACTGGAAGAAAGTTCCTCAAATTTCAATGCCACTGAGGCAACTAATATAACTACTCAAATTTTAAATAAAGAAGGAAGGCCTATATATTACTATTATGATGAAAAAGGAATAATTCATTACACCCAATTTCCTGAAACGGTACCACCAAAGTATCGCAAAACTTTAAAAGTATTAAAGTAATTTCTTATGTTAAAGGGAATTTTTCTTGATGCAGAAGGGACTTTTCTTTTATTTAATCCTGATTTAGGAGTAATTTATCAAAGAATTTGGGAATCCTTTGGAATAAAAATTGATCCTGAAATAACCAAAAGAAAAATGAGATTATTTTTTAGAAAAATTTTTAAAGAGAAATTAACACCTCCTCTTAACGGTGAGATATGCAAAAAGGCCTGGGAAGAGGTATTTGAGAAAGTTTTTGAAGATTTTAAAAATGGAGCTCCTTTTGAGGAGGTCTTTAAAAGGGCCTATCAATTTTTTGCAAGTCCTGAATGTGTAAGGGTTGTACCTGGATTTAAAGAGTTTTTAATTAAAGGTAAAGAAATGGGTTTAAAATTTGCTGTGATTTCTAACTGGGATTGCAGACTTTATTCCATCCTTGAGGGGCATGGTTTGCTTTCCTTTTTTGACGGAGTCTTTATAGGGTGCGAAGTTGGTTATTTAAAACCAAGCCCTGAAATTTTTAAAAGGGCTTTGGAATATTTTAATTTGGAACCCAAGGAAACCGTAATGATAGGGGATAGCTTAGAAGATGATATAGAAGTCCCTAAAGCTCTCGGTATGCACACCTATTATATCAAGGAAAAACCTGATTATTATTTAATATGGGAACACCTTAAAGGTTATTTATCTTAAAGTAAAAAATTTTCTCCTTATAACTTCCTTTTTTTTAATAGAAGACAAAGCTTAAGCATTGATTTCAATTTAAGTATTTGATTCATTGACTTGACATTTTTTTTACTTACTATATAATGGTAAAAAAAATTACCATTAAGGAGAGAAATATGCTTAAAGAATTAGTTGGTTTGGTTTTTATAATATTCTTTTTACACGCTTCCTTTACATGGATTTATGCTGAGGAAAATAAAATAGAGCTTGAAAAAGTTGTTGTTACAGCAAGCAGGGAAGAAGAGCCCCTTTCTGAGGTAACAACTAAAATTTCAGTAATTTCGAAAGAGGAGGTCCAAAAAAGTGGAGTTTTATTTATAAGTGATCTTTTAAGGAAGCTTTCCCAACTTTATTTGACTTCAAATGGTGGCCCTGGTCAGCAAGCAGGAATAATTATGGCAAGAGGTGCAACTTCGAGACATACCCTAATACTTGTCGATAGCGTTAGAGTAAATGATCCAACCCTTGGCATGTATAACATAGGAAATCTTAAGGTTGAGGATATAGAAAGAATAGAAATTATTGAAGGGCCCCAAAGTTCTATTTATGGCTCCGAGGCTATGGGTGGAGTAATTAACATCATTACCAAAAGGGGTAAAGGAAAACCGGAGATCACTTTTTCTCTACGTGGCGGATCCTATGGCACTTTTAATCCATCTATAGAGGTTTCAGGAGAAAAAAATATTTTCAACTTCCGAATTACAGGAAGTTATTTCAAAACCGATGGGTTTTCAGCTTTAAAAGAGGGTAAAGAAAGGGATGGCTCTAAAATTAACGATTTTTCTGGTAAATTTGGATTTAAAGTCTCGCCAAAACTTAATTTTGAATTTTCTGGAAAAAACTCCTATTCTCGCACTGAATTTGATTTGTCTCCAACAACTGAAAATGCACTCCTTAAAAAGAATGTAAGTCTTTTTATTGGAAAAATTGAGTATTTATTCTTTGAGAGGTGGAAACAAACCTTTACGATTTCTCAAGTTAGATCTCATAGGAAATACTACTACAAGGATTTTGATATGTTTTCTGATTATAAAACGCTTCTTTCTGGAATAAGCTGGAGGAATGAAATAACTTACCATGAAGTCTTTGATATGAGATTGGGCTTTGATTATCAAGAAGAAGAGGGAAAATATTCAGGAGTTTATGATGCTGATAGAGATCACTTTGCTATTCATATAAATCCCAAACTAAAATTATTTAAGGAAAAACTTATTCTTACTTTCACCTTAAGAGAGGATGATTATAAAAAATTTGGTGATAAAGAAACTTTTAGGGTTGGAATTAGCTATTTGATACCTTACTTAGCCCTGAGAATTAAGGCCAATTATGGCACAGGATTTAGAGCCCCCACACTGGATGATATATACTACCAAGATCCTTGGGGTAACAAAGGAAATCCTGATCTTAAACCCGAAGAAAGCAGAGGCTGGGATATTGGTTTTGAGAAAACTTTCCTGAATGAAAAAGTATTTTTGGAAATTGTTTTTTTCAACCAGAAATATAAAAATCTAATTCAATGGGTAGAGATAGCGCCCTGGACTTATCAACCTCAAAACATAGGAAAGGCCAAAATTAAGGGTTTTGAAATTTCTTCCAGCTATAAAATTTTAAAAAACATGCATTTATACTTTGATTATACCTATCTTGATACCGAAGACAGAGATACTAAAAAATATCTTATTTACAAGCCCGAGCATCGGTTGGGTCTTGGGTTGGAAATTTCCTTTAAAAACTTAACCACCTTGATAAATTATATTTATACATCTAAAAGATATGTAGACCCAGAAAATGTTTATAGATTGAAACCTTATCATCTTCTTAACCTCTCATTAAGATATTCCCTGAATGATAGGATTTCTTTGCAGGGAAGATTGGAAAATCTTTTGAACTCAAACTATGAAGAGGTTAAAGGGTATTCTACTTCAGATAGAGTAGGATACCTCGGAATGAGTTTTATTTTTTGATAATTCCCAAAATCAAGCTATAATTTATTTTCCAAATTTTTACGGATTTAAAATCATGAAAGTTTCTGTTGATACTGGAGGGACCTTTACTGACATTGTTTATAAAGAAGGTAGGATTCTTAAATTTTTTAAGGTCTCCTCTACTCCAAAGAATCCAGCTTCTGCAATTCTTGAGGGTTTAAATAATCTTTCTTTTGAAAAACTTGTTCACGGTACAACCGTTGCAACCAATGCCTTTCTTGAAAGAAAGGGAGGAAAGTTTCTTCTTTTAACCACCTTTGGATTTGAAGATGTAATTTTCATTGGGCGACAGACAAGACCCAAACTTTATGACTTCTTTGTGGAAAAGCCTCCTCACTTTATTGAGCCTGAGAATGTCCTTGGAGTTAAAGAAAGAATAGGACCCCGGGGGGAAGTAATAAAACCCCTTGAAGAAAAAGAAATTAAGAGGCTTTTAAAAGAAGTTGAGTTCAGAGGAACTTTCAATATTGCTGTATGTTTTCTTCATAGTTATATAAATCCCCTTCATGAAAGACTTGTCAAAACGGCTTTTGAAGAAAGCTTTAGGGAGGTTGAGATTAGCGCCTCCTTTGAAATCCTTCCAGAATTCAGGGAATACGAGAGAACTTCAACCACAGCCATAAATGCCTATCTACTTCCTGTTTTAAAAAACTATTTTGAAACCTTAAAAAGGAATCTTCCAGATAAGGAAATTTTTATTCAGCAATCTAATGGAGGATTTATAACCCTTGATGAGGCCAAAAAACTTGCGGTGCATACTGTTTTATCGGGGCCTGCAGCAGGAGCCTATGGAGGTTTAATTTTTGGAAAAATCTATGGCTTTGAAAAGGTTATAACCTTTGATATGGGAGGAACTTCCACGGATGTCTGTCTCCTTAATGGAAGGCTTCCTTTTACCAGGGAGTATCATCTTGATGGTTTTCCAATCGGTATTCCTGTGATAGATATTCATACAGTTGGGGCAGGGGGAGGCTCCATTGCCTATGTGGATGCAGGAGGGGTCCTTAAGGTAGGTCCTCAGAGTGCCGGGGCTGATCCAGGTCCTGCCTGTTATGGAAAAAGTCTTCTACCTACAGTTACAGATGCCAATCTTCTTCTTGGAAGGATTCTTCCTGATAAATTTTTCGGAGGGAAACTTCTTCTTGACAAAGATCGCTCTTTAAAGGCTATCTCCAAAGTGGCTGAAAAAATAGGTCTTTCTCCTTATGAAACTGCCCTTGGTATTATAAAAATTGCCAATACCTATATGACAAGGGCCATCTTTAGGGTGAGTCTTGAGAGGGGTTTTGATACAAGAGAATTTGTGCTCCTTTCCTTTGGAGGAGCTGGAGGCCTTCATGCCTGCTCCCTTGCAAGAGATCTCAGTATTCCCAAAATTATAGTCCCCAAATTTGCCGGAGCTTTTTCTGCTTTTGGATTATATTTTGCAGATTATATAAAGGATTTCTCCCAGACGGTTTTAATTAAACTTTCAGAAAGAGAAAAAATAAGGGATGCCCTTTTGAAATTAAAAGAGCGAGCTAAGGAATATTTTCAGCAAAAAAAAGAAAATTTGAAAGATTTTCATCTTGAAATTTTTGCAGATTTAAGATATGAAGGCCAGGGTTATGAATTAACAGTTCCTTTTAATGAAGATCTCAAAACTTCCTTTGAAAGGGAACACGAAAAATTTTACGGTTATTCATTGAAAAATCGTCCAATTGAAGTAGTAACCCTTCGCTTGAGAGTAAGAAAGAAAACGCTCTTTGAAGATTTTAAAATTGAGGAGAAAAACCCCTCTTTTCACCATTTTGAGGGTGAGCTTTATACGGAAAAGGGTTTTCAAAAGGTTAAAATCATAAACTGGGATAGCATGAAAGAAGGAGAGGTGCTTAAAGGCCCAGCTCTTATTATTGAAGATTTTACTACCTTTTACCTTGAGGAAGATTTTTATTTAAGGGTTTTGGGAAATAAGACTTTGCTTGTTGAAAGGATTAAAGTATGAAGGCCTTTGAACTTGAAATCTTTAATAAGCTTCTTTCCAGCGTAGCAGAAGAGATGGGGGTGGTTTTGCGTAGGTCTTCTTTTTCGCCAAATATACGGGAAAGAGCGGATTTTTCCTGTGCCATTTTTGATGAAAGAGGGGAACTTGTTTCACAGGCCTCACATATTCCCGTTCATCTCGGGGCTATGCCAGAAACCATGAAGGTTCTTCTTCCTCTTTTTGAGTGGAAAGAAGGCGATGTTGTGATCACCAATGATCCCTTTCATGGTGGAACCCATCTTCCAGATATTACCTTGGTAAAGCCTGTTTTTTATAAAAAGGAACTTCTCTTTTTTCTTCTTGTGAGAGCCCATCACAGCGATGTGGGTGGAAAAATACCTGGTAGTATGGGGCTATCTGAAACCATTGAAGAAGAGGGTGTAAGAATTTTACCTGCTTATTTATATAGAGAGGGGAAGCTTAAGGAAGAATTTTTAAAAGGGCTTATTCAACAAATGAGAAATCCCAGTGAAAGAGAAGGAGATCTAAAGGCCATGATCTCCTCTTTGGAGAGGGGAGAGAAAAGGATTTTAGAGCTATTAAGTAGATACGGGAAAAAAATTCTTTTTTCAGCCATTGAAGAATTAAAAAATTATACAGAAAGGGCCTTTTTGGAATTACTAAAGAGAATGAAAAAAGGAGTTTTTATTTTTACCGATTACCTTGATGGAGATGGCCTTGAGGAAAAGCTTATTCCCATAAAAGTGAAAGTGGAGATCACCTCTGAGAGGGTGGTCTGTGATTTTTCAGATAATCCACAACAGGTGAGAGGTCCTGTTAATGCTCCAAGGGCAGTTACCGTTTCTTCAGTTTACTATGTTTTTATTTCCCTTTTAAATACCCTTGGAGAATTTCCCATAAATCACGGTCTTTTTAGAAATATTGAGGTTATAACAAAACCTGGGACCATTCTTTCTGCAGAGTATCCAGCTGCAGTTTCAGGGGGCAATGTGGAGACCTCACAGAGAATTGTGGATGTTCTTCTCGGGGCTTTGCATAAGGCTTTACCTAATTTAATTCCAGCAGCCTCCTGTGGGACCATGAATAACATCTCCTTTGGAAATTCTCAAATTGCCTATTATGAAACCATTGGAGGAGGAATGGGGGCTCGTCCAGGAAAGGATGGACTATCAGCAGTGCATACTCATATGACCAATACTATGAATACACCCATTGAGGCCCTTGAAAATATCTATCCCGTTAGAATTGAAAGATATGCCATAAGAAGAAGCTCTGGAGGGGAAGGAAAATATCGCGGGGGTGATGGAATAATAAGGGAATATCTTTTCCTTGAGCCTTTAACTGTAAGTCTTTTAACCGAAAGAAGAAGAACTGCGCCATATGGTTTAAGGGGTGGATTTGACGGAAAACCAGGAAAAAATTACCTTATTAGGAATGGTAAAAGGGAAGAACTTTCTGATAAGTGCACTTTTGAAGTTAAGGAAGGGGACCGTGTTATTATAGAGACACCAGGTGGTGGAGGATTTGGAAAGCCTGATTTTGGTGGAGGCGGCGGGAATTGAACCCGCGTCCGGAGATAGTTCAGATTAAACCCCTACAGGCTTAGCCTGTGGTTTTTTCTCGTAGAGGGCCCGTCACAGGCACCGAAGCCCTCTACCAGGCGAGAGGTTTCTCGGAAATTCCGGTCTCGCCACCCGGAATTTCCAAAGCCCTCTTAGGTCACACCCTCAAGAGGGCGAGGGCTAACACCTCTTGAGAGCGTGGCCGCGCGCTTTTTAGGCGGCCAAAGCGTAGGAGTAATCGTTGGCAGTTGTGTTTTTACACCCTTTTTTACGTGGCGGGTGCGACCACGGCCTGCGGTTTAATCCTACCTATCCCCGTCGAGCCCTTTTCGCCCCCATCTTTTCAAAGACCTTTATTAAAATTATAAGAGCTTTTCCATAAAATTCAATTAGTCGTATTGCCTCATAAAAAAATCTAAATGAAATTTTGTTGTTTAGACTCTTCTAAATAGGCACCAAATCTAAAATTAATCTTATGAGAGGCTGATATAAAGTTAGAACCGCTGTCCATAAAGGCTTGTCTAAAGATATTTCTACTTAAAATTTTTTAGCCATTTAGCCTTTCCCTTGAGGTTAAGAATGGTTGAGCGGAAAAATTTTTCCTGAAAAATTTTTCCTTAAAAGATAAATGAGAAAAATTTTTTCAATTTAAGGGATTTTAAATACTCAGTATTTAGCCATTTATCTTGTTATTTAACCCTTTAAAATTGGGCATAAAGTTTGATATAAAGTTTACAGATAAGAAAAGATTGAGGAGAAAAAGATGAGAGGAGTAGAATTAAATTTTTTTCTTCTTGTGGATGGGGTTAGAGGTGAGATAAAGTCAGAGAATTATCAGGGGATAAATAATGGCAATTTTTTTGAGCTTCTTATAAATTTTCTCTTTCCTTTAATGGATGAAAATAAAGAGGCTAATTTAGAGAAATACAACCCTTTTATGATAATTCCAGAAAAGAAGGAAAGCAATTTAAATTTGGCAGAAATAGGAAAAGAAAAAGATTTATTTAAAAGTGCAGAGGATGCGGAAAAAGCCCCTATATTTTTTGCATTTTTATTAATCGGAAAGGAGATATTAAATGGGTTTATTTCTCAAGGAAATGGGGAGTTTTTAAATTTAAAAAAATTTGAAAATAAATTCGGTTTTTATTTATCTCAATTCTTTAAGAAAAGCGAAGTAAAGGGAGAATTTACTGGGATTTCAAATATTTTTGAAAATATGGCAAGAAAAGAGGGTTATTCTTATGAGGCTCAAAAATTTATAAAAACCTTTTTTGAGCAAGTGGAAAAATTATTATTCTTTTCAAAGGTTCAACCTAATAATCCTGCTATTTCAAATTTTAGCGACAAGGGAAATTTTTACAAACAAGATAACAAGGTTCATTTAATTTTAATGGGGAAAGAAGAGTTTTTAAATACTTCCAAGGTACCTTTTGAAAGGCCCCTTCAATACGATCCTATCCAAACCGTGACTGAGAGGGTAGATAAAATTTTAGAGAGGGCAGATAAAATTTTAGAAGAAGCTTTTATAGAGATTAAAAAGGCCTTTGAAGAGCTTCCTTCTTCCGTAAAAGAAGAGATAAAAAAATTTTTTGAAAGAAAAGTGCATAATTTTGGAGAAGAATTAAGGATTAAAACAGTTGTTGAGGGAAAAGAGGGGGAAAATCTATACATTCCTAAAGAAAATTTCAAAGAAGCTTATTTAAAGCTTAAAGAATTTGACTTGGAAACCCTCCAAAGAAAATCTCAAGAAAATCTTTATATCATTCAGGAATCTCCTCTAAAAGGCATTCAAATAGCCAAGTCTGAAAAAGGGCAAATAGAATTACCTCATGCTTTTACGAAAATGGGCATTGAGAGGATGCCTGAGTTTATTAAAAATCTTGTTATTGAGACATCTCCAAGTGGTGAGAAAAAAGCCTTTGTTCAGCTTGAACCTCCAGAGCTTGGAAAAATGGAACTTGATTTAAAGGTTCATGATGGTGAGGTTGAAATTCAAATAAAAGTTGAAAGGCATGAAGCCTTTCATCATTTAAGAGAGGAGCTTTCACAACTGAAACAGCATATTGAGGATCTTGGCTTAAGAGTTAGGGATTTCCATGTTTCTCTCGGGTTAACTACCTCTGAAGGAAAACACTTTGCAGAGGGTGAAAGAAGAAAATCTTTTAAAGGAAGTAATAAAGATTTGTCTTTAGATGAGGTAAATCAAGAATCAAAGGAGGCTTCCCCTTATCATGGAGGAATCTTATATCGCATAGTTTAGGAGGTAAAGAAAAATGGCTGTGATAAATAAGGTTGATGAAAAAACAGACCAGCCAGCGAATTTGTCGCGTATTCCCAAAAAGGTGCTTGATAGAGAGGCCTTTATGCAGCTTTTCATTACCCAGCTTCAATACCAGGATCCCATGAAACCCATTGAAAATCATGAAATGGCTCTGCAGCTAGCAGCCTTTAATCAGGTGGATCAGCTTATGAATCTCAATGATAAGCTCTCCCAAATGGTTGAGCTTTATAAAACCAATGAATTCACCCTTTTTGCCAATCTCGTGGGAAAGAATGTAAAGATTGAGGGAAATACTGTAAGAATTGAGAATGGGAAGTTTCTGGGGGCGGAATTTGAACTTTCAGAACCAGCTAATAAGGTCCTTGTGACGATTAAAGATAGTCAAGGAAAGGTGGTAAAAACTATGACCCTATATAATTTGCCAAAGGGTGGTAATACCCTTTCCTGGGATGGAACAGATGACAATGGAAATCCTCTTCCCGACGGAAATTATAAGATTTCTATAACTGTTGGAGAAGGAAAGGAAGCTCAATCAATTACTCCTTTGGTTGTAGCAAAGGTTACAGGGGCGGTTCTCGGAGATTCTCCTCTTTTAAAGATTAATGATAGTGAAACCATAAAACTTGAGCAGATCAGAGAAATTCTTGGGAGGTAGGCCTTATGAGCCTATTTGGAGTTATGTATGTGGGATATACAGGGCTTTACAGTGATAGTGTGGCAACAAGGGTTGGTGCAGATAATATCACCAATTTAAATACCGTTGGCTTTAAAGGTTCACGAACAGAATTTGCTAATATGCTTTTAAGAGAAAGTGAGGTCTTTGGAAGAGAAAAGGGATATGGCACTAATGTGAAAACCATTCGTCCCCTTTTTTCTCAGGGCCCCATACAAACCACTGATATTCCTACAGATCTTGCCATTGCAGGAAAGGGTTTTTTTATCCTTCAGGACGATAAAGGAAATATTTTTTATACCCGAGACGGACAGTTTTTTATAAATGAGGTAGATAAAGATCACTTTACTCTTCAAAATTCTTTAGGGATGAATCTTCTTGGAGCAGATCCAGAGGCTAAAACTGCTGACTTAACCACTCTTAAGCCTTATCTCATTCCCAAGGTTATGCCTGCTAAGGCCACATCCACCCTTTCTGCTGAGCTTATCCTTGATGCAAGGACTCCTACCAATACAACTACCCTTATTGATAAATACGATGCCACTACAAGACCAGACAAACCCTTAGAGGACGGCTCTTACAGCTGGGTCTTTGACTGGTATATATATGATAAGACCGGAGATATGGTTCCTGTAAAACTCTATGTAGATAGAGGGGATACTCCCAATACTTATGAAGTTCTTCTTGCCCTCTCAAATCCTTCCAAGGATGGAAGGGGAGATGGAAAAATGAAGGGAGCCTTTTTATATGGAACTTTAACCTTTGGAGGATCCGGAGACATAGTTTCAGCTGAATTTTCAGAGGTTTCTCTTGATGGAACTCTTACTCCCCTTGATCTTACAGCTCTTGGGAAACCAAAAACTACCCTTAATATCAACGGAAACACTCAGGAAGTAACCCTTGACCTTGGTTTTACAGTAAATTCAGATTCTTCCATAACCCGTGAGAGAGGAGCTATAAAAATGATAGCCAATGCCTTCACCCAGCTTGGCTTTACTCAGGATGGCTACCCTTTGGGAATTTTTGATAGAATAGAGGTAATAAATGAAGAGGGACTTATAAAAGCCTGGTATACTAATCAAAAGGATATTCCCGTTGCAAGGATTTTTTTAGCTGATTTTTCAGGTTATGAAGAGTCCCTTGAGAAACTTGGAAATGGCCTTTTTAGGGCAAGGCCAGGGGTTACCACTTATCTCTTTGCCCCAAGCTCTGCTGAAAGGGGAAGGATAATTTCTGGAGCCCTTGAGGGATCTAATGTGGATCTTGCAAGCGAAATGGTAAATTTGATTGTTCTTCAAAGGAGTTTCCAGAGCAATTCCAGGGTCATAACTACTTCAGACCAGATGCTTGAGGATTTTTTGAGGCAGAGGTAATGAGCTGATGATTAAAGAAATTATAAGAAATAACCGAAAAATAAAAAAGGAGGTGATTTTATGGGTTTAACAGATGCCCTTTTTACAGGAACAAGTGGCTTAAGGGCCCTTGGTCATGGAATGAGTGTTATTGGTGATAATGTGGCTAATCTTAACACTACGGCTTTTAAAGGAGCTCGTATCACCTTTTCTGACATAATGGCTCAGAGCATAAACACTGCAGCAGGTTCAGGCCAGCTTGGAAGAGGAGCAGGCATTCAGGCGCTTTATCAAGTTTTCACCCAGGGAGCCTTTGAATCCACAGCCAGCCCAACTGATATGGCCATTGCTGGAGCCGGATTTTTTATTGTTAAAAATCCACAGACTACAGGTGGAATATTTTATACCAGAGATGGACAATTTGTTATTGATAAAGAGGGATATCTTGTCAATTCCCAAGGATTGAGGGTTCAGGGTTGGAGAATTGATGAGATTACCAATGATATCACAGGTGCTTTAACGGATATACGAATTGACCGTTCCTCACCACCTGTTAAAACAACAAAAATTGACATGATTACCAATCTTGATGCAAGAACAGAGGGAAGAACAAGGGTAATTAATATAAAAGGGACCATTAATGATACAGCTATTGATGGCACAAATGATAATAGTTATGATTTTGTTATAAGGGATATCAATGGTGAGGATAAAAGAATTCGTATAACCTTAGCTTTTGATAATACCAAAAATTTATGGTTTTATCGGGTGCAAGATATAACAGGAGCAACCCCAGTTACTCTTGCAGAAAATACTGCAACCGGAACCACCTCTACCCAAGTAAATATAACTCTTCCCGGAACTAAAGAGATTATTACTCTCAATTGGAGTGGGGTGGGTTTTGATTCCACAGCCACAAATCCCTTTTTAAGTATCGGTGGGACAAAAACCGCAAGAATTGAAACCAATGATCACACAGGCGGTGGATGGACCTCTATAACTTATGGAACAACCACTTGGTATTATCAGGATATTACAGTCAAAGATGCCAACGGAGTAGATAGAGACTTAAGATTATTTTTGAAACAGGGAACTGGATCCACTTACGATTACTATGTTTTTCAGGATCCCTCAGGAGGACCTTCGGGAGGAGCTTCTCCAGAAGCTGACACCAATAATGGAATTCTTCTTACCAAAGGAACAAATTATGATATTACAAGGGAAGGTCCTGTCTGGTTTTTCTTAAATGGAACCACAGAGAAGATTCACTGGGACTGGGATTCAGGAAGAATTAACCTTAATGCCCGTGATTTTGAATATTATCAGGATAATACCGATAATGGTAATCTTGCCCTTTATGAAGTATACGATGTGGCAACCCTTCTTGATTTCTGGAATGCCAAAGAAGAGACTCCCATACCATCAACTGCCTATACATATAGGTCAACGCTTTTTGTTTATGACTCCTTAGGTACTCCCCATGAAATAACCGTATATTATAATCCTACTTCAAGGGATAATGTCTGGGAATTTATGGTATGTTGTAATCCCCAGGAGGATATGAGAGATTTTACCAGAGACGAAACTCCTATGCAGTGGTATAAACAGGACACCGATACCACTATTATCAATCACTCTGGGAAAACCTTTACTGAAGCAAAAAGAGGTATTTTAATGTATGGAAGAATGGAGTTTGACAATCAGGGGAATATTAAACAGTTTTATGAAACTTACCGGATTGATGCTAATACTGGAGCGCTTGTGAAAATAATTGACACCAATGGTCAGCCCCTTACTCCACCTGCAGATTTATTTGGAGCTGTAGGAGAAAACGGTTATCCTTTGATGATTGCCGATTTCTTAGGAATTGATTTGCAGGACCTCTATCCTGCCAATGATCCCGATACCCAAGGAGCTGCAAGATTTGATCTGCAGGGAATAGAGGTGAATTTTGGATATTACCTAAAAGGAGGAACAACCTGGGCTTCAGAATCAGTTCGCACAACCCAGTATGCCACCTCAAATGCCACCCTCTTTTATGATCAAAACGGCTTTGGGCCTGGTGCTCTTGAGAATATCACCGTGGATAATGAAGGAAGGATTACCGGTGTTTATTCTAATGGAAGGGTGATTCCTCTCTGGATGGTTGGGCTTGCCAATTTCAATGCCCCGGAAAAATTGCAAAAAGTAGGGGGCAATCTTTATAGGGAAACCACCCATTCAGGCCCTCCTGTTACCGGAAAACCGGGAACCAATGGCCTTGGAACCATTGCACCCAACTCCCTTGAACAATCCAATGTGGATCTCGGTGAGCAGTTTGTGAAGATGATAATCTTCCAAAGAGGATTTCAGGCAGACTCAAGAATAATTACAGTTTCAGATACTATGCTTGAGGAACTTATAAATCTCAAGAGATAATCTCAGCTATAAGCGGGGAGGGGTTTCCCCTCCCCGTCTCTTTAATTTTTAATCAAGTACAAACTAAAACTTGCTGCTACTAAATTTGTCAAGTCTAAAGAAATAAATCAAAAAAGAAACCTAAAGTAAAAAAGAGGTCTTGCAGAAAAATCTGGGCTTCTTGGTAGAAAATTATTGAAATTAATTTTCTTCTGAAGTATATTTACTTTGTGGTTGCCAATCCTTTAGAGCTAATAAAGACTGAAATATCAAGGATTGAAGAAACTTTAAGAAATCTTCGGATTTCCCAGCATCCCTTTATAAATCAGGTTAGCGAATATGTGCTCTTTTCAGGTGGAAAGAGAGTAAGGCCCCTTCTTTGCGTTCTTTCTGCCAAGACTCTAAATTCCGAGGTCTCAGATTTCCTTTATGAGACCTCCCTTCTTTTTGAATATCTTCATGTGGCAACCCTTTTGCATGATGATGTAGTTGACTCTGCAGAGTTTAGAAGGGGAAGAAAGGCAGCAAGAAATCTCTGGGGAAATCAGGCAACCATTCTTGTGGGAGATTATCTTTATGCTAAGGCTCTAAGGATGGCAAGTTTTCTTAAAAATCCAGAAATTATGGATGTTATCACCGAAACCACCCTTCTTATGAGTGAAGGCGAAGTCCTTCAACTCCTTCATCTTGACGATACAGAATTAACCGAGGAAGAATATTATGAGGTTATTTACAGAAAAACAGCAGTGCTTATGGCTTGTGCCTGTAAGGTAGGGGCTCTTATAGCTTCCGAAGATTTTGAATTTTCCCAAAATTTATATAATTTTGGCTTAAATCTTGGCATGGCCTTTCAGGTAATTGATGATCTCCTTGATTATACAAGCAGTGAAACTGGGAAAGACCAGGGAAAGGACTTTTTGGAAGGTAAGGTAACTCTTCCTGTTATATTGGCCTTAAAAAATGCTGAAAATAATCACAAAGAAGAAATTTTAAGGCTTCTCAAGACTAAAGAAACAAAGAAAAAAGACTTTCAGAGAATGTACGAACTTTTAAATCAATATAAAGCCTTTGAAAATACCCTTGAGAAAGGAAAAGAGTTTGTCAATAAAGCGAAAGAGCAACTTAAGGAACTTCCTTCCAGTCCCTTTAAAGAGGCCCTTAATTTTCTTGCAGATTATCTTTTAACAAGGAAAAAATGAAGGATATAAAGCTTCTTGTGTTTGACTGTGACGGGGTTCTTTTTGATTCCCGTTTGGCTAACAAAGAATATTACAATTTTATTTTGCAAAAAACAGGAAGACCCCCTCTTACGGAGGAGGAAC
This sequence comes from Thermodesulfobacteriaceae bacterium UBA6232, assembly GCA_002441555.1. GTDB lineage: Bacteria > Desulfobacterota > Thermodesulfobacteria > Thermodesulfobacteriales > Thermodesulfobacteriaceae > Caldimicrobium. The sequence continues at coordinate 32,530 of DJWK01000037.1, forward strand.
TGGAATATGTTCATATGCACTCCCTCAGGGAGTGTCTTGAATATCTTTTCAGAAATCACCCTGAATTAAAGGAAAGGGCCTTTGAAGTGGCTAAAAATACTCCCTATTCTGATTTTTTTAAATATGTGAGGGTGGAAGAGGGACTCAAAGAATTTCTTGATTGGGCATATTCCAGATATTACCTTGCCCTTTGCACCAATAGGACCACCTCTACAAAACCCCTTTTGCAATATTTTGGCCTTGAGGGATATTTTCATTTGATAAGAACTGCCCTTGAGATTCCCAAAAACGACCCAAGGGCTTTATCTTCCATCCTTGAATATTTTAGTGTATCTCCTAAGGAAGCCCTTTATATAGGAGATTCTAAAGTAGATGAGGCTTTGTGTTTAAGTTGTAGAGTTCCCCTGATTTCTTTTAAAAATCCCCATCTTAAAGCCCTTAAAGTTATAACGCATTTTGGTGAACTGAAGGCCTTTCTTGAAAATAACCTTTCTCAATAAGATTTTTCTTTTTTTCCCGAAGGGTCTCAAAAATCCGCGTAAAAATTTCAGCTGAGAGAAAATTATTCTTTAAACCTATGGGAACAAGGATATAAAGATTTTCTTTAGCTCTGGTGAAGGCTACATAAAGTAGATTAAATATCTCAAGGGAATGCTTAATTTTTTCAAAATAGTAAATTCTTAAGAGTTCTTCGGAGAATTCTTCTTTTTTGCCTTTATGGACTCCCTTTTCGGTAAAATAAAGTTGAAGCTCAGAGGCATATCCCCTTTGAGAAAAGTTTAGAGGGATAAGAACATTTTTGAATTCAAGCCCCTTTGAGGCATGAATGGTAAGAATTTTTAAAGGTGCCTCTTCAAGGGATAGCTCTATTTCTTCTTCAGAGAGTGTGCACCACTCCTTAAGAAAGTCTCTTGCTTCTCCTCCGCGGGCTGTAAAGCTTAAGGCCAAAGTTAAAAATTTGGTTAAATAGGGTTTTTCTTCTGGAAACCTTTCTTCCAGTCTGAAATAAGAGACAAGAAATCTCAAAAATTGATATAAATTCATGAAGTATCCCTTTTCAAGGGGTTTAAGGATATGGGATTTGTAAAATTCTTCATAATATAGCTTGAGATATTCCGAAAGAGTTATTGTGCTTTGGCTTTGAATTTTAAAATTTTGATATTTCCTCAATATTTGAAGGCCTTTTTCATCAAAAAATTTAAAAAGGATGGCTGCTAAAGCCACATCGTCTTCAGGATTGAAAAGCAGGTTTAAAAAGGAAATAAGGGAATTCACAAGAGATGATTCTTTGAGATTTAAAAAGGAGCTTGCAACAACCTGAAAGCCTTTAGACATAAGATAAGAGGCTGCCTCAGAGACATCTTCATTTTCTCTAAAAAGAATAGCTGTATCTTCAAGAAGGGAAGAGGCTTTTAATTCCTCAAGAATATTTTCAATTTTCTGTAAGAGGCAGGGCTTGACATCCTTTTGAGAGGAATTTTCATCAAATTTAAGCCACTCAATGAAAACCTTTCCAGATATATCTCTCACAGCCAATTGCTCAACCTCTGAAAAAAGCTCATCAAATTCTTCCACAGCCTTTTCAATAAGCTCAGTGGCTTCATCCTTAAAACTTTTACCAAGGGTTATCCTCTTTAAAAGCTCCCTTTTTAATTCAAATTCCTCTCTAATAAGATTGAAAAGCTGATTATTGAATTCAACAATACTAAATGAGCTCCGATAGTTGTATTTCAGAGGAATTTCTTTTAAACCGTAATTTTTAAAATTTTCTTTAATGAGTTTTATTAATCCAGGATCACCTCCTTTCCAGCGATAAATGGTTTGCTTGGTGTCTCCAGCTGCAATAAAAACCCTTCCTTCACTTATTAAGTTTTCAACAAGGGGATATACGGATAGCCATTGCAATCTATCGGTATCCTGAAATTCGTCAATAATAAAGGCTTTAAGTTCTCCCAGTTTGAGGTAAATCCAGGGCAAAAACTCTTCCCTCAAAGCCTTAGCAAGTTTTTCTTTCCAGATTCCCATGTAAAGGGTTTTTTCTTGAAAAAGTATTTCCTCAAGCTCTTTTTTAATAAAAGTTAAAAAATTATAATAAAAAAACCCTCTCAAAAGAGTTTTATCGTTAATCTCTGAATAATCCTTAAATTGAAGCTTTTGATTATGAGGTATCAGGAGTTCCTCTTTATAAGTGGATACTTCAACAAGCTTTTTTAATTCAGAAGTTATTTTTTTCTTGATATTTAAGGTGAGCACAGATTCCTGAGTAATGAGAAAGTTCAAAAATTTTTCTAAAAATTGAAAAATTTCATTATTTTCTTGTGCCTTTTCAAAGACCTTGAGAAGGGCCTTTTCTATATGGGGTTCCTTAAGATACCTGCTTATTAAAAACTCAGGAGTTAAATTTAATTCATAGGCAAGACCTCTAAATAGTTTAAAGAGAAAGCTATCAATGGTTTTAACTTCAAGATAATCATAATTAAGGAAAATACTTTCAAGAAGTGCTTCCGCCTCCTTTGGGCTAATTCCTGTCTTTTCTGAAAGGTCTTTACCTTTTTCGGTTTCAAGGGCAATTTCTTTTAAAAAAGAAATAATTCTTTCTTTCATTTCATAGGCTGCTTTATTGGTAAAAGTGATAGCAAGGATTTTTCTTAAGGCCTCTGGTTCGGTTCCCAAGGAATAATGCTTTAGTAAGGTTAAATACTTCAAAGAGAGTTGATAGGTTTTTCCTGAGCCAGCACTTGCATGAAAAAGGGTGATGGGTGAAAAAGGTCTATCCATGTGGGAATCCCTAAAAAATTTTACCTCTTATTTTTTATAATACCAATAGCCTTTGTTTCGCAGAGCTTTGTTTGTTTGCAAGCTTTTGAAGAAAACAAAAAGGAAACTTATGTATAACATTGACTTTCGAAGCCAATTAAGTATACTAAAATTTTAAAAAAAATAATAATAGAGGAGCATCATGGCAAAGCTTGACCCTTTTTTTAAATTGATGGTAGATACAGGGGCCTCTGACCTTCATTTATCTGTTGGGAATCCACCTTTAATAAGACTTCACGGAGATCTTCAAAGAATTAAATACAAAAATCTTGAAGAAGAAGAGTTAAGGGAAATGCTTTATGAAATAGCCCCTGAGGAGATAATTAAGAAATTTGAAGAAGAGGGAGAGGTAGATTTTGGAATAGAAATTCCCGGGCTTGCAAGATTTAGGGTAAATTATTATAAAGAAAGGCGAGGAATTGCGGCAGCTTTTAGAATAATTCCAACCAAAATTAAAACCGTTGAGGAATTAGGGCTTCCTCCTATATTGAATAAACTTGCCCTTCTTCCCAAGGGTCTTGTTCTTGTCACTGGTCCAACAGGGTCTGGAAAATCAACCACCCTTGCTGCCATGATTGATTATGCCAATCGTATGCGCTATGACCACATTATTACTATTGAGGATCCCATTGAGTTTGTTCATGAGTCTAAAAATTGCTTAGTCAATCAAAGGGAACTTGGAACTCACACGAAAAGCTTTGCCAATGCCTTAAGAGCAGCCTTAAGAGAAGACCCGGATATTATCCTTGTTGGAGAAATGAGAGACAGAGAAACCATTGCTCTTGCTATTGAGGCCACCTTAACGGGACACCTTGTTCTTTCAACTCTTCATACTATTTCTGCTGCCCAAACCATAAACCGTATTATTGATGTCTTTCCTGCCGATGAACAGGCCCAGATAAGAACCACCCTTTCTGAGGCCATAAGAGCAGTTATTTCTCAGACCATGTTTAAAAGAATAGATAGACCAGGAAGAATTGTCGCCCTTGAGATCCTGATTGCAACCCCTGCTGTTAGAAACCTCATAAGAGAGGGGAAAATTCACCAGATTCCCTCTATGATTCAAACCGGTAAAAAATACGGTATGATGAGTCTTGATGACTGCATTATGGAATATCTTAACAAGGGATATATAAGCCCTGAAGAGGCCTTTATAAAGGCCGTGGATAAGACGAGATTTTTACCCTTTGTTAAAAATAAAGAAGCCATAGATTTTACCGAGCTTCCAGGTTAAAAAATGCTTACTGAGGCTGAAATAAAAGACATAATTGCTAAACTTGCCTTTCATGAGCCTGGAATTTCTGATGTTTTTATTCTTTCGGGCTATCCCTTTCAAATCATGGTTTATGGAAGGATGAAAAATGTTTTCCTTTCTGATTATCCCGTTGAGAAGCTCACCCCTTTTCAGGTTGAAGAAATAGCCTTTTCAATGTTAAGAGACAAACCTCATCTTTTCAGAAAGCTTCTTAAAGATGGATATGCAGATTTTTCCTTTTTCCTCGATGATGAAACCCGCTTTAGAGTAAATGTTTTTTCCCGACAGAAAACCTATAACATTGTAATGAGAAAGCTTGAAAGCAAGATTAAAACCATTGAAGAGCTTAATCTCCCCAAGGTATTTTACAAGATTGCTAAAGAAAAATATGGCATTGTTCTGGTAACAGGAGCAACAGGCCAGGGTAAAACCACCACTCTTGCAGCGATTCTTCATGAAATTAATAAAAATGAAGCAGTGCATATTTTGACCTTAGAAGATCCTGTGGAATATATCCATAAACCCATTAAAGCAACCATAAATCAAAGGGAGCTTGGAACGGACTTTTCAAGCTTTGCAGAGGGATTGAGGGCGGCTCTTCGTGAGGCTCCTCATGTGATATTAGTTGGTGAAATCCGTGATAGGGAAACCATGGATATTGCACTAACCGCTGCAGAAACTGGTCATCTTGTTTTTTCTACTCTTCACACCATCGGTGCCTCCCAGACTATAAATAGAATTATCGGATTCTACAGTAAGGAAGAGGAAAGTCAAATAAGGCAGCGTCTTGCATCAGCACTGAGATGGGTAATTGGTCAAAAACTTTTACCTAAAGTTGGAGGAGGCAGAGTGGCCGTCTTTGATATCCTTTATAACAACCTTCGTGCAAGGGAAATTATTCTTTCTGGAGAGTCAGAAGGAAGAACCTTTTATGATGTTATGACCCAGGGCGGGCCCTTTGGTATGCAAACCTTTGATCAGAATCTCATTGAACTCTACAAACAGGGGTTAATAGAAGAGGATATGGCCTATTATCATTCCATAAGAAAGGACATAGTGGGAAGACAAATTGAATTAATTAAAAAGGAAAGATCAAGGGAAGAGCCACCTATAAATCTTGAAATAGTTGGAAAGGGCGTAAAATGACCTTAGAACTTAAAGATTTGCTTTTGGAAAAACCAGTTAGCCTTATCTATTGGGAACTTGCTGGGGATTTCAATAAGTTTTTTTCTTTTCTTGAAAGAGATACCGAATTAAGGTCTCTAAAGGCTCTTGAGGAAATTTATCATTGGTTAAATGCGGTTGAGATTAAAAATTTTATTTCTGGAGTTAAAAATGTTGAAAAAATAAAGGAAATAAATGAAGTTTTAAAAAAATTACCTATTGAAAAGAGAAGAGAAATATTTGTAATTTTGGTCTCCCCTGAGTTAAAAACGCTTGATACAAGAGAAAGTTTTTTATATTCTGCCAATCTTGTGGTTAATGATAAAGATCTTTCGGAGATGGAAAGAATTTACGAGAAGGCCAAGATTTTTTGGTTGAATTTATATAAACCCTTTTATCAGATCTGGGAAAGAATCTTAAAGGAGGAGTGGTAAGTGATAAGAAAGGCTGTTTTTCCGGTTGCAGGCTTTGGAACAAGGATGCTTCCTGTAACCAAGGCTGTGCCTAAAGAACTTCTTCCCATAATTAATCGTCCTGCCATTGAATATGTGGTGGATGAGGCTTTGGAGTCTGGCTTTGATAGTCTTATTTTTGTTATTTCCTACGGAAAGGAAGCCATCCTTGATTACTTTGATGTGGATTTGGGTTTGAAGGCCTTGCTTTTTGATAGAAAAAAAGAGGCTTTACTTAAAATGGTAGAAGAAATAGAAAAAAAGGTAAAAACCTTAAGTTCTGTAAGACAAAAAGTGCCAGAGGGGCTTGGCCATGCAGTGCTTGTTGCGGAAAGACTTGTGGGAAAGGAACCCTTTGCAGTGCTTCTTGGAGACGATCTTGTTGATGCCGAAGAGCCCTGTCTTAAACAGATGAAAGAGAGATATATAGAGCTTTCCTCCCAGGTTGAAAATCACAGTATAATTGCCCTTGAAGAGGTCCCAATGGAAGAGGTTTCAAAATACGGTATCATTGAGGGAGAAAGAATCTCCGAAAATCTTATAAAAATCAAGAGAGTTGTTGAGAAACCCGCTCCAGAAGAAGCCCCTTCAAATCTTGCTATAATTGGAAGATATATCTTTGATTCTGTCCTATTTGAATATTTAAAAAGGATTCCCAAAAGAGGAGGGGAATATCAGTTAACGGATGCCATTCAGCTTATGATTGATGCGGGGTATCCTGTTTACGGTTATTTTTTCAAAGGTAAACGCCTTGATACCGGAAATCCCAAAGGTTATTTTAAAGCTATCCTTCATTATGCCTCAAAAGATCAAGAATTGAAAGAAATATTAAGGGCTTTCCTTAAAGAGCTTAAATAATTAGAAACTTTAATGTATCTCCTTGAGGTTGCCCTTCCCCTTCCGCTTTTTAAAAACTTTCACTATTTAAGTTCTCAATATGTTATTCCTGGAGCAAGGGTGGTTGTTCCCTTTGGATCCCAAAAATTAGTTGGCATTGTCTGGAATGTTGAGGAGGCAGCTGCTGAAAAGCTTGATCCAAAAATAGAATATAAGGAAATTGATGAGGTCTTGGATCCCTTGCCCCTTTATCCTCAAAAATTTTTTCCTTTCTTGGAGTGGGTTTCAAAATATTATTTTTCTCCTCTGGGAATAGTTTTAAAAACAGCCCTTCCTTCAGGGGTATTTAAAATCCCTGAAAGAAGAATTTTTTTAACCTCTGAAGGGGAAAAAGCTTTAAAAAAGGGGGTTCTTCCTGAAGCCTTTACGGCCCTTCTTGAGAATAAAAAATGTGTAAGCCTTAAGAATTTTACTAAAAAGTATAAAATTCCCACAAGAAAAATAAAGGAATGGGTTAGACTTGGGTTGCTTGATTTAAAGGTTGTCATTCCTCAGGTTCGTGTGCCTGTTGAAGTTTTTTATAGATTAAAAAGACCTCTTAAGGGAGACCTTAAGGAAAAACTTGAGCCTCTATTTTTGGAGAGTGAGGAGGTCCCTGAAAGAACTTTAAAAGAGAGCATTTCTTTAAAAAAACTGAGGAAATTAATTGAAGAAGGGGTGCTTGAAAAGATTGAAATTCCTAAGACAAGAAGGATTATCATCCCTACAGAGGTTTTAAAGGATTATGAACTAACCTCCAAGCAAAAGAGTGTTTTTAATCAATTGGTCTTAGCTTTAAAAGAAGGCAGGTTTAAGCCCTTTTTACTCTACGGTGTTACTGGGTCAGGAAAGTCCTTAATTTATCTTGAACTTATAAAGGAGGCCTTAAAGGAGGGGAAAAGGGTCTTATTTTTGCTTCCTGAAATTGCTTTAACCCATTTTATTGAGAAGGTATTATATCAGCATTTTAAAGAGCGTTTGGCTCTTCTTCACAGTGCTCTTACCCCTCAACAACGACTTTCTGAATGGATGAAGGTCCTTGATGGAAGGGCAGATATTATAATTGGCACAAGGTCTTCAGTTTTTGCCCCTGTGGAGAACCTTGGACTCATTATCGTTGATGAGGAACATGACCCTTCCTATAAAGAGGAAAATCTTCCCTGTAAGTATCATGCAAGGGATCTTGCCTTGGTGAAAGGAAAGATGGAAGGAGCTCTTGTTCTTCTCGGTTCAGCAACCCCAAGTATAAAATCCTATTATTTTGCTAAAACAGGCAAATATCACCTTCTTACCCTTACAGAAAGACCCTTTGTTAACATGCCAGAGGTTAAACTGGTTCTTTACAAAAAGGGAGGGATTATTACAAAGGAGGTAAAAAAAGAAGTAGAAAAGACTTTACATAAAGGGAGATCTGTCTTTGTATATTTAAATAGAAGAGGATATGCCCCCCTTGTTAAGTGTGAGGAGTGTGGCTTTGTCTGGGAATGCCCGAATTGCGGAATCTCCCTTACCTATCATAAAGATGAGGATGCCATCCTTTGTCATTACTGTTCCTTTTCTTTGAATGTGAAAATTCTTTGTCCTCAGTGTAAAAGAGGAAAATGGAAATTTTTAAGATTCGGGACAGAGCGTATTGAGGAGATTCTTAAAAGCGAATTTCCAGGGGTTGAAGTGGTGAGATTTGACAGAGATAGTGTAAGTTCTGAAAAGAGGCTTTCTGAGCTTTTTGAAAAGCTTTATACTCCCTTTCCTAAAATTATTGTTGGGACTCAAATGGGAGTTCATGGGCATAATTTCCCACAGGTTAATCTTGTAGTTGTTTTAAGGGCTGAAGAGGGGCTCTTTCTCCCTCATTATAAAGCCAGTGAAAGAACCTTTCAGCTTTTGCTTCAAGCTGAAGGTAGAGCAGGAAGAAAAGATGAAAGAGGTAGTGTTTTAATTCAAACTTCCCTTCCAGAACATTATGTAATTACTAAGGCTCTATCTCAAGATTATGAAGGATTTTTCTATGAGGAGCTTTTGCAAAGGAAGAAATATGGCTTTCCTCCCTTTAAAAAACTTGCAGTGATTCGTTTTGAGGGAGTAAATGAGGAAAAAATAAAAGAAAGGGCTATAAAGGTAAAAGAAAAAATGGAAGAGATTAAATTGGCAAAAAAATTTGCCCTTGAGATACTTGGGCCTTCACCCTGTCCAATTAGAAAATTAAGGGGACTTTATCGCTGGCAGATTCTCATAAAGGGAGATACCTCCAAAGAAATTCACGCTGTTTTAGAGCCCATTAAAGAAGAAAAATATACAGGGATAAAAATGGAAATTGATGTAGATCCAGAGGATTTGTTATAATAAAATTTAAAGTCTTTACTTTTTTAGAATAGAGCTTATATTGAATTTTCAAGGTTATGTTTAAACCAGGCAAACCTAAAGTAGAAAGAATAAATCTTACTCAATCAAACTTTCTTTTAAATTTCAATCTTAAACCTGTTGAACTTGAGGCCTATCTTGATGAATATCTGATTGGTCAAGATCTTGCAAAGGGTATTATTGCAACCAAAATCTGCACCCATTTTCATAAGGCTAAAACCATTTTAATGAAAGAGCCCTATTATGAAGGTGTGGGTTTTGTTAAGAATAACATTATTATAATTGGGCCAACAGGGGTTGGGAAAACCTTTACTATAAAGCTCATTGCCAAAAAGCTTGGGGTTCCCTTTGTTAAAGGGGATGCAACGAAGTATAGCGAAACCGGTTATGTTGGGGGAGATGTGGAAGACCTTGTCAGAGATCTTTATTATGAAGCAGGTGGGGATTTAGAAAAAGCAAGGTTTGGCATTATTTATCTTGATGAAATTGACAAAATAGCCTCCTCTGGAGAAATTATCGGACCCGATGTTTCACGAACAGGGGTTCAAAGGGCCTTATTAAAGCTTCTTGAAGAAACAGAGGTTGAAATAAAGATGCCTCAGGAAGGGTTCCAATTAATTGAATATCCCGATGAAGGAAAAAATAAGAGAAAAAAGCTTACTCTCAATACCAAGTATATTCTTTTTGTTGTAAGTGGAGCTTTCCAGGGTCTTGAGGAGATTGTAAAGAAGCGCCTAAAAAAACAAAGCTTGGGGTTTCTCTCAAAAATTGAGGGTAAGGAGGATAAAAAGATAAATTATATGAAATTTGTAACACCTGAAGATCTTGTGGTTTACGGATTTGAAAGAGAATTTGTGGGGAGATTCCCTGTTATAGCTGTTTTTGATCCTTTAACAGAAGAGGAGCTTTATCAAATTCTTGCTAATCCAAATAACATAATCATGCTCAATAAAAAAAGAGATTTTAAGGTTTACGGAATAGATCTGGCTTTTACAGATTCAGCCTTAAGAGAAATAGCAAAAATGGCCTATAAAGATAATACAGGAGCAAGGGCCCTTGTTAGAGTTCTTGAAAGCTCTCTTATTCCCTTTGAAAGGGTGCTTCCTTCTGAAAAAATAACTTTTTTGGGTGTAACAGAAGAGCTTGTATCTGATCCTGAGGGGTATCTCAAGGCTATGTTTAATAATCCCTCTTCAGAAAAATGGGTAGAGGCCTATAATAGGGCTATTCAGGATGAAAGGAAGAGAATGATAGCCTATCTTGAAAAAAAGCTTCACTTTTCCTCAGATCATAAATCTTTTGAGATTACTCCAAAAAGATTAAACCTTCTTTTTGAGATTTATAAAGGTGAGGATATAGAGCTTTTACAGGCCCTTGAAAGATTACAGCATATTTATCACCAGATTAAGGCCTATGAAACTACCTTTTCAAGGCGTAATCAAATTCAGGCTATTTTTACCGAGGATGCCATTGATCATATTATAGAAGAGGTAATAAAAAAAGATTTGGGAGTATTTTCTTTTTGTGAAAAGGCTCTAACCAGATTTGAATATACCTTTTCCCTTTTAAAGGAAACCACCCAAAGAACCAGATTTTGCATAACAAGAACGGCATTTGTTAATCCTGATAGATATTTGGAAGACCTTATAAAAGGTTAAAATGATTCTTGTGGCTCTTTCAGAAGGTATATTTGAAAAGATAAAACCCCTTCTTGAAAAACTCAAGATTAATTATGAAAAAATAGAAACCGGGGAAGAGCTTTTGGAGAAAGCTAAAAAAGTTAAACCCGAGCTTATTATTTTGGAAAAGGATTTGCCTTTATTAGACGGCTTTGCGGTAACGCTTCTCTTGAAGTCTCATCCTAAAACAAGCGGAATTCCCATTCTTGCAGTTTGCAAGTGTGATTATCATGAAGAAGAAATTAAAGCAAGAGATAGCGGGGCAGACGCTATTATTCATTGTCCTTTAAAGGAAGAAGAAATTAGAGAGTATTTTAAAAGGTATTTAAAGAAATAGGGGGTGTAGATTATAATGATTGGGATTTCTAAACTTTATTGCGGAACCATTGAACCTTCTGATCCTTTGAGATACGGAAGGAGAGCCAAAGATCTTCCCTCGCATCTTCTTCAGTTTTCAGCCGATAAAAAACCGGTGGTTGTATGGAATGTTACCAAAGCCTGCAACCTCAGATGTATCCATTGTTATGCTTCTGCAGATAATAATCCAGCAGATAATGAGTTAACTACTGAGGAGGGTTTTAGGCTTCTTGAAGACCTTGCCCAATTTGGCTGTCCTGTTGTGCTTTTCTCTGGTGGTGAGCCTTTGGTTAGGCCTGATATCCTTGATCTCATTCATAAGGCGGTAACTCTTGGTTTAAGAGCGGTATTATCAACGAACGGAACCCTCATTGATGAAGCCCTTGCCAAGGAACTTAAAAAACTCGGTCTTTCCTATGTGGGAATTAGCCTTGACGGAATCGGAGAGGTTCATGACCGTTTCAGAGTTTCTAAAGGTTGTTTTGAGAAGGTAGTTAAGGCTATTGAAAATTGCAAAAAAGAAGGAATTAAAGTGGGGTTGAGATTCACCATTAATAAGTTTAATGCCGAGGAAATACCCAAGGTTTTTGATTTTGTGGAGGAAATGGAGATACCGAGAATCTGCTTTTATCACCTTGTTTATGCTGGTAGGGGAAGCAACCTCATTGAGCAGGATCTTTCTCACGAAGAAACAAGAAAATGGGTGGATTATATCATTGACAGAACAAAAGAACTTCATGATAAAGGACACAAAGTTGAGGTATTAACTGTGGATAATCATGCCGATGGTCCCTATCTTTATCTTCGTATGAAAAGAGAGGGGAATCCCAGGGCAGAAGAGGTTTATCAGCTTCTTCTTATGAATGGTGGAAACAATTCAGGAGTGGGTATTGGATGTGTTTCCTGGGATGGGTCCGTTCATGCGGATCAGTTTTGGAGGCATTACAGTTTTGGAAATGTAAGGGAAAGACCCTTCAGTGAAATCTGGATGGACACAAGTGATCCTCTTATGGCTAAGCTCAAAGAGAAGAAAAAACATGTTAAAGGAAGATGTGCCAAATGCAGATTTCTTGAGGTTTGTGGTGGGAATTTTAGAGTAAGGGCCGAGGCTTATTATGGAGATGTTTGGGCTCCAGATCCAGCCTGTTATTTAACTGATGAAGAAATCGGTATAGCCTCTTGAAGAGTTTGTAATATTGTTAAGGTAAGGCTGTGTTGAAAATTTATGGAAAGGTTGAACTTATGCAAGGTTTTAAGAATTGCATATTTTGGCTTTCTTATAAAAATGCGGGCTTAAAGGTCCTGCAAAAACTTAGCGTTAGTTTTTAAAAGAACTTTAAAATAGTTCTTAAAGGGAGGGGGTTAGAAATGGCAAAAATTGAGAGGGCTCTTATTAGTGTTACCGATAAAACAGGCATAGTTGAGTTTGCCAAGGAACTTTCTTCTCTTGGGGTTGAAATAATCTCCACCGGGGGAACAGCTAAGGTTATTCGCGAGGGCGGGGTTAAGGTGATTGATATTTCTGAGCTTACAGGTTTTCCAGAAATTCTCGGTGGAAGAGTGAAAACCTTGCATCCCTTTGTGCACGGAGGAATTCTTTTTAAAAGGGATGACCCTGAACATGTGGAGACCATCCAAAAAATGGGCATAAAACCCATTGATATGGTGGTTGTGAATCTCTATGCCTTTGAAAAGGTGGTAGAAAAAAAGGGCGATCTTGACACAGCCATTGAAAATATTGACATAGGAGGGCCAACCCTTCTAAGAGCCAGTGCCAAAAATTTTAAATATGTCACCGTGGTTACAGATCCCGCAGATTATCCCAAGGTGCTTGAAGAAATCAAAACATATGGAAATACCACCCTAAAAACACGCTTTGAACTTGCCAAAAAGGTTTTTAAATTAACCAGTTCCTATGATCAAATGATTTTTAATTATCTTTCCACTTTTGAACTTTAAACAATTAAAGAAGATGTTTTGTCTCGTTCTTGCGGAAAATACCTTAGAGAAAGTCTATGAAATACTTAAGCGTGAAAAAAATCACACAGATTTATTTGAGCTAAGGCTTGATTTTCTTGATAAGATTGAGGAAGGTCTGTTAGAAAGGGTTCTTTCAGAGCCTTATCATTTTATTTGCACGGTAAGAGCCAAAGCTGAAGGTGGGAAAAAAGAAATTTCAAACTCTAAGAGATGGGAAATTTTAGAATATTGCGGAAAAAAAGGGGCCTATCTTTTAGATGTTGAGTGGAAAAGCCTTTTTTTTGGAAAATATAAAACCCTTATCAAGAAGAGTCCCCTTTTTCCTGAAAAAATCCTTTTTTCCTATCATGACTTTGAAAAAACACCTTCTTTGGGAACACTTAAAAGGTTACTTAAAAGGGCTTCTTCAGAGGGAGTCAAGTGGTTTAAAATTGCTACTTTTGTTAAAACCTTTTCAGAGGTTATAGGCCTCTTAAGCTTGATTCCTTATGGGAAAGCCCTTGGGATGGAAGTTGTTGCTTTCGGAATGGGAGAGACTGGGAAACTCTCAAGAATTTTGTGTTTGCTTGCTGGATCTCCATTTACTTATGTCTTTCCAAGGGGTGGCTATCCTCTTGCTCCTGGGCAACTTGATATTATTTCCGCTCAAAAAATTTATGAAACTTTAAAAAATGTATAAAGTATTTGGAATAATAGGGGATCCAGTTTCTCACTCTCTTTCTCCAGCTATGCACAATGCTGCTTTAAGGGAGCTCAGTCTTAAGGCAGTTTATGGAGCCTTTCAAGTAAAGAGAGAGCTTTTAAAGGAGGCTATAGAAGGCCTAAGAGCCTTAAATATATCTGGGGTCTCTGTTACGATTCCTCACAAAGAGGCGGTTATAAGCTTTCTTGATTTTGTGGATGAGGTTTCTCAAAAAATTGGTGCAGTAAATACCATTCTCAATAAAGAGGGGAAATTATTTGGCTATAATACGGACTGGATAGGGGTATTGAAGAGTTTTGAGGAAAGGGGTATTAATATTTATGGAAAGAGGGTTTCCGTTCTCGGAGCAGGGGGTGCAAGTAGGGCAGTAATCTTTGCTTTGAAAAAAGGTGGTGCCAAGGAGATTTGTATTTACAATCGCACCTTTGATAGAGCAAAAAAACTTGCAGAGGAATTTGGCTGTATGGCCCTTCCTTGGGAAGAAGTCAGCAAGGCAGAAGGTGACATAATTATCCAGACAACCAGTGTGGGGCTTAAAAGCTTTGAATCTCCAGTTCCTCAAGAGGTTTTCAAAAACTTTAAGGTGGCCATGGATATAGTTTATCTTCCTTTGAAAACTAAGTTTTTACAGGATGCAGAAAGGTATTGCGAAACCATAGATGGACTGAGGATGCTTCTTCATCAAGGAGTTGAGCAGTTTAAACTCTTTACAGGATTGAATCCTCCTGTTAAGGTAATGGAGAAAGTTTTATATGAAGAGGTAACCAAACTGGAAAAGGAGCTTCTCTTTGGAGAGTAAAATTGTTTATCCCTTAAAGGATTTCGAATTTCTCTCTTTAAAACTTCCTGCTTCAAAGAGTCTTACTCAGAGGGCCTATATTTGTTCGGCCTTGGCAAGGGGAGAAAGTTTAATCCTAAATCCTTTAAAAAGTGAGGATCCGGAGCTTTTAAAGGAGGCTCTTTGTGCAACGGGGGTTATTTTTGAAGAAAAGGAAAGGGGTTATCTCGTTAAGGGAATTTCTGGAAGGCCAAGGCTTAACAAAGAGAGGGTTTATCTTGGAAATAACGGGACAGGGGCAAGATTTTTTCTTGCCTATGCCACCCTCGGAAAAGGCAATTGGATTGAACTTTACGGAAAGGAGCGTCTTCATGAGAGACCAATGGAGGCTTTAATTTCGGCTTTAAGAAGCCTTTCTGCTAAAATTGAATGTCTTGAAAAAGAGGGATACTTTCCGGTAAAAGTTTACGAAAGCACTCTTATTTCTCAAAAAGTCAGGCTTCCCGGAAATATAAGTAGTCAGTTCATTTCAGCGCTTTTACTAATTGGCCCCTATCTTCCTGAGGGTATAGAAATTGAGATTGAAGGGGAGCTTTTTTCAAAAAGCTATGTGGAGATGACCTGTGAGGTAATGAGGCATTTTGGGGTTAATACCGAAGAGAAAAATGTTTTTTTTAGAGTGACAAAGGGATTTTATGAAGCAAAGATTTATGAAGTTCCTGCGGATGCTTCAAGTGCTTCATATTTTCTTGCCATACCCCTTATTTTAGGAAAGGGCAGGGTTTTTATTGAAAATTTTGATGGAAAAACCAAGCAGGCAGATGCCGTCTTTCTTGAATTTGCCAAAGAGTTTGGAGCAAAGGTTAAAATTTTTCAGCCTCTTGGGGTTGAAATATCCTTTGAAGGAAGACCAAAGGCTTTAAGTCTTAATATCAGAGATTGTCCAGACCTTTTTCCCACATTGGCAATAATTGGAGCTGTAGCACAAGGAAGAACGGTCTTATATGGTGCTCCTCATCTAAGATACAAGGAGACTGATCGAATAAAAGCGGTTGCGAGAGAACTTTCAAAGATAGGGGTTGAGGTTGAAGAAATTCCTGATGGTCTTGTTATTTATGGAAGAGAATCCTTTAGAGAGGCTCACATTACTACCTATGATGATCACCGCATTGCCATGGCTTTTGCAGTTTTAGCTCTCAAAGCTGGCCCCCTTGAAATAGAAAATCCAAAATGTGTGGCTAAATCCTTTCCTGAATTCTGGGAACTCTTTGAAAAGGTTTATTCATGAAAATTCTTTTTATAGGATTTAGAGGGGTGGGGAAAACCACTCTGGGAGAAGAGTTAGCAAAAAGACTTGGTCTTCCCTTTCTTGATGCTGATACTGAAATAGAAAAAAAGGAAGGCCGTAGTATAAAGGAAATCGTTGAAAAGCAGGGTTGGGCCTATTTTCGAAAGCTAGAAAAGGACTTTTTGCGAGGGCTTTTTTCTATGGATAATTTGGTTTGTGCCCTGGGAGGAGGAGCAGTTTTACATGAAGAAGAAATGGAGGCTCTCTCAAGGGAAAGCCTAATTATTTGGGTTAAAGCCTCTCTTGATAAGATAAAAGAAAGAATTTTAAAAGATGAAAAAACTTTAACTCAGAGGCCTTCTTTAACAGGGCTTGGCTTTGAAGAAGAACTGGAAAAAGTTTATAAAGAGAGAGAGCTCCTTTATAAGAAGTGGGCTCACTTTGAAGTTGATACTACCGAAGACAATTTAGAATTAGCCATTTTCAAGATATTAAATTTTCTTAAAGGGGAGGAAGGAGATGGCCAATACCATTGCAGATGCTATTAAAGAGGCTGTCAGTGAAGTAGTTGCAGCCTATACGGGAAATGCTCCAGAACTTGTAAGTACCGAAGCTCGAAAGGATGACCATGCCCTTGCCGAAATTTCCTCTATAATCGGTTTGACCGGAGAAAAACTTCAGGGAGCCTTTGTAGTTTCCTTGGAAAGAGATCTTTTATTTGAATTTATGAAACTCCTTTTGGGAGAAGCTCCCACTGAGCTTAATCAAGAGGCCCTTGATATGGCAGGGGAGCTTGCCAATATGATTTGTGGAGCCTTCAGAAGAAGATTTGAAAACTTTGGAGCAACTCTTAAGGCCTCTGTTCCAAGCATGATTACAGGAAAGGAATATAAAATTCATTCTTTATGTAAAACACCCAGGGTTTCCTTTAAATTTAAAGTGGGGGAGCATTTTCTTTATATAGAATTTTGCCTTGACAAAGTAGCTTAGACAAAAACAGGAGGAAGTTATGCATATAAAAACCCACAAGAAAATAGACCAATCTCTAAGTGGCACACCCCTTGAGCTATCCGAAGGTAAAGCCGTTGTAAAGCTCAAAACCGATGAAAGAATGGTTGCTGATGAAAAGGGTTTAATTCACGGTGGATTTATTTTTAGTCTTGCCGATTATGCAGCTATGCTTGCCGTTAATGAAGAGACTGTGGTTCTTGCAAAAGCTGAAGTTAAATTTATTAAGCCTGTCAAACTGGGTGATGAAATATTAGCTATGGCTGAAGTAAAGGAAACAGAGGGAAAAAAGAGAAAGGTCTATGTTGAGGTAAAAAGGCAAGATGAAGTGGTTTTTAGCGGAGAATTTTTATGCGTTGTTCCAGAAAGGCATGTGCTTGATTAAAGGGATTTAACTTTTAAAGTAAAGCCAATTTTTTCTAAAACTTCAACTTTAGCTCCCTCTGGAATTTCCTCATCGGAAATTGCATGCCAGATCTCGCCTTCAACAAAGACCCTTCCTCCCTTTTTGGTAATTTTAGTTAGGGCTTTGCCTTTTTTTCCTATGAGACCCTCGGTTCCAGAAACTGGTTTTTTTCTCATGGTTTTCACAGCAAGATAGGTTATAGCTCCAAAGAGTATGGCAAAGGTTATAACTACTGTGATTAAAAAGGGTTGATAGACCCTTAAACTTGGCGGATTCTGACCAAAAAGAAGAAGAGAGCCAAGAAGAAGGGAAATAATTCCTCCCAGAGTCAAGAGGCCATGAGAAGTAATCTGTGTCTCAAGAAAGAACAAAAGGCCTGCTAAAAGGATTAGGGCAAGACCTGCATAATTCATGGGAATAATACTTAAGCCGAGAAAGGCAAGAATAAGACAGATAGCACCGAAAACTCCTGGAAAAATGGCTCCTGGATGGGAGAGCTCAAAATAAAGCCCAAGAAGACCAAGCATAAGAAGAAAATATACCAAATTGGGATTGGCAAGAATTTTAAAAAATCTTGTTTTTAAATCTTCCTTTATTTCTTCAAGGGGATAGCCTTTAAGCTCAAGGATTATTTCTTTATCTTTGACTTTAATTTTTCTTCCGTGAGCTTTATTTATGAGATCTTCAAGATCTTTGGCAATAATTTCAATTACTCCGAGTGAGAGGGCCTCTTTTTCGGTAATACTTTTACTTTTTTTAACAGCAAGTTCTGCAAATTCAGGATTTCTACCCCTTGTTTCAGCAAGACTTCTTGCCCAACTTGCAAGGTCATTAGCGATTTTTTCAAGCATTTTAGAGTCAGCCTTTCCTGTTAATTCTACAGGATGGGCTGCTCCTATATGAGTGGAAGGTGCCATAGCTGCAAGATGACTTGCAAGCACAATAAAAACCCCTGCTGAAGCAGCTCTTGCCCCCTGAGGACTAACATAAACAATAATGGGAATAGAACTTTGCAAAAATTCCTTCACAATTTCACGAGTTGAATCCACAAGCCCTCCAGGGGTATCAAGTTGAATAATAAGGGCCTTTCCCTTTTTTTCTTCCGCATAGTGTAAAGCATAATTGATAAAATTTGCCGTAACCGGAGTTATAGCTGAATCAGCTTTAATAAAATAAATTTTTTGGGCATAAGCCCTGGGTAAGGAAAAAATCAATACGAATAAAAGAAATTTAATGGCTAAAAATTTCCTCATAAAGCCTCTTAAAGGTTTTTAAGTCTTCCCAGATAAGCCTCTTTACCGAAGGGTTTTTTAGCATATAAGAGGGGTGATAAGTGAAGATAATAAGACTCTCTTTATAAGTAAAGGGTTTTCCCCTTATTGCGGAAAAGGTATCAGGTTTTTCCATGAAGACTTTGGGAGGGATGAAGCCAAGGGCAAGGATTAGCTTAGGTTTTAATAGCTTGATTTCTTTTAATAAATACTTTTTGCAAGCCTCTATTTCTTCCTCTTCAGGAATTCTTCCAGCTGGAGGCTTACATTTAACGGCAAGACTTATATAAAAATCCTCTTTCCTTAAGCCAATGCTTAAAAGCATTTTTTGAAGGATTTCCTTTATGGAGCTTGAAAAGGGTCTTCCGTAATAATCATCGTCCCTATCAGGGAAGTCTCCTATGAGCATAAGTTTTTTGTTTTCGTAGGAAGTATCAAGAACAGGCCGTTTCCTTATGCGATAAAGCCTACAGTCTTCACATTTGGAAATTTTTTCAAAAAGGGCCTCAAGTGTGTCCCCAGTAATTTTCTCTCCTTGTTTAAAGAGAACCCCCAACTCCTTGCTAAAGGGAATTTCAGAAATTCCAAGATTTTCAAGATAGAGAAAATAACTTTTTAAAATTTCAAATAGATTAGTTTGTGCTTTTTGATTTTCCTTCATGATTATTAATTTAAAGGCATTTTATATAACTGTAAAGGGTAAAAAATAAATTCTTGTGAGGAAAGAAAAATTAGGGTAAGATTGCATTAAAAAATTTGCAGGAGGAGGATAAAAATGGAATATTTAGGAAAGAGATATTTATTTACTCCAGGGCCTGTTTCTGTATCTCCCAAGGTTCTTTTAACTCAGGCTCAGCCGATGACCCATCATCGTTTGCCAGAGTTTTCTGAAATTTTAAAGGAAATAAGAGAAAATTTGAAATATCTTTTTCAAACCAGAAAGGAGGTTTATTTTTTTGCCTCTTCCGGAACAGGGGCTATGGAAGCAGCCATTGTTAATCTTTTTTCTCCGGGAGATAAAGTAATTGTTGTTGAAGGAGGAAAATTCGGTGAGCGCTGGAGAGAACTAGCAGAGACCTATGGCTTAACCCCTGTGGTAATTAAGGTAGAATGGGGAAAAGCTGTAAAAACAGAAGAGGTTGAGAGAACCCTTAAGGCCCATCCTGATGCCAAGGCCATTTTAATTCAGGCCTGTGAAACCTCAACAGGAGTGAAACATCCCGTTCATGAAATAGCGAGCTTAACAAGGGAAAGGGAAACCCTTCTTGTGGTTGATGCCATTACTGCCCTTGGGGTTTATCCTTTGCCTATGGATGAACTCGGTCTTGATGTGGTAATTACAGGCTCTCAAAAAGCCTTAAGTCTTCCACCAGGTCTTTCCTTTATTGCCTTTTCAGATAAAGCCCTTAATATGTCAAAAAATTCAAGGCTCCCTAAGTATTACTTTAATCTTCAAAAGGAGAAAAATGCTTATGAAAAGGATACTACTGCTTTTACTCCAGCGGTATCCCTTTTACTCGGTTTAAGAGAGATGCTAAGAAGAATCAGAGAGCTTGGTCTTGAGAGAATTTTTAAGCACTGTGAGGCTTTATCTCTTGCTTGCAGAGAAGCTGTTAAAGCCCTTGGGCTTGAAATTTTTCCAGAGGTTCCGGCAGAATCCTTAACAGTTGTTAAATCTCCTGAAGGGCTTAATACCGGTGAATTTTTAAAGTTTTTAAGGGATAATTGGGGAATTGTATTTGCTGGAGGTCAGGGTGAACTAAAAGGAAAGATCTTTAGAATAACCCATATGGGAGATCAATCTCCCTTTGATTTAATGGTTGCCCTATCAGCCCTTGAGATGGGATTAAAGAAATTCGGAATTAGAGTGCTTCTTGGTGAAGGGTTAAAAGCTGCTGAGGAGGTTTTAGAGAAATATCTGTAAAAGGTTGATCTGTTATTTCTAAAAGCATGTCACACCTTTTTACCAGTTTGAAATGTCACATCTTTCTTTTTAACTTTCCATCCCTTTCTCCAAGGATGATCCGGTGAAGGTTTTTTTACCTCCTTATCTTCCAAAAGCTCCCTCTTA
>DJWK01000035.1 GCA_002441555.1 Thermodesulfobacteriaceae bacterium UBA6232
ATATCAAAGACTGGAAGGGCTTCTGTAATTTCCTTTTCGTGCCTAAAATAGCTCCAGAGATTTTCTCCACCCACTTTTACTCCCAAAGCAATAGCCTTGGCCTCATCCACCACAGAGCCTCCCCCAACTCCAAGAATAGCTTCCGCTCCAAATTCTTTGGCCTTTTTGACCCCCTCAAGGGTGTGAGAGAGAACTGGATTGGGTTTAACCCCGCTGTGTTCTACAAACTCAATCCCAGCCTCTTTTAAGGCCTTAACCACTTTGTCATAAAGACCCATTCTCTTTATGGCATTTCTTCCGTAAAGAAAGAGAACTTTTTTAATCCCGTGCTTTTTTATGATTTCTCCGATTTTTAATTCTTGCCCCTTTCCAAAATAAATCTCCGTCGGATTGTAATAGACAAAATTCTCCATGGCAAAATCCTCCTTTTGAGGAAATTTTAATAAAGTTTACTATGTCCTGCAAATTTTTTCAATATAACTTAACTTAATAAATAGGTGGTGTCTAAAACCCAGTTTGGGATTGACTTATTTTTTTAAAAAGAGATAATAATAAAAAGCTTTTTAGAGAGGAGAGGAAATGCAAAAGGGGACTTTCAGCAACCAAGTAATTGAGTGAAAGAGAAGAAAAGGAGGAGGGAAAGTAATGAAAAATCTCGATAAGTTGGTTTATCAGGCAGTTTTTGAGGAAAATAAAGAAGAAAAGGAGAGAAAACTTAGAGAGCTTCTTTCTCAACTAAATGCAAGGGGGTATAAAGGCTATTCTATTTATCCTCTTTACAAAAAATTTTCAGAAAAATTTCTTGGTTTTACCGTTCCAGCGATGAATTTAAGAGGAATGACTTATGATGTGGCAAGAAGGATTTTCAGGGTGGCAAAGAGGCTTAAAGTCGGAGCTTTTATTTTTGAGATTGCAAAGTCAGAAATGGGCTATACCAAACAGGATCCCCTTGAATATGCCACAGTAATCTTATCAGCAGCCTTTAAAGAGAACTTCCAGGGCCAGGTTTTTATTCAGGGTGATCACTTTCAGCTAAATCGCAAATCCTTTTTTGCTAATCCAGAAAAAGAAAAGGAAGGACTTAAAAAACTGATTAAAGAGGCTATTTCGGCGCAGTTTTACAACATTGACATAGATGCCTCAACCTTGGTTGAGCTTGAAAAAGAGACTGTGGAAGAACAACAAAGGTTTAATTACGAAGTAACTGCTGAGCTTGCTGAATATGTAAGATCCCTTGAGCCAGTAGGAATAACCATCAATCTTGGAGGAGAAATAGGAGAAATTGGAGGACATAATAGCACTCCTGAAGAATTAAGGGCTTTTTTGAATGGGTTTAACAGGGTTTTTAAGGGAGAAATTGGGCTTTCCAAAATTAGTGTGCAAACAGGGACTGCTCATGGTGGCGTTGTTCTTCCTGATGGAAGGGTGGCAGAGGTTGCCCTTGATTTCAATGTGCTTAAGACCCTTTCTAAAATTGCAAGAGAGGAGTTTGGTCTTGCTGGGGCAGTTCAGCACGGGGCTTCAACCCTTCCAGAAGAGGCCTTTTTCAAATTTCCAGAGGCTGAATGTGTAGAGGTTCATCTTGCAACGGGATTTCAGAACTTCCTCTATGATCATCCAGCCCTTCCTGAAGAATTCAGAGAAAAAATTTATACTTATCTTAAAACCAATCTTAAACACGAATGGAAAGAGGGCTGGACTGAGGCTCAATTTATATATAAAACCCGGAAAAAGGGCTTTGGGATATTTAAAAAGGAGTGGTGGGATCTCCCTCAGGATATAAAAGAAAAAATTTTATCGGATATGGAGGAGCTTTTTGAGAAGATTTTTGAGGCACTAAATGTGGTAAATACCGAAGAGCTTGTAAAGGAAATTTTCAGCTAAGGGTTAAATTAAAAAATTTTTTGAAAGTATTTACCAGGCAGGCTTTTTATTAAATTTTTGAATTCAAGTTCTGTGAGTATTTGGAGTAAAAGGGGTGGTGAAAGCCCGGTTTTTTCAGTAAGTTCATCAAAATGTTGAGGACCTAAGGAAAGAATTTCAAGAATTTCTTTTTCTTCTTGAGAAAGGTCAACCTGAAATATCTTTTCAGAAGATGGTTTTTCAGCTTCAAGTCCAAGGTATTGAAGGATTTCAAAAGGGTTTGTTACAGGGATTGCTCCCTCCTTTATTAAAAAATTTGTGCCTTTGCTTTGGTCAGAAAAAATATTCCCTGGAACGGCAAAGACTTCTTTTCCCTGCTCTTGGGCCCAGCGGGCAGTAATAAGGGTTCCGCTTCTTTCTCCTGCTTCAATAACAAGAACAGCTTTTGCAAGCCCGCTTATAATCCTATTTCTTCTTGGAAAGTTCTCCCGTCTGGGTTTGGTTTCAAGAGGAAATTCAGAAAGAACAGCCCCACCAGTTTCCACAATTTTTCTGAAGAGCTCTCTATTTTCTGCAGGATAAATTACATCAAGCCCTGAGCCAAGAACAGCGATAGTTGGTCTTTTCCTTTCCACACAAACTTTGTGAACAATAGTATCAATTCCTCTTGCAAGTCCCGAGACAAGACATAAACCAGCTTCACTTAATTTGTCACCAAAAAAATTGGCAACCTCCCTTCCGTAAGGGCTCGGTTTTCTTGAGCCAACGATGGCAAATTTGGGAAAATCTGATAAATGTCCTTTAATGTATAAAAATAAAGGTGGATAGGGGATTTTTTTGAGCTCTTCAGGAAAAGTTTCTTCTTTAATGAAGAGAATTTTGATACCCAGTTTTTCTGCCTTTTCAAGCTCCCTTTCTGCAAGATTAAGAAGCTCTTTTTCATTGATTTTAAATTTTTCCTGAAGACTTTCGATATTTGGAAATTCCTCTAACCATTTTGAGGTTTTAAAGGAGCCTCCTTCTTTAAGATAAAGACCGAGAAAGAGAAATTTTTCTTTCATTTATAAAAATTCTAACTCAATTCTTGAAGGAGAGACTTTAAGATTGGCATAGGGAGAAAAATAAGGAGATAGTTTTTCAAGCTTTTTTAAATTCTCTTCATCAAGGGCTTCAGAAAATTCAAAGGTAAGAGTCTTTTTACCTTCTTCACCTATGATTATTTTAAGAGTTGAGCCCTCTTTACAAAGAGGATAAAGCCTTTCCTCAAGAAGGCAAAGAAGCCCCTTTAATTCATTAAGGGGAAGGGTCAAAAGAACCTCTTTTTCTTCAAAAATTTCTTTTTTAACCTTGTGTTTAAAGAAAAGATTAGCCTCCCAGAAAAGAAGTTCCCTTTCCATAATTTCTTTTAGATTCCATGGTCCGGTATTATCATTCTCAAGGTCTTCAAGAGCGGATTCTAATTGATTTTGAAGTTTTTGCAGGAGTTGAAGGGCCTTTTCAATGTTTGGATGAGCAGAAGGGGAAAGAAGGGTTTCCTTTTTCATGTAAAGAATTTGAATTTGAAAGGAGAGGCCCTGGAGAGTCCCCCTCAAGTTATGAAAATAACCCCTTACCAAAGAACCGAGGGCAAGGGTTCTACAAAGCTCTTTATCATACACATTTAGCCTCCCTTAAGGACTTCCCTTCCCTGAAAAGCTTTTTTGAGGGTTAAGGGGTCAGCAAATTGAATTTCCATGCCCATGGGAATTCCGCAGGCAAGTTTTGAGACAGTAACTGGATAGGCTTTCAAGAGCTCCGCAATATAGGAAGAGGTTGCCTCCCCAGAAAGGGTAGGTGATAAAGCAAGAATTACTTCTTTTATTTTCCTCTCTACAATAAGCTTTAAAAAATTTTCAAGCCCAAGTTCCCTTGGGCCAAAACCTTCCTTGGGAGAGAGCAAATAATGAAGCACATAGTAATAGCCCCGATAAATTCCAGTTTTTTCTATGTGAAGTAAATTAACGGGATTTTCCACAATGCAAATTTTTTCTTTTTCTCGGGTTTCATCTTGGCAAATTCCGCATATTTCTTCTTCTGAGAGGTTTCTGCAATATTTGCAAAGTTTCACCCTATAAGGAAGCTCTTTTATGAGGTCTCCGAGAATCTCACAAAGCCCTGGTCTGGAGAGAAGGAAAAGGGAGAGCCTGCTTGCACTTTTTTCTCCAATTCCTGGAAGTTCACTTAAAGCCTCAATAAGTTTTTTTAAGGTTGGTGGATAGTGATTTTGCATTTTAAAAACCCGGAAGTTTAAAGCCAGGGGGGAGGGCAAGACCTCCCGTAATTTTGGCAAGTTCTTCCTCTACCATTTCTTTGGCCTTCTTTAGGGCCTCATTTACCCCCGCTACAATTAAATCCTCAAGCATTTCTTTTTCTTCTGGTTTCAGCAACTCCTCTTCAATCTCAACAGAAATAATTTCCTGTTTTCCATTGGCAGTAACTTTCACCATGCCACCGCCAACCTGAGCAGTAATCGTTCTTGTTTCAAGCTCTTTGCTTACTTCCTCCATTTTTTTCTGCATTTTTTGCACTTCTTTAAAAAGCTTTTGAAACTCCTTGGGTAATTGCATAGGCTTACTCCTTAGTGTATTGTATATTTACAATCTTTGCTGAAAAAGTTTGAGCAATGAGCTTTACCTCGGGCCTTTCTTTTATTTCATCAAGGGTTGATCTCCTTTGACTTTCCACCTGGATGTTTAAAGGTTTTCCGAAATATTTCTCAATTTTTTCTTTAAGAATGGGAAGATAAGTGGATTTCAGGAATTCTTCATTCCCTTTAAGTTTTAATTTTACTTCCTGAGAATTTATTTCAGGTTCAGGGAGATGGGAAAGCAAAGTATAAAGAGTAAAAGATTCCTTTTGAAGTTTTTCTAAGAAATCAGGCCAACTCTTTAAGAAAACAGGCTCTTCTTTTTGAGCTTCAACTTTTTGAGGAAGGAGAATTGCCTCTCCGCTTTTTGAAAATTCCTCAAGTTTTTGGAGAATTTCTCTGAGAGGCACAAGTTTTTCGTATTCACAAATTTTGGCAAGGGTTAGTTCAAATTGCAACTGGGGATAGGGAGTTCTTTTTAGAACCTCAAGGTCCCTCAAAAGGGTTTGAAGAATTACGAGAAAATCTTCCTGAGAGGTGGTTACGAAAAGTTCCTTTAATTCGGGATTTTCAATGTGAAGAGGTGTTTCTCCAGGTAAAGCCTTTGCAAGAAAAAGATTTCTTAAATATTCCACCACTTTTTCCATAAGATAAATAAGATCAAGCCCCCTTTCATAAAGGCTTTTGCTCAAGCTTAGGGCTTTTTTTAAATCCCTTTCAAGAAGAATTTGAACCAACTCTTCCACTAAGGATTCTTCATGCCAGCCGAGGGCAGAAAGAACATCCTCTTTGGTTCTGACTCCATAGGCCATGGCCTGATCAAGAAGGGAGAGGGCATCACGCATGCTTCCTTGGGCCTCTCGAGCAATAAGTTCCAAGGCTGATGTTTCTATATCATAGTTTTCTCTCTCACAAATACTTTTTAAAAATTGAACCATCGTTTTTAAATCAAGCCTTCTGAAATCATATCTCTGACATCTTGAAAGAATGGTTGGGGGGAGTTTGTTAGGTTCTGTGGTAGCAAGGATAAAATAAACATGGGCTGGAGGCTCTTCCAGAGATTTCAATAAGGCATTGGCAGCCTCTTTGGTTAGCATGTGGGCCTCATCTATGATGTAAACCTTGGCACGACCTTTGGCAGGAGCATATTTGAGATTTTCAATAAGTTCTCTCACCTGATCAATTCCTCGGTTTGAAGCAGCATCTATTTCAAGGACATCCACAAAAATGCCTTTGTTTATTTCCAGACAGTTCTGACACTCGTTGCAGGGTTCATAGCCCTCCTGGAGATTTAAACAATTTAAGGCCTTGGCAACAATTCTTGCAATGGTAGTTTTTCCTGTTCCTTTGATACCGGAGAATAAAAGGGCATGAGTGAGTTTTCCAAGTTTTAGAGCGTTAATTAGGGTTTTTACCACATGGGACTGCCCAACAACCTCTGAAAATCTCTGAGGACGATATTTTCTTGCTAA
The DNA here is from genome assembly GCA_002441555.1 of Thermodesulfobacteriaceae bacterium UBA6232. GTDB lineage: Bacteria > Desulfobacterota > Thermodesulfobacteria > Thermodesulfobacteriales > Thermodesulfobacteriaceae > Caldimicrobium. The sequence continues at coordinate 5,962 of DJWK01000035.1, forward strand.
AACAAGATAACTCATTAAAGTTTATTTTAATTTGACTTTGGGAAAAGTAAAGCCTAAGGCCCTGTCTCCCGGAGGGGGTAAGGAGACAGGGCTTTTGAAGATTAACTGGGAGAAGCAGGGAAGAAGGTATAGCTAATCCAAATAAGGATTATCAGGAGAATTAGCCCAAGCCCAATACAACCCCAGACAAGTTTACTTTCAAAGGGAAGCCAGGGGTCATATTGCATCTTTTCAAGTTCTTCTGCAATCTGTTCTTCTCTAATTTCTTCAGCCATAATTCTCACCTCCTAAGTTCTATTGTCCTACCACAGGAGGTTTTACGCCGTGGAAGAAAATCCAAGAAATTAAAAGTCCAATCCAGATAATGAAACCAAAGAGACAGACCACATAAACCAGGGCGAGTTTTCCGATACCTTCTGCCCAGAGTTTTCTAAAGTCAGAGATTACTCCAATTGTGAAGAAAGTAATAAGGAAAAAGAGCACTCTCAAAGCATTGGTTCCGGTGGTTGCAGTTTTTGTCTGGTCAACCACTTTCTTAGAGTCTTTAATTTCTTCTTTCTTGGACTTAATCTGGGCTTTAAGTTCTTCTATTTTAGCTGTAAGTTGTGTTTGTGTGGCTGGATCCTGAACGGTAGCAAGTTGAGCTTCCATTTTTTTGATGTTTTTTTCAATTAATTTAATCTCTTCTTCAACAGCTTTAACCTTAGGGGCATGAGGAGCTGAAATAATTAGCATTACCAGAAATCCGATAAAGTAGGCAAGAACGAATTTAGGAAATCTTCTCCAGATTTCTGAGGCACTCACCCTTTCACCAGGCTTGCATTCAACATAGGCACACCAGATGTAGGCCATTAAAAAGGCCCATATACTGATAAAGATGTCAATAAAAAGTTTGGTTGTTGCAGCTGCCATAAGGATCCAGCCAGGTTCATATTTAATACCTGCAACAGCCTCAGCTTTAGCTCTAATTAAGGCATCAGTGATAGCCCCTGAGGCAAAGGCAGCACCATCTGTTTTAACTGCAAGCCCCATCCAGGCACCTGCAACCATGGGCTCTTTCCAGAGAAAAATCTGAGCAAGGAAGGGAAGAATTATTAGCTCAATAACAGCAAAAATTACAACAAGGGAAGCAACCATAATGGGAACCACAGGCCTTGCTCTAATGGCACCACCAATAGCAATGGCTGCAGAAACTCCGCAGATAGAAATTCCTGCAGCAAGAGGTGCAGCCCATTCTTTGCTGAACTTGAAATATCTTCTGGCAATAAAATAAACCAGGGCCCAGTAAATAAGATAAGCCTCAACAATGGCACAGAGCCCTCTGAAAAGAACCGCAGAGGCAAGTCCAAAGGCTTCTGCGGATTTTAATCCAAGAACAGCGCCCATAAGTCCAATGGCGGTTTTAATATAAAATTCAGGTCTGCAAGCCTCTGAGAGAAACTGAGCAAAGGGTCTAAAGAAGTTTCCAATGATGAGCCCCAGGGCAAGGGCAAAGATATAACCTCCCTCTCCAGTCAATTTCAAAGACCAGGGAATATTATATTTTTTGGGGTCTGTTGCAGCAAAATAGGCGTAATGACCGATAAACCAGCAGAGATAACTCAGCCAGAAAACGAAGAAAAAGCCCACAACAAATTTTCCCACATTATGCCCAAGCAAATAGACTCCTATGGCAAGAACTACCGTTAAAAAGATGTAAGTAAGGATTAAAGAAGCAAAACCAGAAAGTCCTTTTTTCTCATAGGTCTGTCCAACCTGATATTTGGTGGGGTCATCAACTGTAACCGTTTGCTCCTTTCCATCTTTGGTCTTAAGAGTAAGTTTGTTTCCTTCAATCTTAATAATTTCTCCTGAAACACCTTTATATTTTTTTCCAACAGGTGCTAAGGCTTCTTCAACTTTAAGCCATACATTGGTCTTCACTACCCAGCCAAAGGGGTCAATACCCTTGTAAGCAAGTAAAGAAACTAAAAATAAAATAATTGCCAACCAGAAAGCCAACCAATCTTCATTTAAAATTCCCTTTTTGGCCTCTTCAGCCATCTCTTCACCTCCCTATAATAAGTTAGGAAGTTGTGATAAATAGTTCAGCTAACCTTCAGCCTTTACCTGGCATAGCTCTCACCTCCTTGCTGAGTTTTTCAAGAATAAATCAAAAAATGTGCCTAAAAGAGATATAAAGTATTTGGAGTTAAGCAAATTCTTATATTACCCTCAAGAAACTGTTAAAATCTCAAAGTGTTACCCAAAGGTAACAAAAATTCTTGACAAATTTACTAAATGTTTTAAAATTTTATAACGAATTTTTGAGGAGGTGATCTCCATGAACCTAAGTAGAAGGCAGTTTTTTAAAGTTCTTTCTGGGATTGCTGCTCTTGCTCTTTCTCCCAAGGATGGCCTCTCTTATAAGGGAAAATTTGCCACTCTCATTGATATTACCAGATGTGATGGCTGTAATGATGAACCCATTCCAAGATGCGTTAAGGCCTGCAGAGAAGAAAACAAACACCGTTTTCCAGAACCTAAAAAGCCCATTATGCCTTACTGGCCAAGAAAGACTTATGAAGATTGGTCTGATAAGAGAGACAAAATTGATACCCTTACTCCCTATAACTGGCTGTTTATTCAAAAGGTAGAGATTGAAGGAAAGACCCTTTATATTCCGAGAAGATGCATGCATTGTGATACCCCTCCTTGTGTGAAGGGATGCCCCTTTGGGGCTCTCTCGAAACAGCCTGAGGGGAATACTGTAATTGACCATTCCATTTGCTTTGGAGGAGCCAAGTGTAGAGATATTTGCCCTTGGCATATTCCTCAAAGACAGGCAGGAGTTGGGATTTACTTAAAGCTTATGCCTAAATTTGCTGGTGGGGGAGTAATGTATAAATGTGATCTCTGTGATGCAAGAATTAAAAGAGGAGAAGAGCCGGCCTGTGTGATTGCCTGTAGGGAAAGACTTAAAGATAGAACGGTTTATAAATTTGGCCATCGAGAAGAAATTTATGCTGAAGCAAGAAGAAGGGCTGAAAAAGAAGGTCTTTATATCTATGGAGATACCCAGAATGGAGGAACTTCAACTCTTTACCTTTCAGCCATTTCTTTTGAAAAAATAGAGGCCAAACTTAAAGAGCTTAAAGCGAGATTTCAAATGCCCGTAAAGGTAAGAAATCTTTATAAAGAAGAAATAAATCCCTTGGGAGTTGCTGTTCTTTCAGCAGGGGCTATGGGAATTCTAACAGGTGTTGTAGGTGCTTTAGCCGGTAAAAAACAGGATGATAAGGAGGTGCTTTAAAATGGGAAGAAAAATAAAACGCTACGGTGCTATTGTTCGTCTTGAACACTGGATGGTTGCCCTCTCCGGTATTATGCTGATTTTTACTGGTCTTGGATGTTTACCTCTCTTTAAGAGATATTACATAACTGAACTTCCTGGGTTTAAGTGGACAGCAAATTTTTACACCGTTACAAAATTGCATTATATTTTTGCCATTTTCTTTGTTTTTGCTGTGCTTTTTCATATTTTTTATCATGGATTAAGAAGGGATTTTAGTCTCCTTCCTAAAAAAGGAGATTTCATCGCCTCCTTGAAGATGATTCTTGCCTCCTTTGGTCTTGGCAAAGAGCCTCCTGCTGATAAATGGCTTCCAGAGCAGAGATGGGCCTATGTGGGAATAGGCTTTACCACACTTATAGTTCTCCTCACAGGGATAATAAAGGTTCTTAAAAATTTAGAATGGATTTATTTTGGCCCTAAAGTTGAGTCAACCATAAATCTTTTACATACAATTTCAGGGGGTTTGTTTATACTACTCTTTTTTATACACATCTTTTTTGTATTGGCGGTTAAATCAAACTGGCCCCTTCTTAAGGCCATGCTTACTGGATATGTAGATGAAGAGTATGTGAAACATCGGCATCCTCTCTGGTATGAAAGGCTTAGAAAGCGACTTCAGTGAGATTCAAATTTTTTGAGTTTTTGCCAAAGGGTTTTTCTGGAAATCCCGAGCTTTTTGGCAGCCTCTGTTTTTTTACCCTTGCATTCTTCAAGGGTTTTTAAAATAAGTTCCCTTTCTAAAAGTTCTTTACATTTCTTCACATTTTGAAAAGGTGCGCTTTGAGGAGAAGTTTTCCCCCGAAGTTCTTCAGGAAGATCGTTAAGAGTTATAATAGAGTTTTGACAAAGAAGTATTGCTCTTTCAAGAATGTGCTTGAGCTCTCTCACATTTCCTGGATAATCATAGTTTAAAAGAGCGGTATAAGCCTCAGGAGCAATCTTTGGGATTTCCTTTTTATATTTTTGAGAAAAATAACGAACAAAATGATTAATAAGATGTGGAAGGTCCTCCTTTCTTTCCCGAAGTGGAGGTATTTTCAAAGGGACCACATTTATTCTGTAATAAAGGTCATCTCTAAATTTCCCTTCCTCAACCAATTTTTTTAAGTCCTTTCCGGTGCAAAAGATGTATCTTACATCTACCTTAACCTCTCTTTTTGAGCCCAGAGGATAAAAAGTATTGGTTTCAAGAACACGAAGGAGTTTGGGTTGTAAACTTAAAGGAAGGTCTCCTATTTCATCTAAAAGAAGGGTGCCTCCGTTGGCAAGCTCGAGTTTCCCTTTTTTGCTTTCCGTTGCCCCTGTAAAGGCTCCCTTTTCATATCCGAAAAGTTCAGCTTCAAAGAGATTTTCAGGAATGGCTGTGCAATTAATTTTAATATAGGGTTTGTCCTTTCTCGGTGAATTTCTCTGAATGAGATCTGCAACCAGTTCTTTTCCTGTTCCAGATTCTCCGTAAATTAAGAGAGTGACATCTACTTGAGATAAAATTTCAATTTTGTGAAGCAGTTCTTTAATGGCTTTACTTTCGCCAATTAATGACCTTTCTTGATAAGTATCTGAAAGGGCTTTTCTGAGGATTTTTAATTCCTTTTCAAGGGAGCGGTATTTAAGGAATTTTTCAATGGTTATCAATAACTCTTCTTCTTGGAAGGGTTTGGATAAATAATCAAAGGCACCATCCTTTATGGCCTGAACAGCTGATTTTACTTCAGCATAAGCGGTTATTATAATAACCCCTGTTTCAGGAGAAATTTTTTTAATTTCTTTTAGGAGTTCAAGACCGTTTAGGTCTGGTAGCTTTACATCAACAAGGGCAAGGTCAAAAAATTCTCTCTCTATTAATGTAAGGGCTTTTTCTCCAGTTTCACAGGATTTAACCGAATATCCCTGAGAGGTTAAAACTCCTTCCAAGGCCTTTCTTAAAAGTATTTCATCATCAACTATGAGAATTCTAATGGGTTCCATGGTCTTCTGCCGTAAAGGGAAGTTCAATTACAAAATTAGCACCCTGATCACTTCTATCAAGGTAGAGTTTTCCACCATGTCTTTCAATAATTACAAGACTTACTGAAAGCCCAAGGCCTGTTCCTTTCCCAGGTGGTTTTGTTGTAAAAAAGGGATCAAAAATGCGATTTTTGATGTTTTCAGGAACACCTTGTCCAGTATCTTTAAAGGAAATCTTTAGAGTGGAATCTTTTAACTCCGTTCTTATGGTTAAAAGCTTTTTTTGGCTTTCTTCCATGGCATCAATGGCATTTAAAATTAGGTTTAAAAAAACCTGTTCAATCTTATCTTTATCCACATAGATTTCAGGGAGATTCTTGGCAAATTCTTTTATTACGATTATTTGATTTTTTTCAAGAATATAGGAACTTAGTTCCAAAACTTCTTCAAGAAGTTCATTAATGGAGGCTTTTTCTTTTTTGATTTCAGTTGAACGAGAAAAATTCAAAAGATCCTGAATAAGCTTCTGAATTTTTAAAAGACCCTGCTCAATGAGATTAAGATAAAGCTTTTTTTCTTCCTCTGGCAAACTATTTTTGTGAAGCTGTTTTAACATTAAAAGCATACCCGAAAGGGGATTATTTATTTCATGGGCAAGACCAGCGGTTAATTGACCGACAGCCGCAAGTTTTTCCGTTAAAATCAGCTTTTCTTCCATTTTTTTTCTTTCTGCTATGTCCTCAAGTAAAACAACTGCTTTAATAACTTCGTTGTTTTCTCCAAAAACTGGATAAAGAAATAATTGATAGTTTTTTCCTTCTGGTGTTTCAAGTTCTTCACTTAAGGGTTTCTTTTCGGTAAAGACCTTTATAAGGAGATCCTGATGGCATTTTTTGTAGGGATTTTCCTTATAGGCCTTGTTTGAAATTTCCACCTGACAGTCTTTATTTATAAGGGCTATGGGATGGGTAATACTCTCAAAAAGGGTTTCAAGGGTTTTTAAATTTTCTTTAAGAGCCCTTTGAATCTCTTCAAGGTGGTTCATGTAGGCATTGAAGGATTCGGCAAGAAGACCGAATTCATCTTCTCTTTTTAAATCTAAGGGTGTGTTTAATGGGATATTTCCTTTTTTCAAATTTTTAAAATGATCAGTCAGTTTTTTTAAAGGTTTTAGGATGAGGGTGTATAAAATACCCTCTAAGGAAAGCAAGAGAAAAAGGGAAGAAAGAAAACTTATCATGAAGATTGAAAGGGCAAGGGTTTTGGCTTCTGTTAAGGCGTTTTTAAGAGATAGCCTTGCCACTACGAGTCCCATTAAATCACCCTCTTTCCAAGAAAAATCTTTTTTAAGGTAGTAAATTTTTTTTAAGTCTTCAGGAATATTGGTGAGTTTCCCGTGGCATCTTAAACAAATTTTAGAAACATAAATGGGTTTTGTCATAACAAGAAATTCTTCCCCCTGCCACTTAATTATTCCCTGATAATGGGGTTTAGGGTCCTGAAATTTTAAAAGGGCCCTATGGAAGGGTTTAATACTATTTTCAGGGTTTATGGGGTCAAAGGAAACCCTTTCAAATTCAATATCAGGATATTTTTCCCGAAGATAGTAAAAAACTCTTTTACTTACATGGGTGGTTGACATAGCTTCAAGAATGAAATCTTTTTGAGTGGGATAATTTTTAAGGGTTTCAAAAAGAACAGGTCTTAGGTCATCTTTTACATACCTTTCAAGGGCTTCTATTTGAAGAAAAAAGAGTTTTAATTTTTCAGAATAGTGATCAATTATTTTTTCCCGAAGATAAAGATAAAAAAGAAAGGTTAAAAAAGTAGAAAATAAAACAAGAATGGCAAGCAGTATGAGAGAAACCTTTGTTGTGAGAGAAAGCTTTGAGAGTTTTTCTTTTACCACTTTGCAATTTTTAAAATCGGATTTATTTTTTATAAAAATACTTTAAGGAGGGAGTGATGAAAGTCAAGTATCAAATTTTAATGCTTTTTCTTATTTTCGGAATTCTCCTTTTTTCTCAGGTTTCTATAAATGCAAAAACTATTAACTTTTCCTTTTACACACACAGTGGTAAGAAATATCAACTCTCTGATTTTAACGGAAAATACATCCTTCTTAATCTTTTTGCCAGTTATTGTCCACCCTGTATGGTAGAACTTAAGGTATTTCAGAAACTGAATGATACTTGTGGCCGTAAAGGACTTCAGGTAATTTCTCTCATGATTGACAGAGAAGGTGCTCCTCTTCTTCCTAAAATCGTTTCTTCAAGAAATTTGACTTATCCAGTTGGTCTTGCAAATTCTGAGGTTTTAAAGATCTTTAACGATTTTTCCATTACTCCTACCACCTATCTTCTTGATCCTAAGGGAAACAGAGTGGAGAAGTTTGTGGGATATAAAAATTACGAGGAATGGCTTGAAAGTCTTAAACAATATGTAAAATGTAATTAAGGGAGAACCTCAACAGAGGGTTCTCCCTCCTTCACTTCTCCAACAAGGTATAGAGAATAAAACCCCCTTTCAAAGGCAAGTGTTTCAAGTATTTCCCTTTTTTCCTTTGGACAAGAAATAAGAAAGCCACCTGAGGTTTGGGCGTCAGCAAGGATTACTCTCTGGTAATCTTTCAAATAGGGGTCAAATTTTACAAGTTTTTCACAGTAATTAAGATTATCATAATCTCCTTCTGGAATAATTCCTTTTTTTGCAAATTCCAGAGCCTCTTTAAAATAGGGTATTTTGTGAAAAAAGAAAACCATTTTAACTTTACTTGCATTTGCCATCTCTAAGGCATGGCCTATAAGACCGAAACCCGTAATGTCTGTTGCGGACTTTATTCCTGCTTCAACCATTATCTCCGCAGGAATTTTGTTAAGCTCTATCATGGTTTCAACCATCCTTTTATAAAGGGGGCTTTTTTCATCAAAAAGTCTTCCTTTATAAGCAGTAGCAAGGATTCCTGTTCCGAGAGGTTTGGTTAAATAGAGAAGATCTCCGGGTTGGGCATTTTTAGAGGTTATAATTTTTTCAGGGTGAATTATGCCTATTACAGCAAGCCCGTATTTAGGTTCGGGATCATCCACACTGTGTCCTCCCACAAGAAGGGCTCCTGCCTCTTTGATTTTGGAAAGCCCCCCTTCAAGAATTTTTTTTAATAATTCCCTTGGAAGCCCCTTTTTGGGAAAGGAAATTAGATTTAAGGCAAGAAGGGGTTTTGCTCCTGTAACATAAATATCTGAAAGGGAATTTGCCACAGCTATTTGTCCGAAAACAAAGGGGTCATCAACCACAGGGGTAAAAAAATCCGCACTGAAAACCAGGGCTATCTCTGGGGTTAGCCGAAAAATGGCTGCATCAGCACCGTTTTCAAAACTTTGAAGTAAATCAGGGTGCTCAGGAAGGGGAAGCTCCTTTAAAATCTCCGCAAGAAACTCCTGCGGAAGCTTAGCTGCTCAGCCAGAGGCTTTTACCATCTGGGTTAATTTAATTTCTTGCGCACTCACTGGGATCACCTTTTATTTTGCTTACAGCATGTTCAAGGACCTCTTTTAAAGAGGGCATTATTTCCTGAAGAGCCTTGGGACTTCCAGGCAAATTAATAATTAAAGTTTGTCCTTTAACTCCTGCAAGCCCCCTTGAGAGAGAGGCCATGGGAGTTTTAGAAAAACTTATATATCTTATAAATTCTGCAAGACCCGGGATTTCTTTTTCAATAACCCTTTTTGTGGCCTCTGGGGTTACATCTCTCGGATGAACCCCGGTGCCTCCTGTTGTAAGGATAAGGTCAAGCTTTAGATTTTCGCACCAGTTAAATAAGGTCTTTGAGATTTCTTCCTCATCGTCAGGAAGAATTTTATAAGTTTCTACTTTCCATCCTTGGGCTTTGGCAAATTCAATTAAATATTTTCCTGAAAGATCTTCTCTTTCACCTTTTGCTCCCTTATCACTTAGTGTAAGAATCCCGCATCTCATCCTTCAGAGCTCTGAGTTTTTGCCTGAGCAATAATCTTTTCAGAAATGTGTGGTGGGGCCTCCTCGTAATGGGAAAATTTGCTAATGAAATAGCCCCTTCCCCCGGTAATTCCATTTAAGGTTATTACATATTCAAGGATTTCTGACATAGGGACTTGGGCTTTTATTTTAGTGCGTTTACCTTCCTTTTCAAGATTAAGAACCCTTCCTCTTCGTGAATTTAGGTCTCCTATAACATCGCCTACTGTTTCATCAGGAACAAAGATTTCAAGCTCAACATAAGGTTCAAGGAGCACAGGATTGGCTTGTTCAAGGGCCTTTTTGAAACAGTGAAAGGCGGCAATTTTGAAAGCAAGGTCAGAGGAATCAACTTCGTGGGATTTGCCATCATAAAATTGAACCTTTACATCCACCACAGGGAATCCTGCAAGGATTCCCTTTTCCATGGCCTCTCTCACTCCCTTTTCCACAGCTGGAACATAGTTTCTCGGGACATTCATCCCTGTCAATGTTTCAACAAATTCAAAACCTTTTCCTCTTTCAAGGGGAAAAACATGAAAATGAACTTCAGCAAACTGACCCCTTCCTCCCGTTTGTTTTTTATGTCTGTATATAACAGACTGAACGGGTTTTTTAATGGTTTCCCGATAGGGAATGGTGGGAAGGGAGGTTTTTACTTTTACTCCGTATTTATCTCTTAATTTTTCAAGGGTTCTTTCAATATGCATGCTTCCAAGTCCTGAGATGAGAAGCTCTCTTGTTTCTTCATGTCTATAGAAAACAAGAGAAGGGTCCTCCTCTTGCAGTTTAACAATGGCTCCGCTAATTTTGTCTTCGTCAGCCCTTGTTTCTGGATGAAGGGCAAGGGTAAACATGGGTGTTGGCATTTCTGGAACAGGAAGCCCCTCAGAAAGAGTCTCTTCTGAAAGGGTATCTCCAGTTTTAAGACATTCCACCTTGGCAAAAACAACAACTTCTCCTTCTCCTACCTCTTTTACAGCCTCAAGACTATCTCCTCTGGGAATAAAAATTTGGGTATATTTCTCTTCCTTACCTTGAGAGGTTTTGATTACCCTTTCTGATTTTATAGACCCCTTTAAAACCCTTGCAAAGGAGAGTTTCCCAGCATAGGGGTCATAAAAGGTTTTAAACACATAGGCATAAGAATTAACCTTTTCAAGAGTCGGAAAATTTCTTTCAGGATAAAAATCAAGTATTCTTTTTAAAAAATAAGGGAGCCCGAGCCCAGTCTCAGCCGAACCTATAAAAACAGGACTCATTTTAAGATTTTCAAGATTAATTTTAATACCCTCAATGATTTCTTCAGGAGAAAGATCCCCTGTTTCAAGGTATTTTTCTATGAATTCATCTTTGGCTTCAGCTGAAACCTCAACTAATTGTTCATAAAGGGTTTGAATTTTGCTTTCATATTGAGAAGGATAGGCCTCAAATTCAAGCTTGGTTCCGGTTTCTTTAACAGTTTTTTTATTAATAAGATCAACCAAGAAAAGGGGTTGGTTGGTGTTAAATCCATAAATTAAAGGAATCTGTAATATTTCAAGCATATCCTGAAGGTCGCAGATTGTTTGAGCCCATTGAGTATTTTCAGCATCAATTTTGTTTACAAACACCGCAAGGGGTAAATGGTTTTTCTTTGCCAGTTCAAATATTCTATAGACATGATATTTAAGAGGAGTTGTTGAATCCACAACAAGCACTCCGAGATCAGAAACCGACATAGCCCAAATAAGCTCTCCAATGAAGTTTTCATCTCCAGGGGTGTCAATAAAATAAAGGGGAACATCCCCGAAAATGGTTCCGTATGTCTTGAGGGAATAAGTGGGTTCTTTTTTAGGATTTTTAAGCTTTTCTTTTAATAGGGACAAAAATTTTTCAATTAAGGTGGTTTTTCCACTTTCAGAAGTGCCAAAAAAGGAAATTACCCGTCCCCTCATTTCATCCTCCTTCACTTTTTTATAAGAATTATTATTTATAAAATTCAAAAAAAGGCAAGTTCAAAAATTCCCTGTTCAACTTACTTAAAGTCCGCTTCTATTTCAGATTCCTTTTTAGATGGCGCCTTCTGGTAAAGTTTCCTTTTCCACTCATAGAATAAAGTCTTTTTTCCTATAAAAAGGGGAAGCTGAATTTTAATTTAAAGGATGAGTAGTTATGATGTAAATTTAAGGGGGGATCTCTCACTATCTTGATTTAATAAGGATATTAATTAAAATAATTTTTAGAGCCCTTACAAGGAGTGAAACATGGATTTAGAAAAAATTGCTGAAAAGTTGAAGGATCTTATTCTTGGGGATTTAAGGGAGGAATTTAAAGAGTTTAAGAATTCTGTAACAGGTGAGCTTGCAGGGTTTAGATTGGTCTTAGAGAGCATAAATGGAAGAATAGCAAATCTTGAGGAAGAGGTAAGAGACTTAAGAAGGGCTTTAAATGAGACCAATACGCGTATTGATGAGACAAACAAGCGTATTGATGAAACGAATAAGCGCATTGATGAGACAAACAAACGAA
>DJWK01000042.1:0-23046 GCA_002441555.1 Thermodesulfobacteriaceae bacterium UBA6232
GAACTCTCTTCAAAATCTCACTCGCTGTTATCTGCTCCAACATATAAAGAGCCATCTGAAAAAGCATAAAAATTAACAAATAAATAAGGCTTTCCGCTTGTTTTATCTCTTTTGTGGTAATCTTCTGAACTGTGCCTTTCATTTCTCTTACCTCCTTCCTGTCTCATAAAATTTTTATCAAACACCATGCCACATAAAAATCCTGATTTTTCTTGACTTTAAGAAATATATATTTGCAGAATTGCAAAAATGAGGGCTTTTTTAAAAGAGAAAAATGGCAAAATTGCAAAACCTAATTCTACCTCAATTTTTAAGTTATTTTTAGAGAGAAACACCGTATATATTTAAAAAACTTGTTTTACCTTCAAAAGGGATTAAATTTAAAAAAGTAAAAACACTTTTAAATTGAAAAGAGGTGTAAAGCTTTATGATTACTCAGATTATAACCAAAATTATTGGAACAAAAAACGAAAGGGAACTAAAAAAATTAAAACCTATTGTTCAGAAAATTAATGCCCTTGAACCGGAAATTCAAAAACTCTCTGATGATGAACTTACAAGAAAAACCATTGAATTTAAAGAAAGGCTTGAAAGAGGGGCAACCCTTGATGAACTTCTTCCTGAGGCCTTTGCTGTAGTTAGAGAGGCTGCAAGAAGGGTTCTGGGGCTTAGGCATTTTGATGTACAGCTAATGGGTGGTATTGTTCTTCATCAGGGAAAAATTGCAGAGATGAAAACAGGAGAGGGGAAAACTCTTGTTGCCACCCTTCCAGCCTATCTCAATGCCTTAACTGGAAGGGGAGTTCATATTGTAACTGTTAACGATTACCTTGCCAAAAGAGATGCCGAATGGATGGGGCCTGTTTATAGATTTCTCGGGCTAACTGTAGGCTATATTGTTTCTGGGATGGATGATGCCGAAAGAAAAAAAGCCTATCAGGCAGATATTACCTACGGCACAAACTCGGAATTTGGTTTTGACTATCTAAGGGATAACATGAAATATTCCCTTGAGGATATGGTTCAAAGGGATCATTATTATGCCATTATTGATGAGGTTGACTCTATTCTTATTGATGAGGCAAGAACTCCATTAATCATCTCAGGTCCCTCTGAGGAATCAACGGATCTCTATTATTACATTGATGAAATCGTAAGAAAACTTAAAAGGGACATACATTTCACCGTGGATGAAAAGTCAAAGAGTGCCCATCTTACCGAGGAGGGGATTGCGGAGTGTGAGAGACTTCTTGGCATTAAAAATCTTTATAATCCAAGGTATGTTAGACTTGTTCATCATATCCATCAGGCTCTAAGGGCTCATCATCTTTTTAAAAGGGATGTAGATTATGTGGTAAAAGACGGGAAGGTTATTATTGTAGATGAATTTACAGGAAGGCTTATGCCTGGGAGACGCTGGAGTGATGGTCTACATCAGGCCATTGAAGCCAAAGAAAGGGTTCCCATTGAGGCAGAAAACCAAACCCTTGCCATGATTACCATCCAGAACTATTTCAGAATGTATGAAAAACTCGCTGGCATGACAGGAACTGCCGAAACAGAGGCTGCAGAATTTAAAGAAATTTATAATCTTGATGTGGTAGTTATTCCTACTCATAAACCTATGATAAGAATTGATTATCCTGATCTTGTGTTTAGAACTTACAAAGAAAAGCTTGAAAAGGTGGTTGAAGAAATAGAGGAAAATTACAAAAAAGGGCGCCCTGTTCTTGTGGGAACCATTTCCATTGAAAAAAGTGAACTCCTTTCAAAGATGCTTAAAAAGAGAAAGATACCCCATCAGGTTTTGAATGCCAAACACCACGAAAAAGAGGCTCAAATTATTGCTCAGGCTGGGAGATCACACGCTGTTACTATTGCCACCAATATGGCTGGAAGGGGAGTGGATATCCTTCTTGGAGGAAATCCCGAAGGCCTTGCCAAGGCTCAGCTTGAAGCAGAAGGATATGATCTTTCTGAAATTCCAGAGAGGGCCTGGAATGAAGTACTTGCCATGGCAAGACAGGGACTTGATCCCACAGAAAAATATAAAGATTACTGGGCAAAGGTTCTCTACGAGAAATATCTTGAATGCCATGAAGATGCAAAAAAGGTAAGAGAACTTGGAGGCCTTTACATTATTGGAACGGAAAGGCATGAATCCAGGCGTATTGACAACCAATTGAGAGGAAGAGCAGGAAGACAAGGTGACCCCGGAGCAAGCAGATTTTTCCTCTCCCTTGAAGATGATTTACTGAGACTTTTTGGCTCAGATAAATTGAAAAGCTTTATGGAAAAACTCGGCCTTCCTGAGGGTGAACCCTTGGAACATCCCTGGCTTACCAAGGCCATTGAGCAGGCTCAAAAAAAGGTTGAGGCCTATCACTTTGAAATAAGAAAACACCTCCTTGAATATGACGATGTAATGAACAAACAGAGAGAAACCATCTATTCCCAGAGAAAAGAAATCCTCAAAAGTGAATCTATTAGAGACTGGATTATCTCCATGATAGAGGAGACCTGCGAAGAACTGGCAAATGAATATCTTCCAGAGGAAAAGAACTTTGAAGAGGAATCTTTACACCTTTTAAAAAGTCGTTTCAGAGATATCTTTACTTTTGAACCGAAACTCACAGAAGAAGCTCTATCTAATAAAACCTTTTTGATCTCCTCCTTAAAAGAACAAGCCCTTTCTTACTATGAAAAGAAGGAAAAGACCATTGGGCCTGATCTAATGAGAAACCTTGAAAAATACTTTCTTTTAACCACCATTGATTCTCATTGGAAAGAGCATCTTCTCATGCTTGACCATGTTAAAGAAAGTGTGGGTTTGAGGGGTTATGGGCAGAAAAATCCCCTTCAGGAATATAAAAGAGAGGCCTTTCACCTCTTTGTAGAACTTATGAGGAAAATCAGGGAAACCGCTCTTATCTATCTATATAGGGTTGAATTAAGAGAGGAGGCAGAACGCATTCAGGAAATGGTTCTTGAAGAAGGGGAACTTGATGAAAAAAGTCTTGAATTTAAAAGAGAGGATCCCTTTGCAGAAAAGGAAAGCCCAGCTAATGAACCTGTAAGAGCATCAAAAGTTGGAAGAAATGATCCCTGCCCCTGTGGCTCTGGGAAAAAATACAAAAAATGTTGTGGAAGGGCAGAAGAAACAAAGGAGGTTCATCATGAGATGTCCTAAATGTGGCTATTTTTTTTCGGAAGAATTAAAGACCTGTCCCAGATGCGGAAATGACATGGGTTCTGAGATTGAAAAACTCGGCATTTTTCCTCAGGTAGCTGAAGAACCCTTTTTGACTGTGGATGACTTTATAGAGCCAACTTCCGACGGAAGGCCTACTTTAAATCAGGAAAGGGTAATTGAATTTCCCTTCCCTGAGAGTGAATCCTAAGGCACAAGGCCTCCAAAGAAATCTTTTTTCACACCCGCGTTAAGTTCTTCTGTTTCTTTTAATGCCAGTCTGTAATATTTTTCAAGAAGGCCTGTGGCATATTTGGCAGCATAGGTTTCTGGATAAGTTTCAACTAAGTAAAGAAGTCTCTTATAGGCGGCCCGATAATATTTAATTTTGGAATAAAATTTTGCCACATAAAGCTCATGCTGGGCAAGAAGTTCTCTCAGCTCGGCAATACGCTTTTTGGCCTCAAGGGTGTAAGGATTGTTAGGATAAGTCTGAAGAAGCCTCTGATAGGTTTCAATGGCCTTTTTGGCATAAGTAGGATCTCTATCAAGGGTTTGACGGAGTTTGTAATAACAGGTTCCTATCTGAAAAATCACATAAGGAATGGCCTCATTGTTGGGATAAAACTTTTCAAACTCTTCATATAGAGTTATGGCCTCAAGATAGGAGCCCTCCCAGAACTTGGTATCCGCCAGGCGAAGCTCTGCTAAAACCGCCTCAGGGGTTCCTGGATATTTATTTTTGATTTCTTCATAATATTGATAGGCAAGGTCATATTGACCTCTCTGAAAGCTTCTTTCAGCCCTTTGCATTAACTCATAAAGGGGAGATTCCTTTTCAACTTTGGCCTCACCCGGCCTCCAAAATTGTAATTCCTTAGGAATGACCCCGCAACCGTAAAGAAAAAAGAAAGTAAAAGAAATTAAAAGAAAAAATTTAAAAATCTTCATTTTTCAAGACCTTTAATATATTCTTCTGCGTTAAGGGCAGCAACTGCTCCTTCTCCGCAGGCATTTATAATTTGGCGGAATTTTTTGCTTATACAATCCCCACAGGCAAATATCCCAGGAACAGTGGTTCTCATCTCTCTATCAACCTTTATAAATCCAGCTTCATCAAGCTCAACTTTTCCTTTGAGCCAATCCGTTTGGGGTTCAAAACCTATAAAAATAAAAATTCCAGAAAGAGAAAGTTCCTTCCTTTCATTGGTTTTTAGATCCTTATAAATTATTCTTTCCACTTTGTCTTTACCTTGAATTTCTTCAACTACAGCTGGAACGATAATTTCAATTTTGGGGTTTTTCTTAACTCGCTCCTGCAGAATGGGGGTTGCTCTGAAGGCTTCTCTTCGGTGAATAAGATAAACTTTACTTGCGTATTTGGTAAGATGTAGGGCCTCCTGTAGGGCGGTATTTCCTCCTCCTACAACAGCAACAACCTCTCCTTTAAAAAAGGGACCGTCACATATGGCGCAATAGGAGACCCCTTTACCTGTAAATTCAAGCTCACCAGGAATACCAAGTTTCCTCGGTTTAGCTCCTATAGCAAGAATTACGGCTTTTCCCTTAACAACCTTTCCGCTTGAAAGATTAACCTCCTTTAAATCTCCTTCTACTTTAAGATCAAGGGCCTCCTCTTGAAGAAATTCATATTTATAAGGTTCAAGCTGTTTTTGAAACCTCTCAATCAATTCATATCCTGAAATTCCTTCGGGAAAGCCCGGATAGTTTTCAATGAGGTCTGTATAAATTACCTGACCGCCAACAGGGCCTTTATCAAGAAGCAAAACTTTAAGGAGGGACCTACAGGCATACAAACAGGCTGTAAGCCCTGCAGGTCCAGCACCGACAATTATTATATCAAAAAACTCGTCCTTCAAAGGATTTTACTGCCCCAACACTTTGTTTATGGCATTAACTAAGGTTGCCTTAGATACTGCTCCCACTATGGTTTCAACGGGCTGACCGTCTTTGAAAAGAATAAGAGTTGGAATAGCACGAATTCCATATTTCCCAGGGGTAATGGGATTTTCATCCACATTCAACTTGCAGATCTTTACTTTTCCAGCATATTCCTCTGCAAGCTCATCAATAACAGGAGCAATCGCCCTACAAGGCCCGCACCAAGCAGCCCAAAAGTCAACAAGCACAGGTATGGGTGATTGAAGAACCTCCTTTTCAAAATCCTGATCTGTTACTTTACAAGCTCCCATAATTCCCCTCCTCAAAGAAAATTTATATTAAATTACTATCCTTTTAAAATCTTTGCAAGAGATTAAGATTTAAAAAATTCCCTTCTTCCAAGAATTAAAAGGTTTCTGTAAAGCAATTCCATTTCCTTTGATAGTCTTTCCTTTTTCAATAAAAAGTAATTATAAGCAAGACTTGCAGGAATGGCAACCAATAAACCCAGGGCGGTATTAACAAGGGCTTCAGCAATACCAGGAGCAACTGTTGCAAGAGAAGCACTCCCCTTAAGTCCAATCTCGTGAAAGGCCCTCATTATTCCCCAAACAGTCCCAAAAAGCCCGATAAAAGGTGCTGTGCTTGCTGTGGTTGCAAGGAATCCAAGCCCCCTTCCAAGCTCAAGAAGCATCCTTTCCTGTTCAATCTTTGCAAATTCTTCAAGATCCTTCTCAGCAAACTCTTTTAATTCCTCTTTTTGTATTTCCTCCCTTTCTTTTCTCCCAAAATAATAATCATATACCTCGGCAAATCTAACCATAAATCTCTTTAGACTCTTTGTAACTTCATCCTCTGCAACTTTAACCTCTTTTACAAAAACCGAAATATCCTTCAGATTATCCGTTTTGAACTTCCATTTTTCAAGGAGATTTTTAAATCTTCCAAAATAAAAAAGATTATAAAAAATATAATACCAGGAAATAAAGCTCATCAAGAGTAAAAAGAAAAGAACACCTCTTCCAACCCAACCTATCTGCCAGAAAAATTTTAAAAATTCCATTTTTTAGGACTCCCAGATAAATTTTTTAATATCTCCCTTTAAACCAAGAAAATTCATAAAAATTTTTAGTCCCTCAAGGGCCTCCCCTTCAAGACGATAGGTAAATCTATTCACATAGGTCTCAACATGCTTAAAAATTACTGCTCTGTCAAGTTCCTGGGCATAACTCTTTAATAAAGGATAAACCTCCTCCTTATGTTCCCAGGCATACTGCAAACTTTTTCTTAAAGCGGAAAGAATTTCATTTTTTACTTTATCAGAAAGCCCCCTTTTTATAAAAAACCCTCCCAAAGGAAGGGGAGAAGTAGTCTTTTTTTCCCAAAGCTCTCCAAGATCGCAAACCAGCTTTAAACCATAATTTTCATAGACAAATCTTCCCTCATGAATTAAAACACCAAAATCTGCTTTTTTATTAAGAAGGGCTGGTATGATTTCATGATAGGGAAGAAAAATTTTTTCCCCCTTTCCATTGAAGAAGAAATCATAAAGAAAATTGGCAGTTGTATATCTTCCGGGGATGGCAACTCTTTTTCCGGTTAATTCAGTATTTATAGATATCTCCTTTTGTGAAATAAGAATGGGACCAACCCCGAATCCGAGGGCACTCCCGCAGGAAAGAATCTCATATTCTTCATAAATAAGGGGATAGATAGCAAAGGAAGCTTTAATAACAGAAATTTCTTTTTTAAGGGCTAACTCATTTAAGGTCTCTATATCTGCTAATCTAATGGTTATTTCAAAGGAAGGTTGAATTTTCTTATAAAGCAATCCCGAAAGTATAAAGACATCATTAGGGCAGGGGGAAGCTGCTATTTCCACTCTCTCAGAATACATTCCCAGACCTCACGGAGTCTCTTTCCAGCCCTTTCAAAATCCCATTCCTTTTCAGGTTCAGAAAGGAGATTGCTTATAACCCTTACCTCAAGTAAGAAAACTTTTGCTCTTCTTGCTGCTCTACCAACCCCGAAGCCTTCCATATTTTCTGCAACAACTTGAAATTTTTCTTCAATAAAGAGCGCCCTTTGTAAATCATAGGAAGCAGAACAGACTGTTGCTAAGGGCCCTCCCTGAGGATCAAATCCGTTGAGTTCAAGAATATAAATAAGTTTTTCTGTAAAGACATGGGTTAAAGGGCAATAATCCCAGGCTGGAATTCCCTCAGGAAGAGGGGTCAAATGAGTCTCATATTTTCTTCCAAAGTCCACAAATTTTTCACAGGTTGCCACAACCACATCTCCCACTTGAAGATTACTTTTAGGGTAAGCCCCAGAAAAACCCGTAAGAAAGGCAAGATTAGGCCTTTTTTCAAGAAAAATTTCATAAGAAGATAAAGCTGCATCCACAGGCCCGATCCCAATAATATGAAGGTCAAGGGGAAGCCCCTCTAAAAATTTTGCCTCAACTTCACTGGGAACAAGCACTAAAAGGCTCATTAAATCCTTTCTCCTATATCATCCTGATAAAAAAGATTACAGGCTATGCCCAAATTATAAAGCTCTGCCAGTAAAAAATCAACCTCAAAGGCCCTTATCAAATTCCCCTCTGAATAAAAGGGGAAATAGAGATTCACAACAGGTGGTTTGAGAGAAGAAACCACAACTTCAATTTTTGTGCCCTCAGGAAGTCCCTTGAGATTTTCTTTAAAAAATCTCTTAACAAAAAGCCTTAAATCCTTTTCATTACGAAAATTCCTCAATTTCTTCATAAAAACCCTTTTTAAGAAGTTTTTCCTTGGCTTCAAAGACCGTCTCTCTAAGATATGGGAATCCCACTACTTTGACTTCTTCCTCAAGGTAGGAAAGACAAGGGAGTATAAACTTCAAAAAATACCTTTTTCCTTTAAAAAAAGAAAGATTCACATAGGCAGCAAGGGCCTGAAGATGCCTCTGAACTCTTAAAAAGGAAAGACTTTCAATAAAACTCTTTTCCTCAAAACATGGCTCAGCAAGCTTTCGCCTCTCAATGTAAAATTTAAGAAGATTCTCCCTAAAAGGTTTCTTAAGCTGATAATAGGGATCCCAAAGAAGAGAGGAAAGATCATATCCTGGAGGTCCAATTCTCATTCCCTGATAATCAATCAAATAAGGCCTTTCTCCTTTAATCATCACATTCTGAGACTGAAAGTCTCTGTGTATTAGATTTTTTGGAAAGCTATCACAAATCCTTGCAAGCTCGTCAAATTCAGCTTCAAGCTCTTTTTTCACCTTCATTTCGCAGAAAAATTCCAAAAATTTTTCCTGAAAATATCTTGTCTCCCAGCGAAAATGCTCAAAATCAAAAATTCTCAAAGATTCAGGTTTGTCCACTTTTAGGGTATGAAGTTTTATCATCTCCTCTAAAACCCTTTTATACATTTGAAGGATTTTTTCGGAGTCTTTTTTTGCCTTTAGCCAGGTATAAAGGGAGACATCCCCAAGGTCTTCAAAAAGAATCTCTTTCTTTTCAAAGTCAGCCCCCTTTATTTCAGGAACATTTAGCCCCTTTTCTTTGAGAAATAAGCCGTATTTATAGGTTCTTTCGAAATCATCAGAGGCTGCCAAATCTTTCATCAAAATTAATCCGTTAAAAAGGCGGAAAAATTTTCTATCAGAACCTCCTGAGCCGACCTCCTCTTTTTCTCTTTTTAATGCTCCTTTTACAGGAATGAACCTCTCTTCAAAGAGAATCCCCCCTTCATATGAACCGAAAATCCTTTTCTTTTCGGCAATAACAACCACATTCCTTAAAAAACTTCCTCTTTCAAAGGAAGTCTCAGTTTCAATAGAAAGAAAGCCTTGAAAATCAAGGTCATCAGTCTTTGCTTCAGGATGAAAATAGGCGGTTTCTCCCAGCTTTTTTAGATAGGTTTTTATAGCTTTAAAATAGCCCTCTGGGTTTCCGCAATCAAACCAAAATCCTGAAAGTGGCAAGGTTTTAATAAGATAACCCGCCTTTATAGCTTTAATCCAAGAGGAAACAACAGAAGAAAACCCCTTATCAAGAAAATTCAGAAATTCAGGTTCATAAAGGGCAATTCCTGCAAAACCAGCCTTTTTGAAATAACTTTTAGGCTCAAAATACCCCTCAACTCCAATTAAATTTCCCTCTTCATCAAGAAAGAGCTTATTTTCTTCTGGATTATCAAGAACAATTAAGGTGGCAAGGGGCCTTTTTTCAAGATGGGTCTTTATGAGGATTTTTAAATCAAAATCTATAAAGATATCACCGTTATGCACAAGAAAGGGAGCCTCTTTAAGAAAGGCTTCAGCGTTTTTGAGGCCTCCCCCTGTTCCAAGAATCTCTTTTTCATAAAAAATCTGAATTTTCCCCTTAAAGGAGGCTTCCTCAAGAAAATTTATGATTTTTTCAGAAAGATGATGAACGTTAAGGGCTATCTCAAAAATTTCTGCTTTATTAAGATTTTTTATTATGCGCTCAAGAAGAGGTTTTCCGAGAATGGGAATAAGGGGCTTGGGAATTTTTTCAGTGATGGGTTTTAGCCTTGTCCCAAAGCCAGCAGAAAGAATGAAGGCCTTAACATCCATGTCCTATAGATTACCACAAAATTTTATTCTTGACCCCTATTGGTTTTGCCTTAACTGGAAAACTCGCTCTTATTCCCCAGGTTTCTGGAATTCATCCCATCATAGCTATAGATTTTCTTGTAGAAACCGAAAAGAGAGAAAAACTTTTAAATAGTTTAAAAAACTGAGGTTTTAAAGTTAGAAGGATAAACCTCCCAAATGAGATATTTTGCTCTCAAAAGGTCTGTTAAAAGGTATTCCTACAGATGAGGAGCTCCTTGAAGAGGCTATAAAAGATCACAAAACATAATTGAAATAGATGTCTAAAAAGATTTAAAATCTTTCAATAGTTTAATCTTCAATCTTTCCAAAATCTGTGTTATATTCCTTTAAACTCTCTTTTGGGAGGATTTTTTATGAAAAGAACTCTTATGCTTGGAACAGATGCCATAGCCCGCGGGGCTATTGAAGCAGGAATTTCTTATGCCACATCCTATCCTGGAACCCCAGCCACACAAATTCTTGAATACATTGCCAAAAATAGTGATATTCCCTGTGAATGGTCCATAAATGAAAAGGTAGCCTTTGAAGTGGCTTATGGAGTAAGTATAACAGGAAGAAGGGTTCTTTGCTCTATGAAACATGTTGGTCTTAATGTGGCAGCAGACCCCTTTATGACTACCTCCTATCTTGGAGTAAGAGGAGGCTTTGTTCTTGCTGTGGGGGATGATCCCGGAGCTTATTCCTCTCAAAATGAGCAAGATTCTCGCTTTTACGCCTCCTTTGCCAAAATACCCTGTCTTGAACCCTATGACGGAGAGACTGCTAAAGAATATACCAAAATTGCCTTTGATATTTCGGAAGAGCTTGGCCTTCCTGTAATGATTCGCTCGCAAACAAGGCTTCTTCATTGCTTTGGTCCTGTAACCCTTGGAGAAATCAAACCTCAAAAGGAGGTTAATCTTTACAAAGATCCTCTGCATCTCATTGCCATTCCAAGACATGTCATTACCCTTCATAAGGAGCTTAATGCTAAGCAGCCAAAAATTTTGGAAATTTTAAAGAAATACTCCTTCAATGAGATTATTCCTGGTGAGGGAAAGATAGGAATTATAGCCTGCGGGCTTGCCTATACTTATGCCCTTGAGCTTGGTGAAAATCTTCCCATTCTTAAAATTACAGCTTATCCTGTGGAAGAGGCACTGATTAAAGAATTTGTAAAAAATCTTGAAGAGGTAATAGTAGTAGAAGAGGGTTATCCGCTGATAGAAAAAATGGTTAGATGTTTTCACCCAAAAGTTAGAGGGAAATTAACAGGGGATCTTCCGCTTGAGGGAGAGCTCGGGCCTGATCCGCTTTTGAGGCTTTTTGGAAAAGCCCAAGCAAGATCTCCGGAAACTGCCCCTCCAAGGCCACCCATGCTTTGCTTAGGCTGTCCTCACAGGGAATTTTACAAAGCCCTTTTAGAAGCAGGCCCAAGCTTTGTAACAGGAGACATTGGCTGTTACACCCTTGGATGTCTTCCACCCTTTTCAGCCCTTGATACCTGCCTTTGTATGGGAGCAAGTATTAGTAAAGCCATAGGTATTGCCAAACAAGGGGTTAAAAGGGTTGCTGCAGTTATCGGAGATTCCACCTTCTGGCACACAGGCATTCCTGCTTTGATTGATGCTGTATATAATAAAGCAGATATATTGGTTTGTATTCTCGACAACTCTGTTGTTGCCATGACAGGGCATCAACCCACTCCCCACCTTGGAATAACCGCAAAGGGAGAAGAAACCAAAAAACTAAGCCTCGTAGAGATTTGTAAAGCCTGCGGAGTTGACTCTGTTGTTGAAATAGATCCTCTAAAGCATGAAGAGCTTGTTTCTGCCTTAAAAAGAGGACTTGAAACACCTGGTGTGCATGTGGTTATTTCAAAAAGGCCCTGTGTGCTTATTGCAGGGAAAATTAAAAAAAGTTAAAGATTCTCAACGGCTTTGCTGTCAAAGAGTTTAATTCCTTTTTCCTGAAGGAGATCAATGGTCTTTTCAAGATTATTGGTTCTTAAAACCACAAGGGCTTCTTCCCCGCTTTTTTCCACAAAGGCATAAACATATTCTACATTTATATCGTTTTCATAAAGAATTTTCAAAACCTCTGCAAGACCTCCCGGCTCATCTTTAACCCCAACGGCAATCACATTGGTAATCTTAGTGGTAAAACCAGCCTCTTCAAGGGCCTTTTTAGCAAGTTCGGGATTGTTAACAATCATGCGAAGAATTCCAAAATCAGAAGTATCGGCAATAGAAAGAGCCCTAATATTAACCCCGGCCTGGGCAAGAGCCTTTAAAGCTTCATATAGCCTTCCTTTTTTGTTCTCAAGAAAAACAGAAATTTGTTTAATTTTCATAACCTCCCCCTTTAAAACTTTATTTTAACTTAATCCTCTTTTATCAATTACGCGCTTAGCTTTACCTTCAAATCTTGGTATGGTCTTAGGCTCAACCAAGGTTACCTTAACCCTGATACCAACGGCTTCTTCAATGCGCTTTTCAAGTTTCCTTCGCAGTGCCTCAATTTCTTTTACTTCGTCAGAAAAAGTTTCCTTGGACATTTCTACCTGAACCTCAATCTCATCAAGATGATGAGGTCTTGTAAGGATAATCTGATAGTGAGGTTCAACTCCCTGAACTTCAAGAATAGCTTGCTCAATCTGATAGGGAAAGAGCATAACTCCCCTAACCTTTATCATGTCATCGCTTCTTCCACGAATGCGTTCAATTCTCCTTCCCGTTCTTCCGCAAGGACATTCTCCTGTAATAAAAGCCGTAATATCCCTCGTTCTGAAACGAATCATG
This sequence comes from Thermodesulfobacteriaceae bacterium UBA6232, assembly GCA_002441555.1. GTDB lineage: Bacteria > Desulfobacterota > Thermodesulfobacteria > Thermodesulfobacteriales > Thermodesulfobacteriaceae > Caldimicrobium. Next base: position 12,502 of record DJWK01000042.1, read on the forward strand.
GGAACTCCTTCTTTGGTAAGGGTGGTCAGAACCAGTTCTCCCCTCTCTCCTTCAGAAAGAGGCTCCCCTGTCTCAGGATCTATAATTTCAGGATAAAAATGATCCTCCCAAATGTGAAGCCCCTTTTGTTCTGGGCACTCATGAGCCACTCCCGGACCTATAATTTCTGTGAGACCATACACATTGTAAGCCTTAATATTAAATCTCTTTTCAATTTCCTTTCGCATCTCCTCTGTCCACATCTCAGCCCCAAAGCTTCCTACCTTAAGTTTTAATCCCGACGGATCAATTCCCATCTCATCTTTGGCATACTCTGCAAGATACAAGGCATAAGAGGGTGTGCAACATAGCACCGTGGTTCCGAAATCTCTCATAAGCTCAATCTGTCTTCTTGTGTTTCCTGCAGAGGCTGGCACTATGGTTGCCCCAATGGTTAGGGCTCCGTAGTGAAAACCAAGCCCTCCTGTAAAAAGCCCGTATCCGTAAGCAATCTGAATAATGTCATCCTTGGTAACTCCAATCATCGCCAAAGATCTTGCCATAACTTCTTTCCAAACCTCAATATCATTTTTTGTATATCCCATAACTACAGGTTTCCCGGTGGTTCCGCTTGAAGAGTGAATCTCAACAATTTCAGAAAGGGGAACAGCAAACATCCCAAAGGGATAGACCTCTCTCAAATCTGCTTTACTTGTAAAGGGAATGTATCTTATATCCTCAAGGGTTTTTATATCCTCTGGTTTTATGCCTGCTTCGTCAAATCTTTTTCGATAAAAGGGAACTCTCTCATAGGCATATTTAACCACCTTCTTTAATCTTTCAAGCTGAAGTTCCCTCAATTTTTCGAGGGGAAGTGTTTCTGCTTCTTTATTCCAGAACATAATTTACCTCCTCCTGCAATTTCGGGTTTATTCCTTTATAAAATCAGAGGCCCTAAGAAAATTTGCTCCCTCTCCTTTAAGTTTTTCCCAAGCAGAATCAAGGTCTTCCACTTCAAAAACAAAATAGGCCTTTTTCCTTGTTTCAGCAACATATACAAGGGCACTTTCAATGTTAATTTCCTTGGAACTTATAAGTTTTACCACTTCATAAAGGCCACCAGGTCTATCCTCAAGCTCTATTCCGAGACAGGGCACTTTGGCAACGGTAAAGCCCCTTTCTTTAAATTTTTGATAGGCCTTCTCAGGCTTGTCAACGAGAAATTTTATCACCCCAAAATCCTTAACACTAACTATGGAAAAACCAAGTATATTAATTCCCTCTTTGGCAAGAACTTCTGTTATTTTTTCAAGTTTTCCAGGCTTGTTTTCGGCAAAAATGCTTAAAACAGGAACGGCTTCCACCTTTAATTCACCTCCTTAAAGAGTTCTTTTATCAATCACTCTTTTTGCTTTACCTTCACTTACAGGTAAAGTTCCTGGCTCGACGAGTTCAACCTTTGGTCTTACCTGAATAGCCTGCCTCAATTTTTCGGTGATTTCCTCTTTAAGTTTCAAAAGCCTCTCAATTCTTCCATCAAAGAAGTCCCTGTCTATCTCAACTTTTACTGTCATTTCATCATAACCTTCAAGAATGATCTGATAATTCTGAGCAACTCCCTTTATTCCCATAAGCACTCCTTCAATCTGCTGGGGAAAGATGTTTACTCCCCTTACGATAAACATATCATCTGCCCTTCCCAAAATGCGAGCAATTCTTACATGAGTTCTTCCACAGGAACAGGGTTCAGGAATAAAACGAGTTAAATCCCTGGTTCTATATCTAATAAGGGGCATGGCCTCACGATTGAGACTTGTGAGAACCAATTCTCCAACTTCACCAGGTTTAACGGGTTCCCCATTTTCTGGATTAACGATTTCAACGAGAAAGGCATCCTCCCAGAGATGAAGCCCTTCTTTAACTGGACACTCAAAACCCACCCCAGGGCCTCCCATTTCTGAAAGGCCATAACAATTAAAAACATCTACTTTTAACATCTCTTCAATTTTTCTTCTCGTTTCCTCTGTATAAGGTTCAGCCCCGAGATAGGCCCTTTTTAATTTTAAATCTTTCCCAGGTTTTAAGCCCTTTTCTTGAATTAAACTTGCCACATAAAGGGCATAGCTTGGAGTCATGTGAATACAGGTTGTTCCAAAGGTTCGCATAAGCTCAATCTGCCTTTCGGTATTCCCAGGGCCTGCTGGGATAACAAGCATACCAAGAAGCTCAGCCCCGTAGTGCATAACAAGGGCCCCTGTAAAAAGCCCATAGGTCATAGAGTTCTGAAGAATATCCCCTGAGGTGGCTCCACTCATAACAAGGGATCTTGCAATAAGCTCAGCCTGAGCCATAACATCCTTTCTGCTGAAAAAAAGAGCCTTTGGTTTTCCTGTGGTTCCACTTGAGGTGTGAAGCCTTACCACCTTTTCAAGAGGCTCTGCAAGAAGTCCGAAAGGATAATCCACAAAAAGATCCTCCTTGGTGGTAAAAGGAAAATGCCTAATATCCTCAAGGGTTTTTAGATGAGAGGGCTTAACTCCTGCTTCCTCAAATTTTTTCCTATAATGGGGAACTCGCTTATAAACCTTATTAATAATCTTTTTCAATTTTTTAAGCTGAAGGGCCCCTAATTCTTCACGAGGCAAAAGCTCAATTTTGGGATTGAAGTATCTCTTCTCCAAGGCGAACCCCCTCTTCAAAGGCTTTGAGATTCAATTCAAGAAATTTTTCAGGAACTGCCTCTTTTAAAACTTCCTTCCAGATTCCCCTTTCAAAGGGTAAAAAAAGGGATAAAACCCCAAGGAGAACGGTATTTTCAACCTTGGAACTTCCAAGCTCTTTTGCAACCTCACCTGCATTTATTTCAATTACTTTATACCCCTTACTTTTGACCCTCTCTGAAATATCCTGAGGATACTGAGATGGATCTAAACCTGCTGGAGGAATCTGTCTGTGATTTAATATTACTATTCCTTTTTTTTTAAGATAATGAAGATATCTTAAGGCCTCAAGCTCTTCCAGGGCAAGCATTAGATCAGCATCCCCCACAGGAATACTCGGAGAATAAACCCTTTTTCCAAAACGAATCTGTCCTATAACTGAGCCTCCTCTTTGGGCCATTCCGTGAATCTCACTTTCCTTAACATCAAAGCCGGATTTAAAGGCGCACATGGCAATGATTCTACTTGCAAGCACTATTCCCTGCCCGCCTGTTCCGGAAAGTAGAATATTAAAAATCTCTGCTCCCATCAATACCCTCCCAACAAAATTTGTTAAAGGTTAACATAACTTTCGGTTTACTCAAGAGAATTTTATTTTATAACCTTGCTTTTTTCTAAAAATTTAGTATGTAAAATTTTTATAAACAAATTCTCTGTATAGAGGGTATGTAATGAAAAAGCTTGTTTTTTTTGGGCTTTCAGGTTTATTCCTTTTTTCAACAGCTTCCTCACTTTTTGCCATTGACCATCAAGTTGGAGCCCATGTAAGATTTAGATACGAAAACTGGGATAACTTGGTTACCTTAGGAACAAAGACTGCGAGCAACCCCTTTAAAGACCGTTCCTTTTTCAGATTGAGAGTTATGCTCTGGGATGACATAAAATTTAATAATCAAACAAGTCTTAAAATTCGGCTTAATACCGAGCCCAAATACCAAATGGGGCCCTATTATCTTGTGCTTAAAGATGGGGATCGCAGAAAATTTGACCAGGACGAAGTGGTTATTGACAACCTCTATCTTGATATTAAAAAACCCTTCAATCTTCCTGTTGACCTAAGGATTGGAAGACAGGACTTTCTCGGACCTGACACTTATGGAGAGGGTTTTCTCATTATGGATGGAACACCAGGAGATGGGTCAAGAACTTTCTATTTTAACGCCATAAGAGCAAGATTTTATTTCTGCAATCAAGATACCATTGATTTTGTGGTTTTAAAACAAAAGGAACGGGATGTTTATCTTCCCAATCTGCATCCTGCCTATGATGATGGAAGAGGAGTAGGATATATCTATCACAAAAAAAGACTTACAGCCTCAAATGAATTTGCCTTCTTTGCTTACGGAAGATTTAAACATCTCATTAAGAATTTAATTCTTGAACCTTATTATATCTATAAAAAGGAAGAAAAATCTGATACATCACCTTATATAGTGCCTGCAAGCTATCTTCACAATGTGGGTTTAAGGGGAGTTTATAGTTTTACAAAGGATCTCAAACTCAGGGCAGAGCTTGTTCGCCAGTTTGGGGAGTATTCCAATGATGGAAGAGATCGCAGGGCCTGGGGAGGATATGCCTTTTTAGAAAAGGCTTTTCCAACCTGTCCAGCAAAACCTGTGGTTGAAATCGGTTATGTTTATCTTTCTGGAGATGATCCTAATTCCAAAAAGGATGAGGCCTTTAATCCCCTATTTTCAAGAAATCCCAACTGGAACGAGTTAATTATTTATACTTTTTTACTTGAGAATATTAACAAAAGCGGGGCCATCCCGGGATACTGGACCAATCTAAAAATGCCCCTTATCAGAGTTAAATTTAGCCCTCTTAAGAATTTGAATATGCTTCTTAGCTATCAAAAACTTTATGCCGATGAAAAAACTAATAGTAGCTATACTTTTATATTCTCCAATAAAGGGAAAGATAGAGGAAACCTCTATGTAGCCATTGCCAAATACAGGTTCACCAAGTCCATTGACGGGATGCTTCAGTATGAAATCTTTGATCCCGATGATTTCTACGCCGATGAGGCCAAAACCGCACACTTCTTCAGAGCCCAAATTCAGTATAAATATTAAATAAAAAATCCCCAGTGGTAGCCGCGGGCTTTTGCCCGCGTTCTTCATTCTATTTTATAACACTTACTCCTTAACCCTTTTTAATTGTCAAAGATGGGTTAAACTTAAAATTAGCAGAAATCCTCACCTGGAGGAAATTAAAATGGAAAAGATGGTCTTTCTCTATGTGACCACTTCCTCTGTGGATGAGGCTGAAAAGATAGGAAAGGCCCTTTTGGAAAAGAGGCTCTGTGCCTGTGTGAATATCTATCCAGAGGTGCGTTCCTTCTTCTGGTGGGAAGGAAGGATTGATTCTGCCAAAGAGTCTATCCTGGTTATTAAAACCAGAGAAAGCCTCATCCCAGAGGTAGAAAAAAACATTCTTGAGAATCACAGTTACACCTGTCCCTGTATCGTGAAAATCCCCGTTGAAGCTGTGTTTAAACCTTTTGAGGAATGGCTATTTAAAGAAACAGGGGCTTAAAACAATCCTTTAGAGGAAAATGCTATGCTCAGCAAAAGAATTGTAGTTTGTCTTGATGTCAAGGACGGAAAGACTACAAAAGGTGTGAAATTCAAAAACAACATTGAGGTTGGAGACCCTGTTGAGATGGCTGAAAAGTATTACCTTGAGGGAGCAGACGAAATTGTTTTTTACGATATTACAGCCAGTGCAGAACATCGCCCCATAATGATTGATGTGGTAAGAAGAACCGCTGAGCGGATTTTTATCCCCTTTTCCGTAGGAGGGGGCATTCGCACAGTGGATGATATGCGGGAGGTGCTTCTTGCTGGAGCAGAAAAGGTCTCAGTAAACACCGCTGCTGTTCTTAACCCAAAGCTTATCTATGAAGGAGCTAAAGCCTTTGGTTCACAGTGTATAGTTCTTGGAATGGATGTAAAGAAAGTTGAAAAATCAACCAAAATTCCTTCTGGCTATGAAGTCTGGATAAAGGGTGGAAGGCAGCCCATGGGAATTGATGCTCTTTGGTGGGCAAAGGAGGCAGAAAACCTCGGAGCAGGAGAGATTGTACTAAACTCCATTGATGCAGACGGAACAAAGGAGGGCTATGAACTAACCATTACACAAATGATTGCTGAAGCTGTAAAGATACCTGTGGTTGCCTCAGGAGGGGCAGGGCATCCCCATCATCTCTATGAAGTTTTAAGCAAAGCCAAGGCTGATGCTGCCCTTATTGCCTCTATGGTCCACTACGGCATGTATACCATAAAGGAAATAAAAGATTATCTTGCTCAAAGGGGAGTCAAAGTTCGCTTAAAATGGTAAAACAAAGCCTTGACTCGTTGCTAATTATTACTTAAGGTAATTCATAAGTTCACCTTTCTCTAAAATTTCAAAGCTCTTTAAACCAGAAAAAAGGAGGTGAGATTAACGACCCTGAGAGCTTACCCCAGAGGCAAAAAATACCTGTGATCTCCTTTTGAGAACAGGGGTTCATCTTCTTAAGTAGTGCCCGCTCATAAGAGGAGTGAATGACAATCCCTATGTTTTGGCAGAATTATTTAGGGAACTTGCTGGAATAGGGGGCCGTCCCACTTTGGGAATAAGCCCTATGCTGTGCCTATAGAGGAGAGTTACCTTATCTTTGAAAAAGCCAAAGGTATGGTCTCAGGGTTGCTAAAAGGATGAGACTTGTTATATCCCATGCCTTGAGAAAATTGGAAATTGCAGCCCTTACCAAGGAAAATGTTATCTTTAAATTTTATCGTGCAGCCAGAAATTCCGATACCGGAAAAGTCCTGGTATATGCCCGAAACCCCGAGGCCTATTGGCTTGATGATTATAAAAAAACTTATTGAAGAAGTCCCCTTAGAGGAAGACCTTCTTTATTCTTGTAAAAATTAAGAACTATTTAAATATTTTTCTAATCGCCTTCTTAGAAAAAGAAAAATCAGAAAGGTAATCAAAAACACTGCAGTAACAAAAACAATTTTATAGGGATGTCCCCCGTAAACCACATCTCCCTGAATAGAAAGGGCAAGGGTTGCCGGAGCCCTTCCAAGGGTTGAAACAATTAAAAGTGCTTTAATTGATATGGGCATAAGGGGAATGAGGTAATTTAATATATCCTTAGGAAATCCCGGAAAAAGATATAATATGAACACACCAAAAAGCCCGTATTTTCTAAAAAGTCTTTTGAGTTTGAGATAATGGTTATGATTTTCGTATCTTTTCAAAAAGTGTTCACGGAAAGCACTAACGAGGTAAAAAACAACAAGAGAGCCAAGAAAAATTCCACACATACTTAGAATAAACCCCAAGAAGGCTCCAAAAAGGAAACCGGCCATAAAACCTGTTGCCTCACCTGGCAAAGGGGCAATAATAACCTGCAGAGCTTGAATTATAACAAAGATAATTGGGGCAAGATTGGGATGTGCTTTTGTTATCTCCCTTAAATAGGCTCGATCCTGCCAGAGGTTTATTATCTCTTCAAGCAAGCTAAGACCCCAAAAAATCTCTTAGTAATTGTAAAGAAGTTTTACAGCGTCCCTAAGACTTTTCAGTGGAATGATTTCCATTTCAAGGGTTTTAAAACTAACTTTTCCGATTTCTGGAACAAAGGCCTGTTTGAAGCCTTTTTTTTCTACTTCCTTAAGCCTTAAAGTGAGGTCTCTAACAGGTCTTAGCTCCCCTGAAAGCCCCACTTCTCCTATAAAAAGAGTCTTTTCCGGTATTTCCTTTTCAAAAAGATTAGAAAGTAGGGAGACTGCTACGGCAAGGTCAGCACTGGGATCTTTTACTCTAAGACCTCCAGCAACTTTTACATAGACATCTTTATTCCCGAGGGAAAGTCCGAGCCTTTTTTCAAGAATAGCGCAAAGAAGGCTAAGCCTTACAGGGTCATATCCTACGGCTTGTCTTCTTGGTAAAGATAGAAACGAGTCAGAAATCAAAGCCTGAACCTCAACGAGAAGAGGCCTTGTTCCCTCAAGGATACAAAAGGGAACACCCTTTCCTGTAAGAAATAATTCTTCATACTGAGTGTGAGGCGCAAGGCCTCCCTCTGTCATCACAAAGACACCGATTTCATTTACAGCCCCGAAACGATTTTTCATGGCCCTAAGTATGCGAAAACCCGTTTCTCTCTCCCCCTCAAGATAGAGCACTACATCTACAAGATGCTCAAGCACCTTTGGCCCGGCAATTGCCCCCTCTTTGGTGATATGCCCCACCAAAAAAATGCTTATATTTCTTTCTTTTGCAATCCTTAATAACTGGTTTGCGCACTCCCTTACTTGAGAGACACTCCCAGGGGAAGAACTCAACTCAGGAAGATAAACCGTCTGAATGGAGTCAACAATTATCACTTCCGGCACGATTTCCTCCGCTGCTTCTAAAAGGATAGATAAATCAGTCTCAGAGAGAAAATAAAAATCCTCAGGAATTCCCAATCTTTGGGTCCTCAATTTTACTTGCTCTGCAGACTCTTCTGCTGAAAAATAAAGAACCCTCTTTCCCTGTTCTGTTAAAGCTCCTGCCATCTGAGTAAGAAGGGTTGACTTTCCAATCCCAGGGTCTCCTCCAATGAGAATCAGAGAAGCAGGAACAATGCCCCCTCCTAAAACCAGATCAAACTCGGAAAGTCCTGTAGAAATCCTTGGCTTTGAAAAATAGGATACCTGAGAGAGTTTCAAAATCTTAAAGGTCTTTTTTTCCTTTCTGGTGGGAATCTTTTCTTTGGGCTCTTCCAAGAAGGAATTCCAGGTTCCGCATTCAGGGCATCTTCCCAGCCATTTTAAGCTTTTATATCCGCAATTCTGGCACTGATATCTCACCTTATCTCACCTTTCACATAAATTCCCTTCCAGAGCGAATAACTCTTTTCCTTTCCATAATAATTCTGTCTTAAAACCCCAAGTTTAATCGCCTTTTTCAATATCCCAGGTTGATAATCTCCCTTCTGCACAAATAATACCTCTTTCCCTATGAGTTCAACATCTCTTCTCCATAAATGATATTGATTTTCGGGTCTCTTTTCAAGGTTAACCACATAAACCTCAGGATGAGACTTCATATAAAAGGCAAGGGAGCTTGCAATCTCTCTATGACTCACCAAAAGGGGAAGATTATCCTGGTAATGTTTTTCAACCAACGAAGCAAGCTCTTTCCAGCCGTAAAATTTAAAGAGTAAAAGGCCTGAGGTTTTCCCCAAAAGCCCAGGATTTCTTGGAATGGCGAGAAGAAGAAGTGAAAACCCTAAGGTGATTAAAAGATTTAAAATATATAAAAATTTGGTAATTCTTTTTTGCAGGAGAAAAAAAAGCACCCATAAATAGGCACTCAAAAAAAAGGGCATAATCCAGTTGTGGTTGAATTCCTTGAAAAGGGCAAGAATCAATAAAACAAGAAGGGGAGGAAAGGAAAAAAAATAAAAGAGATTTAAAATCTTAATCTGAAAGGCCTCATCCCTTGAGAGTTTCTCAAAGGCACCTTTCAAGGTGAGTTTAATAAAATGCCAGTATTTAAATCCATATTTTAAAAAATATGCAAAAACTATGGGGCCAAATAGAATAAAAAGGCCTCCGTAAAATTTGAGATAATAGAAAAATCCTGAAATACTTCTTTGAAAATGTTCCTCAGTATGCTCAAGAAGAACCAATCCGTGTTTAAAATTCCAATAGAGATTGGGAAGATAAAGAAGGGCTGGCAAAAGAAATATTAAATAAGTGGCTTTAAATTTAAAGATTTTTCTCTCAAAAAGGAAAAGATAGGCAAAGGTCAAAAAAGGTAGTGCCAGGGCCGTTTGTTTAGTGAGGAGGGCAAGTCCTATTGATATGCCTGTTAAGAGAGCTTTTAAAAAAGTGGGCTTTCTCAGATATTCAACAAGAAAATAGAGACTTAATGTCCAGAAAAATAAAAGGGGTGGGTCAATGGTCATAACAAAGCTATAGGCAAAAAAGATAGGGACAAAGCTTAAGGTGAAAAGATGAGCCCTTGCAAGGTATTCACCAAAATAACGAAAGGTCAAAATATAGAGTAAAGTAATTGAGCCTGTTATGGAAAGAAGGGCAGGAAGTCTTACGGCAAATTCATTTATTCCAAAGGCCTTGGTTGAAAGGTAAATGAGCCAGGCAACCATGGGGGGCTTACTGTAATATCCCCAATCAAGGTGCCTTGACCAGTCCCAATAATAGGATTCGTCATAAGAAAGGGGAAGTGGTAGCTCCTTAACATAGAAAAACTTTCCCGTAAAGAGAAGTAAAAGAAAAAGCCCTCCCACACTGAAAAGATAATCCTGTTTCTTATCCAAATTCTTATTTAGATGCGGTGGTTATGAATACCACCAGGGGGAATTTTTCTTCAAGATCCTTGGGTATCTCCTTTGCAATTACCACAGGAATAGTTTCCATCTGAAAGACTTTAGAAAAAATTTCAGCCCTTTTCATGGCTCTTTCTGCATCGGTTTCGTAAGCAGAAACCGAGGCTTCCACTACAAGGAGTAACTCTCTCGGTTCATCCTTCTTACGGCACCTAATAAGAACATCAAGATCAAGGGCATAATCTCTTTCCTCCCAGGTTATAATCCCCTTAGAGACTGCTTCATCAAGAACCTCAAGCCAGACCTCCCCTGGAATTACTTTTACTCTTAAGAAAAATCTTCCAAAGTAAGCATGTGCCCTTTCCCTGATCCTTCTTTCAAAATTATCTCCTTTAAGTTCAGCAACATCAATCTTTAACTGAGCAACATCCTTTTTGAGCTGCTCAACATCTTTCTCAAGCCTATCCAAACGCTCTTCAACTCTCTCAAACCTCTTATCAACCTGCTCAA
>DJWK01000042.1:23149-62175 GCA_002441555.1 Thermodesulfobacteriaceae bacterium UBA6232
CAAACCTCTTATCAACCTGCTCAAATTTTTTATCAACATGCTTTGCAAATTCTTCTAACCTTGCAGGCAATTCAAGCAAATCGGCAGATAAAAGTACCCTTCTCAATTCCAAAGCCCATTCAGGGTGAGCCTTAAGGGCTCTATAAATATCTCCAAGAGTAATTACCTGACACTTATCCATCTCTTTTTCAACTTCTCTTGGATCTTCAATGGTTGGATCTACCATAGCACACCTCAAAAAATAGTCTATTTAAATTATAACTACGATTCAAATTTTGACAAATCTTTTATTACTTGCAGTCCCTTTAAAAGGGGATTTAAAAAAAGGGCTATTATGAACCCTAAAAGGTATCCAAAAAGCACATCAAGGGGAAAATGGTGTCCAAGATAAATGCGGGAATATCCCACAAGTAGAGCTGAAAGAATAAAAAGGGGGCTTAAGGGTGGGCTTAAAAAACTTAAAAAGCTTGAGCCAAAGCCTGCATTTGTGGCATGACAGGAGGGAAAACTTAAGGTCTTTTTATAGGTAAGAGGGGTCTCTACATATCGGAATCTATCTTCTGTATAAAAATAAACCTTGGGAAGGGTTGCAAAGGGCCTTTCCCGTTGAAAAAGAGGTTTTAAAACCTTTCCGCAGGAAAAATCTGCCATCCCAAACCCTAGAATAAAAAAAATTATTAAAACTAAACTCCTTTTAAGGGTAATCTTTTTAATTTTAAAAAGAAGAAAGAGGGCTATAAAAAAAAGGGTGATGTAAAGGCCGTATAAAAAATTTTTATCACTAAAGAGGGGTAAAAGTTTATCTAAAACTTGAGAGCGTGCCCCATTTATTAGATAAAAAAGTTTTACATCAAGGGTAAGGAGGGCTTCAATCAAAGAATCTCTATCCCTGCCTTCTTGGCATCTTCAAGAAACTTGGAAAGTCCTATATCAGTTAAGGGGTGCTTGAGCATCTGTTCAATAACCTTAAAGGGAATAGTTGCGATATCCACTCCCAAGTGAGCACACCTTCTTACATGATCCACATGCCGAATACTTGCTGCAATGATTTCTGTCTCTATTCCGTAAACCTCATAGATGTGAACGATTTCTTCAAGAACAAGCATTCCGTCATAGCCGATATCATCAACCCTTCCAAGAAAGGGAGAAACATATGTAGCCCCAAGTTTTCCTGCAACAAGGGCTTGAAGAGGTGAAAAAACAAGGGTCACATTAGTTTTAATACCCTCCTCCGTTAAAACCCTTATAGCTTTAAGCCCCTCAGTAGTAAAGGGAATTTTAATTACTACATTGGGACCCATTTTGGCAAGCTCCCTTGCCTCTTTAATCATTCCTTCAGCATCTGTTGCAATAACTTCAAGGGAAACAGGTTTATCCGGAATTTCCCTTAAAATCTCAAGGGCAGCCTCTTTCCAGGGCTTCCCGGTTTGTGAAAGAAGGGTGGGATTAGTGGTAACTCCATCAAGAATTCCCCATTCTTTTACCTTTCTTATCTCCTCAATTTTTGCGGTATCCACAAAAATCTTCATCTTCTCCCTCCAATATTTTTATAGAATTGCAAGATTCTTAAGTCTTAAAGCATTTAATCTGATAAAACCTTCGGCATCTTTGTGGCTGTATCCTCCATCCTCCTCAAAGCTTGCAAGCTCCTTTTTATAAAGGCTAAAAGGGCTTTTTCTTCCGCAAACTATCACATTTCCCTTATAAAGTTTAACTCTCACAGTGCCTGTTACCCGTTCCTGGGTTTCCTCAATTAAGTGTTTCAGAGCCTGGAATTCCGGGCTAAACCAGTAGCCATAATAAATAAGCTCGGCAATCTTTGGCATAAGTGTGTCTTTAAGACGCATAACCTCACGGTCAAGGGTTATCTGCTCTAACGCCCTATGAGCTATGTGAAGGATGGTTCCCCCTGGGGTCTCATAAATCCCCCTTGATTTTATCCCCACATAGCGATTTTCAACCATATCAATTCTTCCTATTCCGTGAAGCCCTCCAAGGTAATTCAGCTTTTTAAGAAGTTCAACAGGGGATAGGGCCTCTCCATTTATGGCAACGGGTTCCCCTCTATCAAAGTCTATTTCCAGATATAGGGGCTCATCAGGGGCCTGCTCTGGAGAAGTGGTAAGAATAAACATATCCTCAGGGGGCTCCTGCCAGAGATCTTCAAGAATTCCTCCCTCATAACTTATATGAAAAAGATTGGCATCAATACTGTAGGGTTTTTCAGGGGTTACTGGAACCGGGATCCCTTTTTCTTTCGCATAGGCAATAAGGTCACTTCTTCCTTTAAATTCCCATTCCCTCCAGGGAGCAATAATTTTTAGCTGGGGGGCAAGGGCAGAATAGGTGAGTTCAAAACGAACCTGGTCATTTCCCTTTCCTGTTGCACCATGGGCAACGGCATCAGCCCCTTCCCTTAAAGCTACCTCAACTTGAGCCTTGGCAATAAGCGGACGGGCAAGGGATGTCCCCAGAAGATACCAATCCTCATACCGGGCCCCTGCCTTTATGGCAAAAAAGCAATACTCCTTAACAAATTCATGCTTTAGATCCTGAATAATAACCTTTTCAGCCCCTAAGGATTGGCCTTTTTTCTTAATCTCCTCCCAATCTTCCTCCTGTCCAAGGTCTACACAGAAGGCTATAACAGGACATTGATACTTCTCTATAAGCCATTTCAAAATCACCGAGGTATCAAGCCCTCCTGAATAAGCAAGAACAATCTTTTTAGGTCTCAATGATTCCTCCTTGATTAAAGATTTAAACCTTTTTCTATGGATTCTCCCATTTTTTCCTCAAGGGATTTAAGTTTGGAAATAATCCCCAAGGTTCTTCCCTTGCGATAATCCACTTTAACATTACAGATAATACGATTACAATCAGGCTCCATTACCTCAAAGCATTTCCTGATTACTGCTAAGGCCTCCTCCAGAGTTTCTGTTTCAAAGGTTGTCTCCATGGGAGATACCCTGTAAGGATATCCTGAATCCTTTATAACCTTTACAGCCCTTGCAACATAATTGCTTACACTCTCACCTTTATCAAGGGGAAAAATACTTATGGAAACAAGCACACTCATGGAGTAAAAATTTACTCTAAAAATTAAATTTCTCAATTATTTTGATTCATAAATATTTTCAAGCCCCAAAATGTGCTTTACAGAAAAGCCCTTTCCTTTTAAAGCTTGAGAAATAAACTTTCTGTGGCAGCGAAAGGGGAATCTTTCTGCGCAAACTATACAAACCCTTTTTCTTTCAGCCTCTTTAATAACCCTTTTTAAGGCCTCGGAAAAGCTCCTGCTTTTCATATATTCTTCATAGCCCTCTTTTCTATAGCCTCCTAAATCTTCAAGATGAAGGTATTCAATTCCTACCTTTTTAAGAATCCTCTCAAGATTTTCCTTATTAAAATGAGGAAAATTCTTAGATTTTGGCCATCTTCTTACATCAATTACAAGCTCAACTTCATAAAACTTCAGAATTTCAACAAATTCTGAAAGGGTTCTTGTTGAGGTTCCAAGGGTAAAGATTTCTCTATTTTTTGATGAAGAAGAGTTTTTTGGAAGGGTAACAAAAGGCTCTTCCACCTTTGTGAAGAGGTATTCTCCAGAACTCTTTATACCCGTATTCATCAAAGTTGGTTGCCTCCCAATTTTTTACCTCACCTATAAAAAAGGTGTGATCCCCAACCTCAACCTCTTTTATTACTTTACATTCAAGAGTGGCAAGGGCCTCTTCAAGCAAAGGCACTCTCAAAATGTTTCCGCCTTTTACCTTTAGTGCAAAAGCTCTGACTTTATCAATTTCAGAACCACTTGTGCTTCCAAGCTTAAAAATAAGCTCGCAATCCTCAATAATGTTTACAGAAAATTGAGAAAATTCCTTTATAAGCCCGTGGGTATAATTTTCCTTTGAACATGCAAATCCGAGAAGAGGAGGCTCATCAGAAAGAGGAGTAATCCAAGCACAGGCCATAAAATTGATTATACCTTTTTCAGTGTCCCCGCTTCCAATAACAACAACTGGCCTTGGATGTAAGGTTCGATAAAACTTCATATTTATTATTAGATCCAAATTTTTGAAAAATTTCAAGGGCACTTATTTAGGGCTCAGAAAAATCGAAAAGTTAGATATGATTGCTGCAAGCTTTTGGTCCACGCAAAAATAAAAATTATTATAAAACCTAAAGTTGAGAACAGCCAATTTTATATATCACTTTACTTAAGATCATCTCAAAAAATTTTTCCCTTCAAATCTTAAAAAATTGTATTATATTAGGGTGCGGAGGTTGATTTAAAATGAAGACTCAGAAGGTTTTAAAGAAAAATTCAACGGAAAATATTTTACCCTTAAAAAATATTGATTTTGAAAAGGTTTTAAAAAACTTTGAGGAGAAACTTTCTGATTTAAGGGGGTGTCTTTGACCCAGAGGGACTTAAGAAAAGGCTTGCTTCTATAGAAGAAACTCTTCAGAAAAATCAGGACTGGAATTCCCCTGAATTCAGACAACTTCTTAAAGAAAGAGCAAATCTCTCTCAAAGGCTTTCCCTTTTTGAAAAACTTGAAAGGGCCTTGGGAGAACTTCTTGAGTGGTATTCCCTTTACAAAGAAGAACAATCTGAGGAGATTCTTGAAGGGCTCCTTCAAGAAATTAAGAACTTTGAAGAGCTTCTAAATAAAGAAGAGGCAACCCTTCTTCTTTCTGAGGAATACGATAGTTCCAATGCCATCTTAAGCATTCATGCAGGAACAGGTGGAACTGACGCCCAGGACTTTGCAGAAATGCTTCTCAGGATGTATACCCGCTTTGCAGAGAAAAAGGGCTTTCGAGTAAAATTGGTTGACTATCTTGCAGGAGAGGAGGCAGGTATAAAAAATGCCACTCTTCTTATTGAAGGCCCTAATGCTTATGGACTTCTTAAAGGAGAAAAGGGGATTCACAGGCTCATAAGAATTTCCCCCTTTGATGCCAATGCAAGACGCCATACCTCCTTTGCCTCGGTAACGGTTATCCCTGAAATTGAGGAAGACATTGAGGTTGAGATAAGGCCAGAGGATTTAAAAATTGAAACCATGCGTGCAAGCGGGCACGGTGGTCAGCATGTCAACAAAACAGAAAGTGCTGTGCGTATAACCCACCTTCCCACAGGTATTGTGGTTACCTGCCAAAACGAAAGAAGTCAGCACTTGAATAAAGCCACCGCCTTAAAAATATTGAAAGCAAAGCTTTATCAATTGAAAAAGCAAGAACTTGAAGAAAAGAAAGAGGCTTTAATTGGAGAGAAAAAAGAAATTACCTGGGGGAACCAGATCCGCACATACACCCTTCACCCTTACAAAGTGGTAAAGGATCATCGTACTCAGTATGAGGTTTATAAGGTGGATGAGGTTCTTGATGGTGAAATTGACGGGTTTATAAGAGAATATCTTCTCTGGTATACCAAAGAAAAACTAAAAAAACAAAGGGAGACCGAAAATGAAAAGGGAAAAAATTAAGGCCCTTGTTATGCTTGAGGATGGCACCCATTTTTGGGGCTATTCCTTTACCATAAGAGGAGAAACCTTTGGAGAAATAGTTTTTAACACGGGAATGACTGGCTACCAGGAAATTCTCACCGATCCCTCCTATTACGGACAGATTGTTACCATGACTTATCCCCTTATTGGAAATTACGGAGTAAATTCAGAGGATATGGAAAGTGCTCGCATTCAGGTTGCTGGCTTCATTGTAAGAGAATATCAACCTTTTTACAGCAACTGGCGGGCTGAGAAATCCCTTGGAGAGTGGTTAAAGGAAAACAATATCCTTGCTGTTGAGGGAGTGGACACCCGAGCCCTAACGAGACACTTAAGAAACTTCGGAGCCATGAAAGGAGGAATAACCACAGAAACCCTTAATCCCAAAGAGTTTCTTGAAAAAATAAAAGAAAGCCCGGCTTATGTGGGGAGAGACCTTGTGCAATATGTCACCACTCCTAAAATTTATTTTTACGATAAAGAAGGGTTTGATTTTTCAGCAACTACTTTTAAAGGAAAAGCAAAATATAAAATAGCGGTTCTTGATTGCGGGCTTAAATACAACCAGCTTAGGCTCTTTGCAGAAAGGGAGGCTGAATGTCTGGTTTTTCCAGCTCACACCTCAGCTGAAGAAATTCTCAAACACAATCCCGATGGAATTTTCCTTTCAAATGGCCCTGGAGATCCTGCTCCCCTTACCTATGTAGTTAACACTGTGAGAGAGCTTCTCGGTAAAAAACCCATTTTTGGCATTTGTCTTGGGCATCAAATTTTGGGCCAAGCCCTTGGTGCCTCAACCTTTAAGCTTAAATTCGGTCATCGCGGAATCAATCACCCTGTTTTAAATCTTTTGAATAAAAAGGTGGAAATCACCTCTCAGAATCACGGTTTTTGTGTAAAAATGGAGGAACTCCCTAAGGAGGTGATAAAAACCCACATTAACTTGAATGACAATACCTCTGAAGGTTTATATCATCCAGAACTTAGAGCCTTTTCAGTTCAGTATCACCCTGAAAATGCCCCAGGTCCTCATGATTCTCTCTATCTCTTTGATAGCTTCATTCGTCTTATAGAAGGTAAAAATGGAAATCTTTTCACTTAAGGACTTTCCCTTACCCTTTGAAACAGCAATAACTATTGGTGCCTTTGATGGAATTCACCTTGGGCATAAAGCCCTATTTCAAGAAACTCTAAAAATAGCTCATACTTTTAATCTTGAGCCAATAGTAGTTACCTTTGATCCTCATCCCCGCAGGGTTATTCAGCCCCATCTTTCTTTTAAACTCTTAACCACCCTTGAAGAAAAACTTGAATTAATTGAAAAGGAAGGCTTACAAAAGATCGCTATACTACCCTTTACGCGTGCCCTTGCAGAACTCTCTCCTGATCTTTTTGTGGAAAAGTATCTAGTGGATTATTTAAAAGCCCGTTATGTGATTGTAGGATTCAACTTTCGTTTTGGAAGAAATCGTTCAGGAGACACAGAATTACTTAAAAAATTAGGTGAAAAATATCAGTTTCAGGTAAAAATTGTACCTCCTGTTATTATTGATGAAAAAAGAGTTTCAAGCTCTTTGATAAGAGACCTTATCTCAAAGGGAGAGGTTGACAAAGCTTCTCTCTTTCTTGGAAGACCCTATTTTTTGACAGGCAAAGTTATTAAAGGAAAGGGAAGGGGAAAGCTCCTTGGCTTTCCCACAGCTAATCTTTCCGTCTCAAAGGAAAAACTCATTCCAGCAAGAGGAGTTTATGCTGTCTTTGCCTATCTTCACGATAAAAAATATAAAGGTGCTTTAAACATAGGCTTTAATCCCACCTTTGATGAGAGAGAACTCTCCCTTGAGGTCCATCTTTTAAATTTTGCTACCTCTCAAGATTTATATAACCAGATTATTCGCATTGAATTCATAAAATACATAAGAAGTGAGAAAAAATTTTCTTCTGTTGAAGAATTAAAAACCCAGATTGAAAAGGATTGTCACTTAATAGAAAAAATTCTTACTTAGGCCTTTCCCTTCTTCTTCAATTCTTCAACAAAGGCATCATAAACATTAATTTTTTTGCCTATTTTTTTAGGAATTTCAACTCCCCTTTTTCTTAACTCATTTACAATTTTATTGACCTGGAACTTGCTGATTCCTAATTTCTCTGCAATTTCACTGGCACTCATTTTAGCATAATTTTCATATACAAATCTGACATCATCAATCGTAATGGTTCTACCTCTTTTTCTCATAATTTAACCTCCCTGTTTTTTCTATTAAACTTAAACCATTTTTTAGAAAAAACAAGATTAAATTTCAAAGGTTTTTAAATATGTTGAATTTAATAATCTATTAAGATCTTTATAAGAAGTCAAATCAAAATGAATGGGTGTTATGGTAATATAACCATTTTTTAAAGCTATTACATCGGTTTCATCATCGATTTCCGTATGTTCTTCGGCACCTTGCCAGTAATATATCTTTCCGTGTAAATCCAGTCTTCTCTCAAAAAATTCCTTTAATTTTGCTATAGACTGTCTTACAAATTTAATACCCTTTATTTGATGAGGATTTAAATGAGGAATATTTATGTTTAAACAAAAAGGGGTATCAAGGGGAATTTTATCAAGTTCCTTTATAAACTTTGCAACAAAATATGAGGCAAAGCAGTAATCTATGTTTTCATAGGCATCAATGGAGACTGCTATGCCATTGAACCCAAGAATTTTAGCCTCCGTTGCTGCAGAAACCGTGCCCGAATAAAGCACATTTATTCCCACATTAGGCCCTCTATTAATACCTGAAATGACAAGATCAACAGGACCTACCAATTCATAGATGGCAAGCTTAACACAATCAGCAGGGGTCCCTGAAACAGCATACCCCCAAAAAAATTTCCCCCTTCTCACCTCTCTTACCCTTAAGGGATAATGAATGGTTATGGCATGCCCAACAGCACTTCTTTCAACCTCAGGAGCAACGATATAAACCTCGTGCTCATCTTTTAAGGCAAAATAAAGCCCGCAGAGCCCATCTGCATAAATACCGTCATCATTGGTAATAAGTATTTTCATATTTCAAAAATCCTTAAATTTAGATTTGAAATATAACAAGCACTGTTTCCTGAATTGACAGTATTCCTTGGGATGTTTACAACCTTCTTTAATAGAAACATACTCCTTATATTTTTCACAGAACGGTTTTTCTTCCTCCTTTTCTTCCCTTTCCTTTTTTTCCTTCATTTTATTAACTCCTGTATGAAGCATTAATTCTTATATACTCCTCTGTTAAATCACAGGTTAGTATCCAATAACTCTGTTTACCCCTTTTGAGCTTTATGAGAAGTTCTATCTCATTTTTTTGCATCTCCTTTTTTAAAATTTCTTCCTCAGTCTGGGGAATTAAATTTTTAATCCAGGGTATTCCATTTAAATATATTTCCACCTCTTCAGGATCAAGAGAAATTCCCCTTTTCCCAAGGGCAGCCATAATTCTTCCCCAGTTTGGATCCTCTCCATAAAAAGCAGTCTTAACAAGAGGAGAATTGGCAACATCCTGAGAAAGAATTTTTGCCTCCTCTTTGGTCTTGGCTCCTTTTACAACAATTTTTATAACCTTGGAGGCACCTTCTCCGTCTTTTACTATCATTTTGGAAAGTTCATATAGAACATCCTGAAATTTCTTAGAAAAATCTTCCCAAGCTTTTATCTCCTTTTTTTGACTGGAAAGGGCATAAACCGTATCATTAGTGCTTGTGTCTCCGTCAACGGTGATTCTATTAAAGGATTCCTCAACAGCTTTGGAAAGAAGCCTTTTCAAATCTTCTTTATCTATCTTTCCGTCTGTTAAGATAAAGGCAAGCATAGTGGCCATATTAGGGGCAATCATTCCTGCCCCTTTGGCAATTCCTAAAATAACTACTCCATCTTGAGTAACCTTAGAAACCATTTTGGGAAAAGTATCAGTGGTCATAATGGCCTGAGCAAAATCTGCATAACCTGAGGGAGAAAGCCTTTTTACCAGTTCTGGAAGGCTTGCTATAATCCTTTCCTCAGGAAGCTGTTCTCCTATAACTCCTGTTGAAGCAGGAAGAATTTCTTCAGTTTTTATGGATAAATGTTCAGAAAGAGCCTTTAAAATTCTTTCAGCCCTTTCAAGGCCCTCCCTTCCGGTACAAGCATTGGCAATCCCGCTATTAACAAGAATGGCCCTTGTTACAGGATTTTTTATGTGTTTTTTTCCAATAATTACAGGAGCAGCTTTAACACTATTTTTAGTAAAAATCCCCCAGGAAACCCCCTTTTCCTCACAGTATATTAACCCAAGATCAAGGCGTCCCTTTTTCCTTATTCCTGAAGCAACCCCTGAAAACAAAAAGCCCTCTGGAACATTCATAAGATTACCTCCTTAAGTTCCTGGTTTTATAAGTAAAAGGAGAGCTGATATTAAAAGAAAAACATTTACCAAATAATAATACACCCTGTTACTCAATTTTCCGTAAAGTTTTTGGCCCAAAATCATACCAATAAGCACAACGGGCATACAAAGGAGATAAATTTTAAAAAGTTCAAAGGTAAGATTTCCAGAAAGATAATGATTAATAGCTGCATTAAGGGCAGAAAAGGCAAAGATTATCTGTAAAGTAGCCTTAAAGAGATTTTTATCAAAATGTAAAAGGGTAAGATACATCACTATGGGAGGACCAGGTGTATTTAGCAACCCCGCAAGAAACCCTACAAGAAAGGCAATCAAAAGAGCTTTGGGATTTTTAAATGCCTCGGGATTTATATTATGAACAAATTGTATATTTTGATGATATTTCAGTTGATATAGCTCCCACAAAAAAAATACAAAGATGGCAAAGAAAAGAATTATTCTTAATGTGTATTCAGAAGAAAGAGTAAATCCTCTCACTCCAAGGATAGCTCCCAAAATTATTACCAAAAAAAATCTTATAGGAATCTTTAAAATTCTCTTTTCATGAAGGATAAAAAGCATAATGAGATTAACAGTAAAGGAAAAAAGAGAAAGAAGGGGAACGGCAAATTTAACTCCTTTAAAAAGAGCAATCAAAGGAAGAGCTGTCAAAGCAAAGGCAAACCCAACAAGCCCATGGATCAAAGCAGAAATAAAAAAGATAAAAGCCAATATATAAATTTCAGGCATTTTTTAGGAGGATTGCCTTTCCTGATAGGCAGAAATAATTTCTGAAAGAGAAAAGAAGGCCTTAAGATGATATCCCCTTTCTTTCAAAGCTTCTTCTCCTCCTTCTTCTCTGTCAACCAAGGCAAGAACTAAAACGATATTTAGCCCTTCTTTTTCGCAGGCCTCAATGGCTTTAATTAGAGAACCACCTGTAGTTACCACATCTTCAACTACCGCTATTTTCATCCCTTTCCAAAATCTACCTTCAAGCTGTTTACCTGTTCCGTATTTTTTGGCTTCTTTGCGGATTAAAATTCCTTCAAGGGTTCTATCTTCATTTAAAGCAGCAGATAGAATTCCACATACAATGGGATCAGCCCCCAAGCTCATTCCTGCAACGCCTTCAATATCGGTATATCTTAATTCTTCCCAAAAGAGCTCTCCAATAAGTTTATAAGTTGGACCATAAAGGGTAATTTGACGGCAATCAAGGTAATAGGGGCTTCTCTTTCCGCTTGCCAAAATAAAAGGGTTTTCAGGACTATAAAGAAAGGCCCTCTCAAGTAAAAAGGGCATTATCTCATTTTTGAGATGTAAAATATTTAAGACCTTTATAAGCTTATGGGATGGATCATATTCTCCGAGAAATTTCTTTATTTCAAGTTCGGCAATTTCTGCCGAAGGAGCATTATATAAAAGAAAATTCTTAAGATGCTGAAAGGACTCTTGAGGAATGCTTAATATTTTTACAGCAAAACCTCTTTGGCTTTCAATCCTTGAAACCTTTCCTTTGAAAAAAATTTTAATGGGAGGTTCAGTGTCTTTAATCTGAAAAACAAGGGCCACCTCTTCATCAGGAGAAGGATAATATTCCGGATTTTCAATGAAAACCGAACCAAGACTCATATCCTTTAAATACCCAAAAAAGGTTCCCTTTGGACAGAGAAATTCCACTTTTTCTTCAAAGGGAATTCTCAAAAAAGACCTTCGCTCCCGCATGGATTTTATTTTAATGGAATATGAAACAAAATACAAGCTGTTATAGAAAAAATTTCATAAAAGGATAGCCAAAACTTTGCCTGTGGCAAAAACTCAAAAATATACCCATTTTATAAAAATTTTCTATTAGTCTTGAATTTTTCTTTGAAGAAATTAATTTAAAAAATAAAATTTATAAAAAGGAGGTGTCTTATGTGTGTAAGACCAGGAGTTCCAGCACCAGAATTTGAAACTCAGGCCTATTTCAAAGATGGAAGTATTAAAACTGTTAAGCTTTCTGATTATAAGGGTAAATGGCTGGTTTTATTCTTCTATCCTGCAGATTTTACCTTTGTCTGACCCACAGAGATGGCAGCAGTTGCTGCCAAGGCTGAAGATTTAAAAAGATTAAATACTGAGCTTCTTGCTATAAGTATTGACACAGTTTTTGTTCATAAGGTTTGGCAGGAAACGGAATTATCAAAGCTTATTCCTGGAGGCTTTCCTTTTCCCATGGCCTCAGACCTGGGTGGAAAAATTGGAACCCTTTACGGTGTTTATGACGAAAAGGCAGGAATTAATCTCAGAGGCACTTTCCTTATTGATCCTGACGGTATAATCAAAATTGTTCATATCTATGATGCCCCTGTGGGAAGAAACTTTGATGAACTTGTGAGAATGATTGAGGCAACTCAACACATTAGGGCCACAGGTGGGGCTGAGGCCTGTCCTGCCAACTGGAAACCTGGAAAAACTACTCTTAAGCCCTCCCCTGAACTTGCAGGAAGAGTAGCCGATACTTGGAACCCCTCAGAACTTGACAATTAAGTTTTCTTTCTATAGGGGGCTAAGGCCCCCCTTCAAAATTTACCCTTGACTTAAAATTCCATTTTTTTTAAATTTTAATTTTAGAATTTCTTTAAAAGGAGGGGGGTATGTATCCGATATGGGAGGTACCCTATTTAAGTTCCGCCTTAGTTATTGGGCTTATCGCCTCTTTTCATGTTTTGCCCTCTCATCTTGCAGTTGGAGCTCTCTGGGTTACTGTTTACATTGAGAAACTGGCTTATTCCAAAAATCGTCCGGATTATCTTGATTTTGTTAAACGCTTTACTCTATTACTTCTCATTTTCAGCTTTATATTTGGATCCCTTTCAGGAATAGGCATCTGGTATTCAGCAACAGTCTCAAGCCCGAGAGGCATTTCAGGGCTTATTCACAACTATGTTTGGGGATGGGCAACTGAGTGGGTCTTTTTTCTCATTGAAATTGCAACCATTTACGCTTACTACTACACCTTTGGAAAAGTGGATCCTAAAACCCACATAAGAATTGGATATCTCTATGCCATTGCTGCCTGGATCAGTATGATCATCATAACAGGTATTCTTGCCTTTATGCTAACCCCTGGAAAATGGCTTGAAACTGGAGACTTCTTTGATGGCTTTTTCAATCCCACCTATTTCCCTCAGCTTTTTGCAAGAACCTTTCTTATGTTTGGAATTGCAGGAATTTACGGTCTTGTCATTGCTTCAACCCTGAAAGAAGAAACAAAACTTGATCTTACAAGGATTATTTCAAAAACCGCCTTTGTGGGGATGATTCTCGGAGGCCTCTTTGTTATCTGGTATGCCTTTAAACTTCCCCAGACTGCCAAAGAACTTTATACAGGGCTTCCCTATCTTTCAAAACTCGGGAAAATTGCCCTTGTCTGTTATCTAATTTTGAGTCTCTATTTTCTTCTCACAGGCTTTGTAGTTCCAAAATTAAATAACTTTACTCTTTCTTTTATTTTCATACTGGTTGCCTTTCTTGGAATCCTTTGTGCTGAGGGTATAAGAGAAGGCTTGAGAAGACCTTATATTATAAATTATTTTATGTATGGCCATCAGGTGATTGCCAGGGATCTTCCAGCAAAAAATATAAAAGCTGAAATTGAACTTATCCAGCAAGAAGGTTTACTTCCAAGACTTGGCTATTTACCCGAATCTTTAAGAAAGATAACCCCTGAAAATCGTTTAGAAGTAGGAAGAATTATTGCTTTTCATAATTGCGCAAATTGCCATTCCTTTACACCAAAGGGTGTAAGACCTCTTCCTGTGCTTCTCGGAAAGCTCTCCCCTCAAAGTCCTGAAGATATTGATGCTTTTCTTTCTGCCCTTTCCACCTTTCCTTATATGCCGCCCTTTGCCGGAAATGACGAGGAAAGAAAAGTGGCTGCTGAATATCTTTTCACTTTGATTAAAAAGTAAAAAAAGGAGGTCGGCTATGACCATAGGAGAATACATTAAAGCCATGAGAGATGTAGCAGGGCTTCCCTCTCCTCCCATTGTTTTTGATATTTTTCTTGTTTTAACCTTTGCTCTTCATATTATCCTGGTGAATCTTGTTATTGGCTCTCTTGCCCTGATAATCTGGGGAAAACTCAAAAAGGGAGATTACTGGACCAAACTTTCCTCTTCTCTTTCAAGGCTTGTTGTTAACGCCATTTCTTGGGCTATTGTTTTAGGGGTAGCACCCCTTCTTTTTATTCAGGTAATTTATGATCCCTTCTGGTATACCGCTAACACCCTTTCTGCTGTATGGGCCCTTCTTTTTTTGGTATTTATAGCTTTAGCCTTTCTTTTTGCCTACTTTTTCTATCTTGGTGGAGGATACGAAGGAAGGGGCTCCATTATCTGGCCTCTTCTTTCTATAGCCCTTCTTATTCTTGCAGGCATAGTTATGCATTCCCTTGCAGTTACACAGCTTTATCCCGAGAAATGGCCAAGCTTTGCAACCCTTAACAATACCTACATTTCAAGTGGAAAATATCTTCATGCCTTTGAAATTTTTAGGTTTCTTCATTTTATGCTTCCTGCTTTAGCGGTAACAGGGGTATGGCTTATCTTTTATTCCAAATACTTCAGAAATAAATATGACCCTGCTTATCTTGATTGGGTGGAAAGATTAGGAGCAAAGCTTGTTCTAATCTTCTCACTTCTTCAAGCTGTGGCAGGGTTTTTATGGCTGGTTAGCCTTCCTAAGGAACTTAACTTTATGACAAATTCCTATTTTATTCTGGCACTCATTGTGGGCCTTTTATTTATCGCCTTTCTTTTTTATATTCAGAAAGACCCTGCAAGATATGCCCTTCCTACAGCTTTATTTCTCGGAATAACTGTTCTTGTAATGAGTTTAGCCCGTGAAGCTTTAAGAATGAGTTATTTCGGCTTGGTAGGATACTCCTTTGCAGATTATCCGGTGAATCTCTCCCTTGGCTCTCTTGTGCTTTTCTTGCTCACCTTTCTAATGGGACTGATAGTTCTTTATTATGTTGCCGTTGTTGCTTATAAAGCAGGAAAGGGGATTAAAGAGGTTGGTGCTCACGAACTTGGAAGGGTGGCAGTTATTCTTATGTGGCTCTGGATTGTAGTAATGGTTGCTCTTGGAATATACATCTCCCTCAAAAACGGCGCCCTCTTTTAAAAATCTTTGCAATGTATTAGAGCCCCTTTCTCTGGGGCTCTAATACTTTCTGATAAAGTCTTATAATTTCTTCTACCATTTTTTCAACTGTAAAATATTTTCTCCATCTCTGATAGGCATTTTTTGAAAACTCTTTATAAAGTTTTTCATCTTCTAAAATTTTTTTTATAGCCTCAGCCAAAGCTTTGGGATTTTTTGGTTCTACATTTAAACCAGTTTTTCCGTGAACATTTACCCAAGAAACTCCAGAGAAAGGAATATTGGTGGCAACCACTGGTTTTCCAAAAGAAAAGGCTTCAAGGATTACAACCCCAAAGGCCTCTGTTCTCTCAACAGAGGGTAAACAAAAAAGGTCACAGGCCTCATAAAAATTTCCAAGCTCAGCTTCTGGAATTTTCCCAAGAAAAAGAATATTTCCCTTCACCTTCTCAGCCAAGTTCTTAAGTTTCCCTTCAAGAGGCCCCTCACCTCCAATAAGAATCACATAATCTTCTCCCAAATAATGGGCCGCTTCAATCAAATATTCAAATCCTTTATAATAAACAAGACGCCCAAGAGAAAAAATTATTTTTCTTTCCTTAAAACGCTCTCTAATAATTTTAACTTTCTCAGGATCTATCTTTAATTTCTTCTCTATTCCGAGGGGAATTACCATCAATTTATCCCGAAATTTATTCAAAATTTGAGAGCCTTCGGCATAATAAGGTGAGGTCACAACAATGGCAGAACTCTCCTCCAGGAGCCGGAGAAGAAAAGGTTTATAGAAAAGATAAAGAATTTTCTGGCGAACTATATCAAAATGATAATGAATGATCAATCTGGGTTTTTTTGGTTTTGTCAAAAGGTAGGCTAAATTCCCCACAGGATTTGCATGATGAAAGTGGATTATATCATAATTTTCTGCAATCTCTTTAAATTTGGTTATAAATTGCGGTGATAAAGGAGTTGAGGCAAAGCTTCCCAGGCTCTTTACACGATAAATTGTAAAGCCTTCTTTATGTTCCTCCCTGTATTCATAAGAGGTGTTAGCACATAAAACATCACATTTTATACCTCTTTTATTTAAACCCTCTGTGATTTCGCGAATAATCCTTTCTGTTCCACCCACATAAGGTGGGTAAAATCTTGCCACCTGGAGGACTCGCATGGAAATTAATAGGCACCTTTTCCTGAAAGTATGGCAGGGATTGTCTTTAAAAGAATGTAAAGATCTAACCAGATTGACCAATTAAGCACATAAAAGACATCCATGACCACTCGGGTAGTATAATCTATTTCGTTTCTTCCGGAAACCTGCCAATAACCCGTTATTCCTGGAAGCACCTCTTTATAGATTTCAGCATATTCTTTGTAATATAGTTCTAATTCTTCTTGGGTTACCGGTCTTGGCCCGATAAAACTCATCTCCCCCTTTAATACATTTATAATTTGAGGAAGTTCATCCAAGGAAAATCTTCTCAGAAACCTTCCAACTCTTGTGATCCTGGGATCGTCTTTAAGTTTCCGATAACATTCCCATTCCTCCCTCTTAACAGGGTCATTCAAACACTTTTCAAGCCTTTCTTCTGCATCCATCCACATGGTTCTAAATTTATAAATTTCAAATTCTTTTCCCCTTTTTCCAACTCTCTTTTGTTTGAAAAGAACAGGCCCTGGTGAGTCAAGTTTTATAATTAGCGCCAAAATAACAAAAAGTACAACAAAAAAAGGCAAAATTACAAGAAGTAACAGAATATCTAAACACCTTTTGGCAACCTGATTAAAAAAAACCTCAAGACCACTCTTAAATTTGAGCAAAAGAAACTCCGTATGGGGAAACCAGATTTGCTCAAAATTAACCAAAGAGTGTTTAAAATCTGGGTCAAAAAGGAGTATTTCTTCCACATAGCTCCTCAATTTGATTAGATATAAAGAAAAATCATAGGTGTTAAACACTCTTTTATCAAGAATTAAAACACTTATACCCTTTGCCAAGATTTCATCCTTAAGAGTATTTAGACTTTTGACTTTATCTTCATATTTATCAGACATACTTATATTTTTTTCAATAATATAACCATAATCGCTATGTAAAATTTGGGTAAGATTTTTAGAATTAATATCATCTTTTCCAACAAACATACATTTCTTAACAAATAAATTTTGCTGAAAAATTCTTCTAATAAGGTATCTACTTAATGGCAAAGAAATTAAAAGAAAGAAAAAATGTATAAAAATCATCAATCTTGAAAACTGGTCATATTTTTTCGTAATGGCTATTACTATAAATAAAACAATAAAAGTAAATAGATTGACTTTTATTAAGTTTTTAAATTCTACTAAAAATGGCCTTGTAAAATCATAGGTTTTTTCATAGATAAGAAAAAAGAAAAAAATAAGGGGAATCCAAACCATTTTCAAAAAATGAAGCAAAGAATAGGAAAAGTCAGGAAGAAAAGAAAGATTCAATGATTTTCTCACATAAAAAGCCAAAACTAAGGTAAAATAAAAGACTAAAATATCGTTAAAAAAAATAATACCTATGTAAAAGATATTTTTTTGCTTAGTAAGAAAGGCCAAATCTTCTTTCAGAGATTTCATAAAGTATAAACACCAGCATAAAGTCTTTTTGTAAATTAAGTATTGTAGCATACGCAAAGGCACTTTGCAAAATCTTTTATAAAAATCCTTTTCAAAGGGAGTCGCTTAGGGCTTTAACCTGTATAAAATTTCAATCCATTTGGTAGCTGAAAGACCTAAAGCTCTTTACCCCAAAAGGTAGCCGTAGGATTTACAGCCTGCCAAAAATTGTTCAAGAATTTTTAGAGAGTTTTGTTTATCAATCTGCAAATAGATTTAAAAATTTCTTCTACTGTACGATCCCAGGTATATTCTTTGGCTTTGCTAAGTCCCCTGGCAATTAATTCACTTCTCAGGGTCTCATCTGTCAAAACTTTTTTAATCCCCCTTGCTATGTCTTCTGGATCACGGGGATTTACATAAAAAACAGCCTCTTCGTAAATCTCTTTAAGGCTTGGTATAAGCGAGGCAACAACTGGGCAACCACAGGCCATGGCCTCAAGAGGTGGAAGCCCAAAACCTTCATAGAGCGAGGGAAAAATAAGAAGACTTGCTCTATTATAAAGGCTTACCAGGGCTTCATCCTCTCTCTCCCCAAGGACTTCAACCCCTTCAACTCTTGGAAGCTCAGCACTTCGGAAAACCCTGGCATCAAATCTCCCCACTAAGCAAAGTTTGTAATCGGAAAAATCCTTTCTAAAAATCCAAAAGGCCTTAAGTAAATTTTCAAGATTCTTATAGGGCTGAAGGCTTCCCACCCAGAGAATAAATTTTTCTCTTTTAAGCCCCAAGGGTTTAAATTTTTCATTTACTCCGTTATAAACTACCTTAATCTTTTCGGGTTTAACTTTCAATTCTTCTACAATCTCTTTTTTACTGAATTCACTTACCGTATAAATTAATAAAGCTCTTCTGGCTATCTTTGGAATTAAAAACCTATACCAGAGATAAAATTTTCTTGAAAAGGCTTCGGGATACCTCATCCAGGCAAGGTCGTGAATTACCACAATATTATTCTCATAAAAAAGGGGGGCTGTATTTCCGAGGTTTAATAAAGGGGGTTGAGAAAATTTCTTTAAAATCTGAGGAAGTTTTAACTGTTCCCAGATAACCCCCTTAAAGGCTGACTTATCGATTATTATCTTTTCCTTAGGAAAACAATAAATATCCATCGGAGGAGATGGAGAAATGAGCTTAATCTCCTGGTCAAGTTGAATTAGCCTTTTACTTACCTCATA
The DNA here is from genome assembly GCA_002441555.1 of Thermodesulfobacteriaceae bacterium UBA6232. Classification (GTDB taxonomy): domain Bacteria; phylum Desulfobacterota; class Thermodesulfobacteria; order Thermodesulfobacteriales; family Thermodesulfobacteriaceae; genus Caldimicrobium. Next base: position 42,038 of record DJWK01000042.1, read on the forward strand.
GGCAAATCTTTGAACTCCTGTAAGCCTTTGTGTTAAAAACTTTCCATTGATAAAAATTTGACAGGACATTTTATATAAATACTACACCAATTTTTTAAATTAACTTTTCTTGACGAAAAAAAGATAATCCTAAAGGGGGAATTGATAGGAATAATACACCTTTATATTCTTCTTTTGAGCATATTCTGCTGCATCACCAACATCCATATAAGTAACAAGGAGATATATCTTCTCTCCGGGGAATAGCTTCTCAAAGACCTCCCTTCTTTTTAAAAAGGCCTCCACATCTTTCTTTTTAAGCTGGGTCTTTGCCTCACCTATAATCCAAATCTCCTTTCCCTCTTTTATTCCCTTTCCTATGATGTTTACCTCTATTCTCTTTCCGTTTAATTTGAATTTATCCCTTTTTAAAGGTTCAATTATCTCAATTCCATAATCCCTTTTGAGCAGTTCAGGAAGCCCTTTGTAGGCTCTGTCTTCAAGAAAATAGCCTACAGTATGAGAAAGGCCTCCTAATTGCCTGCGAGTTTCTCTATGCTCCTCAACAAGAAGCCTCAATTCTTCCTCAGTTCTCTTCTGTGCCTCTGCAAGCTCCTCCAATCTCTCCTCAGTTCTCTTCTGTGCCTCTGCAAGCTCCTCCACCACTTTCTCAAGTCTTGTTAATCTTTTTTCACTTTCTCTCTGTGCCTCAGCAAGCTCTTTTTGAGCTTTGGCAAGATCAGCAACTATGGCCTTTAACTCATTAAAATCACTCACCTTTACCAATTCATCCAAAATATCCACCATCTCTTCAAGAACCTCTGCCTGCTCAGGTGGAAAGACCTTTCTTACCTTTAAAAGCCAACTTTTAACTCCCATCACATCACCTTTAAAAAGGTCTATAAGTTATAAATTAACAAATTTTAAGCTAAAGTAAACCCCTTAAATAAGCTCCTTTATCAAAGTTCTTTAACATTACACTCCTTCATAATTCTAAACTTTTATAGCCACTGCAGGCTTTAGCCCGCAAAATATACAATCAAGTAATTACTTGGGACAATTCCCATACATTCTGCACAAAAATACTGCCATCTCTGCCCTTGTCACCGGTTTATCCGGACAAAAAAGAGTGCTCTCCGGTGGATTACATCCCTTCGTTATCCCAAGCTCCTTTAGCCTCTGTATATGCCTGAAAAAGGGATGATTTTGTGGCACATCCTGAAAATAAGGAGTTGTCTGCGAGCAAGGTATCCCTCCCTGACAAATAGGCTCGTCAGTTCCTTCTTTTGCCCTCACTAAAAAAGCTGCCATTGCCTGGCGTGTTATAGACTCCTCAGGCCTGTATGTCCCATCATCATATCCCTTTGTTATCCCAAGCTCTTTAAGCCTCTGAATGTGCGCATAAAAGGGATTGTTTCTATCTACATCGCTAAAATATGGCTCTTTATCCTTGCATTTTATCCCACCCTCACAAACTGGATCATCCGTATGCTCAAGCAATCTTATAAAGAATGCTGCCATTGCCCCTCTTGTAACAAATTCATCGGGATGAAAGGTATTATCTTCATACCCCGTGGTAATACCCCTCTCCCTAAACCACATAATAGCATTGTAAGCCCAATGAGTTGGCGGAACATCACTAAAGGGATAAAAACTACTTCCATTACCTCCCTTAAAAATTGCTGCACATCTTTTATCTCTATTCATCTCAACTTGACAAGTCGTATTGTTCCCACAATAATAGCACTCATAAGCCCAGTAAGAAAAATTCTCTGAAGGACTTGCTATAAGGGTAAGCTTGGTTCCATTGGTAACAGTGATAACCCTGGGAATGTAATTATTAAAACCATAAGTGATATTATATTAGTGTAAAGGATATTTGAATATCGTTTCTGCCAATCCATAGTTCCACTATTATCAACAGAAATCAAAGAGGACCTTAATACATCACTTAAAAAAATTCTACCCTGTGAATCCACAAAATGATATCCCCGCACACTCATAGAACCTAAGCTACTTTCATAAACTTTAAAAAATGTTGTTTCCTGAGAAAAAAGATTAGAATTTGGTAAAAATAGAAAAAGGATCAAAATAAAGATTGAAAAACATCTGCTAACCATACCGCTACCTCCTTCCCAATATATCGTTAAATGTAAAAATTTTTATTGAATTTTATTTAAGGCCGGGTTATTTATACCCCGCCAATTGATGGTGTCCATAAACCCGGCAGGCGGCATTTTGACACCCATTTTTATATGCTTTTTCTTAACTGTTTTTAAACCTCTAAAAACAATGTAAAAATCATTCAAAATAATAATGTCCTACTTATATTTATTAACGAACTGATCTAAATGTCAAGAGGGGGAAGCTTTTAATGTAGAATTAAGCCCTTTACCCGGCCCAAAAATTTGTAAAACTGGTATATACTTCTCCTGAAATTTCTCTTAAAACCAAAGTAGAAAGCACCAAGAAGGGGTCTTAGAAGGGCTTTAAATTTAAAACCCAAAGGATAGTGATACCTTTTAAGAAGATAGGCATATCCCCTATTGTAGGCCTCAGCCCTTTTCAGGGTCTCTCGGCTGTATCCTTCAATCTCCGGATCCTTTGAGGGATGAAAAACCACAATATCCGGAACATATAAAATCTTTAAACCTTTCCCGAGGGCTCTAAGCACATAATCAACCTCCTCACCCGAGCCAAGGGGTGTTCCGCTTCCCACACCAAGGCTTGCGTCAAACTCCCCCACTGCCTCTATCACCTTTCTTCTCAAAAAAAGAGTAAAAGAGGTAACGCAGAAAAAGACATTTTCTTTACTAAGAAAGGTCCTCTCACTGTAAAATTTCTGATCCATTCTGCCTTTATCCAATGAAATAGCCCTTCCTGAAACTCCGTCAACTTCAGGATAAGCCTCTAAAATTTCTTTTACCTTGGCAAGCAAATCCTCTGGATAAAGGCAGTCGTCATCTGGAAAGGCTATCACATCCCCTTTTACAACCTTTAAGCCCGCATTTCTTGCCCTTGAAAGCCCTCTTTCAGAGTGCAAATGAATTATTTCAAAATCTCCCGAATACTCAGAAAGGAGTTCCTCAAGAAAGCCCTCCTGATTTTGATCGCAAAGAATAAGCTCAAAATTTTTGTAGGCTTGATTTTTAAGTGATCTTAAAAATCTTTCAAGCTCAGGGTATCTTCCATAAGTTCCAAGAACAAGGGAAAACCTCATTTTAAAATTTTTTTTAAAAATCTCATTCCCATCTTTGCAGAAACTCTAAACCACCTTTTTCCCCAGAGTTTTTTTAAAAACTCCTTTAATTCCTGAGGAATAACGATTTCCTCTACAGAGGAAACCCGGGCAGATACTTCACCTCTCAAAACCTTCCACCAGAGAAAACTCTCCCAGCCCGGATTATCTATCATAAAGGCAGGTCCATTGGCATTCTGAAGATTGAATAGCTCAGAGCCATAACATGCATACAATTCCTTATGCCTTTCCGTAAGAAGTTTGTAAAGGTAAAGATAGGTATAAGGATTAAACTGCCGAAGCATAGAATCTTTTCTAACCCTGTATTTAAACAAAACCCTCGGGATAACCACTCCTCTTTTTCCGTGCTTTAAAAGATTTATCACCATGTCGTAGTCTTCCATTCCGTATTTCATTCTCGGGTCATTAAGCCCAAAATTCAAAAAATCTCTCTTTCTAATTACACAACCCTGAGAATTTATGGAATTGTGAAAGAGAATGTAGGGAAACTCGGGGTTAAAGGTGATCCAGAACCCTTGTGAACCTTCAAAGTATTCAAGCCAGCACCCGACAAAACTCACATTCTCATAGGTTTTAAGTATTTCAATGGCTTTTTCAAAGTAATCCTTCTCCACAAGGTCATCGGCATCAAGAAAGCAAATATACTCACCTTTAGCAAAAAAAGCCCCTGTATTTCTTGCAAGGGCAAGCCCTTCGTTTCTTTCCTTATGGATAATCTTAATGTCTTTTCGGCTCTCCTCAAGCTCTTTCAATACCTCAAGGCTTTTGGGGTCTGTGCTGGCATCATTTACCACAATGATTTCCTTTTGTGGATAGGTGCTTTCCTCAACGGACTTTAAAGTTTCAAAAAGAAGCTCTCCGAGGTTATAATAGGGAATAACTATGCTTAAAAGTCCCTTTTCCTCATTGTCTGCTTGATTTTCTTTTGAAACCTCATTGGTTCTGTATTCCCTTAAAAAGGGATAGATTTTCTTTTTTTCTTTATAAAGCACATTTTCAAGGTATCTCATTTTGCTTTCAAAAACCGTAGGATATCCGCAAAAGGCCTCTACCTGCTTTAAGTAATACTCCCTCAATTCTTTAAGCTCCCCATCCCCTGCCTTTATGGCAAACAAAAGTTTTTCTCTAAAGGAATTAAAGTTATCAAGCATAAAAATAAGTCCCTTTTCACCTAAGATTTCGCTTATACCTACTCTATCAGAAACAATGGGAATCACGCCATTTTCAATTAATTCAAGGGTCACATAATTAAAGCTCTCTACGAGAGAGGGAACCACTCCCATCTTTGCCCTTTCACAAAGTCTTTTCTTTAGCTCTTCAGATGGAAGCTTCCCCTCATAAATCAAAAAGCCCTCTTTAAAGTAATACCCATACTTTTCTTTTAACCACTCACTCATCCATCTTCCCTTGGTATAAAACCAGGTATCTCCTCCTATAAGGTAGAGAGGTATTTCCCAGCCCTCCTGCCAGAGGTTTCTCATATACTCAATTAATTCAATAATACCCTTTATTTTCTCAAGCCTTCCAACAAAAAGGAGCTCCCTTTTATCTTCCGTCGGAAAATTACTCCCTTCTATTTGATAGGGATTCCTAATAACCTCAATCTCTACATCCTTTAATTCAGGAAATCTTTGAAGCTCTCTCTTTAAGTATTCACTGGGGGAAATAACTCCATCCCCTGCTTTTATGCACCACTTTTCAGCCTCCCCAACTGTGTATTCGGGAAACTTATAAAGGGGAGCCTCATCGTAAAGGTCACAGATAAACTTGGGGGTGTGAAGAGTTATTATAACTTTTAAGTCCTTAAAGGGGCTTTCCAGGGCATACTTTCTCTGTAAAAGGTAATAGCTAATTCCAAGATAATCCTGAGCCTCAATAACATCAGGAAGCCCCTCTTTTTCTATAAGTTTCTTAACAACCTCGCTGAACTGATAGCTCAAACCCAAAAGCCATCCCAAATAGTTATATAGCTCTCCACCGGGTTTAAACCTGAAAACCCTGAGATTTCCCCTTTCTTCAAGGCTTAAAGACCCCTCAAGACCTTCATCAGGCAGAATAACCGTTACCTCAACCCCCCTTTCCGTAAGCATCTTTACAGTATGCCTGCAATAGGTGGCAATACCCCCTCCATAAAAAGGGGGATACTCCGTAGTTAAAAGAAAATACCTTTTTATCATCCCTCTTTTATTACCCCAAGCTTAACAAGGAGCCAGTGCTTAATTCTATAATAAAAACTCAAAACCTTCCAGCCCCTTGAACGGTAAATCTTCTCAAGCTCCTCCCTTAAATTATCCCTTTCCTCCCTTAAATTTCTCAACTCCCCTTCAAGGCATGCAGTTTTCTCTTCCAATCTTGAAACCCTGTATTCCAGCTTTTTAGCATATTCAATAAGTTTTTGCCTCTCCTCTTCGTGCCACACCAAGGCATCCCTCAAATTCTTAACATAAGAATCTATCTCAACCCTTTGAGTTATTCCAAAATCCGAAAGGTCTTCATAGGTGTAAATATCAGTAGAATAGGGTCTTTCAAAAGAGGCCTCCTCCTCAAGAACCTCTGAAAACCTTTTCAAAAACTCCTCTCTTTTCTCAAGAAGTTGAGAAAGAATCCTTTTTTGCCTTTCCTTATGCTCTGGTAAGTCTTTCAAGTCCCCCTGAGGAAGGGCTCCGTCCCACATCTCGCACCCCTTCTGAAGATAGTAAGGATTTACCTTTATCAAAAAGCTGGGAATCCCAAGAAAGGTAAAGAAAAGGGCGGTGTGATAGGAATTAGAAACTGCAAAGGCCTTTTCTGAAAAAATCTCAGGAAAGTGGTCCTTAAGCTCCTCCCAGTTCTCTCTTAGGGAAAAACTTGCAAGGTCAAGAAATCTACCAGTTGGTTTTTCGTGGGTTAAAAAGATGTAATCCACCGCCCTCAAGGTATCCTTGACCTCAAGGCTATAGTTCTGAAAACTCTTAACAAGAATCACTTCATCCGCCTCTTCAAGATAGGGCTTTATTCTCTCCCTCAAAGCCCAGATTTCGTCCTCACTGCCAAGGGTGTAATAGGAAAGATTCAGATGCAAAAAAAAGGCCCCTTTCTTAAAATTCTTAAAATGATGGGGCACATCCACAAAAATCTTTTCCCTTACCTCAAGGAGATACTCCGCTGAATCGTCAAAGCTGAACTCAACCTCAAGACCAGCTTCTTCACAGATTTTTAAGCTTTCTGCATCCCTTACTGCAAAGACTTCAGGCTTAAAGAGTTCTATGTGCCTCTTAAGAGGGGGCAAAAAATCCTTTGAAACCTGCTGACCCGTTATAAAGTATCTTCGGGGCTTAAAGAAATGCAAGGCCCTCTCCACAACTTCAAGCTGTGCCTTCCCCCAGAAGGTGTTAAAAAAACCTCCGCCGTAGAGGTGAAAGATGTCCACCTCTAAGCCTGAGACCTCCTTAAAATCAGCCCCGAGGAATTTTCCCCTATCGTAAAACAAGAGGTCTTCGGAAAGATGGGTCTTAAGAAGCTCAAGGTGAAAGGGGCTTTGAAGAGACCCTTTGTGCAAAAGAATAAGGGGGTTAAAGTTTCTATTCTGATAAAATCTGAGAATTCCTCTTAGCTGAAGGAGGTCTCCGAAGTTTAGCCAGCCTCCAAAGCCTCCGTAGAGAAGAACCCTCATAAAATCTCTATTCCTGTGTTACTTCCCCTCACTCTTACAGAGGGTATTAAAAAGGGCTTCCTTTTTTTCTTCGGGAATGAGGACAGAGACTCTCAAAAGCATGTTTCCTCCGGGAAGATTAACGATAACCTCTCTTGACTTACAGTTTACCTCGCAGGTCTCCTCGTACCGGAGGCTCTCAAAGTAAAGCTTTCTTGCCCTCTCAAGGTCAAGCTTTGAGCCCATCTCCCTTGCTACCTTTTCGTATTCCCTCTCAAGGGTGGCTAATTCCTTTAAAAGCTTCTCTTTTTTCTTTTCCGTTGGCCTTCTAACACAGGGCACTTCAAAAAGCTCTTCTTCCTTTAAAGGCTTGGCTTTAAGAGAGAGATAAATGTCCCACTCACCTCCCCCGATGGTTCCTGCGTAAAGGGGAAACTCAAGCCTTTCTGCAAAAAGAAGGCTGAGACCCAAAAACTGGCCTAAGAGGATGAGAAAAAAGAAAAGCCCTTTTTTCATAAAAGACCTCCGAATAAATTCTTTCCACATAAAAAAGGGGGGCTTTTAAGCCCCCCCTTTGAACCTCAAGCTATTTCAAAGGACTATTCTACGATTTTACCGTCTTTCACCTTGCAGGGCACCCTTCTTGACTGACCCTGATAGTTGTAAACCACAAAGCATCCGAGAGCCTCTTCTGGTGCATTCACGGAAATGGTGGCCATGGTCTCTTCCTTTCCAGCTCCAGTTGTAAGGGTATCTCCTGTAATGGTGCAAACATCACCTGCATTAAGGGTTCCACCGCAAACCGTGACTTGTTGAGTGGTTCCGTCACTTTTAACAACTTCTGCATAAACAGGATAAGAAGATATACCAGCTGTCTTTTTAGCCTGAATTTTAATGGTTGTGTAAATTCCCTGATCGGCATTGTGTCTCACGAAGGGGATGTAGAAAGTTGTTCCAGCAAGCACCCACTCGTGGGTTAATGCATTGTCAAGAAGTGTAATTTCTCTGGCAAATGCTTGATTATCTGCTTTTGTCTTAAGAGTAGTGTAAAACTTTCTTGCAGAAAGAGTTTCATTTCCATAAACATTAATTGTTAATTTTGCATTGGTATCAGTTACATTGGACATGGGGCAGGCATCATTACTTAACATAGTTTTATCATTATTCAAAGATAAGGTGCAATTGTGAGTTGAGTTACCCCATATTCCATCATCAACCCCTGCAAAGGAATCTCCAGTGATTTTAATGGTAAAGTTTCCATTATTTGCGTTAACATCAAGGGTTGCGTTTTTCACATAAAGGGTTGCATTAGAAGAAGTGGCCCCGCCTTCAAATGCCTTAAGATCATCAGCATAAGAAATCTTACTTGTTCCCTTTTCATATACGGCACTTGTTTGCTGCTTAATTGTAAAGATAGTTCCAGCTGAGATTTGCTCGCCGGTTTGATCAACTGATCCCGAAATAGTTATCGTGTCCCCATCTGAAACTGAGCCAGGTATTGTAATTTGAAAACCATCTGTTGTACAATTATTACTAAGTACCAACCATTGGCCTGCAGGGACTGAAGAAGTTGTAGTCAGTACTACTGTAGCATTATCAACTCCTCCATCAGTAATATTAGTAACTGCATTACCATTATAACATATAGCTAAATTATCAGCCGGTGCATTTGTAAATTTTGCCCCACTCAAAGTTAGGGTAACTTTTGCATCTTTTGGAAATCCATTTGAAAGCTGAAAACTCAAATGCGATACTTCTTGAACTTTTCCAGATGTTGCATTAACCAATTCAAGAGCTAATTTCTGATTTGGACTTGCAAATTGACCTGCCATAGCCCCAGCAACACAAACCCCTAAAGCCGCTAAACCCAATACTCCTACTTTTAAATACTTCTTCTTACTCATCTTACACCTCCTTTAAAGTTTTTTCTTTATTATTAAAACTTATTATAGCCAGCTTCCTTTAAAAGTCAAGAGGGAATTTTTAAAATTTTTAATGTTCCTCACTTTTTTTACCAAAGTTTTTCCCTTTGTCAAGGGAGATTTTTAACTTAATTACCTAACTTTTAAAATAAGTCAACTAAGAAAATTTTTGAAAAATCCCGAATATCAGGAATAAAAAGTAAAAATTTCAATTTTACTAAGTTTTTTTAAAAAAAGTTACTTTTTCTTTGATAAAAAGGGCGGTGTCTTTTGAAAAAAGGCTTTGTTGAAATTTTGCTAAAGGGAGTTTAAATTTATTTTTATAAACTAAAAATAAAAGGGGAGGGAAAAGAAAGAGATGCGAAAGAAAAGAAGGGGATTTACCCTCATGGAGATTCTTCTTGTGGTAATTATTATCGGGCTTCTTGCCTCACTCGTTTTGCCCAATCTTATGGGAAGGTTTGAGCGTTCCAAGGAGGAGATAGCCAAAGCCCAGGTTGAGCTTCTTTCTTCTGCGGTTCAGGCCTTTATGCTTGATGTGGGAAGATGCCCCAACGGTCTTCAGGAGCTTATTCAGTCTCAAGATCCCAAATGGCGCGGGCCCTATCTTTCAAAAAGGGAGATTCCCAAAGACCCCTGGGGAAGGGATTATCAGTTTAAGTGCCCGGGAGAGCACGGCCCCTTTGACCTCTATTCCCTCGGGCCAAACGGACAGCTTGACGAAAAAGCCATCAAAAACTGGTAAAACCCCTCTTTCATGAAAATCGGAGAAATTCTCGTTCAAAGGTTCGGAATTGACCCTGAGGCCGTGGAAAGGGCCCTGCGGCTTCAAAAAAGGATTGGAGGATACCTCGGCCAAATTCTTATGAGCGAGGGGGTTATAACGGAGTCTCAACTGCTTTCTGCCCTCTCAGAACAGCTCAAGCTTCCCCTTTTCAAAAAAGAGGACTTTTCAATAGAATTTAACCCCCTTGAAGTGATAGAAAGGCTTGAGCTTGACAGCAGTTTTTTACTGCAAAATCACTTTGTGCCCCTTGCCCTTGACGAAAATAAGGGAGAGCTTATCCTAATCACTCAGGACCCCCTTAATGCCCCTGTAAGGTCCTATCTTTCTCAAAAAATCCCTTATCGTATAAAACTCTATCTTGCCGATGAGGCAACCCTTACTTACTATGCCAGGCTTATTAAGGGTTCAGGCCGGGCTTACAAAAGCCTTGAGGTTGAAGAAAGCGTGGAAAAGCTCAAAGAGATTGCCTTTGAAGCTCCGGTTATAAAATACTTAAATCAGCTTCTAACCAGGGCCGTTGAGCTTAGAGCAACGGACATTCACATTGAGCCCTCAGGGGCAAGCTTCAGAGTGAGATTCAGGATAGACGGAATCTTGCACGAAATAGAGACTCTGGAGAAGAGTTTTTACCTTGCGGTGATTTCAAGAATAAAGCTTCTTGCCGGGCTTGACATTGCGGAAAAGAGGCTTCCTCAGGACGGAAAAATTGCCTTAAAGGTAGCCTCAACCCTTCTTGATCTTCGCGTCTCAACCATTCCGATGGTGGAGGGAGAATCGGTAGTTTTAAGGCTTCTTTACAAAGAAAGGCTTTCCTTTGACATAAAAAGCCTTGGCCTTGAAAGGGATCACGAAAGCCTGCTTTTAAAGCTTATTTCTCAGCCCTACGGAATGATTCTCATTACGGGGCCAACGGGGTCGGGGAAAACCACCACCCTTTACTCCATCCTCACCCGTCTTAACAGCCCGGAAAGAAAGATTATCACCGTTGAGGATCCCGTGGAGTATCAGCTTGAGGGCATAAATCAGATTCAGGTAAAGCCGGAAATCGGGCTTACCTTTGCCAATGCACTGCGTTCCATTTTGAGACACGACCCTGATATTATCATGGTGGGAGAGATTCGCGACAGGGAAACCGCTGAAATTGCCATTCACTCTGCCCTTACAGGGCATCTCGTTCTTTCAACCCTTCACACCAACGATGCCCCGAGTGCCCTCTTCAGGCTCATTGAAATGGGGCTTGAAGACTACCTCCTTAACGCCTCCATAATAGGGCTCATTGCCCAGAGAATTGTGAGAAGGGTTTGCCCGAGGTGTGCAGAAGAGGTGCCTGCAGAGAGGGTGGTTGAGCAATACCAGATTGAGGACCTTTACGAAAGATACAGGGACTTGCTTTCTGAAAACGGTTGCCATCCGAAAAAGGGAAAGGGTTGTAATTTCTGCGTGAATACAGGCTACCACGGAAGAATTGCCATTTTTGAGATTTTTGAATACACCGATTACCTCAAGGAGCTCTTTGTTAAAACTAAGTCCCTTGAGGCGCTGAAAGGGGTTTTAAGGAAAGAATACAGGTTTCGCACCTTGAGGGAAGATGGCTTTCTCAAAGTTTTAAAGGGAATCACCACCCCGGAAGAGATCCTCAGAGTGGCTTAAGGTCATGGAATTTGAATATCAGGTTTCGGACTCAACGGGTAAAATTCTTTCCGGGACGATTTCTGCTGAGTCCCCTGGGGCTGCAAGGGAACTTCTTCGTAAAAAGGGCTACATTGTTTTAGAACTGAAGGAGAAAAGGGAACTCACGGCAAGGCGCTTTAGCCTTTTTAAAAGAAAAATCCATGAGGAGGTTCTTTACAGTTTTTTCAGGGAGCTTGCCATCTTACTTCGGGCGGGTATAACCATTGACAGGGCCTTTGAAATACTTATAACCTCCATTCCACACGAACACTTTCAGGAGATTTTAACAAACATACTCAGGGACCTCCAGAGGGGAAAAAGCGTGGTTGAAGCCTTTCGTAAAAGGGGGGTTTTCAGCGAACTTACCCTTAGCATGATTTCTGCAGGGGAAAGCATAGGAAATCTCCCCCAGGCCTTTGAAAATATTGCAGACTATTTAAAATTTCAAATTCAGTTTCGCAGGGAAATTCAAAACACCCTGGCTTATCCCATCTTTCTCGTGATAGCAAGCCTTGTCACCCTCTTTGTGATTTTTAAGTTTATTCTTCCGAGATTTTTTTCCATCTTCGGAGAGACCCATTTGCCCCTTCCAGCCAAAGTTCTTTTAAGTCTGGGATACCTTTTTTCTGGAAAGGCCTTTTTATTTTTTGCGTTGGGCCTAATCCTCTTCTTTATCCTTTTTAAAAGGGGGTATCTGGGATTTTTAAATCCCTATCTTCAGGGGGTTTGGTTTAAAATCCCTGTAATAAGGGGGCTTCTTCTTCAGCTGAATCTTTCTCGTTTTTCCTATTCCATGCACTCCATGCTTAAAGGAGGAATTGAGTTTGTGGATGCCCTTTTTCTTTCCAAAAATCTCGTGAATTATAAGGAATTGAGGGAGTTTTTGGAATCCTCCATTTTTGAGATAAGAAAGGGAAGGGCCATAAGCGAGGTCTTTTCCTCAAGCAGGGTTCTTCCTGAAATCTTTTCGCATATGCTGAAAGTGGGAGAAGAAACAGGAAATCTTAAAGAGATTTTTCTTGAGCTTTACAACATTTATGATGAAAAATTCAGAAGCTCAGTGAAGAGACTTCTTACCTTGCTTGAGCCCGTTATTATAACCTTTACGGGATTAATCGTGGGGTTCATAGTTATCTCCTTGATTTTAACAGTTATGAGCGCAGGAGTAATCAGGCTGTAAAAAGCTTTAGGTTTGGCAAAAATGATGAGAGCCTCTTCCAAGGGTTTTACCTTTATGGAATTGCTTGTCGTTGTGATGATGGTTGGACTTCTTTTATCAATAATTGTTCCCTTTTCACAGGCAAGGTATGAGAGATACAAAGGGGCGGTTGAGGCAGAAAAGGTGCTTCTCTTTCTTTCTGAAATGCGAAGAAGGGCCTTTCTTTATGGAAAGGAAATTGAGATTAACTCTCAGGAAGGAGCCCTTTTTACTTCTGAAGGAGATACCTTAAAAATTGAGGGAGGCTTTATAGAGGTAAAAAAACCCTTTAAGTTTTACTCCTCTGGGACAACCGATGGCGGTGTAATTTTTTTCCATTACGGAAGGTCAAGCTGGGTAATAGAGATTCATCCACCCTTTAGCGAACTTAGCCTAAGAGAAAGGGAAATTGCGGAAAAGTAAAAAAGAGGGATTTCTTCTTCTTGAGATTCTCGTTTCAGCCCTTATTCTTGCAGGAGCTGTGGCATCTGCCATGTATCTTTTCAGAACGGGTTTTCAATATCTTGAAAGAATCAGGGAAAATAATCTTATCTCTTCAAAGGTCCCTCAGGCCTTAACCTATCTTGTGAAAGAGGCAGACCTTTCAAAGGGACAGGAAAGCCTCTCTCTGGGAGAGGGGGTTACCCTTAGCTGGAAGGCAAACCTTCTTGAGAAGATAAGACCACAAATTGAATCGTGGGAAGGAGGGTTTTCTACACCCTATGAACTTTATCTTTACAGGGTTTCATTCTCCCTATCTTCAGGAAAAATAGAAAAAACCTACGAAATGTATGTTACGAAATATAAAATGCTTATCTCTCCCGGAGAATTTTTTTAAAATTTTTGCGTGATTTTGTGCAACATTGAGGTTTTTTGAAATGAATTTGAAAAGGAAAAAATTTTACGAAAAGGGTTATACCCTTATTGAGGTTCTTCTTGCCTCACTTATTTTTAGCGTGATGGTTTATCTTGCAACCTTTGCCCTTGACCAGGGGCTTAAGCAATATCAGGGGATTCTTCAAAGGGGCCTTAATTTCTGGGAAGATGCCAAAATACTCTGGCTTCAAAGAAGCCTTAGTTCAAGCCTTGACTATTATGTTTATGATGAAAGAAAAAAGTGGTGGTATCCCTTTTTTAAAGGAAGGGTGGACTTAATTGCTTATGTGTCGCTTGCTCCCTTTTCTCAAGAAAGCCCTGTTCTTGTGGTTTTAAAAAAGGAGAACACAGAAAAGGGATACAACCTTGTTTATTACGAATTGCCTGTTTTTACCTCCACCTTAAAGGAAATTGAAAATATATTGGCCTTTGAGGAATACAAAAAGGGAGTCTCCTTTGTTTTTTTTAAAGATCTTGAGAGCCTCAATTTTAAATACTACGGCTATGACCGCTTCAGAAAATTTTACGATTGGTTTTCCGAGTTTGAGGGAAGCAAATTTCTTCAGCTTCCAAGCATCGTAAAAATAGAGTATATTAAAGAGGGAAATAGAAACTTCCTTTACGGGATAATCAATGTTCAGAACTTTAGAAAAAGCTTTTACAATGAATTTTATTTGAAGTATTAGAGATGAGAACTAAGGAGAGAAAAAAGGGCTCAGCCACCCTTTACAGCCTCTTCATAGCCATGATTGTTATCATGCTTGCTATTGGTTTTAACTGGATAGTTAAAGAGCATTTAAAAGCAAGCCTTGTCCTTTCTCAGAAAATGTCTGCCCTTGTTTCCGCTTATTCGGGTTATAATCTTCTTCTTTTTACCCTGCTTCCAGGGAAGATTTATAATAAGGAGGTAGAACTTTTTGAAGGAGAAAAGTATCTTGGTGTTAAGAGACTGCCTCTTAACGGAACGGAATTTTTTTTTGAAAATGGCTCTTTTGAAATGCCGGTGAAAATCGCTCTGCAGGATAGTAACGGCCTTATTTCTCTTGTTACTTTTAGAACCGCAGTTTTTGAAAATCTGCTTAAATATCTGGGGGTGGAAGAAGAAAGAAGAAGAATTATAATAGATAGCTTCCTTGACTGGATTGACCAGGATGATTTTACAAGATTAAATGGTGCAGAAAAGGATTATTACCAAAGAGAGGGAGAGCCAGGGCCGAGAAATTACGAAATACAGTTTAAAGAGGAGTTAAGTTTCATAAAAGGAATGGATAAAGAACTTTACAAAAAAGTTGAGCCCTTTATAACAGTGCTTCCCAATCAGGGTTTTAACCCCAACACAGCCAAAAAGGAGGTGCTTCGGGCCTATCTGGATATAGAGGACAATGCCACTTTTCAGAGCCTTCTTGATTACCTCTCCAATCAGACACTTCTTTATGATTCTCAACTGTTTCAATTAACAGGGAAAAGAATAGTATTGGATGAAGGGGTTTATTATTATCCCAGCCGTTTCTGGGAAATAACGGTGAAAGCAGGGCATCCCCAAGCACTTTATACCATTAGAGCAGGGCTTGACCTGAGATACAAAACCAATACCCCATACGAAGTTCTTTTCTGGAAGGAAGAATAAATGCTTCTTTATTATGTGACACCGAAAAAAAGGGAGCTTTTTAAGGTTACAAAAGAGGGGATAATCTCCCTTTCTCCTCAAGCTTTGAAAAATCCTCTATACAGGTTTCAAAAGAGGGTTTTAATTCTTGGAAAGGAGTGGATTTATTATTTAAGAAGGCGTTTTCCACCACTTTCTGAAAGGGACCTTAGACGCGCTCTTGCTAACGAAATACCTGATCTTTTTTCGTTGAAAGACCCTGCCTGGGTCTATACCGTACTGGAAAAGGGTGAGACCTATGTGGAAGTAGGGATTTTTGCCTGGGAAAAGGCACTCTCGGAGGAAATAAAAAAGGAATTTCCCTTTTCGCATCTTATTCCAGAAGAGCTTCTCTTCGTCTCAAAGGAGCCAGCCCTTTTTATAATTGAGAGGGAGGAAAAAATTTTATTAGTGGCCTCAGAGGAGGGTAGATATTTAAATTCTCTTCTTACAAAACCACCCCTTTCTTCAGAAGACATACTTTTATTATTGAGGACTCTGAAAGACAGGGCTGAAAAATTGAAAAAAGTCGTGGCTTACGGAATTACAGAAAGGGAAGTTTTAAAAGTATTGCCTGAAAATTTAAAGCCCTATCTTACTGTCAGAGAGGACTTTTTAAAGGATTGGCCTGAATTTTTAAGGCTTCTTCAGCTTAAAAAATTCACAGTAAAAGAGCCTCTTACTTTAAATCTGGATGAACTTTTACTCAGAGCTGGAAGGCTTTTTCTTGCAGGCGTGATAGCCCTTCAAGTTAATCTTCTCCTTTCTTACTGGGAATATACCAGAGCCATAAAGAATATTACATGGGAAATTAAACAACTTGAAACTAAAACTCAACCTTTATTGCCTAAGGGAGAGGAATCACCAAAACTTGATGAAGAGAAAATTAAAGCCTTAAGAGAACTGGAGGAGGAATTTAATAATCAGGTGAATGCAACCGTTATTCATCCCCTTTCCTTGCTTGACGAGCTTGCAAGAATTCTTCCCGATGGTTCAAAACTTGAGAGATTTAGCCTTAAAGAGCGAAAACTTGAACTTTTTGTAATTTCAAAGGACCTCTTTGAGGTTCTAACAAATTTGAGAAAAAATCCCCGTTTTTCTCAAATTAGACTTGCCTCATCTCCCATGTTTGATTCCCGTAACAAGATTTACAGATTTCGTTTAGAGCTGGAATTGAAATGAGATTTCCTCAGGTGAGAAAGGAGATTCTTAGAACTTTTTTGGTTCTTTTAGCCCTTGGGCTCTTTTTTATGCGTTTTGGATATGTTCCCTATAAAGAAAAATTGAAAACGAAAAAGGAGCTTTATAGGGAGTTAAGCGAGGTTTATTTAAATAAAAAAACCCTTCTTTCTAAACAGCAAAAGTTTAGCCCTACTGAGTTAAAAAACAAAGAGGAAGAAAAACCTTATTTTTTAACCCTGCTTTTTCCCAAGGAGGAGGATGCCTTCCTTTTGCAGATAAAGATTGCCAAAGAACTCAGTAAAATGGCTGAAAAACACAATTTACAAGTTCAGGGAGTGGACATGCTTTCATTTCCCTCTGGCACGAAGAGACTTCTTGAAATCCCCTTTATCATTAAGGTAAGAGGCAAGGTAAAGGATGTTCTCACCTATTTAGAAAAGGTGGAAGAATACTTTTATAATAAGGAAAAATTTTTTAAAATTTCTGAACTAACCCTATATGAATCAAGAGGGCAGCTTGATCTTACTTTGAAGATTTCCGTATTTAAAAGTGAAATATGAAAAAATTTTTAAATCTTAAAACCCTAAAGGTTAAAAAAGATTTACCCCTTACTGAGCTTTTTATAATGATTTTTATGCTATTTTTAGCCTATATTTTCCATGAAAAGCCTGAACCACCAGAAAAGGTGGCAAAAAGTACACTTTTTTCAGTAAAAAAACCAGAACAAACTGTCTTTATTAACGCCACAAGCAAGGCAACTTTTCAAGAGAAAAAAGATTACGCTGAAAAGGAAGATAGAGAAAAAATTCAAAGTCTTTTTAAAAAACCAGGAGGTTACAAAAATTTGGCAAGGAGAAATCCCTTCACTCCTGAGGGGTCCTATGCTGGGTTGATTTTTCCTGAAAATCCCTATATTCTAATTGCCACAAAGTTTGACGGTCAACCCCAGGCTCTTTTAAGGCTTTTTACAGGAGAAATAATTACCGTAAAAGAAGGAGACAAACTTTTAGATGGTGCAAGAGTTGAAAAAATTAAAGAAAAAACTGTTATAATAAAGAGGCTAAACAAGAAAATTAAATTACAAATTTTCAATATTGAGGCAGAGAAATGGAAACCAAAAAAATCCTTTTAATTATAATCGTTTTTCTTATTACAGCCTGTAGCAAACCCTATGTAAAGCTTGAAGAACCCCTTAAAGCCCTTCCCAAACATCAACCCGGGGGTGAAGAAAAATTAGAAAATAAAACTCAAGAATTAATTAAATCTCCTGAAGTATCACAAAGGGAAAAGCCTAAAGAGATAAAGCAAGAGATAATTACTCCCCCTGAATATCCTAAAAAACTCATTCAGGAGCCCTTACCACCACCTCTTCCTGAAAAAGAAGAAAAAAAACCCATTGATACCAAGGCTCTCGTTGGTGTGCAAGGGCCAATTCTTCTTAATGTAGAAGCCATGCCTCTTTCTGATTTTATCATTTATGCCCTTGGGGAGCTTCTCAAGGTTCCCTTTCTTATAGATGAAGAGGTTAGAAATACGAAAACCCCAGTTACCCTGCGTATGCCAAGGGCTTTGCCTCCTGAGGAGGTTCTATCTGTGATAATTGACTATCTTGAAAAACAGGGGCTTTCTGTTGAGCAAAAAGAAAAAGTTCTTTCCATTACCAAACCAAAAATAAAGCCTGCTCCTCCACCCAAAGTAAAACAAATAGTAATTGGTGATGAGGCTCTTAATACTTCAGCGCAGGTGGCTCAATTTGTGCCCTTAAAATATTTAAGACCCTTTGATTTAGAGCCTCTGCTGAGAGATCTTGTTAAAACTCCTGTTGAAATTAAAAGATATGATAGGGAAAATGCCTATTTATTCATAGGCCCTGGTTATCAAATAAAGGAATTGCTTGAAGTTATAAAACTTCTTGATGTGCCAAGCCTTGTTAACAAAAAGATTTATCTTATAAAGCTTACTTACTGGCAGTCTGAAGAGTTTGTAAAAGAACTTTCCGGACTTCTGGAAAAGCTCGGACTTCCCATGGCAAGGACCATAAAAGACCCGGGTATACTTTTTATTCCTGTAAAAAGTCTAAACAGTGTAATCTGCATTTTCCCTGATGAGGCTACCTATAACTATGCCCTGGAATGGATAAAGCGCCTTGACTCTCCTGAGGCTGCAGGAACGGAAAATAAATTCTTTATTTATAGACCTCTTTATTCCAAAGCTATAGATTTAGCAGAATCTTTGAAAAAATTAATTACAGGAGAAACAGTAAAAGCCATCACCCCTGCTCAGCCCGGGGCAAAAGGAACTCCAGGTAAAGAGCCTCCTCAAAGTCCTTCATTTTCCGCAAAGGGTTTTACTATTTCAGCGGATGAAAAAAGAAATTTACTGTTAATTACAGCAACACCCTCTCAATATCAAGCCATCTTGCAAGTTATAAAGGAACTTGATAAACCTCCCAAGCAGGTTTTAATAGAAGCAACCATCCTTGAACTTACTCTCAAAGATGAACTTAAATTCGGGCTTGAGTGGTATTTAAGAAATAGATCCCTAATGGGGAACTTTACCCCAGGGCAAATTTTCCAGTTTTCAGGTCAAGCGGGATTTACTTACTCTCTGCTAACTGACACAGGGAGGTTTAATCTTCTTTTAAATCTTTTTGCTTCCAAGGGCTTAACAAATATTCTTTCCACTCCCAGGGTTATGGTTTTAGACAACCAAGCTGCCACCATTCAGGTAGGAACAGATATCCCTGTAGTTACAGGAGAGGTGAGCACAGCTGAGGCAGCAGGAAGGGTGGTTAGAAGCATTCAGTATAGAAACACCGGTGTTATCCTTTCTGTAAAACCCACCATATACACCGAAGGTCTTCTTCAGCTTGAGATTACACAGGAGGTTTCAGAGATGGGGACAGCACCTCCTGGATTAGATTCCCCAACAGTTTTAGTTAGAAAAATAACCACCAATGTTGTGGCAGGAGATGGAGAAACTCTGGTTTTGGGGGGATTAATTTCCACCACCCGTGGTAAAGAAGAGGTTAAAATTCCTTTTCTCGGGGATATCCCTCTTATAGGAAACTTATTTAAAACCTGGGCAGATGAAGAGAGAAAAACAGAGCTAATTGTGCTTTTGAGACCTTATATAATTAAAAACTTAGATGACGCAAGAGCTATAACGGAAGAATTAAAAGAACGCCTAAAATGGTTAAAAGATTAACCTATTATGATGAAAAATCTGGAATACTACTTTGACCTCCTTCAGGTTTTGACTTTAAAGGAAATAAAGGTCCGCTATAAAAATAGCCTTTTAGGTTATTTATGGTCAATTCTAAACCCCCTTTCTCTTGCCCTGGTTTTTTATTTTGCCTTTAAATTTGTCATGAAAATAAAAATTGAAAATTTTGCTCTTTTCTTAATCTGCGGGCTTTTTCCCTGGCAATGGTTTGCCAATTCCATCTCAGCCTCAGCTGGTTTTTTACTTGCCAATGCCTCTTTAATTAAAAAGGTTAATTTTCCAAAACAATTTGTTCCCCTTGCAGGGGTCTTAAATGACACCTTCCACTTTTTAGCTTCCCTTCCCGTAATTCTCGGATTTCTTTTTTTATATCAACTGTCACCTACAGTCCACTGGTTTTATTGCCTTCCTCTTTTGATATTTGCTCAACTCCTTATCACTTACGGAGGAACTCTCATCGTTTCTTCTATAAACCTCTTTTTTAGAGACCTTGAAAGACTTGTTATGATTGCCCTTAATATAATTTTTTACCTAACCCCTATAATTTACGATATAACCTTTGTTCCTGAAAAATATCGCAAATATTTTCTTCTAAATCCTTTATATGGACTAATTGAAAATTGGAGGCTTCTTTTTATGAAAGGCTATATAAATTGGGAACTTTATTTTGTTTCCTTAATACACGGTTTTTTTATAGTTGGGATCGGCTTTTACACCTTTACCAAACTTTCCTATAGATTTGCCGAGGTAGTATGAAAGAGGT
>DJWK01000025.1 GCA_002441555.1 Thermodesulfobacteriaceae bacterium UBA6232
TTGCCATTCGTGAGGGAGGAAGAACCGTTGGAGCAGGAGTTGTAACCAAAATTATAGAATAAAGGAGTGAGGGGTTTCAATCATGATATCGCAGAAGATACGAATAAAGCTTAAGAGTTATGACCATCGGGTGCTTGATAAGTCTGTTGCGGATATTGTGCAAACTGCAAGGGAAACAGGAGCAAAAATTGTCGGCCCAATTCCTTTACCTACCAAAATAAGCCGTTGGACTGTTTTAAGGTCTCCTCATATTGATAAAAATTCCCGTGAACAATTTGAGATAAGAATTCACAAAAGACTGATTGAGATTCTTGAGCCCACCCAGCAGACCATAGATGCTCTTATGCAGCTTGAACTTCCTGCTGGGGTTGAGGTTGAGATAAAGACCTAAGGAAGGGGTGAGTTAAGCATGAAAATAGAAGGCCTTATTGGCAAAAAGCTTGGAATGACAAGGGTTTTTGATGAAGAGGGAAATAGTATTCCTGTTACTGTGCTAGAGGTTGGTCCCTGTGCGGTGGTTCAAGTTAAAACAGTTGAAAAAGATGGGTATAACGCAGTGCAACTTGGCTTTAATCCCAAAAAGCTTACTAAATGCACTATGCCCATGATCGGGCATTTTCTTAAGGCTGGGCTTGATACGGGTTTTTATATATTAAGGGAATTCAGGGTTGAGGATGTGAGTGACTTTAAACCTGGACAATATATTACCTTAAAGGATTTAGAACTTTCCAAGGGAATGAAGGTTGATGTGACGGGTACTTCCAAGGGAAGAGGTTTTACTGGGTGTATTAAGAGATGGAATTTTTCAAGGCAACCCATGAGCCACGGAGCAAAAAAAGTTCACAGAAAGAGGGGTTCAAGTGGTGCCAATACCTTTCCTGGGAGGGTTATTAAAGGTAAGAAGATGGCTGGTCATTATGGAGCTGAAACTGTAACCATCAAGAATTTGACAGTGGTTGACGTTATACCTGAGAAAAATCTTTTACTTGTTAAAGGTGGAGTTCCAGGAGCTCCTAATGGATATGTAATGGTTTATTTTAAATAAGGAGTAAGGACCCATGGCAGAGATAAAGGCAAAGTTAATTGATGATAAGGCCCAGGTTAAGGGAGAAATTGAGCTTCCCTCTGATATTTTTGGAGTTACCCCTCGTGAAGGGCTTTTGCACGAGGTTGTAAGATGGCAGATGGCAAGGTGGCGGGCAGGAACCGCTTCCACCAAAACAAGAGGTGAGGTAAGAGGGGGCGGAAGAAAGCCTTGGCCACAAAAACACACTGGGCGTGCAAGACAGGGTTCTATTCGTGCTCCTCAGTGGGTTGGCGGAGGGGTAGTTTTTGGGCCAAAACCAAGGAGCTATGAATTTAAGTTAAATAAAAAGGTTAGAAGGCTTGGGCTCAAGATGGCTCTTTCAAGCAGGGCCCTTATTGACAGGGTTTTTGTGGCTGAAGCCTTTCCCAGTATGGAAAGCCCAAAAACCAAAATAATGAAGGAATATCTTAAAAATCTCGGGACTGAGTCGGCTTTAATTGTTGTTCCTGAGAGGAATAAACTTCTTGAAAAAAGTGTGGATAATCTTCCCAAGGTAAAGGTTCTTGCTGTTGAGGGTTTGAATGTTTATGATATTTTGAATCACGAGCATTTGATTATTGATAAAGAGGCACTTCCTAAAATTGAAGAAAGGTTGAGGAGATAACCATGAGAGATCCAAGAACCATAATTTTAGCTCCAGTAATAACAGAAAAATCCATGCTTTTAAAGGAAAAAAATAATCAAGTCACCTTTTGGGTTGACCCCAATGCCAATAAAATTGAGATAAAAAAGGCTGTGGAAGAGCTTTTTAAAGTAAAGGTAGTTGATGTTCAGACCATAAGGGTTAAGGGAAAGCCAAAGGGTAGTTTTAGGAACCCTGGGAGAACAAGCTTAAGAAAAAAGGCCATAGTTAGGCTTGCTGAAGGCCAGACTATAGAATTTTTTGAAACTATTTAAAAGGGGGATGATATAAAATGCCTATAAAAAAATGTAAG
Organism: Thermodesulfobacteriaceae bacterium UBA6232; assembly: GCA_002441555.1. Classification (GTDB taxonomy): domain Bacteria; phylum Desulfobacterota; class Thermodesulfobacteria; order Thermodesulfobacteriales; family Thermodesulfobacteriaceae; genus Caldimicrobium. Next base: position 2,023 of record DJWK01000025.1, read on the forward strand.
CCCACTTCCCCTGGAAGAAGATTTCAGACCTATTTGGTTAATCCAGAGCTGACTCCTAAAGAGCCTGAAAAATCTCTTGTTGAGCCTTTAAAAAAGACAGGAGGAAGAAATAATTACGGAAGAATTACCGTTAGATTCAGAGGTGGCGGGCACAAAAGACTTTACAGAATTATAGATTTTAAAAGGGATAAAGATGGCATTCCTGCCAAGGTAATTGCCCTTGAGTATGATCCCAACAGAAGTGCAAACATTGCCCTACTTCAGTATGCCGACGGAGAAAAGAGATATATTCTTGCTCCTGAAGGGTTAAAAGTAGGTGATGTTGTGATGTCTGGTGAGAATGTGGAGATTAAAGTGGGGAATGCCTTACCTCTTAAGAATATTCCTGTTGGAACTATGGTTCACAATGTGGAATTGAGACCTGGCAAAGGTGGGCAGCTTGCAAGGGCAGCTGGGGCTTTTGCTCAGATACTTGGAAAAGAAAAGGATTATGTTATATTAAGGCTCCCTTCTGGAGAAATAAGAAAGGTCCATGGAAATTGCAGGGCAACCATTGGACAGGTAGGTAATCTTGAGTGGGAAAATATTGTTTGGGGAAAAGCTGGGAGAATGAGATGGAGAGGAAGAAGGCCCCATGTAAGGGGTGTTGCTATGAATCCTGTTGATCATCCCCTGGGAGGTGGAGAGGGAAGAACTCATGGTGGAAGACATCCCTGTTCTCCCTGGGGACAGCTTTGTAAGGGGCTTAAGACCCGTGGTAAAAAACCCTCTGATAAGTTTATTTTAAAGAGAAGAAAAGGATAAAATAGGGGTGAGGTTAGGATATGCCAAGATCTAAAAAGAAAGGTCCTTTTGTTGACGAACATCTTTTAAAAAAGGTTCTCAAAGCAAAGGAAACTGGAGATAAAAGGCCTATTAAAACTTGGAGTAGAAGATCAACCATTATTCCTGAAATGGTTGGGCTTACCTTTGCTGTGCACAACGGGCATAAATTTATTCCAGTTTATGTAACGGAAAATATGGTAGGGCATAAATTAGGGGAATTCGCTCCCACAAGAACTTATAAAGGACATCCTGCGGATAAAGGTAGAGTTTCTGGTAAAAAGAAATAAGGAGGTAAACCTTGAGGGCAAGGGCTACTGCTAAATATGTTTTGATTTCGCCTTATAAGGCGAGATTAGTTATAGATCTTATTAGAGGAAAAAGGGTAGATGAGGCATTAAATATTTTGAATACCACACCCAAAAAGGCAGCAAGGATTATTAAAAAGGTTCTTTTAAGTGCCGTTGCTAATGCAGAAAATAATTACGGAATGGATGCGGATAAACTTTATGTGGTAAGTGCTTATGTAAATGAGGGGCCGAGATTAAAGAGGGTTTGGCCAAGGGCCTGGGGAAGAGCAAGTAGAATTCTTCGCAGAATGAGTCATATCACTGTTGAAGTTGAAGAAAGGGAAGAAAAAAGAAAGGGGAGGTAAGCCTTGGGACAGAAAGTTGATCCAAGAGGATTAAGATTAGGAATTACAAGAACCTGGGAATCCAGATATGTAGCCAAACCTTCGGAGATGCCAAAGCTTATTTATGAGGATTATTTAATCAGAAAATACATAAAGGAAAAATATTATCATGCAGGGATTCCAAGAATTGAGATAGAAAGAGCTGGAAATTATGTAAAGGTTATTATTCATTCTGCAAGACCAGGTATTGTTATTGGAAAAAAGGGTGCAGAGATTGAAAAGATTAAAAGGGAGCTTCAAAATAAATTTAAAGATAGAGAAATTGAAGTAACCGTTGAGGAAGTGAGAAGGCCAGAGCTTGAGGCTCAGCTTGTTGCAGAAAACATTGCTCAACAGATAGAAAGGAGGGTTTCTTTCAGAAGAGCCATGAAAAGAGCTGTTGCCATGGTTATGAGATTTGGCGCACAGGGGGTTAAGGTACAGTGTTCCGGAAGACTTGGGGGAGCTGAAATAGCAAGATCTGAATGGTATAGAGTTGGGAGAGTTCCTCTTTCTACCTTGAGGGCTGACATTGATTATGGATTTGCAACAGCTATAACCAAATATGGAAGTATTGGGGTTAAAGTCTGGATTTTTAAGGGAGAAGTATTGCCAGAAAAAGCAGGGCAAGAAAGATTAGTAATATAAAGATAAAGGGGTGATAAAATGCTTTTGCAACCAAAAAAAACCAAATATAGAAAAGCTCAGAAGGGTAGAGTTAGAGGGGTTGCAACTTCTGGAACAACTCTTGCTTTTGGTGAGTATGGTCTTAAGGTGCTTGAAGGAGGGTGGCTCACTGCTCAGCAGATTGAGGCTGGACGTGTAGCCATTGTTAGAACAGCCAAAAAGGGTGCCAAGGTTTGGATAAGGGTTTTCCCAGATAAACCCATAACCAAAAAACCTGCTGAAACACGTATGGGAAAGGGGAAAGGGCCAGTTGAGGGTTATGTGGCCGTGGTAAAACCTGGAAAGATAATCTATGAAATATCTGGTGTTCCTGAAGAGGTTGCAAGGGAGGCTCTAAGGCTTGCTGCTTCAAAACTTCCCTTTAAGTGTAAAATTATAAGCAGAGAGGAGTTATAATTATGAAGGCAAGGGAACTTCGCGAGCTTTCTATCCCTGAACTAAAAGAAAAGCTTTCTCAGCTAAGAGAGGAGCTTTTTAATTTAAGATTTCAAAAAAGCATCCATCGCCTTGAAAACCCGATGAAGATAAGAAATATAAAGAGAGACATTGCCCGAGTATTAACTGTTTTGAGAGAAAAGGAATTAAAAATCAGAGAGGGGTAGAATAAAAAATGGGAAGAAGAAAGGAATTTATTGGAACGGTTGTTAGTGATAAGATGGATAAAACTGTGGTTGTGATGGTTGAAACTCTTGAAAAGCATCCCTTGTATGGGAAGTATGTGAAAAGAAGAAAAAAGTTTATGGCCCACGATGAAAATAATGAATGCAAAATTGGAGATAAAGTGCTTATTGAAGAGACAAGGCCCCTTTCCAAAAGAAAAAGATGGAGAGTAAAGCAAATACTTGAAAGGGCAAAAGTTTTAGAAACTGAGGCCTCTGAGGAAGGAGGGGAGTAATTTATGATTCAGCAACAGACTTACCTTAATGTAGCTGATAATTCTGGTGCTAAAGAGATAATGTGCATAAGGGTTCTTGGGGGTTCTGGAAGAAGATACGGAACTGTGGGGGACATAATTGTTGCCACTGTTAAGGATGCCTTGCCCAATTCCAAGGTGAAAAAGGGAGATGTGGTTAAGGCAGTGATTGTTAGAACAAAAAAGGAAGTTCAGAGACCTGATGGAACCACCATTCGTTTTGATGAAAATGCAGCGGTTTTGATTAATCAGTATAAAGAACCCATTGGAACTCGTATTTTTGGGCCTGTTGCAAGAGAGCTCAGGGCCAAGGGGTTTATGAAGATAATATCCCTTGCCCCTGAAGTGCTTTAAAAAGGAGAGGGATCCATGATTAAGAGAGGAGCCAATAAAAAATTACCTAAACCCCATGAAGCCAAATGTCATGTGAAGAAAAATGATATGGTAGTGGTTATTGCTGGAAAGGATAAGGGAAAGATTGGAAAGATTTTGCAGGTTTTTCCAAGGAAAGGAAGGGCCATTGTTGAGGGTGTAAATATTGTTAAAAAACATATGAAGCCCACTCCTTATAGCAGCGGCGGAATAATTGAAAAGCCTGCACCTATTCATGTTTCCAATCTTATGCTTTATTGTCCCAAATGTAAGAGGGGTGTGAGGGTTTCTCGCAAATTTTTGGAAGACGGAACCAAGGTTAGAGTTTGTAAAAAATGCGGAGAAATTATTGAGCCCAAGGAGTAAAGAGAGATGGATCTGAGAGAGAAATATCAAAAAGAGGTTAAAGCCAAGCTTATGGAAAGATTTAAATATAAAAACATTCATCAAGTCCCAAAGATTGAAAAGATAGCAGTTAATATAGGGCTTGGTGAGGCGGTGGCTAATCCCAAACTTATTGATCAGGCCCTTGAGGAATTGGCTTTGATTACAGGGCAGAGGCCAAAGATTTGCAGGGCCAGAAAATCTATTGCAGGCTTTAAATTAAGAAAGGGTATGCCTATTGGAGTTATGGTAACTTTGCGCGGAAAGAGGATGTATGATTTTCTTGCAAGGCTTATTCATGTGGCTTTACCCAGGGTTAGAGATTTTAGAGGTCTTCCGAGATCAGGATTTGATGGAAGGGGTAATTACACTCTCGGAATTGCAGATCACACCATTTTTCCAGAACTGGATGTAAGTAAAATTGATAAAGTTAAGGGGATGAGTGTTACCATTGTGACCACAGCTAAAACCGATGAAGAGGCTTATGAGCTTTTAAAAGAACTGGGAATGCCCTTTAGGAGGTAAATTTAGATGCCAAGAAAAGCACAAATTGAAAAGGCCAAAAGAGAGCCCAAATTTAAGGTAAGAAAAAGAAATAGGTGTTCTATCTGTGGGCGTCCGAGAGGTTATATTAGAAGATTTGGGCTCTGCAGGATGTGTTTTAGAAAATTAGCCGGAGAGGGTAAACTTCCCGGAGTAAGAAAAGCAAGTTGGTAAGGAGGTTTGATTAGAGATGATGACTGATCCCATTGCGGACATGCTAACAAGAATAAAAAATGCCCTTATGGCTCGTAAAAAAACTGTTATTGTGCCAGCATCCAAGATAAAGCTTGAGATTGCTCGGATACTAAAAGAAGAGGGATATATAGAGGATTATCAATACATTGATGAAAAGCCTCAGGGTAAGATTGAAATAGTTCTTAAGTATGATGAAAACAAAAGGCCTGTTATAGCTGGGCTAAAAAGGGTAAGCAAACCTGGAAGAAGAATTTATATGGGATATAGGGATCTTCCTAAGGTGCTTGACGGTCTCGGCATCGCGATTGTTTCAACTTCCCAAGGCATTATGACTGATTATGAAGCGAGGAAGAGGAAAATAGGTGGCGAAGTAATTTGTGAAATCTGGTAAAGGGGTGATAGTAATGGGTGAGGTTTCCCGTTTAGGAAGAAAGCCAGTGCCAATACCAGCTGGTGTTAAAGTAGAATTAAAAGAGGATGGTGTTATTAAAGTACAGGGGCCTAAAGGAACCCTTGAAAAGAAGCTTCCACCATTGGTTAGGGTAAAGATTGACGGAAATCAAATTCTTGTTGAACAGGATGAAGTTCAGAAAAAGCTTAAAAATAAAGCCAAGGCCTTTCAGGGCCTTGCAAGGGCTATTATTAATAATATGGTAACAGGGGTTACCCAGGGATTCACTAAATCCCTTGACATTGTTGGGCTTGGATATAGGGCTGAAGTTAAGGGTCCGGAAATTGTATTTTTTCTTGGATATTCCCATCCTATAGTTTTTAAACTTCCCCAAGGAATTACAGCTAAAGCAGAGAAGGGAACAGGAGATGTCCAGGTAAGGCTTACTATTGAAGGAATTGATAAAGAGCTTGTAGGCCAGGTTGCAGCCAATATTAGGAAACTCAGACCACCTGAGCCATATAAGGGTAAAGGTATCAGATATACAGGCGAGGTAATCCTTAGAAAAGCTGGAAAAGCTGGAAAGGGAGCTAAAAAATAAGAGGGAGTTGCGATGAGGCCAGAGGTTAAGGTAGAAAAGAGACTAAGGAGAAAAAAAAGGGTTAGAAAAAAAGTCTTTGGAACCCCTGAAAGACCGAGACTTTCTGTTTTTAGAAGTAAAAAACAGATTTATGCTCAGATTATTGATGATACCATGGGGCATACTCTTGTTGCCTGTTCTTCCTTAACTCCTGAGATTAGAGAAAAAATAAAGGAGTTAAAGGAAAAGGGAGAAATAAAAAATAAGCTTGATGTAGCCTTTTTGGTAGGAAAATATCTTGCTGAAAAGGCAAAGGAAAAGGGAATAACCAAGGTGGTTTTTGATAGAGGGGGATACAAGTATCATGGAAGGGTTAAGGCCCTTGCTGAAGGTGCAAGAAGCGGAGGTCTTGAATTTTAAAGTAAGGAGGAGGTGAAGCCTTGGCAAAGCCTGGAGAAGAACTAATTGAAAAGATTATACAGATAAGCAGGGTAACTAAGGTTACTAAAGGAGGAAAAAAGCTTAGATTTGCTGCCCTTGTTGTTGTGGGAGATGGAAAGGGAAGGGTTGGATTTGGACTTGGAAAAGCTCCAGAGGTTCCTGATGCTATAAGAAAGGCCATTGAAAAGGCCAAAAAGAGTATGATTCCCGTTCCTGTTGTGAGAGGAACCATTCCTCATACCATTAAAGCAAAATTTGGAGCTTCTCATATTCTTCTTAAGCCAGCTCCTCCTGGAACAGGAGTTATTGCTGGTGGAACAGTGCGTGCTATAATGGATGCTGCAGGAATTACTGATGTGGTAACTAAAGCCCTTGGGAGCACTAATCCTCATAATCTTGTTAAGGCCACTTTTAAGGCCCTATCTCAACTCCAAAGCCTTGAATATGTTGCCAAAAAGAGAGGAAAAACCGTTGAAGAAATTCTTGAGAGGGTTAGGGCATGAAGAGGCTGAAAATCACCCTTGTGAGAAGCACCTATGGATGGAAGCCAGACCAAAGGGAAACCCTTAAGGGGCTTGGGTTAAAAAAGATCGGGCAATCTGTTATAAGAGAGGATAATCCCTGTATTAGGGGAATGATTAATAAGATTAAACATCTTGTGAAGGTGGAGGAAATAGATGGCTAAATTAATTGGGTTGAATAATTTGAGGCCTGATCCTGGCTCCAAACATAGAGAAAAAAGAGTTGGAAGGGGGCATGGTTCAGGGCACGGGAAGACCTCATGTCGCGGACATAAAGGACAAAAAGCAAGGGAAGGGCTTGATATTAGACCCTTTTTTGAGGGAGGACAAACTCCTATAATTAGAAGGGTTCCTAAGAGGGGATTTAGAAATCCCTTTAAAGTGGAATATGTGGTTGTAAATGTTAAAGATTTAGCCAAGCGTTTTCAAAATGGAGAGACCGTTGATCCAGAAACTTTAAAGGCTAAAGGGCTTGTAAAAGGTAAAAACAGACTTATTAAACTTCTGGGAGATGGGGAGATAAACATTTCTCTTACTGTTAAAGTTCATGCAGCCAGCCGTTCTGCTATTGAAAAAATTGAAAAAGCTGGCGGAAAGGTTGAACTTCTTCCGCACTAAAGGGAAAAGTAAAGAGTGAATGGTAGAGAAAGCCTATTAAGTTTAGCCAATATTCCTGAATTAAAGCGTAGACTCTTTTATCTTTTCTTGGGTCTTGCCATCTATAGATTTGCCATTCATATTCCTGCTCCTGGTATCAATACTGAAGCCTTTCTTGAATTTTTTCAGAGGGCTGGAGGCACTCTTTTTGGTTTTCTTGACATTTTTTCAGGGGGTGCTTTAAGAAGGTTTTCTATCTGTGCTCTTGGGGTAATGCCGTATATTAGTGCCTCCATTATTATGCAATTGATGACAGTGGTTTTTCCCAACATCAAAGAATATTACAAAGAAGGGCCTGAAGGGCGAAGGAAAATTGCTTATTATACGAGGTATTTAACGGTTCTAATTTGTTTAATTCAGGGATTTGGCATTGCCCTTGGTCTTGAGAGAATGGTAGCACCTTCAGGGATTCCCATTGTTGCTGAACCCGGCTGGACCTTTAGAATTATGACCATGATTACCCTTACAGCAGGCACTCTCTTTCTTGTTTGGCTTGGGGAACAGATGACAGAGCACGGCATAGGAAATGGTATTTCTATGATTATCTTTGCAGGAATAGTTGCTGGAATCTTTCCAGCCATTGGAAGAACTCTTAAATTTGTCCAAACCGGAGAATTTTCCTTTTTTGGTTTACTTCTTATTTTACTTCTTCTTTTTGGAATTCTTGCTTTTACTTGTTTTATGGAACTTTCTCAGAGAAGGATTCCCATTCACCATGCAAGAAGACAGGTTGGAAGACAGGTTGTGGGAGGAAATGTAAGTTATTTACCCCTTAAACTAAATTCAGCAGGAGTTATTCCTCCTATTTTTGCTTCTTCAGTTCTTATGTTTCCTGCCACAGTGGCAAGTTTCGTTCCCCTGGCTTTTTTTCAGGGTCTCTCGCAGTGGTTAAGTCCCTCGGGAATTCTTTACAATGTTATATTTGCAGGGCTTATCATCTTTTTCTGTTATTTTTATACCGCTGTGATTTTTAATCCAAAAGAAATTGCTGATAATCTCAAAAAATGGGGTGGATTTATTCCTGGAATAAGGCCTGGAAGAGCAACAGAAGAATTTCTTGAAAGGGTTTTAATGAGAATTACCTTTATTGGAGCCCTTTATGTGGCTTTTATTTGCGTGCTTCCCAATTTTCTCATATATAAAATGAATATACCTTTTTACTTTGGTGGAACATCCCTTTTGATTGTGGTAGGGGTTGCTATGGATCTGGTTGGACAGATAGAGGCGCATTTACTTACAAGGCAATATGAAACCTTTATAAAACATTCCAGGTTAAAAACAAGATAAATCAGTTATAAGGAGGTGTATTATGAATATTGTATTTTTGGGGCCCCCTGGAGCAGGTAAAGGAACCCAGGCTAAAATTTTGATTGAAAAGTATGGCATACCTCAGATTTCAACTGGTGATATGTTAAGGGAGCACAGGGCCAAAGGGACAGAGCTTGGTAAAAAGGCCCAGGAATACATGGATAAGGGACAGCTTGTTCCCGATGAAATTATTCTTGGAATGGTTAAAGAAAGACTATCACAGCCTGATTGCGAAAAGGGTTTCATTCTTGATGGATTCCCAAGAACCGTTGCCCAGGCAGAGGCTCTTGATAAACTTCTTTCAGAAATGGGGAAAAAGCTTGACTTTGCTTTAGCTTTAGTTGTGCCTGATGAACTACTAGTTGAAAGACTCACTGGAAGAAGAACCTGTAAGTCCTGTGGAATGATGTATCACATTAAGTATAAGCCCCCCAAGGTTGAGGGAAAATGTGATGTTTGTGGTGGAGAACTCTATCAGAGGCCTGATGACAATGAAGAAACTGTAAGAAACAGACTTAAAGTTTATCACGAAAGCACTGCTCCTTTAATTGATTATTACAAAAAGAAGGGAATACTTAGAGAAATTGATGGAAGCAAGAGTATTGAAGAGATAACCCAGCAGATTATCCAAATTCTCGAAGGCAAGTAATTATTGAAAGGAAAGGCCATTTTAAAGAGTCCCCAGGAAATTGAGATATTAAAAAAGGCTAATGCCATTGTTATGGAAATACTTTTGGCTTTAAAGGAAGAGGTAAAACCTGGAAAAAGCACTTATGAATTTGAGGAAATGGCCTTAAGACTTTGTGAAAAAAAAGGGGTTAAGCCGGCGTTTAAAGGGTATAGGGGTTATCCCTATGCTCTTTGTATTTCTGTTAATGAAGAGATAGTTCACGGAATGCCAAGAAAGGAAAAAATTTTAAAAGAAGGGGATATAGTGAGTTTCGATTTTGGTGTTATTTATGATGGCTATGTGGGAGATGCGGCTATTACTGTTGGTGTAGGGGAAGTATCAGAGCTTGCAAAAAGGCTTATAAGAGTTACCAAGGAAGCTTTAGAGAAGGCTATTGAAAAAGCAAGAATTGGATTTAAAATAGGTGATATCTCTTTTGCCATTCAAACTACTGTTGAAAGAGAAGGTTTTAATGTAATAAGGGATTTTGTTGGGCACGGGATAGGTAGATCTTTACATGAGCCTCCTGAGATTCCCAACTATGGAAAACCTGGAAGGGGGCCAAAAATAGAGGCGGGGATGGTTCTTGCCATTGAGCCGATGGTATCAGCTGGCTCCTGGGAAGTTAAAATACTTGAAGATGGCTGGACAGCTGTTACCAAGGATGGAAGTTTGGCAGCCCATTTTGANNTTTAAGAGGGGATATGGCCAAGGAAGATGCTATTTATTTAGAGGGAAAGGTGGTTGAAGCTTTACCTAATGCCATGTTTAGGGTTGAGCTTGAAACAGGGCATACTGTGCTTGCTCATATTTCAGGAAAGATGAGGGTGCATTATATTAGAATCTTGCCAGGAGATACAGTTGTGGTAGAATTGTCCCCCTATGATTTAACCCGCGGGCGTATTGTTTATCGCGGAACCAAGGAAGAAATGGAAAAAGGGAGGGAACGTAAATGAAGGTTAGCCCATCTGTAAAAAGAAGATGTAGAAATTGTAAAATTATAAGAAGAAAAGGGGTGGTAAGGGTAATTTGCACCAATCCTAAACATAAACAAAGACAAGGTTAAGGGGGAATTAATATGCCAAGGATTGCAGGGGTTGATATACCTGAGAGAAAACCCGTAGAAATTGCTTTAACTTATATTTACGGAATTGGAAGAACTCTTGCGCAAAAGGTTTGCACACAAGCAGGGGTGGATTGGTTTAAAAAGGTAAAGGATCTTACGGAAGAGGAGATAAACCGAATAAGAGAAATCGTTGAAAAGCAGTATGTGGTTGAGGGAGAATTGAGAAAGCAAGTAAGAAACAATATTAAAAGACTTATGGATATTGGATGTTACAGAGGCCTTAGGCATAAAATGGGCCTTCCTGTGAGAGGGCAGAGAACAAGATCCAATGCGAGAACTAGAAAAGGGCCAAGGCCTGGTTCATTGAGAAGAAAGAAAAAATAGGGAGGTGTTGAGAGGTGGCTAAGCCCAAGAAAAAAAAGGTAAAGAAAACCGTTAGTGAAGGAATAATTCACATACATTCCACTTTTAATAATACTATTGTGACCATTACTGATAGGCAAGGAAATACAATTGCTTGGGCAAGTGGTGGAACTGAAGGGTTTAAGGGAACAAGGAAAGGTACTCCCTATGCAGCTCAGCTTGCCATGCAAAGTGCTTTAAAGAAAGCTCAACCCTATGGGCTAAAAGAAGTATGGGTTTATGTGAAGGGGCCTGGTCCTGGAAGAGAAGCTGCTCTAAGGGCTTTACAGGGCTCGGGTTTAAAAATCACCCTGATTAAGGATGTAACCCCCATTCCTCACGATGGATGCAGACCACCTAAAAGAAGAAGGGTATAATCTAAAAAGAGAGGAGGAAGATCAAAATGGCAAGATATACAGGGCCTCGTTGTAGACTTTGCAGAAGAGAAGGTATGAAACTCTTTCTAAAAGGAGAAAGATGCTACACCGATAAATGTGCCTTTGAGAGAAGAAGTTATCCCCCTGGGCAGCATGGCCCAACTCAGCTTAGGGTTAAGCTTTCAGACTATGGAGTGCGTTTGAGGGAGAAACAAAAGGTAAAAAGGATTTACGGTATTTCAGAGAAACAGATGAGGAAATATTATGATATGGCCATAAATATGCCCGGTCCTTCAGGACATAATCTTTTACAACTACTTGAAAGAAGGCTTGATAATGTGGTTTACAGGCTTGGGTTTGCCCAGTCAAGGGCTCAAGCCCGTCAAATGGTAAATCACGGCTTTTTCTTGGTTAATGGGAAACCTGTGGATATCCCCAGTTATCTTGTTAAACCTGGAGATGTTATAGAACTTAAAGAAAAGTATAGATCTAATCAGCAAATTCAGGAAAGTTTACAAGTGAGGATGCAAAGGGGAATTCCTCCCTGGCTTGAGCTTGATGCTGACAATTTTAAGGGAGTTGTTAAAGCCCTACCATCAAGAGAGGATATAACCATCCCCATTCAGGAGTCTTATATAATTGAGTTCTATTCAAGATAAAAAATAACCATAAAGGGGTTTTGGTCCTATGAAAAAGCCAGTTGAATTAATTAAGCCTGAAGGTATTTTTACTCATAGGGACAGTCAATTTCCCTATTATGGAAAATTTGTTATAGAACCTTTAGAAAGGGGGTTTGGTTATACCCTTGGGAATGCCTTCAGGAGGGTTTTGTTATCTTCAATTCCTGGATATGCCATTACAGAGGTAAGAATTGAAGGTGCACCCCATGAATTTACCAGTTTGCCTGGAGTCATGGAGGATGTGACAGATATAATTTTGAACCTTAAAGGGGTTAGATTTAAATTGTCTGGTGATGGTCCCTTTTATTTTAAATTGGAGAAAAAGGGGCCCGCTGAAGTAAGGGCTGGAGATATTCAGGTTCCCTCTGAGATAGGTCAAATTGTAAATCCCGAGCATTATATTGCCACCTTATCTCAGGATGGTGTTCTTAAGATGGAAATAACTGTGGAGAAGGGGAGAGGATATGTCCCTGCTGAATATAGTAAAAATAATGAAATTGGAACCATTCTTGTTGATGGTATTTTTTCTCCCATAACCAGAGTAAATTTTACAGTGGGGCAGGCCCGTGTAGGTAAAAGCAGTGATTATGATAGCCTTGTTTTAGAAATCTGGACAGATGGAACTATTGATCCAAAAGAGGCCTTTATGCAGGCTGTTAAAATTCTCATTGATCAGCTTGTAGTTTTTGTGGGAGAAGATATTTTTACCACTGAAAAACCAAAGAAAGAGCCTATTTCCATTTGTAATTACCTTAATATGACAGTAGAGGAACTTGAACTTTCAGGAAGGGCTTTGAATTGTCTCAAATCAGCAGGTATAAATTATGTGGGAGAGCTCGTGCAGAAAACCGAGGCAGAACTTCTTAAAATTAGAAGTTTCGGTAAAAAATCCCTTGATGAAATTGTTGAAAAACTGTCTCAATATAATTTAAGCCTTGGGATGAAGGATATTAAATGGAAACCTCCTAAGGTAATTACTGAGTAAGTTCAAAGGGGGATGAAAAAATGAGACACAGAAAGTTAAGCAGGCGACTTGTATCTACCACAGAACATAGACTTGCCTTAATGAGAAATCAGGTAAGAGATCTTTTTAAACACGGAAGGATTACAACCACTCTTGCCAAGGCCAAAGAATTGAGAAGATATGCAGAAAAAATGATTACCCTTGCCAAAAAAGGTGATCTTGCTTCGCGGAGAAGAGCCCTTGCTTTTATTCAGGACAAAGAAGTGGTTAGAAAGCTTTTTTCTGAAATAAGGGAAAAATATCTTGATAGACCTGGTGGATATACTCGGATTGTTAAACTTGGACAAAGAAGAGGAGATGCAGCTCCTATGGCCATTGTGGAGCTCGTTGAAGAAAAGTTAACCTTTAGAAAGTCAAAATTAACCAGTGAGCGCCTAAAAAAACTTCAGGAATTTATTGAGAGAAAGAAAAAAGAATATGGGTTAATTCCTGAACAAGAAAAAACTGAAGAAATGAAAGAGGAAAAAATAGAAGAGGAAATCAAAGCAAAGGAAGAAATACAGGTTGAGGCTAAAGAAGAGGTGTCTCAGCCTCAAGGAGAAGCTCAAGAAGCCTCTTCTCAGGCGGGTTCACAGGAAGAATCAAAGGAATCAAAAGAATAGATGCTCTAAAAGGGCCTTTTTGGCCCTTTCTTTTTGCTGAAAATCTCTCTTCCTGTATTATATTTAATTTTGCTATGAAAAAGCTTTATATTAAAACTTTTGGCTGTCAGATGAACGAAAATGATTCAGAGAAGGTCTACCTTCTTTTAAAGGGGGATTACCAGCTTACTGAAGACCCCCTTGAGGCTGATTTGATTCTTATAAATACCTGTTCAGTGAGGGAAAAGCCAGAATACAAGCTTTATAGTGAAATTGGAAGGTTTAAAGAGCTTAAGAAGAAAAAGCCTGGTCTTGTTATCGGAGCTATGGGATGTGTGGCTCAGCAAGAGGGAGAAAGGCTCCTTCAGAGATTTCCTTATCTTGATTTAGTGCTTGGGACTCAGGGATTTTATAGAATAAAAGAGGCCCTTGAGGAAATTGAAAAAAACGGGAAACCCGTGGTTTATACAGAATTAAAAGAAGACTTTAAAATCCCTCTGGTTTTGTCCGAAGAGGATTTACCAAAAGAAAAACCAAAAAGAGTAAGGGCTTATATTAATATTATGCAGGGATGTGATAATTTTTGCACCTATTGTATTGTCCCCTATGTAAGGGGAAGGGAAATAAGCAGATCTCCCGAGGAGATATTAAAAGAGGCAGAAGAACTGGTGAAAAAGGAGGGTGTCAGAGAAATCACTCTTCTTGGGCAGAATGTAAATTCCTATGGACTAAAAGAGAAGGGTTATCCTGATTTTGCAGATTTACTGGAGATGTTATCTCAAATTGAAGGATTATGGAGAATCCGTTTTACCACAAGCCATCCAAAGGATTTATCTGAAAAATTGATGAAGGTAATAGCTGAAAATCCTAAGGTATGTAAACACATTCACCTTCCTTTGCAGGCTGGTTCAAATAAAATCCTCAAAAGAATGAATCGAAAATATACCAGAGAAGAATATTTAGCCAAGGTAGAAAAACTTCGCAGCCTTTGCCCTGAGATTGCCATAACCTCGGATATAATTGTTGGCTTTCCTGGAGAAACTGAAGAGGATTTTCTTGATACTCTTGATATGCTTGAAAAGGTTAGATTTCACGAGATCTTTTCTTTTAAATACTCCGACCGTCCTTTTGCTGTAGCAAGCAAATTTGCGGAAAAGGTTCCAGAAGAGGTTAAAGAAAAAAGACTGAAAAGGGTTCACGAAGTTCAGGGAAGAATTACCGAGGAGATATATAACTCCTATGTTGGAAAAGAGGTAGAGGTTCTTGTAGAAGGAAGGAGTGAAAAGGATCCTCAAAAATTGACGGGAAGAACCACCACCAATGTGGTGGTTAATTTTACTGCTCCAAGAACAGACCTTGAAGGTGCTTTAGTCAGAGTGCGCATACTTGAAGCAGGAAAACATTCTCTTAAGGGAGAATATCTGGAAACTTTAGCCCTTTGATTTTTTGGCAAGATCACTTAAGATTTCAAGCTTTTTTCTTTCTCCGAGGGCTATAAGAATATCTCCTGGCATAATTATCTCTTTGGGGCTTGGATTAAACACCATATCTCCCGTGCTTCTTTTTATAGCAAGGATTATGGCATTGGTCTTTTCTCTGATACCACTTTCTATAAGATTTTTATGGGCTAAGAAAGAGTCATCTTCCACGAAAATTTCTTCAATTTGAAGGTCAAGTTGAAGTTCAGGGGAGGCTAATTCCATAAAATCCATCACATTGGGCTTTAAGAGAGAAAGGGCCATTTTTCTTGCCCCGATGACATAAGGTGAAAGAACTCTGCTTGCTCCTGCTTGATAGAGTTTTTTTTCTACTCGGGGATTGTCAGCTCTTGCAAGGATGTAAAGATGGGGATTTAAATTTCTTGCGGTAAGGACTATGTAAACATTTTCGGCATCTTCTCCGAGAACTGCAACCAGATATTTGGCCCGCTCAATCCCTGCCTTTATTAATATTTCTTCAGAGGTAGCATCACCCTCTATGTGAAGAATCTCCTTTTCTTTTAATTCCTTAAGGACTTCTGGATTTTTTTCGATGACAACCACAGGTAAATCATGTTTTACAAAATCGTAAATATATCTTCCTATCCTTCCGAAACCGCATAAAATGCAATGATTACTTAGTTTAGAAATCTCCTTTTTCATTCTTTTCCCCCAAAGGTTTTCTATGGTATTTTTTACTACAATTTCACTAAAGAGAGCAAGAATGTAAAAGAAAAACCCAACCCCTCCAAGGGCAAGAAAAATGGTAAAAATTCTGCCCTTGTAAGAAAGGGGGATATATTCTTCATATCCTATGGTGGTAATGGTGATAACCGTCATAAAGAGGGCATCAAAAGGATTGGCTCCTTCAATTATTACATATCCGAGGGTTCCTCCAAAGATTAAAACAAACAGCCAGAAGATTCCAATTATTATAAGCTTTTTTGGCTCCATATTGCATAAGTATAATGCAATTTTTGCAAAGGGCATACTTATATTTTGCAAATTTTGCAAAGAATTTTGCAAGGAAGCCTTAAAATGCTTGATTTATCTCATCAAAAATTGGGCATGGAATTTGATATAAAAATAATAAAACAAAAACACACAAGGAGGTGTAAAGATGAGGAAGAAGGTTTTAAAGGGATTGGCGGTTGCGGGATTGATTGGAGGCCTTGCTTTTACAGCCTTTGCTGAAGCCCCTCAGGGGCAAGCCCCTGGGTATGGGCCTGGTTATCCCATGGGACCTGGGTATTATAGGGGCCCTGGAATGGTGGGTGGTCCTGGTATGTATTTCAGATGGGGTTATGGAACACAGGTTGATTCAGCCAAGGTTAAAAAGTTTTATGAGGAGACCAAGGCTTTGAGGCAGAAGCTGTGGGAAACAAGAGAGGCTTTAAGAGAACTCTATTTATCTCCCAATCCAGACTGGAAGGCCATTGCTGAAAAGAGAGCGGAGATGGCTAAGCTTATGACAGAGCTTCAGGAAAAGGCAGAAAAGGCTGGGATTCCTTTTGGATACGGGAGAGGCATGGGATTTGGTATGGGATTGGGTATGGGCTTTGGTTATGGGAAAGGATTTGGACCTGGTGCCTGCGGATGGGTTTGGTAGTATATCAACTAAAGGGTATATAAAATTTAAGGAGGAGGCAGAGTAATGAAAAAAGCCCTGAAATTAGTGATTATAGCTGGAGTAATGTTTACTTTTGCTGCGGGCATCTTTTCAGATCTTCATGCCAGAGGTTCTATGGGTGGATTTAGGCAGGGTGCCATGATGGGGCAAGCACAACCCAGAGGTCCGATGTATCAACAAAACCAAGAAAATGTGCAAATGCAACAAACCAATAGAACTATGCAGCAAAAACGTGAACGTAAGAGAATCCATACCCCTGGGACAGGGCTTGGCAATCAAAGAGGAAATAGTTAGATTAAAAGGGGCCTAAGGCCCCTTTTAATTAAACTATATTGAGGAGGAAGCTATGCTCAGAAAGGTCAAAATTTTATTTATCTTTTTCTTTTTAAGTGTAATTTTTGTCTTACCTGGGTTTGCTAAGAATAAACCTTTACCTGAATTTAAAGATGTAAAGGGGGAAACCCAAAAATTCATTGACTATTTTTACACTATAAAATTATCACCTTCAGAACAAAAAACCTTAGAGAAGGCTTTAAAACCCATTCCAGCTCCTTGCTGTTCCGATAACTCGGCTTTGACCTGCTGATGCACCTGCAATTTATACAGGTCCTGGACGGGCCTTGCCAAGTGGATGATTAAAAAGGGTTATACAGCTGAAGAGGTAAGGGCAGGAGTGATTAAATGGTTCAGTTTTGTAAATCCAGCTGGATTTTCTGGTAAAGGTTGCTATATTGGAAACTGTGAAAAGCCCTTTTATAAAGACGGATGCGGTGGAATGGATCCTAAAAGATTGAGGTGGTAAAGATGAAGCTTTTGAAAGGGGGGCTTGTCCTTCTCTTTATTTTTTCATTAATCCCCGGGTTTTTTTTAAAGGCTGAAAAGGCTTATTCTCAGGAAATTGACCTTGAAAGCTACGACCCCAATACTGAAATGGTCATAGAAGGAGAAATTCAAAAAATTATTATTCCAGATAGGGGAATGGTTAGTCTAACTATATCCAAGGATGGAAAGCTCTACCAGGCCTTTCTCTGCCCGAGGTGGTTTTATTTTCAACTAAGACCCGATCTTAAATTGGGAGATAGAGTTGTAATAAAGGGAGCCAAAATTTATAGCCGAAGACACGGTCTTATTTTTACGGTAAGAGTCATTAAAAACCTAAGGACAAAGGAAGAAATTGTCCTACGAAATGAAATCTGTGAACCTTGCTGGAGAGGACAGAAAAGAGGATTTTTTCGTTAGTCAAGGTTAATATTATAAGCCTTCAATTTGTAATAAAGGGTGCGAAGGGCAATTCCTAATTTTTTAGCAGCCTCCTTTTTATTCCCTCCTGTTTCTTTAAGGGCTTTTAGAATGGCTTCTTTCTCAAGGTCTTCTAAAGATTTAATCTCCTTTGATTCGGGAGGGAAGGAAAAGCCCTCTTCAATTTCAACTTCTAAATAAGGGCCTCTGCTAAGTAAAAGGGTCCTTTCAATGAGGTTCTCAAGTTCTCGTATATTTCCTGGAAAGCTATAAGTAAGTAGCTGATTTTTTGCATTTTCACTTAAAGGCTTTGGTTCTTTATTTAGAGCTTTTGCTTTTTTCTCAATGAGATATTCTGCGATTTTCAAAAGATGCTCCTTTCTCTCCCTCAAGGGAGGTAAGGTAAAAGAGATAACATTAATGCGGTAATAAAGGTCCTCCCTGAACTTTCCTTCTTCAACGAGTTTCTTTAAGTCTCTATTTGTTGCCACAATAAAGCGGGCATTGGTTTTAAGGGTTTCAAGCCCTCCCAGTCTTTCAAAGGTCTTATCCTGTAGAACTCTTAAAAATTTGGCCTGAATGGAAAGGCTCATTTCTGAGATTTCGTCAAGGAAAAGGGTTCCATCTTTTGCAAGTTCAAGTTTTCCAGGTTTGGTTTTTATAGCACCCGTGAAGGCTCCTTTTTCATACCCAAAAAGCTCTGCTTCAACGAGATTTTCTGGAAGGCTTGCACAATTAATCTCCACAAAGGGCCCTTTTCTTCCACTTAAAAGATGAATGGCCTTGGCTAAAGCGGTTTTTCCTGTTCCTGTTTCACCGAGAAGTAGAACCGTTGCATTGGTTGGAGCTATTTCAAGAATTTTTTCGTAGAGGTCTTCAAGCCCAGCAAAAAGTATCTCAAAGGGAGGAATTTCAAAGGGTTTTTCTTGGGTATCTTTTCTATGTTTCAGAATATTTTTAACTTTTTCAATGAGCTCTTCTGGAGAAGAAAGAGGCTTAGTTAAATAATCGATAGCTCCCTTTTTTAAGGCTGAAACTGCAGAAGGTATGCTTCCAAAGGCAGTGATAACAATAAATTCAGAATCTGGCAAGATTTTTTTGGCCTTTTCAAGAAAGGAAAGCCCATCCATCCCGGGTAATTTTAAGTCTGTGATTATAAGATTCGGTTTTACATCTGGAAGGGCTAAAAGAGCACTTTCTGCATCTTTAAAACCTATAACTTCAAAGCCTTCATCTTCAAGCACAGTTTCAAGAAAGGTCAAAAAGGACGGATCATCCTCAACTATAAAAATTTGGGGATTTTTAGCCATACAGTGGTTCCCTTTTCTTTTTCCGATTCCAAACTAATTTTAATTCCCAGTTCATCGCAAAATTTTTTAACAATGGTAAGCCCAAGTCCTGTTCCCCTTGATTTTGTTGTAAAAAAAGGCTCAAATATATGAGGTAATATTTGTTTATCAATTCCTTTCCCCTTGTCCTTTATTTCAATAATATAATGCTCCTTTTCCTCTTTTAAACTCACTTCAACTGTTTTTTCTCCAGCTTCAAGACTCGCAAAAAGGGCATTATCTATCAGATTGGAAAGAATGCTTTTTAATTTTTCCGGATCACTTTTAATTTCAAAGGTTTTTTCTTCAGCTTTTACTTCGATTTCCGCTCCTTCATATTGAAATTTAAAGGATTCAACCACTTCTTTAATTATTTTTCTTAAATCAATCAAATTCAACTCAGGTTCTTTTGGAAAGGTGTAATTTGAAAGTTCTTTTAGGAGATTTTCAATTCTTAGGGTTTCTTTGAGAATAAGACCTAAAGATTTTTCAAAATTTTTATCTTCGCATTTTTTTTGCAGATACTGGGTAAAGCCTTTGATACTTGCCAAGGGATTTTTAATTTCGTGAAGAAGAATTCTTGTTATAAATTGCCATTTTTCAAGTTCTTCCATTTTAGATAAAGAGGTCTCAAGCCGCAAAAGTATAAAAAAACCCGCAATTCCGAAGGTAAACAAAAAAAGACTCAAAATAAACTCCAAATAAACATGCTTTCTTGCATGAGAGAGGCTCTCCATTACCGGGGCTACATGAAGAGCTATGCGAAGAATTAAGAGTTGACTTTTATTATTTAAGTAGGTTTCATAAAGATAAACCTCTTCTCCTGTTTTAAGTTTGTAAAATCCGCTTGACCTTTTTTCGTCAAGAAGTAGACTTTTATCTATTTTTTGGCCTATAAGATCAGGGTTGGAATGTAAAAGGAGGGTTCTATTTTTGTCATAGAGAGCGATAAAGGCAACTCCTTCCCATTTTTCATTGAGAAGAAGTTCTGAGAAGAATTCTCGCTTTTCTTTTAATAAAGACCAATCAAAGGTTTTAAAAAGGCTTTGAAGGGCAATTTCAAGACCAATGGCCTGAAGTTTAAGACTTGCATTAAGGGTTCTTTCAAGGTTTTTATAACTTAAAAAGGAAGAACTTAAAAGCAAAATACCAGCTATCAAGGAAAATATTAAGGCAATATAGCTGGGTTTAAGAAATTTTCTAATAACTTTTCCCAATTTGAGAGATAAGTTCATAGACAGGACCGATTAAGGCAATAATTATGACAAGAAAAATAATGCCTGCAATGGCAAGAACAACCGGTTCAAGAATTTTGTTAAGGGTATCAACGAGATTTTGAACTTCGGTGTAATAGAATTGTGAAAGCATTTTCATCTGCTCTTCAAGCCTTCCTGTAGTTTCTCCCACTGAAACCATTCTTATATCAAGGGATCTAAAAATTTTTTCTTTTTTCATAGAGTTTGCAAGGCTTTCTCCAGCAAGAATTGAGGTTTCAATGGTTTTAACAATGTTTTTATGATAGATTCTGTGAAAGGATTCCTGCATAAGTTTTAAAAGTCTTAAGAGATCAATTCCTGCAGAAAGCAAAAGGGCAAAGTGTTCAAAAAAGAAAGCAAGGAAATTGAGTCTTTTGACTCGTCCCAAAATAGGAATTTTTAAAAGAAATTTTTCAAAGGGCACTTGGGTTTTGGGATGTCGATAAAGAAAAACAGTTATAATGATGGATAAAATTACAAAGATGGGAAGGTAAAATTTAATGCTTAACATAAAGTTTACAAACTTCATTAATATAATAGTAGGAAGAGGAAGTTTAACTCCCATTTCTTTAAAAGTTTGCATTAATTTGGGAAGGACATAGAAAATCCAGAAAGAGAGGGCCCCTGTCATAGCAAGAAGCACAAATATGGGGTATATCAGAGCCCTTTTGGTTTGAGAAACTATCTCTTCAATGCGGTAAAGGTGTTGAGAGGCTTCTTCTACAGTTCTATCAAGGGTTCCAGATTCTTCCCCTATCTGAATTAAAGATAAAACCACAGGGGGAAAAAGCCCGGTTCTTTCAAGAGCAGATCTAAAGGTTTCGCCTCTTGTAAGGGAGTATTTAATTTTATTTACTTCTCTTTTTAGTACCGGATTTTTTATTTCTCTTTCAAGATCTTCAAGGGCAGTGATAAGCGGAATTCCACTTTTAAGCATAAAAGCGAGTTGGTGAAGAAACTCGGCAATTTCTTTTCTTTTTACCCTTTTTTTTAAGAAAGGAAGAGAAACCTCCCGTTTTATGTTATAGTTTACAAGAGTGAGTCCTTCTCTTTGTAAGGCATGATAAAGTTCTTCAGGGGTTTCAAATTCTCCCTCCCCCTGCATGAGGGTGCCTTCCCTGGTAAGAGCTGTATATTGATAAAGAGGCATTTACTTGCTAACCAACAACTCTTTTGATTTCTTCCACGGTGGTAATTCCTGAAAGCACTTTCTCCCTGGCATCTTCCTTTAAAAATTTCATGCCTTTATTTCTTGCTGCTTCATAGAGAGCTGAAAGGGGGAGGTCTTCACCAATGAGTTTAGAGATTTCTTCGTCCACAAAAAAGATCTCACAGACCACAGTTCTTCCAAGATAACCTTTACCTCCACATTGAAAACATCCCCTACCTCTAAAATATTCCCTTTCCTTGGGAAGATTATAATACTCAAGAAGCTCAGAGGGTGGTGCATAGGGCTCTTTACAATAAGGACATATTTTACGAATTAATCTCTGAGCAATAACTCCTTTTAGAGTAGAAGAGAGAAGATCTGGTTTTATTCCCATATCTTTTAATCTAAAAACTGAAGATATAGCATCATTGGTGTGAAGGGTGGAGAGGAAAAGATGACCGGTAAGGGCAGCTCTAACAGCCATAGAGGCTGTTTCTTCGTCTCTTACCTCTCCAACAAGTATTACATCAGGATCAAGTCTTAAGAAAGCTCTTATGGCCCTGGCAAAGGTATATCCGATTTCTTCATTGACCTGGGTTTGCCTTGCAAGAGGAAGGAGATATTCAATAGGATCTTCAGCTGTGAGAACATTTTTTTCAAGAAGATTAATTCGCCTCAAAGCTGCAAAAAGAGTAGTGGTTTTTCCAGAGCCTGTTGGACCTGTAATTAGAAACATACCATAGGGTTGAGTGATAATTTCATCAATAAGCTTAATCTCTTCGGGATCAAACCCGAGATATTCAAGACTCTGAACCTGAGCACCTGTGGGAAGGTATCTAATAACAACCGTTTCACCGAAAGAAGTAGGAGCGGTGGCTACTCTTAAATCATATTTGCTTTCAAGAAAGGTGAAACTCATTCTTCCATCCTGGGGTCTTCGTGTTTCAGCAATGTCAAGCTGGGAGCGAATTTTAATGACATTTACAATGCGTCTATAAACCGAATAGGGGAAAACAATGGCAGGATCAAGAATTCCGTCAACTCTATAAAAAATTTGCAAGCTCCTCTGGGTAGGAATGAGATGAAAATCGGTTGCCCTTTTTTGAATTCCAAGAATTAATAATTTATTGAGAAATTCTTCTACATCAAAATCCAGATTGGGATTAGCTTTAAGTCTTTCGATAAGACCTTTCAGTTCCTCTTCAATGGAGTGCTCCTTGAAGTAGTAGAATTTTTCTACGGCTTTGGCAATTCCCTGCGAACCAGAGATATAAAAAGAGACATTTCTTCCCGCGATTCTCTGCACGGCATTTAAGAGGTGCTGATTGAAGGGGTCCGAAATAGCCACTTTAAGAGTGCCATCTTCCAAAGAAAAAGGCAAAACCAGGTTATTTTTGGCGAAATTAAAGGGAAGGATATCAAGAGCTCTCGGCTCAGGAGTTAAAGTTTCAATGTCTATAAAAGGAAGACCAGCCTGTTCAGAAAGTGCTTTTGCTATCTCAAGATCTGTAACCATTCCCACCCTTACAAGAACTTCTCCCAGCTTTTCACCTGTTGCTTTTTGTTCAAGAAGGGCAAATTTGATATAATCTTCAGTGATTAGGCCTTTTTCCTTTAAAATCTCTCCAAGAGGTTTTCTCTGCATACCTTCCTACTTGTTACACTTTTTTTTTAACAATTCTATTTTGTCCTGTAAATTTGGCGGAAAATTTTTTAAAAAAAGCTCATTGCAAGCCTTTTCTATTTCGCCTGTTTTCATGAGAACCATAATATAATTTACTTCAATTAGTGGGTCATACTTAAGTTTTAAAGCCTTTTTATAGGCAGTCTTTGCTGCTTTAAAATTGCCAACTAAATAATAAATTCCTCCAAGATTGTTTAAAACATCGGGATCTTCTCTGTATTTGAGATACTCTTCATAAAACTCTATGGCAGAAAGATAATTTCCCTTTTTTCTTTCCTCTTCAGCATTGAAAAGAAGATTTTCAAGAAGTCCACTCTCTTTTAAAGGTGGGTTTTCCTTTGCTGATATGGTTTCAACTTTTTCCTCTTTATTTTTGGGCTTTTCTTTTACCTTTGCAGGTCTTTTTTCAAGGCTTGTTTTGGTTTTCTTTACCAGAGATTTAGTTTCGGAAGATCTTTTAACCTCTTTCTTAATTTTTGGTTTTTCTTCATCTTTCTTTTGGGAATTTGAGACCTCAGGTTTAGGTATAGGCTGAGGTGGTGCTTCTGCTTCAGGTAAAGGTCTTTTTGTAGTGATTAAAGACTTTGGTTTTTTAAAATTTTCTGGTTTTAATAAGAGAGTTAGATAATATCCTCCCAAAAGGGAACATGCGAATAAAAGGCCTAAAAAGACTAAAATAAAGAATCTCTTTTTAGAGATTCCCTTCTTTTCTTTAAAAATCTTTTCATCAGACTTTTCTTTTTTTAATTCCTTTAAGAGCTCACCGAGTTTTCCCATAATTTAGTCCACAAGAATTCTTATAAGGATGACAAGCTCAGCCTTTCTTCCTTCGTTTACACTACTTTTAAATATTTCAGAAAGTAGAGGAATGGCAACCTTTCTTTCAGTGGTTTTATCGCGGTCAAGAATAAGCCCCCCTATAACAATCAAGTCATTGGGCTTTGCCTTTACAATGGATGTCATTTCCCTTAAATTCACCTTAGGAAGAGTAATGAAATAATCAGCACCGAACCGAACATCCTTTAATTCTACAATATCACTCTTAATGGGCACAATATGAAGAAAAATCTGATCCTCTTCAGTAATGTAAGGGGTAAGGCCAAGGAGGATCCCATCAAATACAGAAGATGTTTCTGTGGTGTATGTAATTACTGAAGTCGCTGTTCCTGTTGTGGCCTCTCTTTTAAATTCCTTGATATAGGCTTGAGAGGTTCCAACACTAATTAAAGCAGGTTGAGAATGAAGAACCCTAATCTTCGGGTTTGAAATAACTTTGAGTTCTCCGTATTCCTTTAAGAGATTCAAAATAATGTTTACATTGGGTTCACCACTTATGGTTAAGGCAAAAGAGGGCTGATCGGTTCTTGTGGTAATTCCAAGATCAAGGGTATTAAAGGAAACCCGGTTATTGCCCATTAAATAATTGGTTATTTCAAACCAGTCAACCCCGAGGTTGTGGCCTTTGCTTAGTTCAATTTCAATAATCTGGGCATCAAGAATGATCTGTCTTGCATACATTTTTTTAAATTCTGTAACGAGCTTCTCAACAGCTCTTACTCTGCTCGGTTTGTCTTTAATATAGAGAATTCCTGTAAGTCTGTTCAGGTTATAAATTCCCTTTTCTGAAAGAACTGTTGAAAGGCTGTCTTCAAGAGCTTTATAAAGGTCAAGGCTTTCTTTGGAAAGTTCTGCGTTAATAGAATATTCTCCTTTAAGAGGTGAGGTTGTAATGGTTTCACCTCCCCCGCCCTGGCCAATGTTTCCAAGGACATCACCTCCCATGGCAGTTCGGCTTTCTTTAATGACTGGAAGAAATCCGAGCTTAATAAACTTTTCTTCAAAGGGTTCAATATAAAGAATGCCTTTATCAATTCTCGGATGAACATCAAGAAGTTCACATACCTTTTGCAGGATTTCCCTAACTGGTTGATGCTTCATTTGGAGGGTTATTTTTTCTTTTTCAGGAGGTATTTCCTTTTTTACCTCAGGGTCTATAACAAGACTTAACCCTGTTTGATAAGCCAGAAAAAACAACACATTTTCATAATGTTCCTGATAAAAAGCAACAGTTAGGGGTTTCTGCAAAGGAGAAAGTTCTTTGAATAGAGGTTGCAAAGCCGGTTTTTCTGCTTCCCTTGCTTTAACCTGAGGAGTGGTTGCATTATCCAAAATTTTTCTATACTGATAATAAGCCCTTTCTGTTTCAGGAGAGGGAACCTTTCCTGCACAGGCAGAAAAAAAATTAATTATAAGAAGAAAGAGTAAAAACTGCCCCCACTTCAAGTTTAATCTTTTTTCCCTTTGGAAGCAAAAGTTCCACATAGTAGTCTCCTATTTTTAAAATTTTAATTTTTCCTATTTTATCTCCCTCTTGATATAACTTTCCATTTATGATACAGCCCTTCTTATTATCTTTAAAAATGGAGGTCAAAATAAGAGTTTCCGGAATAAGAGTTCCTCCAATCTTTTTTGAAGTTTCTTCATAAAAGGGATTTTTGGCGATCTTTATGGATTCTATTTTTTTATCGGGAATTCTTTCATATTGCCTNNAGGATAATAAAACATTATAAAAAGGTATAAAAAGGGAAAAATCCAAAAAAGAATAAAAAGCTGGCTTTTTAAAGATAATTTTTTCATTTATAAATAATTTTTGTGCCCTTTATTTTTAAAAGAGGTTTTGTATTTTCTCTCTTTTCAAAAGTCATTTCTATTAAATGGAAAAAGGTGTCTTCCTGTGAATTGGTCAATGTTCTTAAAGTAGTAAAGGTCTTTTTTAGGTTTGTGAGATCAACTTCAAGAGATACTTCAAGTTCTTTCTTC
This sequence comes from Thermodesulfobacteriaceae bacterium UBA6232, assembly GCA_002441555.1. GTDB lineage: Bacteria > Desulfobacterota > Thermodesulfobacteria > Thermodesulfobacteriales > Thermodesulfobacteriaceae > Caldimicrobium. The sequence continues at coordinate 27,895 of DJWK01000025.1, forward strand.
TGGAATTCCCTTTGCCAGTTAACTTTGCTTAAAGCTTCTTTGAGTCTCACAATTTCCGGTTGAATCCTGTAATAGGACTCTTCTATTTTCTTATGACTTTCGTTCAAAGTTAAAAACATTTTAAATTCCCTAATAAAGAAAAAAACAGAAATCCCGAGAAAGAACACACTAAATACCCAAAAATAAAACTCCTTTTTGTAATAAGTGACAATTTCTTCTCTTAAAAATCTAAAGTTCAGTTTCATGGTTTTAAGATTCCAGAAATATCAAAAGTAATTATATTTTTTTCTTGAGAATAATCAAATCTATTTTTCTGAATTTCCATAAAGGAACTTAGACTTTTGATAAACTCATGGGAAAAAAGGGCTATTTCCTCAGGATTTCCACTTTTTTCTCCGGAAAAGTTTATTTGATAGGTATTGTTTACAGTTTTAACTTGTATGGAATTAAGTTTCACTGGTTCACAGGCTTTTACAATTTTTAAAAGCACTTCCTCTGGTGCGGGATTCTTGATAAGTTTTTCCCTTTCTTCAAGATAGATTCTAAAGTTTCTGATTTTGTATTCGGGATATTCACTTAAAAATCTGTTTATACTCTCTGTTATAATGGCTTCTTTTCTAAGGATCTCCTTTTCAATCCCGGAATTTATTTTTTTCAGAGAAATGCCTAAAAGAAGAAAAATTAAGGAAAGCAAGATAATGGCATAGGAAATTTTATGATTTTTTTCCATAACTTCCTTTAAAGCTCTATCTTCCTCTGGAAGAAGATTAAAGGAAGTATCCACAAGAGGTGCAAAAAGAAATTCGGGATATTCTATCTCTTTTAAAATCAATTCAAAACCGCTATTTTCTAATCCCTCTTTTAGATCCTTAGTGAAGAGAAAAAGTTTGTTTAATTCTTTACCATAATCCCTGTAGAAGAGATTTTTTAAGAAAAAGAGTCTTCCTTTCAGTTCTTCAAAATTTATTCCGAGGAATTCATCCATTTGAAAAAATTCAATATAAAGGGGAAGTCTTTCTTTGAAAATAAGAATCCAGAGACCTTCTTTTTCCTGATGAATTAATAAGGCCTCTTCTTTTACCTCTTCTAAAACTCTTGCAAGGGCAAAGGGTAAGAAGGTGATTCCTTCAAGCCTGCTTTTGGCAATTCCTTTTAGGTAATTTTTTAATCTTAAGAGTTCATTGTTTTCTAAGGCAAGATAAAGAAGTTCGTAAAAATTTCCCTCTCTTTTAAGAATCTTCCAGTAAAGAGAAAAAGTTCCAGTGAGATACCCTGCAGTGTTAACTCTATCAGTCAGTCTTAACCTAACGATATCTTCACTGTAAACAGGAATATTTAATCCGTAAGATTCATAAAAAAATTGCTGGGTTTTAAGAATTAAAAAGACTCTTTTTCCTCTAAGTTCTTCAGGAGTTAAAAGAGGAAAATATTCAAATTTTCTGGGATGGGGAGGTTTTCCCTCAATTCCAAGACCTTCAAAAAGATCTTCCTTGAGGGGTTTAACTATGTAATATTTATACATTTAAGCCTCTAAAAGCACATCTTGAAAGGTCTTTTTGGCCTCTTTTAAATATTTTTTACGGATTGTTTTATCCCTTTTTACAAAGGCAATAAAGAGAGTTCTGTCCATAAGTTTATTTATCAATCTTGGAACACCTTTTGTCCATTTATAAAGGGGTTTTTCAAGTTTTTTCTCAAGAATAATTTCTGGGCTTTCTGAAACCTGTTTAATTCTAAACCAGAGGTAAGGGAAAAGCTCATCTTTTTCAAAGGGGCTTAAAACTTCCCATACAGAAATCCTCTGTCTTAGAGGAGCATGTTCCGGTTTTTTAAGTTTTTCGGACAATCCTGGCTGGCCAGATAAAAGAATTTGAAGGTTAATTTCTCTTCCTTCGTTTAAATTGGTGAGAAGTCTCAATTCTTCAAGGGTTTCGTCAGGAAGAAGCTGAGCTTCATCTATGATAATAAGATATTTCTTGGGATTTTCACTTTCTTTGAAGAAGGTTTTTAATCTTTTTAATACCTCATCTTTTGTAAAAGAGAGGCCTTCACTTTCAAGGCCCAGTTCCTTAAAAAGGGCCTGAAAAAACTCGTGCGGTTTTAAGGCGGGATTGTATATGTTAAGAGGGATTATATCTTTGGCAAGTCTTGAGAGAAGTGTTAGAACCACCTGAGTTTTTCCAAGCCCTGGCTCTCCTGTCAAAACGGAAATAAGACTTCCTTGATTTAAGGCAAAGGAAAGCACCTCAATGGATTCAAGATGGGCCTTTGCAGGGAAGAAAAGAGCAGGATCAGGAACAAGAGAAAAAGGAGGAGCCTTTAGGTTAAAAAAGGAAAGATAAGAATATTCCATAGAATCAACTATCTATCACTAAGCCCGCTACCTGTAAAATATATTCGTCTATCATTATCGTCATCAATACAAACGGCATCATTATATTGTATAGTATAAAGCAGTGTTCCAGAACAATCTACAGGTCCAGTAGAGGGATATACAAGGATAGACTGCCCCGGCCCAAGTCTTCTACCGTTTTGATTTTGGGTTATTTCTTGATTATTATTTCTCCTTCTGCAGGTTCCATCAGGAAGACGGAATTCCAAAGTGCTTCCGCTGGTATTCCAGACGCGGTATTGATTATTGGGATTACTAGGATTATTAGGCTGGATGCACACTTTGGCCGAACAATAGTTACTTCCATAGGCATTGGAAACGGTTAGAGTAAAAATTTTATTTGGCGGAGTTAAATTTGCAGTTTGACAGGTTCCTCCGGTAGAGCCCGTTCCACTTGTGCAATTTCCGCTTTGAGGAGTAAAAGAATAAGCAGCAGGTCCGTTAGAAATAGTCCAAGTTAATTGAGCTCGTGTATTATAGGGTATTGGATTTGATTGAACACTTAAAGTGCAGGTGGGTGCGCTACCGCCTCCACCACCTCCGCCTCCACCTCCACCTCCACCACCGCCACCTCCACCCCCATCTCCTCCGCCACCTCCTGCATAGGCACTATAAATCTCAACGGTATAGGTAGCATTTACGGTTTGCTTGGCTGTTGCATTACAGCTGTCAGAAAAGCTTACATTGAAAGTGCAACTGCCAATGGCAGTTGGGGTTCCGCTTATGGTAACGCTTGCCCCGCCAGCACAGGTCAAACCATTGCAGGAGGAAGGGGTGCAAGTGGCTGTATAGGGTGGATTTCCTCCAGAAGCTGTGATGGTGCGGGAAAAACTGGTTCCATTTTGGGCATAAAAGGTGGTGCCGGGCATGGGAGAAAGATAAAGATTCAAGGGATTGATAATCAGTGAATATACTCTTGAAGCTGAACTCCCATTGCTATCGGTTGCGTTGACTGTTAAAGTGTAAACACCTGGACAATCAGGGGTTCCAGAAAGAGTGTAAGTCCTTTCGCTGGAACTGCCTGTTAACCAGTTTGGATTGCCTGTCATTTGCCAGGTTATTGGAGGCCAGCCTCCTTCAGCTGAAATAAGAGCACTGTAAGGTGTTTTTTGTCTTCCTACGGGAAGCTCTGTTGTGATTATTTTTAGCTGAGCTCCGGGACAGCCCATTTTCACCCTTAGCTCGTCAAGGGTAACCCATTTTACAATGTCGTCAAATTCCTCGGGTCTTATCCCAGCAGGGGGATCATCGTAATTATCAACATTGGGAAGGCCTGGGGAATAAATCCTTATCTCCCCTGAAGAATAAGAGAGCTGTAAGTTATAATTGGGCCCTCCACTTGCAATAACAAAGGCAACATTTGAGTAGTTCTGCGAGGATGTGCAGGAAGCATCCTGACAGAACTTCAAAGTAAGACTTGTTCCCCTTCTTCCACAAATATCCTGAGTATAGGGAGTACAATTTCCATTGGTTCCATTAGTTCCATTGGCCACCTCAGGTGCTAAAAAATAATAAAGAGGTTTATTCCAGGCATCCGTTGCTTTTCTTATTCCAGCATTTTGTGAAAGATTGGTTCCGTTAAGGGGCCCGTATAAAGGATCATCTGAAATTATAAGGCATTTGCTTCCTGCAGCATGGCTTATTATAGCCTCAACTGCAGCATCAATTGCTTCCCTACTCTCAATAAGCTTGGCCCTTTTGGTTAAAATACTTATAAGCCCTGCTCCAAGGCCGAGAAGAAGCCCAAGGATTACAAGGACAATGGCGATTTCAATAAGGGTTAAACCATAAGTTTTATTATTTTTGTTTCTCATACATAAAAAAGATATCTTAAAATACCCCCACAATAAGCGGGGGCTTTAAGCCTTTAAAAATTAAAAGACCATCCACACTTCATAATAGACATTCTGCTGATAAGCTGTACCTGAACAGGCACCAGTATAAGCTGCCATAGAGCCAGAATTGCAGTTTCCGTCATCCAAAGCTCTATCAAGAGCAGCTGCTGCATCTCCGGGAAGATTTAAAAGAGCAATCCAGTGACCTGATCTTGGGGTTCCAGCTAAAGTAGAATTTCCGGAAAACATGTGAAGAGAACCGCCAAAGGCATGTTTGGGAACCATTTGAGCAGGAGTAATATTGTTAGGGTCTCCAGAAATTATATTTCCTAATCTAAGATGTTGCCATATACGGCAGGATTCTTCAGCAGGATCATCACAATATCCATCGGTAATAATACCATCGCCATTCCCGTTAACTGTTCCTGCCCATCTTGAAGTAGCAGTGGGGTCGTCACCTGGGTAATATCCATACTTGTCATAATAAGTGTAAAGGGCAGCCATCATTTCTTTGATCTGGCTCTGGAGCCTTTTAACTTTGGCATTAAAAATCAGCTCCTGACCCTTTAGCACTGCCCCCAAAATAATTCCGATGATTACAAGCACAATGGCAAGCTCAACCAAGGTAAAACCCCTCTTTCTTGCCTCCATACTCCCACCTCCTTAATTTTTAAACTAAACAAACTTAACTTTATAATAAAAAATTTTTTACAGAAAGTCAAGCAAAAATTGCAGGTAAAATCTAAGGCGCAAGATGTAGTTAAGAATTTAAATAAAGTATCTGAATATTTTTAAATTGACATAGAAAGGATTTCTATGTAAACTTAACCAAAAAATAACAGGAGAGGAATTTTTGAAATGAACTGGAAAGAGATTTTATTGCTCCTTGGCGTTTTCATAGGAATTATTTTTGCGACCTATGTTTTAAGAAGTGTTGTTTTCAGATATCTATTAAGACTTGCTAAAAAAACTAAGTGGCCCTGGGATGATGTGGTAATAAAAATCCTAAAAGGTTTCATCCCCTTCTGGGGCTTACTTTTAGCCATTCATGTTAGTCTCAGCTTAACAAAGCTTCCTCCCAATATCTTTTCCATAGTTAATAAGGCTTTACTCATCCTTTTTATTATTTCTTTAGCAGTATCTGGCTCAAGGCTTATCATAAAAATTTTTGACATCTATGTGATTGAAAAGACAGAGACCCTCTCAAAGGTCACCCTTTTTGAAATCTTTGTGAAAATTCTTGTTTACGCTATAGCCTTTATTTTAATTTTAAATGTGCTCAACATCAATATCGCCCCTTTTATTACCACTCTTGGAATTGCAGGACTTGCCGTGAGTTTGGCTTTAAAAGACACCCTGGAAAACTTTTTTGCTGGCCTTCAGCTTCTTATGAGCAAGCAGATAAAACCAGGGGATTTTATTCGCCTTGAATCAGGAGAAGAGGGCTTTGTTGAAGATATTACCTGGCGAAATACCACCATAAGAATGCTTCCTAACAATCTTATCATCATTCCTAATTCCAAACTTGCTCAGAGCATGGTTATAAATTATCATCTACCTTCTCTTGACCTTGCCGTGCTTGTTCAGGTTGGGGTTAGCTATGACAGTGACCTTGAAAAGGTTGAAAGGGTTACCATTGAGGTTGCAAGAGAACTTATGCAGACCCATCCGGAGGGAGTTCCAGATTTTGAACCTTTTATAAGATATAATAGCTTTGGTGATTTTAGCATAAATTTTACAGTCATTTTGAGGGCAAAGGACCCCACTTCAAGATTTGTTATTGCCCATGAATTTATTAAAAGACTTCACAAACGCTATAAAGAAGAAGGCATTGAAATTCCTTTCCCCATTCGCACAGTTTACCTTTATCAAAAAGGGGAAAAGCCTAAAGCATGAGGGTTATAACTTGGAATGTGAATTCCTTTAACATTAGAAAAGCCCAGGTTGAAAAAGTGCTTTCAGAGAAAAAGCCCGATTTTCTTCTTTTGCAGGAGACAAAAACCGAAAAAATCCCTGAAAATCTGTTTAAACCCCTCGGTTATCAAATTTATCATTCCGGAGGGAAGGGAAGAAACGGGGTTGCCATAATAACAAACAGAGAGGCAGGAAAAATTTTTACAGGCTTTGAAGGGCTTTATGATGAGGACCCTCAGGCCAAGGAAAGAATAATAGCGGGAAAATTTGGAAGCCTTTATTTATTTTCCATATATGTGCCTAACGGAAGCCCTGTGGGCTCAGATTATTTTTTTTATAAAATCCAATTTATTTACAGGCTGAGGGAGATGCTTGAGAAGCTCTTTACACCTAAGGATGAAATCCTTCTTGGAGGAGATTTCAATGTGGCCCCCGAATCAGAAGATGTCTATGACCCGGTTTTACTTGACGGGCAAATCTGTTTTCACGAAAGGGAAAGAAAGGCCTTTAAAAATCTTATTGAATGGGGTTTATTTGATGCCTTAAGGGTAAAATATCCTGATAAAAAAGGGGTTTTTACCTGGTGGGATTATCAGTTTTCTGCCTTTAAGAAAAATCTGGGAATGAGGCTTGATCACATCTTGATTACAGAGCCTTTAAAGGAAAGACTTAAAGAAGTAGAGGTTGATCTTAAAACAAGAGGGCTTCCCAAACCTTCAGATCATGCACCTCTTATAGCAGACTTTTCGGATTAAAAAGATAAATAAGGGCTGATATACTGAGAAGAGGCCCAAAGGGTATCTCTTTTTTGAGTATATTTTCTGTAAAAGAGTCCTTTTTCCCTTTGAAAATCTTTTGATAAATCTGGAAAATGAAAAAGGTAATAACTCCAATAAGCGATGCAAAAAAGAGAAGATTGTAAAAGCTTTTATATCCCAGATAAGCCCCAAGGCCTCCCATGAGTTTGAAATCTCCCATTCCTATTCCATCGCGACGGGTGATAAGATAATACACTTCATTTATAAAAAAAAGAAGACCAATTCCAGAAAAAGTTGAAAGGAGACTTTCTTTAAAGGTGATTCCGAGAGGATTTTTACCTGTAAGTGAGAAAATCCATCCAAAAAAAATCAAGGAAAAACTCAAAAGATCAGGAATTTCTTTATGTTTAAGATCAATAAAAAAAACAGAGATTAAAATCATAGCAAAAATTGAAAAAAAGGCAAAGGGAATGAAGCCGTAGAGTGGTTTAAACTTTACAAAAATGGAGACAAGAAGAAGGGCTGTTATAAGTTCCACAAGGGGGTATTGAAGGGAAATCTTTTCACCGCAATAGGCACACCTTCCTCTAAGAAAAATGAAACTTATGAGGGGAATATTGTGATACCATTTTAAGGGGGTTTCACACTTCGGACAATGAGAAGAAGGCTTTAAAAGAGATTTCCCTTCAGGAAGCCTGTAAATGAGAACATTAAGGAAGCTTCCAAACACAAGTCCTAAGATAAAAACAAGAAAAAGCTCTTGATAGAACACCTTTAAAGTTATCCTTCTTCACTTTGCTTGGTTTGTTCTTTTAGTCTTCTTTCATATTCTTCACGGGCCTCTTTTAAGAGATTCAAGGCTTTTATGTAAAGGCCCCAGACAGGGCCGAGATTTTTGTCAACTTCTAGGATTTCAATACCAAGCCCCGGTTCCTTATCCGTTCCTTGATGGACAATATAACCGTAAATGGGGATTCTTCCTATTTCTGGAATTTCAAGTTCAAAATAAATGAGGCGCTTTTCAAGGTTGAATTTGTGAGGGGTTTTTATGAAAAGACCTTTCCATGAAATATTTGTAACTGTATAGCCTGTGGAATCTCCTGGAAAATAGGCCTTAACCCTGGCTAAAAATCTGGGAAATTTCCTTCTTTCAATCATTTTTTCTCTCCAGGTTTTTTATTATTATAGGAATGATTTCGCCAAGGTCTTTTGCTGTAAAACCAAAGGGCCCAAGATTTTCCCTTAGAAACTTTCCAGCTATGCCGTGAAGATAAACGGAAAGGGCAGCTGCGTAAAAGGGAGGATATCCCTGTGCAAGAAAAGCACCAATCATGCCTGAAAGTATATCTCCCATTCCTCCTTGAGACATTCCGGGTTCATCAACGGAGGAGACAAAGACCCTTCCTTCAGGCTCACCAATAAGACTGTGAGGCCCCTTTAGAACCACAACGGCACCTGTAAGCTCAACGAGTTCTTTAAGAGAGTTCAAGGGGTCTCTTAAAATTTCAAGGGTTTCCGCTTTGAGAAGTCTTGCGGCTTCACCTGGATGGGGGGTTATTATTTTTGGTGCAGGATATTTTTTCAAAAAAGAAAGATCCCTTGAAATAAGGGTTAGGGCATCTGCATCAAGAACAAGGGGAAGCTCAATTTTTTCAAGAAGTTCAAAAAGCACCTTTTCAGGGCCCTCGCCGAGCCCAAAACCAGGGCCTATAACAAGGCTTTTCTTCCTTTTCAGGGCATCAATAATAAAAGGAACTGCCTCTTCTGAAACCTCTCCATTTTTCTCAGGAAGCCCGAGGGTTAAAGCCTCAGGAAGCATACTGCAATAGATGGGCTGAAGGCTTTTCGTTGAGGCAAGGGTGACAAGCCCTGCTCCTGCTTTGAGCGCCCCAAAGGCAGTAAGATAGCCTGCTCCGCTTTTCCCCTGACTTCCAGCAAGAATAAGCACATAACCTGCTCTTCCTTTGTGGAAAAATCCCTTTCTTGGCTGATAAAGGGAACTTGCTACTTCTTCGTCAAGATAAATCCTCTTAGGAATAAGCTCTGAGACATTGCTCTTTAAGTATTTCCAGGGATATCCGATGGGAATAATCTCAACCACTCCTGAATGCTCTTTCCCCGGATATATAAGGTGTCCCGCTTTATAACATTCAAAGGTTACCGTTAAATCCGCCTGAACAGCAGAACCAAGAATCTGGCCGTTATCAGAGGAAATTCCCGAAGGGATGTCAATGGAGACAATTTTAAACTCGTAAAACTTTTTTAATGATTTAAGAGAAAGAACCACCTCCTGATAAAGCCCTTTTAATGGCCTTTTTAAGCCCGTTCCAAAAAGGGCATCAACCACAATTTTCGGTTTATAGTGCTCCAAAAAATCTTCAAAATCCTCAACACGCAAAATTTTGTGAATGGGAATTCCGAGAGTTTTTAAAATATCAAGATTTTTTTTTGCTTCCTGGGAATATTTTTCTTCTTCAGAGAATAAAAGCACTTCCACTTGATAATCCCTTTCTGAAAGGTGTCTTGCGCATACAAAGCCATCTCCTCCGTTATTCCCCGGGCCGCAAAGAATAAGAACTCTTGAAAAGTTCTCAGCAGGGAAATATTCAGAAATCTTTTCAGCAACTCCAAGGCCTGCCCTTTCCATGAGAACTTCCGGAAGGATTCCAAGAGTTTCCATAACATAGCGGTCAAGATTTTGCATTTCTTGTGATAAAGCCACATAAAAGGGCATCAGTCCTCTCCCCAGAGCTGAACTATAGCTATAGTATAATTAAAATCGTGTGAAAGGGAAAGATCTATTTTTTTTCCTCCTCTTTTTTTAAAAATTTCTTTCGCAAAGCCAGAAAGCTTTAAATAGGGTTTTCCTGTGGCACTATCTCTTAAAAGGGAGATTTCTTTGAAACGAAAAGGGGAAAAGCCTCCCAGGGCTTTATAAAAAGCCTCTTTTACCGCAAAGGCAGAAGAAAAGGCTAAAGCAGGATCTTTTTTTCTTAAGGCGTAGGCTATTTCCTCTTCTGTAAAGACCCTTTTTAAAAATCTTATTTGATATCTATCAATTAAATTTTTTATGCGCGGCACATAGACTAAATCTATGCCCACGCCGAGGGGTTTCATTTTTGTTTAAAGGATTTTCTTAGGTCTTCTATGAGATTGAGCCTTCTTTCGTGACGCCCACCTTCAAATTCCATTGAAAGGAAGGTTTTGACAATTTCAATGGCCATGCCATCTCCGATAAGTCTTCCTCCAAGCACAAGCACATTAGCATTGTTGTGAAGTCTTGCCATCTTTGCGGAAAAGGGCTCATGACAAAGGGCTGCCCGGATTCCTGGAAATCTATTAGCCACAATGCTCATTCCAATTCCTGTTCCGCAAACGAGAATTCCCCTTTCAGCCTCTCCCTTTAAAATCTTTTCAACGGCTTTATATCCGTATTCCGGATAATCCACAGAAACCGCTGAATTTGTGCCTACATCAAGAACTTCATGCCCCTCTTTTATGAGAAAATCTTTTATTTTTTCTTTGAGAAAATAACCGGCATGATCTGCCGCTATGACAATTTTCATTTTTTATTCCTCCCATTTTTTGAAAACAAGACAGGCATTGGTTCCGCCAAAGCCAAAGGCATTGGAAAGGGCGATTTTTATATCGGCCTTGCGGGCCTTATTGGGAACATAGTCAAGGTCACACTCAGGGTCAGGCTCTTCGTAGTTTATGGTTGGAGGAACTATGCCCTCTTCAAGGGCCTTTACGGTAATAACTGCCTCAAGGCCACCTGCTCCTCCGAGAAGATGCCCTGTCATGGATTTTGTTGAGGAAACCATAAGTTTGTAAGCATGCTCTCCGAAAACTTTTTTTATGGCCTTGGTTTCGGAAACATCATTCAAGGGAGTGCTTGTTCCGTGGGCATTGATATAGTCAATCTCTTCGGGTTTAAGGCCAGCATCAAGTAAAGCCAGTTCCATACATTTGGCTGCACCCTCTCCTTCAGGAGAAGGAGCTGTCATGTGATAGGCATCGGCATTGCAACCGTATCCGAGAAGTTCTGCATAGATTTTGGCTCCTCTCTTTTTGGCAAACTCAAGCTCCTCAAGGATAAGGATTCCGCAACCTTCAGCTATAACAAAACCATCCCTTTTGGCATCAAAGGGACGGCTTGCTTTTTCAGGCTCATCATTTCTTGTGGAAAGGGCCTTCATAACAGAAAAGCCAGCCACCGTGAGGGGAGTAATGAGAGCCTCGGTTCCTCCGCAAATCATTACCCTGGCTTTGCCCTGTTGAATGAGTCTAAAGGCCTCTCCGATAGCATGATTTCCTGCAGCACAGGCCGTGCAAACAGCAAGATTTGGCCCCTTGGCACCGTAAAGGATGGCAACCTGACCTGCTGCCATGTTGGGAATAATCATGGGAATAAAAAAGGGAGTAACCCTCTTGTAACCCTTTTCGTCAAAAATTCTCGTGTAATGCTCAACCTGACCAACTCCACCCATGCCAACCCCGATTATAACTCCCACTTCATCACCGAGATCACTTTTGGGAAGACCCGCATCACTCAAAGCCATCTCCGTTGCAGCAATGGCATACTGGATAAAGGTATCAACCCGGGAGATGAGTTTAGCTGGCATAAACTCCTCAGGCTTGAAACCTTTGACCTCTCCTGCAATCTGACTGGGAAGATTGGAAGGATCAAACTTAGTGATTCTGGTTATGCCTGATTCACCAGCAACAATTCTTTTCCAGGTCTCAGAAACACCTATTCCAAGAGGGGATACCGCACCAAGACCTGTAACAACCACGCGTTTTTTCACGGTTTACCCCACTCTTTGTTTTACATATTCAATAACATCCTTTACGGTTCTCAATTTCTCCGCATCTTCATCGGGAACTTCCATTCCGAAGGCCTCTTCCATGGCCATAACGAGCTCAACGAGGTCAAGGGAGTCTGCTCCGAGGTCATCCACAAAGGAAGCCTCAGGTTTAATCTGGTCCTTTGAGAGATTGAGTTTCTGAGCAATGATATCAATTACCTTTTCCTCAACGGACATAATACCCTCCTTCAAAAATTTTTCTTCTTTTTTTACCAGATTTTTTCAAAAAGACAAGGAAAATTTGAAAGATTGTAGAAATTTTTAAGATTTGGGAAGAACTTGGCAGTGAATGGATTTCTGATTGAGGGTGCATTGGGCTTTATAAAGAGAAACCCCTTCAAGCTCGCCAGTTACCGTTCCGTTTGATATGTGGCCTGAGGCTTCACAGGTGAAGGTTCCGGTAATGGTCATATTGAGGGATCCTGAGGAAGTGGCAGTTGCATTTTTGCAGTTGGGAAGGGAGGTTACATTCATGGTGACATTGGAAACTTCTGAAACTCTATTACTCATGCAAAAGGTAAGAGCATCACCTGCACAGGCTCTAACAAAGGGAAGGGCAAAGGAAGCAATTTTAGATTTTTGCTGATAGCGCTGGTAGATGGGAATAACAATAGCAGATAGGATAGCAATAATAGCTATTACAATTATGAGTTCAATTAGGGTAAAGCCTTTTGAATTAGATGAATTCATTTTTATTTAAAATGGGGGCTTAAGCCCCCGGGATGGATTGTTATAGTCCCTCAACAGTGCATTTTACGCTTTGATTTATATACTCACATTTAGCTTGATAATCCTCTATTTCAGGCGAAGAGATTTTTGCTGTAACAAGAGTCACAGTACCATTTGATACGGATCCATCATCTTGACATGTTCCATTCCAGATGTTCTCTAAAGTTACATTACCACCTGCAGTATTAACAGGAGAGTTGGGACAATTTGGTGCGGTAGTTGAGTTGGCTGTAAAACTTTGTCCAGGATTTTCTACACACCAAGCAACAATATCCATGGCACATCCTCTGGCTGCAGGCAAGGCATAGCTTGAAACCTTGGCCTTTCTCTGATACTTCAGATACTGCGGGATGGCAATGCTTGCCAGAATGGCGATGATGGCAATAACAATCATCAACTCAATCAAGGTAAAACCGCCTGTTCTTAAAGCTTTAAACCTTTTCATACCTCCACCTCCTTATTAGTTTTTTCATTTTTTTTTCTTTTTAAAATTTTGCAACTTTTATAATTTCCATTCTACACATAACTATCGGCAGGTCAAGATCAAAAATAAAATTTTTTAAAATTCTTTAAATCCCCTTGATATTTTTTTAAAATTGGTTTATAAAGACTGCAATTATTCGGAAGAAAGTTTTTAAAAAGCCCCTAAGGAGGAGAAAGGATGAGGATTCCCGAGGACAGGCTTTATAGTGAAAATCATCTCTGGGTAAAAAAGGAAAAGAAAAAGATTGCAAGAATCGGAATAACCGAATTTTTCTCAGCAAGGGAAATTGAAATCATCAATGTGGACCTTCCCGAAGAGGGAGAGGAATACGATAGAGACGATGTTTTCGGAAGCCTTGAATCCGTTGAAGAGGTTTTCAATCTCCTTATGCCAGTTTCCGGAACGGTGGTTCAGGTGAATGAGAAAGTGCTTGACGATGTGGATATTTTAAATGAAGACCCCTATGATGAGGGCTGGCTTATAAAGGTTGAGATGAGGGACCCTTCTGAGCTTGATGACCTTCTTCCCCCCGAGGATTACGAGATAAAAATCACAGAAGAGTTTGAAGAACTCATCCCTGAAAAGGTTTCCGAAGAGGAGGAGTAATGCTTGCCCTTGTTTTTCCGGGTCAGGGCTCTCAATATCTCGGAATGGGAAAGGAATTTTACGAAAGGGGTGAAAAATTCAGAAAACTTTTTGAAGAAGCAGAGGCCATAACAGGCCTTCCTGTAAGAAAGCTTTCCTTTGAAGGCCCCCTTGAGGAATTAACAAAAACAGAAAATCTTCAGGTCTGCCTTACTGTTGTTAATATCTGTGCCTTTGAGTATTTAAAGGAGCTTCTTGCGGATTCCTTTAAAGAAAGGGTTCATTTCACTGCAGGGCACAGCCTTGGAGAATTCAGCGCCCTTTATGCAAGCTCGGTTCTATCTTTTGAGGATACCCTTCTTGCCGTTAAAAAAAGGGGAGAGGTTATGGGAAAAGCTGGAGGGGAACGGCCCTCAGGAATGTATGCCATTATAAATTTCCCAGAGGCGGAGTTAAAAGAAATCATAAAAGCCGCATCAGGCCTCGTTCTTATTTCCAATTACAATTCCCCCAAACAGCTTGTTATAAGTGGAGAAGAAGAGGCCATAAAGGAAATAGCAGAAAAGACAAAGGAGAGGGGAGCCAAAGTGGTGCGCCTTAAGGTTTCTGCAGGCTTTCATAGCCCCCTTATGGAATCTGCTGAAAAAGAATTTGCCGAGTTTCTTGATACCCTTGAATTCAGGGACGCAGAAATCCCCTTTGTAAGTAATGTTTCAGCAAAGGAAGAAAGAGAAGGTAAAAGAATAAAGGAGCTTATCAAAAAACAGATGACCTCTCCTGTTCGCTGGATTGAGGTTGTGGAATACATTTACTCTCAAGGGGTGAACACCTTTATTGAACTCGGGCCAAAACAGGTGCTTAAGGGACTTATTTCACAGATTCTTGAAGGAAGACCTTTCAGGTGTTATTCAGGAGAAAATCCAGAAAGCATTGAGAGGGCTTTAAAGGAAATATTTTCTTAAAAAAGTTTCCAGTATGCCCAAGATAAAAATTAAAATCCTTGAAGAGAGATGTAAGGGGTGCGGGCTTTGCATTGAGTTTTGTCCGAGGAAGGTGCTTTCTTTTTCCGGAAAGAGAAATCTTCAGGGCTATCGGGTGGTTGCCTTCAATGATTTTGAGAGGTGTAATGCCTGCGGGATATGTTTTCTTATGTGTCCCGAGGTGGTTTTTGTTTGTGAGGAAGAGTGATGGCAAAGAAGGTGCTTGTTAAAGGGGTTGAGGCCATTGCCCTTGGTGCCCTTGAGGGAGGGTGTGAGTGCTATTTCGGATATCCCATAACTCCTCAGAATGAGATTCCCGAGATTATGGCGGTTGAGCTTCCCAAAAGGGGAGGGGTTTTTCTTCAGGCTGAGTCAGAAACCTCAGCTATAAACATGGTGCTTGGGGCAAGTGCCGTTGGGGCAAGGGTTATGACGAGTTCTTCAAGCCCCGGGATATCCCTTATGAGTGAAGGATTTTCATACCTTATTGCCCTTGAGCTTCCCTGTGTGGTTGTTAATGTAATGAGGGGAGGGCCTGGTCTTGGAGGAATTGAGGCCTCCCAGGGGGATTACTTTCAGGCAGTTAAAGCCCCCGGCCACGGAGACGGGCGCTTTCTCGTGCTTGCCCCTTATAGCTGTTCTGAGGCTTACGAGCTTACCGCAAGAGCCTTTGAGCTTGCCGATAAATACCGCAACCCCGTTATGATTCTCTCTGATGCTATTCTTGGCCAGATGAAAGAGCCCTTAGCCCTGAAACCTCTGAATATCAAAAACTATCCCAAAGAGGACTGGGCTTTAACCGGGGCCAAGGGAAGACCCTCAAGGGTTATAAAAAGTCTTTTTCTTGACTCAAGGGAGCTTGCAGAAAGAAATCTTAAATTGAAAAGAAAATACAAAGAAATGGAAAGGGAAATAAGATACGAAGCCCTTTACACTGGAGGGGAAAAAGTTATAGCTGTAGCCTTTGGGTCTATGGCAAGGATTTGCAAAGAGGCAGTTTTAAACTTAAGAAAAAAGGGCTATGAGGTCGGCTTTTTTAGGCCCATAACCCTTTTTCCCTTTCCGAAAAAGGTCTTAAGTAAAATGGCAGACCTTAATTCGGAGGGTGTTAAATTTGTAGTTTTTGAGCTTAACTGCGGACAGATGATTGAGGATGTTATGCTTTCTCTTTGCGGAAAGGCGGAAGCCCTCTCAAGGTTTTATCCCCCGAGTGTGCTTCCCTTCCCGGAAGATATAGAAAAGGAGCTTAAAAAATGCCTGAAGCCTTCAGGTTCCCAAAAAGCCTAAAGAAAACCCTTTTTCATTATTGCCCGGGATGTCATCACAGTATCATTCATCGCCTGCTTTGTGAGGTAATTGATGAGCTGGGAATAAGGGAGAAAACCGTTGGTATTGCCTCAATCGGATGTTCCTGTTTTCTTTATTTTTACATTGATGTGGATATCGTTGAGGCGCCTCACGGAAGATCCTGTTCGGCAGGAACGGGTATAAAGAGGGCAAGGCCTGATCTTGTGGTTTTCACCTATCAGGGAGATGGAGACTTTGCAGCCATCGGGCTTGGGGATAGCCTTCATGCAGCCTCAAGGGGTGAAAATATAACCGCCATAATGATAAATAACACTGTTTATGGAATGACAGGAGGACAGGTTTCTCCCACAACCCTTCCCCATCAAAAGACTACCACCACTCCTTACGGAAGGGACCCAAAGAGGGAAGGCTACCCCCTGAAGGTAGCGGAAATTCTTGCTGGTTTTGAGGGAGTTGCCTTTTGTGCAAGAACTGCGGTAAATACCCCTAAGAGGGTAATACAGGCAAAAAAGCTTCTAAAAAGGGCCTTTGAAACCCAGCTTGAAGGCCTTGGTTTTAGCTATATTGAATTTTTATCGGCCTGTCCTGTGAACTGGAAAATGGATCCCCTTTCTGCAACGCGGTATGTGGACAAACTTGCAGAAACCTTTCCTATAAAGGTTTTTAAAGATAGGCTTTCGGAAGGAAAGACATGAGGCTTGAGGTAATTCTTTCCGGCTTTGGCGGGCAGGGGATACTCTTTGCAGGAAATCTATTGGCTCTTTGTGGAATGCATCAGGGCTATCAGGTAAGCTTTCTTCCTGTTTACGGCCCTGAGATGAGAGGGGGGACTTGCCACTGCACAGTAATTATTTCTGATAAAGAAATAGCCTCTCCCCTTGTGCTTGAGCCTTCCTATCTGATTATTTTTAATCTTCCCTCTTTTATAAAATTTATGCCAAGACTTAAGAAGGGCGGGCTTGCCCTTGTAAATTCAGATCTGGTAAAAAAGGAAGAGATTGAAAATTTTGAGGAGCTGATTTCAGGAAAAAGGGTTATTTTTTTACCTCTTAATACTCTTTCAGAGGAGGTTGGGGCTCCTCAGAGTCTTAATATGTGTGCCCTCGGGGCTTTTAATGGTCTTCTTGAGATTTTTCCTGAAAGGATTTTTAAAAAAGCTTTAAAGGAGATGCTCGGTGAGGCAAAGGCCCATCTTTTTGAGCCGAATCTTAGGGCTTATAAGCGGGGCTTTGAGGAGGTTAAAAAACTTGGCTAAAATAAAAATGGTTATAACCCGCTTGGGTTGCAAGCAAGAGGCTATAGTTTTTCTTGAAGAAATAAAAGTAGAGGATTTACCTGAAGAGGTAAGAAAAGAATTGGATAAATTGGCATCTTTTAAAGATAATGAAGAGGGAACCATGGTCTATTTTTTTCAAGGAACCACCTTTGTTGAAAGAGCCAAAAATTTACTTTTTGAATTTTCTCAAGAAAAAGGCCTTTCTTTTGAAATAACTGAATGAAGGCGGTAATTCAGAGGGTAAAATTAGCCAGAGTTCTAATTGAGGGAAAGATTTATTCTGAGATTGGAAAAGGGCTTCTTGCTTTAATTTGTGCTGAAAAGGGAGATGATGAAAGGGTGGTAGAGTGGATGGCTGAAAAGCTTGTGAATTTGAGGATTTTTTCCGATGAGGAGGGAAAGTTTAATCGGAATGTAAAGGATATTTCAGGGGAGATTCTTCTTGTTTCCAATTTTACAGTTTGCGGGTATTTAAAAAAGGGGACAAGGCCCAGTTTTCACCTTGCTGAAGAACCTGAAAGAGCCAAGGCCTTAATTGAAGAACTTGCCGGAAAGATTAGAGAAAGGGGTGTTTCCGTTAAAGAAGGGGTTTTTGGAGCCCACATGGAAATAGAGTTAATAAATGATGGCCCAGTGACCCTTTATTTGGAAAAGATTTTTGAAAAGACTTAAATCCTGAAGTATTGAAATTCTCTACTCAATGCTTGCTTCTATCGTAAAAGGATTTTTAGGTTTTTGTAGGAGTCTTCAAAATTTTCTTGACAGGAAAATGAATAAGATGTAATTTATGTTTATTAATATGTTTAATTAATGCTTTTGGGGAAGAATTTATGCCAGTTCCACAATTAAAAAATTTGGAAGAACGGGTAGATAAAGTAGAGGATCGTACCAAATCTCTTGAAAAGTCAATTCAAGAACTCACCGAGTTAATAAAGGTCCTTACTTTTGAAACAGCAAAGACTTCCATAGAGTTGAGAGAGTTTAAAGAGGAAATGAAGGCTTACAGGGAGCAAAAAGAAAAAGAATGGAGGGAATACAAAGAACAATGGGAAAGGGAGTGGAAGTCCTATAAAGAACAATGGGAAAAGGAGTGGAAGGCATATAAATCTCTTAAGGAGAGAGAGTGGGAGCAGAAGGATAAGGAATGGGAGAGGCGGCAAAAGGAATGGGAAGAGTATAAGGCTCAGAAGGATAAAGAATGGGAGAGGCGGCAAAAGGAATGGGAAGAGTATAAGGCTCAGAAGGATAAGGAAATAAGAGAACTTAATAAAAAATGGGGAGATCTTGTAAATAAATGGGGGACCATGGTTGAGGATATAATAATTCCTGGGATTTCTCCTGTTTTGAAGAGAAGGTTTAACCTTGATGTAAAAAAATTGTTACCTAATGTTACCAGTAAAGTTGATGACAGAAGAAGAGAATATGATGCCCTTGTGATTGCAGGAGATTATATTTTTGTGATATATGTCAAAAGTAAATTTAGAGAAAAGCATTTTGAGGAATTTGAGGAAGCTTTGAAGGAATTTCCTGAGTTCTTTCCTGAATATGCCAAGGATTACAAGATAGTTCCAGTAATAGCATCTTTTAATTTTGATGAGGGAGTAGTGAACAAAGCCACCAAAAGGGGATGGCTTGCTCTTCAGATGGCAGGAGATTATTTGGATTTCATTAATGCAGACAAAGTAAAGCTTCCTTAACTCAATTTTTCTTGACAAATGAAATTTTTGGCGTAAATTAAGGGCAAAACTTTTTTGGAGGGAAGATATGCCTTCTTTTCCATCTTTTTTGACGAAACAAACTCCCTGGGTTAAAAAAGAAGATGTTCAGAGAAAATGGTATCTTATTGATGCGAAAAATCAAATACTCGGAAGGCTTGCCAGTAAAATTGCCTATATGCTTCAGGGAAAGCACAGGCCTGATTTTACACCCCATGTAGATCAGGCTGACTTTTTTGTTATCATAAATGCGGATAAAATAAGGCTTACTGGAAAAAAACTTGATCAGAAAGTTTACTGGCGCCACAGTGGGTATATGGGAGGTCTTAAACTTGAGACGGCAAGACAGCTCCTTGAAAAGAAACCCGAAATGCTTATATATCTTGCAGTAAAAAGAATGCTTCCAAGAAACCGTATGAGAAAGAAACTTCTTAAAAAACTAAAAATTTATGCTGGGCAGGAGCATCCACATCAGGCCCAGAATCCACAGCCACTGGAAATTTAAGGGAGGGATAGCAAACCATGGAAAGAATTTATGCTACAGGAAAAAGAAAAACCGCAGTAGCAAGGGTTTGGATAATTCCAAACGGTGAGGGGAAGGTTATTGTTAATGATAAACCCTTTACCGAGTATTTCAAAGACCATATAGTTGCAGAAGATGTAATTTATGCTCCTTTTAGGGTAACAGGGCTTCTTGGAAAATTTGATGTTATGTGCACCGTTTGTGGCGGGGGGAAAAGTGCCCAGGCTGAGGCTATAAGACACGGTATAGCAAGAGCCCTTGTAAATTACAACCCAGAACTTAAACCCATTCTTAAAAAAGCAGGCTATATTACCAGAGATCCCAGAGAAAAAGAGAGAAAGAAATACGGTCTTCGTGGAGCAAGAAGGGGTCAGCAATATTCCAAGCGTTAGGATTACCCTTTCGTGATTCAGGTAGGTATAATCGGTGCAAGTGGGTATACTGGGCTTGAGCTCTTAAGGCTTCTTGATAGCCATCCTGAAGTTGAATTAAAAGTTATAACCTCCCGGGATTTTTCCGGAAAAACCTTAAAAGAGGCTTTTGGATTTTCCGGGAGGTTTTCAAATCTTTCCTTTGAGGCACCAGACCCTTCCAAAATTGCTGAAAGGGTAGAGGTTGTCTTTCTTTGTGTTCCTTCAGGAACTGCCCAGGAGATGGCAAAATTCTTTCTTGAAAAGGGTATTAAAGTTATTGATTTGTCCGCGGATTTCCGTTTTAAAGACCTAAAGCTTTATGAGAAGACCTATAAAATAAATCACAGGTTTCCAGAGCTTGCTGAAAGGTCTGTTTACGGGCTTTCAGAAATTTATACTGAAGAAATAAAAAAAGCAGACCTTATTGGGAATCCAGGCTGTTATCCTACCTCCATCCTTTTGCCCCTGATTCCCCTTTTAAAGGAAAGCTTAATTGAGAGTGATTTTATTGTCGCTGATTCCAAAAGCGGAACCTCTGGTGCCGGAAGAAAGGCTGAAAATTATTACAGCTTCTGTGAGGTAAATGAAGATTTCAAGGCCTATAAAGTTGCCAGCCACAGACACACCCCTGAGATGGAAGAAAAGCTCTCTTTGGTATGCGGAAAACCAGTTAAACTTATTTTTACTCCTCACCTTTTGCCCATAAATCGCGGAATACTCTCCACCCTTTATGTCAAGTTTAGAACTTCCCTTGAAGAGATTCACGATTATCTTAGGGAATTTTATAAAGAAAAGCCTTTTGTGGAAGTTCTTCCTCTGGAAAGCTATCCCAGAATATCTGAGGTTAAAGGAACCAATCTCTGCAAAATAGCTCTTTTTGAAGATAAGAAGCGGGGGTTTGGTATAATTATTTCTGTCATTGACAATCTCGTTAAAGGGGCAAGCGGGCAGGCCATACAGAATATGAATCTTATGTTTGGCTTTTCTGAAGACCTCGGGCTTCCCAAAGCACCTATTTTTGTGTGAAAACAATATTTATGAGTGAACCCCTTGTCCGAAACATAAAACTTACCCTTGCCTATGACGGAACCCACTACCTTGGCTTTCAGATTCAGCCAAAAGGTCCAACCATTCAGGGGATTCTTCAGGAGATTTTAAGTAAAATTCTTGGGCACAGGGTAAAAGTTCGCTCTGCCGGAAGGACTGATGCAGGAGTGCATGCCCTCTGCCAGGTCGCCCATTTTCTAACTACCTCTGATAAGTCCCTTGAGGTTATTTTCCGCGCATTAAACGGCCTTCTTCCCAGAGATATATCAATATTACAGGTTGAGGAGGTGGATTTTAAGTTTCATCCCCAGAGGGATGCCCTGCGAAAGACTTATCAATATAACATTTATAATTATCCTGTTAGAAACCCCTTACTTAGGCTTTATTCTCATTGGGTTCCAGAACCTCTTGATGTTGAGGCCATGAGGGCCTGTCTTCCTGAGATTATCGGAACCAAAGATTTTGCAAGTTTTCGCAAATCAGGTACTGATGTAAAAACCACAGTTAGAACCATTTATTCAGCAGAGCTTAAGTGGTCTGAGTGCTTTAAGCATTTATTAATTTTTGAGATTACCGGAAGGGGCTTTATGCGTTATATGGTAAGAAATATAGTGGGGGCACTTCTTGAAGTTGGAAGGGGAAAGCTCACCCTTGAGGATTTCAAAAAAATTATTGAGGCAAGAGACAGAACTGTTGCTCCTCCCCCAGCTCCACCTCAGGGTCTTATTTTAAAGCACATTGAATACAAAGAAGTAAAAGTGATTGATAGATATCCCCCATACAAAGTAGAGATTTAAAGGAGGAGGAAAGATGATTAAACTTTCAGAAAGAGTAAAAGCCTTAAAACCCTCTGCAACCCTTGCAGTTGATGCCAAAGCCAAGGCTTTAAAAGAACAGGGTATAAATGTTATCAACCTTTCTGCAGGAGAGCCTGATTTTGATACCCCTGAACATATAAAAGAGGCCTGTATTAAAGCCTTAAAAGAGGGGTTCACCAAATATACGCCTTCTCAGGGCATTTTGAGCCTAAGAAAGGCCATATGCGAAAAAATAAAGGAGGATTACGGAATTGACTATACTCCAGAGGAGGTAATAGTTACTACAGGGGCTAAGCAGGCTATTTTTAATCTGCTTCTTGCTCTTCTTGATGAGGGAGACGAGGTTATAATTCTTTCTCCTTACTGGGTTTCCTATCCAGAAATGGTCACTTGCGCAGGAGGGGTTCCAAAGATTGTCCCTTCAAGCTTTGAGAGACACTTTGAGCCTGATCTTTCATCCTTTGAAGAAAGGATAACTTCAAAGACTGTGGGGGTGATTATAAACAGCCCTTCCAATCCAACAGGGCTTATTTATTCAAGAGAATTTCTTTCCGGGCTTGCAAGTATAGTTGAAAAACACAATCTTTGGGTAATAAGTGATGATATCTATGATAAGCTTCGTTTTGATTTGAAGAAGCCCGAAAATTTACTTTCCCTGAGGCCGGAGCTTAAAGAGAGGGTTTTTCTTGTCAATGGAGTTTCAAAAACCTATGCCATGACTGGCTGGAGGATAGGTTGGGCTCTTGGGCCAAAGGAGGTGATTTCAGCCTGTGTAAAAATCCAGGGGCAAAGCACAAGCCATGCTACATCCTTTGCGCAAAAGGGGGCTGAAGCTGCCCTAAAAACACCTGAAGAGGAGATTCAGAAAATGGTAAAAACCTTTGCCAAAAGGGCAGAGGTTTTAAGCAAAACTCTAAGAGAAATCCCAGAAATTGATTTTATTCCTCCTCAGGGAGCCTTTTATCTTTTTGCCAAGGTATCAGCTTATTACGGAAAGAAAACCCCTGATGGCAAAGTAATCCAAAATTCCGTTGATATAGCTGAATATCTTCTTGATAAAGCAAGGGTGGCAGTAGTTCCAGGGGTTGCCTTTGGAGAGGATGAATTTATTAGAATATCCTATGCTACCTCTGAGGAAAACCTCCTTGAAGCTTGCAGAAGGATGAAGGAAGCCCTTTTAAGCCTTGATTAACTAAGTTTCTGGGCAAACTTTTCTTTTTTCTTCTTTAACGAGTTTTCCGTATTCATAATATTGAATGGTTACCCATTCGCATTTTCCTTCAGATTTAACGGGCTTGGCATAAACCTTTTGTACCTTATCTTCACTTACATAAGTTACTGGTTTTTTGGTTGTGGCTGCCTCTTTGCTTGCTCTATCCATGATGTAGGAGACAGTCCCTCCTATAATTGCACCAATGGCTGCACCAAGCACTGCCCCTCTCCAGCGATTATTCTTATCAAGAAGAACCCCTATCACACCACCAGCCACAGCCCCGACAGTTGCTCCTTCCTTGGTTTTTTGATCCAATTCATGCATGCATGCTGAAAGGTTTAAAAGGATTAAACTAAAAATAAGAATCAGCGACAAAATTTTCCAAGGGTATCTCCTCATAGTCCAGACCTCAGTTGATTTTTACTCTCTTTGGCGGGTTAAATTTAAATATTTTAGGGGAAAATTCGGCATTGTATTCAAGGTTTTCAAAGATGATTTTTACCTTCTCTCCAGAGAGATAATAAAGAAGGATTTCTTTTACTTCCCCTGTAGAGAGATTTACAAGAAGGGAGATTTTTTCTATCTGGGAATCCGCATGGGAAGTAAAAAAATTGATTTGCCAGAGATTTTTTTCAAGGGTTTTGAAACTTTCAATTTTTAAATCCTTTCTGATATCGCCTCTTCCGCTCATAAAGCCAAGGGCAAGCTGAGAGGAAACCGCCTTTCCGCTTGGATATACAAAGGCCTGATTTTCTTCAGGATAATAAACATAAATATTTCTTCCATCAGAAATGATAATAAATTTCTCTGGCTCTAAATATTCCCAGCGAAAAAGTCCCGGTTTTTTCATCCAAACTTTTCCTTTCCGGATTTCTCTTTTACCGCTTGGGAAATCCGTTTCCTGAACAAAAGAGGCCCTTATGGACTCGGTTTTCTCATAAAAATTCTGTATACGGTTTAAAACTTCTTCAATGGTCTGGCTTTTTACCCCATTAAAGGGGCTTGCGAGGACCAATAACAGGGCGAGGACGAACACCATCACTTGGACCAAGGATACCCTCCTCCTCCATTCTTTCAACAAGCCTTGCTGCTCTATTATAACCTATCCTTAATTTTCTTTGTAACATGGAAACGGAAATTTTTCCATACTGGTAGGCAATTTTTAAAGCCTCTTGATAAAGTTCGTCATCATAGGAATTAGAAGAAACCTCTTCTTTAACTTCGGGTTCTTCAATTATCTCAAGGTCTGCAAGATATTCAGGTTCTCCAAAAGCTTTCAGATATTCCACTACCCTTTTTACCTCTTTTTCGGAAACAAAGGGAGCATGGATTCTCTGAAGGTGGGAGCTTCCAGGAGGCATAAAGAGCATATCTCCTGCACCGAGAAGTCTTTCAGCACCTTGGGTATCAAGAATGGTCCTTGAATCAACCTTAGAAGTGACCTGAAAAGAAATTCTCGCTGGAAAATTCACTTTGATAAGGCCTGTTATTACATCAACAGAGGGTCTTTGGGTGGCCACAATAAGATGTATTCCTGCTGCCCTTGCCATCTGAGCAAGCCTTGTAAGAAGGGTTTCAACCTCCTTTGAGGATACAACCATTAAATCCGCAAGCTCATCAATGATAATCACAATATAGGGGAGTTTTTCCTCAAATTCCTCATTATAGGATTCAAGATTTCTCACAGAGAGTTCTTCAAAGAGACTGTAGCGCCTCTCCATTTCAGAGACAGCCCATCTTAGGGCCCTTGTTGCCATTTTGGGCTCAAGGACAACCGGATGTAAGAGATAGGGAATGCCATCATAAACGGAAAGCTCAATCCTTTTAGGATCAATCATAAGAAAGCGCACCTCCCTTGGGGTGCTTTTATAAATAATACTTAAAATTACACTATGAATGAAAATGCTCTTTCCAGAGCCTGTGCTCCCAGCAATAAGAAGGTGGGGCATCTTTTTTAAATCGGCTACAACGGGATTCCCAGAAATATCCTTACCGAGGGCAAAGGTGAGAGGAGAATCCGAGGATTTAAAGACATCTTGGGAGATGATTTCCTTCAAATAAACCCATTCTCTTTGGGGATTTGAAATTTCAATTCCTATGACACTTTTCCCGGGAATAGGGGCAACAATCCTTACACTTTTAGCAGAAAGCCCGAGGGCAAGATCATCAACAAGGCTTAAAATTTTGCTCAGTTTAATACCAGGGGCAGGTCTGAATTCAAAAACGGTTATCACTGGACCTGGATTTATACCCGTTACCTCTCCCTCAATGCCAAATTCTCTGAGTTTGGCTTTGAGAAGTAAGGCCCTTTCCTTTAATTCCTCTGGTTTTATTCTGTAAGAGGTAGGAAGGGGATCACTTAATAAGTCAAGAGGGGGTGGAAGCTCAAGTTTATTTATTTTGACTTTACCCTCGGTAATCTGAGGTTCCTGAGGTAAATCGGTGGAAACCTCAAAGGAAATTGACAAAGGCTTTTCCTTATCGGTAGGAGAGAATTCTTCTTTAGGAGGTTTATTTTTCTTTTTATCACCCCTTTTGGAAGTAATACCTGTAAGTTTTGTTTTAATAAGCTTGAATCCTTCAAAGGTAACAAAAACAGAAAGCGTTAAAAGGATTAAAATAAAAATTAAAATTCCTGGAATTCCTAAATAGGTAATAATAATATTCGAAAGTTCTCCGAAAACTCCACCATTTAGAGGAAATTTTCCCCAGAGAGTCTGATTTTTAACCTGAAGAAGCTCAAAGAGGAGTGAAAAACTTAAGGACAAAGAGAAAGTAATTCCTGCAAATAAAAAAAAGATTTTTTTAAGAGAAATTTCCTGAAGATATAAAATAAAACATAAAAATATAAGAAGAGGAATCAGAAGAGAGGAAAAGCCAAAGAGAAGATATACCAAAGAGGAAAAATAAGCTCCGAGAGTTCCGCAATAGTTTTTGATCTCCTTTGCCCCTGTGATTCCAATACCAGGATCTTGCGGATTAAAGGTGTATATGGAGAAGGATATAAAAAGGAAAATGGAGAAAAAAAGCAAATAAAAAAGAAGAGATTTAAAAGTTTCTTTCATTAAATTTTAATTATAAATTACCTTTAGCGAATTTAAACTGCTCCCTTGACTGAAAAGTTAAACTTAGTAACATAACCATTAAAGGAAATGATTTAGCAAGTGGGGAAATTTTCATCATCCAGTTTCGTATTAAAAATTTAAAATATGTAATATTAGCGATGTTAAAAAAGGTTATGCTAGAAAAGGAAATGGGTATGAAATTTGCATTTTTTTAAAATATCACTAACCAAGGGGGGTGGACCATGCAGCTTGATCCAACCAAAATGAAAGATTGGGAAATTGCTTATGAGGCAGAAAAGAATATGAAAACCGTTTATCAACTCGGGGAGGAAATGGGTTTAACCAAGGAGGAGCTCCTTCCCTACGGGCACTATGTGGCAAAGATTGATTACAAGAGGGTTCTTGAAAGGCTAAAGGATAGGCCAAACGGTAAGTATATTAATGTAACGGCTATTACACCAACCCCGCTTGGTGAAGGGAAAACCACCACTCTCATCGGTCTTGTTCAAGGGCTTGGAAAAAGGGGGCAGAATGTTATTGGATGTATAAGACAACCCTCAGGGGGTCCAACTTTTAATATAAAGGGTTCTGCAGCAGGGGGAGGTCTTTCCCAGGTTATTCCTCTTGACAAATTCTCCCTTGGTTTAACAGGGGATATCAATGCCGTTATGAATGCCCATAATCTCGCTATGGTTGCCTTAACTGCCCGTATGCAGCACGAGGCCAATTATGATGATGAAACCCTTGCTAAGAAGGGACTTAGAAGACTTAACATTGACCCAAAAAGGGTGGAGATGGGCTGGGTGATTGACTTTTGTGCCCAAGCCTTGAGACACATAGTTATTGGGCTTGGAGGTAAGAATGACGGCTATCCCATGGAATCCAAATTCTGGATTGCCGTTGCTTCAGAGGTTATGGCAATTTTGGCTGTAGCCAGAGATTTAAAAGATTTAAGGGAAAGAATTGGAAAAATCGTGGTTGCCTTTGATAAGTTCGGGAATCCCATAACCACTGAAGATCTTGAGGTTGCTGGAGCCATGACAGCCTGGCTTGTTGATGCCATTAATCCCAATCTTATGCAGACCATTGAAGGGCAGCCTGTTCTTGTGCATGCTGGTCCCTTTGCCAATATCGCCATCGGGCAGAACTCAATTATTGCTGATTATGTGGCCTTAAAACTGGGGGACTATGTGGTTACTGAGTCTGGTTTTGCTGCTGATATAGGTTTTGAGAAGTTCTGGAATATTAAGTGCAGGCTTTCCGGTCTTGTTCCCAATGTTTCTGTTATTGTGGCAACCATAAGGGCTCTTAAGTGCCACGGAGGAGCTCCCATTCCAAGGCCAGGTCAGCCCATTCCAAAGGAATACCTTGAGGAAAACCTTGAATGGGTGGAAAAGGGGTGTGAAAATCTTCTTCACTGCGTAAATATTGTTAAAAAAAGTGGGGCCATTCCTGTGGTTTGTATCAACAAATTTTATGCTGATACCGAAAACGAGGTGAAACTTGTTAGAAGAATTTGTGAAGAGGCTGGAGTAAGGGTAGCTTACTCTGATCACTGGCTTAAGGGAGGAGAGGGTGCCCTTGAGCTTGCCGATGCCGTAATGGATGCCTGTAGAGAAACTCCTCAGTTTAGATTTCTCTATGACCTTGATGAGCCCATAAAAACAAGAATTGAAAAGATTGCCAAAGAGGTTTACGGAGCAGACGGAGTGGTCTATCTCCCACCTGCGGAGGAAAAGATAAAAATGCTTGAAGCCAATGAAGAATTGAGAAAGATGCCCATATGTATGGTTAAGACTCATCTCTCCCTTTCTGATGATCCAAATAAGAAAGGGGTTCCCAAGGGATGGTCTTTGAGAGTGAGAGATGTCCTTATTTTTAGAGGATCTGGTTTTATTGTTCCAGTTGCAGGGGATATTAACCTTATGCCTGGAACGGCTTCAGATCCTGCTTATAGAAGAATTGATGTGGATGTGGAAACAGGAAAGGTAAAAGGGCTTTTCTAAAACCTTAGAAATTAACCAAGGAGGAAGATATATGGCTGCAAAAATCATAGATGGGAAAGTTGTCGCTTCAAAAATTAGGGAGGGGATTAAGAAAGAAGTTGAGGAATTAAAAGAGAAGGGGATTGTTCCGGGGCTTGTTACCATTCTTGTTGGAGAAAATCCAGCTTCTGTTTCCTATGTGACTGCCAAGCAGAAAACTGCCCATGAGCTTGGATTTTATTCAGTACAGGAAAATCTGCCTGAGAATGTCTCTGAAGAGGAACTTTTAAAGATGATAGAAAAGTATAATCAGGACCCTCAGATTCATGGAATTCTTGTTCAGCTTCCCCTTCCCAAACATATTGATGAAAGAAAGGTTATCAATGCCATTGATCCGAGAAAGGATGTAGACGGATTTCACCCGGTAAATGTAGGAAAACTTGTTATTGGAGAGCCCTGTTTTATCCCTTGCACCCCTTACGGAATTCTTATGCTTCTTGCAGAAACCGGGGTTGAGGTGAGTGGAGCCGATGTGGTGGTGGTTGGAAGAAGTAATATTGTAGGAAA
>DJWK01000017.1:0-41280 GCA_002441555.1 Thermodesulfobacteriaceae bacterium UBA6232
TATGGTCGCAATCCCTTTTGATTCAGGGCAGGTTTCAACGATGAGGTGGCAATGGCTAAATATCACATTATCGCAGGTCGCAATCCCTTTTGATTCAGGGCAGGTTTCAACAAATGAAGAGGAGGTGTAAGATGATGGTAAAACTTGGAGTCGCAATCCCTTTTGATTCAGGGCAGGTTTCAACTTGTGGGGAGTTTTTCTGTTAGTAGCAGGAAAAGCAAAATGTCGCAATCCCTTTTGATTCAGGGCAGGTTTCAACTTGTAGCAGACCCAACTATCAAAAATTATCTCACTGAGTCGCAATCCCTTTTGATTCAGGGCAGGTTTCAACCTTGCTGGGTCTGAGAAATCTCACTTGGGAAGACCTGGAGTCGCAATCCCTTTTGATTCAGGGCAGGTTTCAACGGGAAAGTATATATTGAATTAAAGAAGTCAGAAAACGGGTCGCAATCCCTTTTGATTCAGGGCAGGTTTCAACTATTAGAAAGCTATCAGAAGAAGCATATAAAGAAGTGAGTCGCAATCCCTTTTGATTCAGGGCAGGTTTCAACCAGTGTATGGATTAACAAGATGTGCTTTTTATACTCGTCGCAATCCCTTTTGATTCAGGGCAGGTTTCAACCCTGACACAAAAAAGTCCCGTATTTCCTTGCTTAGAAAAATCTACTAAACTACTTAACTTTTAAAATCACCCCCTGAAAACCACATTAATCCTTGCTATGCAACTAAAAATACGCTAAAATTTTTCTCATTAAATCAATAACTTATAAAACACATTTTTCACTTTATAATCGCAATTGAGTCTCAAAATACGCCCCCTCCGAGCACCCCTTGAAATCCTCATAAATATTGACTCAGAGGGGACAATTTTTTCATCACATTTTCCACTATGTTTATGTCTAAACTAAACTTTTTTTCTCATACCTCACCTTATTCACTTGTCAAAGAGCCAAAAACTTTAAAACAATTAAAAATACTTATATACTTCTTATAGTTATAGCAAACTTTATTTCTCTGTCAATGGATTTTTCCATTAAAAAATGTATTTTACTTTCTCCCACTCTTTGCCAATTTTCTTAATCTCACCTCTTGGGTCAATTCTAAAAACAGCAACCCTATAGCTTTCTCCTTCATCAAGTAAAGCCCTTATAATTTCTTTGAATTCAGCCTGACTCTCAAAAACACTCCATTGAGCATGAATACCGAGCTTTTTAAGTTCCCTGCGTACCTTTCCTCTCACTCGTTCAGTTTCATAATCATAAAGAATTATGCGCATATTAAAAATCTCTCTGAAAAGGGACTTTTTCTAAATCCTCTAAATCCTCTTTCAGCGTGTTTACAAGGGACTCCTTAAGTTTATTAAATTCCTCTACCACTCCGTATAATGCCCTTTTCTTTAAAAAAAATCCTTTATTATCTTTATCAAAATCTTGTAAAGTAATAGTCCCACCTGTGAGAAGCTCTGCAGCAAATCTTGTTAATTTGGGACGAATAGTTTCCACAAGATCTGAAGCAAAAGAAGCATGCCTACCACGCTTTACATGTAAAAAGGAAACAAAGGGGTCATAACCTTTTAAAGCAATAACGGATAAAGATAAATTATACCCAAGGGTGTATAGAAAGCTTAAGAGAGCGTTAACCTCATCCTTAGGAGGATGGTAACTTCTTTCTTTAAAAGTAAAATCAGTTTCTTCTATTAATTCTCCAAAAGATTGAAACATAAGTCTTGAAGCCTGCCCCTCAAGCCCAAGAAGGGAAGTAAAATCTTTGGTTATTTCAATAGAAGCTTTTATCTCCTCAAGATCCAGGTCAAAGGTATATTCTATTTCTGTGCATTTCTTTTTAACAAAATATTTAGCAACCTCTAAACGGTTATTAAGATAAAGAGCAACCTGCTTAATACGAGTATTGGTAGATTGGCTATTAAAGGGTGGAAGGATTTGGGCTTTTATATAACCATAAACACTCAGAAGAATTACTGGCACGGAATTTTTAGCACAAAGAGAAAGGGCTTCAGAGGTAATCCTTGCCCTTCCGAAAATTAGAACACCATCTATATTTGAAAGGGGGAGGCTGGTTTTTTGGTGGGGAGTTTCAATGTGAAGTCTCTCACCTTTTCTGCTAATTTCAACAGCTGTGTTTTTATAGATAATTATAGTTTGTTTCATGCATTAGCCTCTTACAGAACAAAAATTTTCCAAGGCTCAAGGGGATACCCTTTAAAAATCTCAGGAGGATGAACTGGATAAAAAAAGATTCTGTCATTTTTTGGGTCTATGTATTTGGAAAGTTCCTCATAGAGATAATCTATTTGCTCTTTTTTCACATCCACAAGATAAAAGGCGCTATACTGAATGCGATAGCCAAATTTTTGGAGAATTCTTGCCACCTTTAGCCTTTTCTTTGAATCAGAAATATCATATACTATAAGGTAATCCATAAAGACTTTCCTTTTACTCCAGCTTTTATTAGTTGGTTATAAGAAATCTTTAATAACCTTTTAGTATGTTTCCATAAAAGAAAAGAAAGAAAGGCTCTTACAATATATTCTTCTTCTTTTAAAGCTTCACCGAGAAGAAGATCTGCCGTTGATTCAAAAATAGTAAAAATAAAGGCAGCTGGAAAGAAAAAATCATCAAGAAAGTCTTGTCCGTAAAATTCAGGAAGGACCTTAGGAAGATTTTCCGCAAGGCCAACTCTTGAGAAAAAAAGAGCCGTAAGAATTGCACAGGCAATACTATAATAATGATAATAAGATTTTATAATACTTGAAGCTTCCCAAAAAATACGCCTAAGTGATTTCCATTCTTTTAATTGGCGTCCAAAAAGCTTGTGTTCTCGATAGCTAAGCCCAAAGGACACAATAGGTAAATAATCCTTTAATACCAACGAAGGATTAGCATAATGGTTAAATAAATTCCTCCAAACAAGGGGAGCTTTATTAAAATTGAAATAACTTCTGCGATAATTTTCTTTGGGATTAACGAAGATTAAAGTTTTATTCCTTAAACTCTGTATATCCTCTCGCAAGGCAACAATACATTCAAATTCTTCAAGGGGTATAGGGTTTTGTTCGTGAAAAATATAAATGAGCCTTTTCATAAAACAGGGAAATTTAATTTTTTAATAGTATTTCTTCAATGCGTTTTAAAAGTTCTTTACGGTATCTTAAATAAATTTCATCTCCTTCCTTTTTTACTTCAACGCAGTTTCTTTCAAAACCGCAGTGGGCAATGAAATTTCTTGGTTCAACTTGATCGCTTTTTTCTATTGGAAGAAAACTTCTTAAAGGTTGAAAATCCGATGTGAATTTTTCTTTTATCTCTTCTTTTAGAAAATTGTTTTTTATTTCTTGAGATAAATAAGGGCGATTAGTAGAAAGCTCAAGTAGGTTATATATGGTTGTTTCTTCTTTACTAAAATTCACCATAATATCTGAAAGGGGGACTTCTTCTTTAATCCTGATGTCTCTTACTTTAAAAATCCTTACTAAGCCAAGGTAAAGGGCAAGCATTAAGAAGGCTTTCCTAAAGGTTTCAAAGTTTATTTCAGGGGATTCGAGGTAATTTTTTTGAAATTCCTTGGCAAGAAAATAGCAAAGAAGCTTTAGTCCTTCTTTAATCTCTTCTTCGGAATGATAATCCCAGGTGTAGAGAACAAGAGGAGTATTATTTTTGATGGCGGAATAAAAGAAGTAGCCCTTAGCAAAAAGGGAATTCAAAAAATCCCTAAATTCACTTTTACCTACAAGGGTTTTTACAAATCGCCGAAAAGCATACTCAAAAGAATAGGCCTCGGGCCTTTCGGGATAGCTGAAAAAGGTTTTAACCTCAAGAGAAAAGTCTTTCTGAATATGATAGACCTGTTCAGTAGGATTAACAATTGGTTCTGAAAAGGTTATAAAGACTTTGAAAGGCCTATCCTTAGGCAAAAAATTCTGCAATTTGTAAAAGGTTAAAAAGAGCCTTCCTGCTTCAATGAGGGCTGACACATAGATGTTATGTCCACTTGAAATATCAAGATACAAACTTTCAAAGGGTTCTTTAAGATACCGCATAACCATATCCACAAATATTTCAAGTATTAAATTTTCAAGGGAACTTTTAAAATTAATGCCTTCGTAAGAACCAACACTGTGAATTACACCAAAAGAATCAGCAAGCAAAGAATGAGGATGTTTGGAATAAAAGATCTTCGGATTTTTGAAAAATTCTTCTCTTTTATCTCCACTGTCAAGGAGGGCCTGAACCAGGGTTTTAAATTCAGAAACTTCCTTTGGGGCTTGCTCTTTTATTCTTTGCAAGGCAGATCTGTTAAAAAGAAGGCTTACAGGAAATAAGAGGATAACCTTTGAGGACTTCTCTTTTTCCAAAAAATAATTTTTAAGAGCAAAGGAGCTTAAAGGGGCGGGATATTTTTTTTGATCTATGGAAAAATTAACCTCATTGAAGACTCCGTCAAATCTTCCAATTTGATATATTAAATTCATATTTAGCCTTCCCTTTGAGGTTCATCTATACTTTCAAATTTTGCCATGCCAAGGCCCATAGTGGTTTTTCTTCCAATTCCTGCAAAATTTGCAAAATTGCCAAGAATAGTAAGCCACTTTACCTCTTCTTCAGTTAATTTTTTTCCTCCATAGATAACCTTTCCCACAAAACCAGTGATGGCGCTTCCAAGAGAAAGCTCAATTTTGTAAGTTTTAATGCTTGTGTGCACAATGTAGAGTTTTTCTTCAAGGGCAGGCCCTAAATCATATGATATTTTTATAGGAGAGAAATAGTTCCACTTGTTGAGAAGGCTTTTAAAAACTATTTTTGGATCCGGAAGAGGATAGTCCACATCACCTTTTTTAAATGAAATTGGGGTTAGAAAACGAAAAGAAAACAAGGGTTTCGGTCGGACTTCAGGATTGTTATAATCTAAATATTCATCATGTTTTAGAAGAGGAGGTTCAGAATTGGAATAAAGCTTTACACGATAGGCCCCAAGAAAGAGTTTTTCTGTTCCCTTCTTTTGAAAAAAATTGAAAAGGGAAGATAAAAAAGGCGGAAAGATCTCATCTTTTAAAAAACTTATAGTTATAGAAATTTCCTTGGGAAGGGTGTCCTTTTTTTCTTTTGATAGATTGAATTTAAATATCTGAGGAGCCCAGACACAAAAGGGCCTATATTTTGCTGGTTTGTGGAAGGACTCTGCAAGCTCTTGAGGAAGAAGACTTAAGAAAAAGGCATGTAGATGATCAGGAGTAATAAGATAGGAAGTTTTAGGTTCGCCAGGTAAACTTAACTTCAAAGGTAAAGAAAACTTAACAGGCATAAAGAGCTTACTTTACAACTAACATGCACCAACCTAAGAAATTATAATCAGAAAGGGTAATTTTACGGGTTTTGTTTAATTCATTTCTATGTATGGGTGCAGAAATTTTAAATATTTCATTAAAAAGGTCTTCTTTTTCTTGTTTTAAAAGAAGCATTAAGGTGGTGCTTAGATAACCCTGATGTTTCCCAATTCTTAAAGGAATTATAATTTTAGACTCATTTTTTACTCGGTTTATTAAATTTTCAAGGTGATTGAGATTCTCTAAAAGCTTTTCTTTATTTGGGAGATCTTTTCTGCTTAAAAAGGTTTTTTCGTGGTTTATAAGGGAAAGATAAAAGTCAATGGCACTTTCTTTCAAAAAGGACCAGGTAACCTTTTCAAGATTTGGATTATAAAAGCCCTGTTCAAGAAGGCCCACCTTTTTAAGGCCCTCTAAAGCTATTTTTTCGTCAAGAAAAACCCTGAGGGATATCTTCTGGTTGGGTTTTAAAAGCTCGTGAGGCTCGCTTATTTCGCGAGAGGTGTTTAAAACTTTTACAAAATCCACATAAAACTTGTCATAACTTATAGGCTCAGAATCGGAAATTAAAAGGCTTTTAAAAAGATCAAATTGGGCGTCCTTTGTACCTTTTGGTCTGAAAATTAAACTTTCAATTTCTTTATGAAAGAATTTTTCTATTTCTTCTGTTTGCTTTTTTTTATTTAAATTTGAATTTTTAAGATTTCTCAAGGTAATTTCTAATTTTTTATATATCTCATTTTTCCAAGTGGGGTTGTTTTTTAATATACCATAAATAAAAACAGTTCTTAAGGCCCCTTTTATTTCACTTCCTGGAATATAGAAGCCTTCTAAGTTTTTAACAAAGGTTTTAATCCTTTTTCCTTCTATTGAGGAATTTTGATTTTTTATTTCAAGTTGATATTTTGGCTCAAAGGCAATATTTGCTTCCCTAAAATATTCCTTTAAACTGAAGCGTTTTAAGGCCTCTGGAGATTGAACCCAACTTTTAAGAAGACTTAAACGAGAATGGAGGGCTTCTGCAGTGTATTTTTCAGAAAGTTTGTTTAATAGATAATCCAGGGGATAAACCTTTAAGAGTTTCCGTGATGACGGAGCAGATACAGTTTCTATTATATAATCAAAGGGGCTCAATTCCTCTCCGTCTCCAATGTGAAGAGGGGTAAGAGTAAGTAAAATCATGCCTTATCCCCCTTAAGGTATAGTGGAAAGGCATAGCCGTATTGATATATTGTGTATCTTCTGCCATTACCAGCAAAAGAAGTCCCCTCAAGGGCAGGTATTAAGCCTCCATAGCAAGCTTTGATTTGACCAGTTTTAATTTGAGAGCCAGAGGATAAATAAATGAAGCGCCTTTTGAGAAGGGAGTGTGTCAATCTTTCATAAAAATTTTCAATCAATCCGGTATAAATAAAGAGCTGATAATAACTTTCTTCAATCTCAAAGGACGGATCAATAAAGGTAGGAGAAAGGATATAGAAAAACTCGGACCTTGGCTCAAGATAGCCATTAAGTGCCTTATCTTCTTCAATTTTTACAATTTTTACATGTCCCCATCCGATAGATTTATTTCCTCCGAGGGAGACAAGTTCAAAAAGCTTCTTCAGAATTTCTATGTCAAATTGGCTATCTCTTTGAAGAACATAAACTATAAAGGAAGAATACCAATAGGCAGGGGTGTTAATAAGATTGCCTCCAGTGGTGGTCCAGGTGAGTCGATTAATTGAGGCCTGAAGAATATTTGAATTAAAAATAAAGGGTTTTTCTAAGAGGTTTTTTAAGGAGCATTCATTTTCATTTTTCTTTAACTCTTTGAGCTTTAAAAAGATTTCACCTTGTGTTCTGATTTTTCCTTCAAGATATTCTAAAAAAAGGTTTTGGGGAATGTATTTAATTTTTTTATATTCCTTTTTTTCAGGGTAAGGAAGCTCAGAGTCATCAAGAAAGCCCTCTTCAATCTGAGGCATGGGAAAGAGGATGTGGTCGTTAAAATGTGGAAGTGGAGAGGAAAGAAGGAAAGGAGGATCATTCTTAAATTTTTCAAGGAATTCAAGAAGGCGCTCTTCACCAAAGAGCAACTTATATCCCCAGCAAAGGGCTCCAAATAAGGTGTAAACCTCAATTTTTGAGGTAAAGGGGCTAAGGGGTTTAAAAAGAACTTTCCACAGGGTCATTTAGAGCTCCTTTCTTATGCTCTTTTTACTCATTGAAGGCAAATTTTTCTACAGCTTCTTTGGCTTTTTCAGGAGAGGGGGCCTTTTCAATTAAAACTATTTCTTCCTTTTTCCCAAGATAAAAGGCTTTTGACCTCCACTTAACGGTGATTTCCACAAACTTTACTCTTCCAGAACCTCTTGAGCCGTATCCGCCAAGATAGTTATCTTCCAGGGCTTGCATACCTTGAAAAACAATAGGAAGTAGTTCTTCTTTGTCCTTTTCATGATAAAAGTCAAAAATCATAACTCCTTCAAATTCAGCTCCAGCTGGAACCCTTTCAATTTTTCTCGGATTGGCTCTGGAAGTGAGTCTGTTAATCTGGTTTTCTGTTTTAATTTCGGTAAAAATGTTTTCTCCCAGGGCTTCTTTTAATCTTTTTAAAGTCTCATAAGTGGGATAGGCATCAAAGACCTTTAGACGCGGAGGCCCTGGAAGTATAGAAACATCCCCTTTTTTCGCAAGTTCATTGATTTTATTAGAGTCCCCACATCCAAAAATTTTACAAATTTCACACTGTCCGCAAGAGCAAGGTTTTCCTGCTGCCTCTATTACTTTTTCATCTTTTTTAGAAGAACTCGTTGCTGTTTTAATCATTTCCTCTACATTCCCGTTAATCCACTCAAGGAGGCTCCTTATCTTTCCTTTGAGACTTGAGCCTGGAATATAGGGGGCTCCTTGAGGAACAGGTTCTTTTTTACCATTTACCTCATAATAATCGGGTATTTCAACCTCGGTTTTTATTACCGGGTTATCAAGGCCCCCGATTTCAAATTGTTCTTTAGAACCGCCAATCCTCAATCCTGTAAGGGCTTTTAATTTGTATTCTATTATAAGTGATCCTTGGTATTTAAACATTTTATACCTCCTTCATAGGATTTTATTATGATTTTTTTGGTGCATAAGCTACAAGAGCTTCTAAAAATTCATAAGCATTATCCATATTTTCTTCTATATTGTTTTCTAAATTTTCCAGAATTTGAAAGATCATTTTTTTAAATCTTTCATTTACAACTCCTCTGTTTACTTGATACTGAAGCAATGGATATAATTTATAAATTTTTAAATCAATTTCTTGTTTTAACTTGGAACTTTTGCTTTGTTGATATTTATCATACTTTTCTTTAATTATTTTGAATTCTGAAAAAATTTTCCTTAATTGCACTCTTGATAAGTCAAGTTCTCTTGAAATTTTTGCTGCATATCCATCAGGTTTAAGTAATTCTTTTTTTTCAATCTTTCCAATTCCTTCTGCTTTTAATCTCTTTATAAACTCATCAATTTTTGATTCATTAACATTAGCTCTTTGCTGATTCATTGTTACCTCCTCCTTCCATTTTTCTTGTTTTCATTATTACATATTTTAAGTTAAATTTAGCTCTCTTTTTAATTTGGTAGTCATTTTTAATGTCAAGAATAAATTCCTCAACTCGTTTTCTATCATTTTCATCTTTGATATTTCTGTAAAGATAATAGTAAAACATTGGGTAAAATCTATATGTAATAGAATTTTTTGTGGGCTCCATGTAATGCCTTAATAATAGATAAAATTTATACAATAAAGATCTACCAATCGACTTTTTCTCTTCAACCTTCTTCGCTCCATTAAAATATTTACAAAATTCATTGCTTTCTTTTATGGCCTTTTCATAGTCATCCCACTTAAGAACCTCTTCAAGGGCACAAATAGCAGGTTTATCCTTTTTGGCCTTACTCTCAAGGATTCCGGCTTTTTCTCCAGCAAATCTTATGGGGTAAGAATGACTACCAATAAAAACCCCGCAGGAAAGGTCTATACAACAATTATTGCAGGTATATTCTTTAAATTCCTTTCTTATCTCATTTACTGCATCAAGGGTTACATCCCAGGGGCCTACAATAAACAAATCGTCTCCCCCTGCATAAAGGGTGTAAATCTTATTTTTATACTCATTTTTTTCAAATAACTTGTTTAAGTATCCAGAAAAGAAAAGGTCTAAACTTCTGCTTAAAGTGGCAATTCTTGAAATGCTGTAATCCTCTCCCAGGCCCTCTCTGAAGATTAAGCCAAGATTGTCCACATCTGCCCTGGCAAAGGCAAGCTTTTTATCTCCCTCTGCATCTAAAACAAGCTCTTCAAAGGGTTTAACTTCGCTCCTTCCCTCATTCTCTTTAACCGGAACTGATTGCCCAACAAACTTAAATCCCCTAACAACTCCCTTAAATTCTTCTTTAAAAAAATCCGTATCATTTAAAAGAAATATAAGAGGTGCTTCTTCTTTGGTTTTTAAAAATTTTGAAAGGGCGTGCAATTCTTCCCTTTTAAGAAAATAATAACCACCGAGATTTTCAAGATAAAAACCTGCAAAATCAGGAAGTTCCTTTTTTGAATAGAGAAGAAGCTCAGCCCTGGGAACATTCTCTCCAATATCCTTGAAACGGTTGCACCAAGAACAAATCCTTTCCTCCTCTGAAAGAGGGGCTTTTTCTTCAATTATATTCACGGTGCAGGAATTACAAATTTCAAATCTTTTTTCTTTTTCTGGACGATAATCTGCATTAATAAGAGCAAGGATTTCCTCATAAGAAGCTATGTTTTTAAAGAGGGAAGCAAATTTTCTTTTCTTCTGTTTATCCAGTTGCAGAAAGTGTTGTTTGTTGATTTCTCTATAGCCTTTATTTTTTAACTCTAAAAGGGTTATTGGAAATGCGCTCAGAACCAGACCCAAGGTCCCTTTAAATTCTTTCAGTAAAAGCTCTTCCACTTCTCTGCGAAAATTTTCAATATCCTCTTCAATTCCCTCTTCATAACCTAAAACTATTTCAAAGTGGCCACCTCCGCTGAAAAGAATATTTACGAAGGGATATCCAAATTTATTGACCAAGGAGAGTGCAACAAGGTCTGAAAGAAGAGTAAGAAAAAGACTTCTTCCCCTTAATCTTTTGGCTATCCCTTTTAAATTGGTAATGCTATAGAGAAAATTTTGAATTCCGCTTATGTCTCCCTTTATGAAAAGAAGTTTTAAATTTTTTTCAGGTTTAGTAAGATTCTTATTAAGAAAACTTAAATTATAATCAGTCCACAGTGAGGCTGCAAAAGCAGCAGTAACCCTCATGTGATCAAATAGGGAAATGTCTGGATAATGCCCCTCTTCTCTATCAGGATCATAGGTTGAAGCAGGAACACACCAGAGGTATTTATAACAAAGATAATAAGTTATATACAAAAAATATTCTAAATCTCTATAATTTAAGAAATTGTTATAGCCTTTTTTGAGTTCCTCTTCAAATGTTTTGAAATGTCTTTGATATTCAAAAGATATCTCATCCTTGGAGAATTTTTTATTTGTTTCTTCTGAATTTATGGGAAAAATGGTATCTTTATCGAGTTTTAAAGGACGCAATTTATAATAATACTTATCAATTTGAGAATTATTGGTCTGTTTATTATTTAAACACTCTTTTGGTACAGGGATATCTATTATTTGAAAGATTGGTCTTAGAAGGGGTATATCACTTATTTTTATATGGGTGCTTCTTTCTGCGCTTGAGTATTGATCAGCAAGTTGATATATTCTTGCAAAAATTTTTTGCTCCTCTTTAGCTTTTTCAGGAAGATGGTGACAAGCAGATGCTTCAAGAATAGGATATTGATGAAGCTCATCTTCAAAAAGCTTTTTAAGAAAGGCATGAGTAAAATAGGCATGAAGATATTTATAGTTTTCTTTGTATGAGGTTTCTTTACCAAGTTGAGGGAAGGTGCGTTTGGCCTCTTCTCCGTGGGTTTTCCTTACAATTAACTTTCCAAGATCGTGAAATAAACCGCCAAGGGCAAGTTCAATTCTAACTTTTTTGGGGTCTCCTTGTATGAAAGCCTTCAATTTTATCCTCCTTCATTTTAAACCTCACTTATTTTATAATAATGTTTATTTCAATTATCTGACATTAGGTGTTTAAATTTTTCAGGTAGTATTATAAATTTTGTGTATGGATTGGTGGTAAAGATGGATTTAAAGAAAAGGGTTGAATTTAGGGCAAAAATGAGAGAAAACCTTTATTATATGTTCACAGGACTTACTTAAAATTTAGGAGAGGCTGGGTTTTTCCAGAGTTTCAAAGCTGTGTGTTGCATAAAATTCGGAATACTTTAAATAAGGTGAGGAAACGAGATAGAGCCTTAGTAGCTGAGGATTTAAAGAGGATGTATGAAACTCACAATGAAGGAGACTTAAGAGCTCACTTTGAGAGATTTAAGAGGAATTGGGCTAAGTTTTGAATTCTCTTGAGAGATTTATCAAGGAGGTTAAGAGGAGGGCAAAGGTGATAGAGGTATTTCCTGATAAGGTGTCAGTTGATAAGATTGTTTATTTAGTGGTGGATGAGATGAATGAGAGATATGAGAGGAAGAAACTTAAAAACTTTGAAAGAGTTATAGAGGAGGGGCTGAGGGAGAGGAGGAGGGCAAGATATGGAGAAGAAAAAATTAGAATTATTACAAAAGAAGAAAAAATCCATACACAATTTTCTTAACATTATGAAGCTATCTTGCTATCTTTTAATTTGAGATTAAAATAAAATGTAGCCGAGGTGGCGGAACTGGCAGACGCGGTGGACTCAAAATCCACTGGGGGATAACCCCGTGCGGGTTCGACTCCCGCCCTCGGCATTTGATAAATCAAGTAAATCCTTTAAAGTCCTTTCAGCAAGGTCTTCTTTTAATGGGCAAATTTTTATTATCTTTTCCCCTTCCTTCCATTCTATTTCCAGTTTTTCAACTTCCTCAAGATTTAAGATCTCTGAAAGTTTAATGCCTTCAGGAGGTCTTTTAAAAAAGAGTTCCTCATCCTTTAGCAGTATTATTTCTTTTTTCTCAAGATCTTTAATACTTTGAAGAATCTCTTCTTCTTTAAGAGGAAGGAGCTTATCAAGGTCCTCTAAAGACAATATTTTTCCGTTATAAAAATGTTTAGCTATTTCCAGTAATATCAACAATTCTTTATAGGGTGAGTGAAGGTCAATAATTCTTTTCTTCCAGGGTTTTCTTTCAATAAAATAACTTATTTCAGCTCCAATCAGGAAAATTAACCAATTCAAAAAGACAAAAATTAAAAAAATGGGTAGAACCGAGAGACTTCCGTATAATTTAGAATAGGATACAGCAGTTTTAACATAAAGACCGAAAAGAAAAGAAAAGACAAACCAGAGCACAGTTGCAAAAGCGCTTCCTCCTAAAGCTGCGAGTTTGCTTATTCTTCTTGCTGGGAAGTAAATATAAACAAGATAAAAGAAAAATAAAAGAAAAAGGAAATATAAAATTACTGAATAACCGAGCAACTTTTTAAAGGAGGTTTGAAGAAAAATTGGTAGAAAAAAAATAAAGGGAGCAAAGGTTAATGAAATCCAATAAAATAAAAGGCGCTCCTTTATGGTTCTTCTTTTAAGACTTAAAAAAATTCGGTTCAAGCTATCCTCAATTTGGGATAAAAGACCAAGACTCATGATAAAATAAAAAAGGACACTGAACTTTCCGAGAGGGAATTTTTTAAGATTTTCCAAAAGGTTTATAATCTTTTCCATAACCACAATGAGGGCTTCGGCTGTAAGATAGTTTGAAAAAAAAGAAAAACTTTGCTGAATTAAGGCCTCTTCATTGAGGAAACTCCTTCCCAATGAGATAACAATACCAAGCAAGGGAATGAGAGTTAAAAGGGTGTTATAAGTTAATCCCTGAGAAAAGAGCAATATTTCATCTTTCAGAATTTTTTTAAAAAATAACTTTAAAATTTTTAAAAACATAACTACATTTTATCAAATTTTTTTCACTTGAATAGGTTTTTTGTTTATTATACGGAAGTTTTTAATTCTTGATTGTTGACTTTTGATAGCTGCATGTTTTAGCTTGCCCAAGTATGGGGGAATGGCATACTGGTCGCAATTTTTGAATTAGTAGTTAAGATAAATATTAAAGTTATCTTTTAGAGAAAATTTAGTGTGATATAATTTAAATATGGCAATGGTTGAAAAAGTTTAAAATGGTTTTAAATTAAAATTAATTCTTAGAAGGAGGAAAGAACCTTGAACTCACGTATTATATTTTTTGACACTACCTTAAGGGATGGCGAACAATCCCCGGGAGTTTCTTTAAATATTAAACAGAAGATTGAAATCGGAAGAGCCCTTGTGGAATTGGGAATAGATGTTATTGAGGCGGGTTTTCCTGTGACTTCCCCTGGAGATTTTGAAGCAGTTAAAACCATAGCAAAAGAAGTTAAAGGTGCAACCATTGCAGCCCTTGCAAGGGCCAATAAAAAGGATATTGAGGTTGCCTGGGAAGCCATAAAATATGCAGAAAGACCAAGAATTCACACCTTTATTGCAACTTCAGACATCCACTTGAAGTATAAACTGAAAAAAACAAGAGAAGAGGTGCTCCAGCTGGCAAAGGAGGCAGTTTCTTTTGCAAAGACTCTTTGTCCTGATGTGGAATTCTCCGCCGAAGATGCAACAAGAAGCGATAGGGAATATCTTGCCAAGGTTGTTCTTGAAGTTGTAAAAGCTGGAGCAAACACCATTAATATCCCTGATACTGTAGGGTACACAGTTCCTCAGGAATACTATGAATTAATCAGGTTTCTTGTGGAAAATCTCAAAAAAGCTGGATATGATGAGGCCTTAGAGAAGGGAGAAATTAGGCTTTCCGTACACTGTCATAATGACCTTGGGCTTGCAGTAGCTAATTCACTTTCAGCTATTCTTGCAGGAGCAACTCAGGTAGAAGGAACGATAAATGGAATAGGGGAAAGGGCGGGAAATGCTGCCCTTGAAGAAATCATTATGACCCTTAAGACAAGGACAGATTTTTTCAAAGAAAAACTTGGTTATGAGCCTGAGGTAAAAATTAATACCAGATTGATAGTTCCAGTTAGTCAGCTTGTCTCCAAACACACAGGAATGTATGTTCAGCCCAATAAAGCCATTGTGGGGGCCAATGCCTTTGCTCATGAGTCTGGGATCCATCAACACGGTGTTCTCTGTGAGAGAACCACCTATGAAATTATTGATCCAAAAGAAATAGGGTGGACAGGCTCTGCCATAATTCTTGGAAAGCAT
Source organism: Thermodesulfobacteriaceae bacterium UBA6232 (assembly GCA_002441555.1). Classification (GTDB taxonomy): domain Bacteria; phylum Desulfobacterota; class Thermodesulfobacteria; order Thermodesulfobacteriales; family Thermodesulfobacteriaceae; genus Caldimicrobium. The sequence continues at coordinate 14,645 of DJWK01000017.1, forward strand.
TCAGGAAGACATGCCATCTCTTTTAAACTTGAAAGTCTCGGCTGGAAACTTCCCAAGGAGTTGCTTGATCAAGTTTTTGAAAGATACAGAAGCGAGGTTAAGGATATATTGAGAAAAGTTGATGATGCCTATCTTGAAGGAATTGTGCTTGATCTTCTCCTGGAAAATGAGTATCGCTATAAATTGGTTTCTTCTCAGGTAATCAGTGTTTTGAGCGGTTCTTTAAAACCCATTGCACAGGTTGAGATTGAGGATAAAAAGCTTGGGAAAAGGGTCTCTGTAGGGCTTGGAATAGGCCCCATTGATGCAGCTTACAAGGCTGTGGCTGAAGCTCTCGGATATACTTTTAATAATGAAGAGAGTAAAAAGGCCTTAAAACTTCTTGATTTTCATATTGATGCCCTCTCAGGAGGAACTTCAGCTGAAGGAGTTTGCGGTGTCATTTTAGAGGATGAAGGGGGTATAAGATCTGCAGGACTCGGTAAAGATGGCGATATTGTAATTGCAAGTCTTAAAGCCCTTATTAAGGCTTTGAATAGACTTGAGGCCTATATTGAAAAGGGTGAAATCTTAAAAAAAGAGTTTGCCAAAGGTAACTAAGATTTTTGAGATTTAAGCCTCTCCACTAAATAGATTTTTTGCTCTGCCAAGGTTCCCCATTCAGAATCTGGAGAAATGGAAATTATTGATTCCCAGATTTCCTTGGCAAGATCAAGCCTTCCCTGTCTAAAGAAAACCTCTCCAAGGTAATATCTTGCCTCAAGATTGGACCTATTTGCCTTCAAAACCCTTTTTAAATAGAATTCTGCAGAATTAAGATCTCCTTCATTGAGATGAATGAGGGCCATATAGATGAGAGCTTTACTAAATCTTGCCTTTTCATTAAGAGCTTTCTGAAGGTACAGAAGGGCTTTTTCTCTATCTCCCAGTTGATAATAGGCCCATCCCATATTGGTGAAAGCAATATAGGAATTTAAGTAAAGAGGATTGCTCAAGGCCTTTTCAAAATAGGAAATAGCTTCCTGATATTTGCCCTGCATCATTCTTAAAGAGCCAAGATTGGTATAGGCTTCTGAAAAATTGGGGTCAAGTTTAAGGGCCTCATTAAAAGACTCCTCTGCTTTAGCAAAATCTTTTCTTGCCATATAGACAAGACCAAAGAGATTATAAGTTTCGGCATCACATTTTTCGGTTTCTTTAGCAAGTTCAAGTTCTTTTAAGGCTTCTGCATAACGCCCCTCTTGGAAATATATTTTGGCCACCTCTTTATGAGAGGTCACCTTTTGTTGATAATACCAAGGTTGGGCCTTGCAGGAGACCAATATAATAATTCCCAAAAACAATAAAAAAATTTTCATTTTCATCCCTCCAGAAATTTAACGAAAACCTTTCTTGTTCTTGGGCCGTCATATTCTGCAAAAAAGACCCTTTGCCAGGTCCCAAGAAGAAGTTTCCCCTTTTCCACAATAAGCACAAGGGTTGGGCCGGTAAGGCTTGATTTTATATGTCCTGGAGAATTTCCTTCAAGATGTTTATAAGGGTATTTTTCAGGAGCAAGCTGTGAGAAAATGGCAAGGATGTCATCCTTTACTGAGGGATCAGCTCCTTCATTTACAATAAGCCCTGCAGTAGTATGGGGATTAAAAATAATGCAGATTCCATCCTTATTAGGAAGAACCTTTTCAATGTCAGAGGTAATATCAATAAGTTCGGTTTTCCTCGTTGATTTAATTGTAATAACTTCCATAAATTCTTATTTTTAAGAAAAAATCCATAAAGTCAAGAGGGAATTTAAAATTTTGGCCTCTTTTACTTGATGGAAATCCTTTCTTTGGCTATAATTTTTTTACATATGTTTACAGGATTGATTGAAGGAAAGGGTGTTATAACGAGAATTGTTCCTCAAGGAATGGGTTTCTTTCTTGAGATACAGGCAGAATTTTCCCTTGAGAATACCAAGGTGGGAGATAGCATTGCCGTTGACGGAATTTGTCTTACCGCAACTTCTGTAAAGAAAAAAATATTTACTGCAGAAGCTTCTCCAGAAACCATTGCCAAAACCACCCTTAAATATAAAAAGCCTGGGGATTTAGTAAACCTGGAAAGGGCTTTAAAACTCGGAGATCCCCTCGGAGGGCATCTTGTTTCAGGCCATGTGGATGGAACAGGAAGAATTATCAAAATTCTTTCTCTTCAGGAATACCACCTTTTTGAAATTGAGGTTCCCTCTGAGCTTTCTCATTATCTCATTCCAAAGGGTTCTATTGCCATTGATGGGATAAGCCTTACCATAAACGAGATTGAAAATAACCTCATAAGACTAATGATAATACCTCACACATTTAAGGTGACAACCCTTTCTATAAAGAAACCCGGAGATTTTGTAAATATTGAAATAGATATGATTGCCAAGATGGTTTATAAATGGGTTAAACCCTATCTATCAAAAATGGAGGAAAAGCCTCAAGAGAAAATCACTGTGGATTTTCTTAAAAAACACGGCTTTGCTTAAAAATTCATCATAAAGGAGGAAAGAGATGAAAATTAATCCTGAAAAAGAGGCTGTGGAAAAACTTGCTTTGGAGCTACTTGTTGCTGCAAGAACAGCACCTAAAGCCAGGGGGCAGGATGAACTTGTGCTTGCTCTCGTTACTGATAAGGAAGAGATGGAAAAAATCGCAAGGGAGATGGAAAAGATCGCAGAAAGGGGTGAGGCCTTTAAATTTTTTAAAAGAGATGCAGAGAATCTTCGCAATTCCGAGGCTTTAATTCTTATTTCTCTTGATTTTAAGAGACCCGTTGGTGTCAATTGCGGAGGATGTGGTTTTACCTGCGATACCATTTTGAAACAGGAAAGAAAAGAAATTGACTACGAAGGGCCAGTTTGTGCCATTAGACTTATTGATTTGGGTATTGCCATCGGTTCTGCAGTTTCTAAAGCCAAAGACCTATGTATTGATAACAGGGTTATGTATACCATTGGGGTTGCTGTAAAAAAACTCGGGCTTATGCCAGGGCAGATTATTCTGGGTATTCCCTTAAGTGTAAAAGGCAAGAACATTTATTTTGATAGAAAGTTTTAAAAGGCCTTGGTCAAAGTAAAAATCTGCGGAATAACCTCTAAAGAAGATATTGAATTTATTGAAAATTTTACAGTGGATTTTCTGGGTTTTATTATGTATCCTCCTTCCCCGAGATTTGTGGGGGAAAAGCTTGAAAACTTGCTGAGTGCTGTGAAAAAGGCCAAAAAGGTGGTTGTATTTGTAAATCCAAATTTTGAGGATGTCAAGAAAGCCCTTGACCTTGGGGCAGATTTTATTCAGCTTCACGGAGAAGAATCTCCCGGGCTTGGAGAAAAAATAGGTTTTGAAAGGGTAATAAAGGCCTTCAGGATAAGGGATGAATTAAGATTTGAGGAATTTGAAGCATGGAAAAGGGCTTATGCCCTTCTTCTTGACACTTATAAAAGAGGTATCCCAGGGGGAACTGGAGAGACCTTTAATTGGGAATTAGCTAAAAAAGTAGTTGAAAGGGGATATAGAGTCTTTTTAGCAGGAGGATTAAAGCCTGAAAATGTAAAAGAGGCTATTGACACGGTAAAACCCTATGGGATAGATTTATCCTCAGGAGTGGAGTTAAGTCCTGGAAAAAAGGATTTTGAAAAAATAAAAAAACTCTTTGAGAAATTAGAAGAGCTTAAAAATTAGGGGGAACCTCCCCCTTTTTTATTAAGCTCAACCAAAGCCAAAACCACTTCCACCACCGCAGGAACCACTTCCAAAGCCAAAACCTCTACCCCAGGAAGTAGCAAAAGTTGAGTATTCCTTTCTCACCCTCTTTGAACCACAGTAAGGACATTTTACCTCTCTCTCATCCTCTTTGGTAAAGCAAAGGGCCTCAAAAATTTTTCCACAATCTTCACATTTAAATTCATAAATAGGCATAAATCAACCCCCCTTTAAAAATTTATAATTGTTTATCATAATGATAATTATTTTTCCCCATCTTTCAAGTGGGGAATTTTAGTTGACAGAAGGAATTTAAGAAGTTAAAATTAATTCGTTAAATTTTTAGGATATTTAAGAAATTATGAGCACAGAAGAGGATATTAAAGAAAAAATTAAAAATTTAATTGAAATTCCTGTTTTAAAAAAAGGAATGGAGATAGTGGATCTTGAATGGAGAAGGGAAAGATCAGGCTGGGTTTTAAGGGTATATATTGACAAGCCAGGAGGGGTTACTATCGGAGATTGTGCTAAAATTAGTGAACTCATAGGAAAAATATTGGATAAAGAAGATCTCATTCATCATTCGTATAATCTTGAAGTTTCAAGCCCTGGAATTGAGAGGCCTTTAAAAACCAAGGAGCACTTTGAAAGATTTAGAGGTGAAAAAGTAAAAATAACTTTAAAGAATCCTATTTCAGGAAGGAGAAATATAACAGGTATAAATCTCGGAATAGAAGGGGATATCCTTCGAGTGGAGGCAGATGGGAAGATTTGGGAAATTCCTTTTTCTGAGATAAAAAAAGCTAATCTTCAACCAGAAATAAATTTTTAGACAAGGAGAGTTATAAAAATGCAGACCCAAAGGGAGCTTAAAAAGATTGTTGAGGCCTTAAGTAAAGAGAAGGGATTATCCAAAGAAATAGTGGTTGAAGCCCTTGTTGAAGGATTGAAAACTGCTGCTAAAAAGAAGTTCGGAAATACCGCAAAAATTGAGGTTAAATATGATGATGAGACAGGAGAAATTGAAATTTACAGATTTCGTGAGGTAGTTGATCAAGTAATGGATCCAGCCAAAGAAATATCCTTTGAAGAGGCAAAAGCTTTATCTCCCAATGTAAGCATTGGTGATATGATAGGAGAAAGAGTAAATCTTCAGGATCTGGGAAGAGTGGCTGCCCAAATTGTTAAACAGCTCTTTTCTCAGAGATTGAGACTTGCAGAAAAACAAATTATTTATGATGAATATAAACACAAGCTGGGTGAAATTGTAACAGGCTATGTTCATCGTTTCAACAGAAGGGATGTAATTCTCAATTTAGGGAGGGCAGAGGCTCTTCTTCCCGAAGAGGAACAGATCCCCAATGAGCGCTATCACAGAGGGGAAAGGGTTAAGGCCCTTATTATTGAGGTTTATAGACATAAAGAGCCTCAGATTGTGGTTTCACGCTCTCATCCAGCCTTCATAAAAAAACTCTTTGAACGAGAAGTGCCTGAAATTCAACAGGGGCTTGTAAAAATAGTTGCCATTGCCAGAGAGCCTGGTTCAAGAACAAAAATTGCTGTTACCTCAACAGATCCCAATATAGATCCTGTGGGAGCCTGTGTGGGAGTGAGAGGTTCAAGAATTTCTGCAGTGCTTCAAGAGATAAAGGGAGAAAAAATTGATGTTATTCTTTATGACCCAGATCCTGCTAAATTTGTTTATAATGCTCTTTCTCCTGCAGAATGCACAAGGGTTATCGTGGATGAGGCTTCAAAGACCCTTGAAGTAATCGTTCCTGATGATCAACTCTCCCTTGCCATTGGAAGAAAGGGAGAAAATGTCCGTCTTGCCTCCAAACTTCTTGGCTGGAGAATAGATATTTTAAGCGAAACCCAATATATGAGAAGGCAGGAGCCAGAGTTTCTTAAACTTCTAAAGGTTACAGGGCTTTCCGATGAGATAGCAGGTTATCTATACGAAGCAGATATAAAGGATTTGAAAACTTTGGTGGAAACCCCTCCGGAAAAAATAGCACAATTAACAAAGCTTTCTGAAGAACAGGTAAAGGAAATTCTTGAGAAGGCAAAGAGTGCCCTTTAGTGCCCAAAAAGGGTCATATTCCAGAAAGAACCTGTGTGGCTTGTAGAATAAAGGCCCCTAAATGGGACCTTATAAGATTTGTGGCAAAAGAGGGTGAAGTTATCCTTGATGAAAGGGGAATCTTTCCTGGAAGAGGGGCTTATCTTTGTAAAAATTGTCTCCCTAAAAGGACTCAGCCAAAAATTTTGAAAAAACTTAAAAAAGCCTTAAGAATCATAGAAAAATGAAAGTTTTCATCCTTGGTGGAACAGGTTTTATTGGTGGTTATCTAACTGAATTCTATCTTAATAAAGGGGCAAGGGTTTTTCTTCTGGTTAGAAACCCTCAAAAAGTTAAAACCCTAAAGCCTGGAGTTGAAGTGGTTTTTGGAGACGCCTTAACTGGTGGAGATTGGCAAAAGCTTATTCCAGAGATGGATTATGTGATTAATTTGGTTGGAGAGACCATCTTTAAGCGCTGGACGCCTGAGTATAAGAAACGCATCTGGGATTCCCGAATTCTTTCCACAAGGAGGGTTATTGAGGCTTTAACGGAAAGGAATGTTCTATTTAACGCAAGCGCTGTTGGATATTATGGAGACGGGGGTGAGGCAGAGCTTTCCGAGGAAGGTCCTATGGGAAAGATGTGGGTTTCAGAGCTCTGCAAAGCTTGGGAAGAAGAGGCCTTAAAGGGAGAAGAAGTGGGGGCTCGAGTGGTAATTGGAAGGTTTGGGATTGTTCTTGGAAAAGGCGGAGGGATGCTCTCTGTGATTCTGCCCATTTTTAAGCTTGGCCTTGGTGGAAGGCTTGGTTCAGGAAAGCAATGGTTCCCCTGGATTCATGTAGAGGATCTTGTTAGAGCCATAGATTTTCTCTATGAAAAAGAGGCAAGGGGGGTTTTTAACATTACCTCCCCTTATCCAGTCAGAAATATAGAGATGACTAAAATTATGGGTAAGGTTTTAAGGCGGCCAACTCCTTTTCCTGTCCCTAAGTTTGCTTTAAAGCTTCTCTATGGAGAGCTTGCAGATGTTATCATGGCAAGTGCCAGGGTAATCCCCAAAAAGCTCTTAGAAATGGGCTTTACCTTTAAATATCCCAACTTTGAAGAGGCCTTCAGATCCTCGCTGTAAACTCTCATGATTGATAAGTTTGTTTTTGGGTTCGGGTTTGACATCCATCCCCTTGTTGAGGGTAGAAAACTCAAGATTGGAGGGGTTGATATACCCTCTTCCATGGGTGCCCTTGGACATTCTGATGGAGATGCCCTTTTGCATGCCCTTATTGATGCCATGCTTTCTGCCTCAGGCCTTCCTGACATCGGAACCCTCTTTCCTGATAAAGACCCTGCTTATAAAGACATAGATAGTACTTTTCTTCTTGAAAGAGCACTAAAACTTGTTGAAGAAAAGGGTTATAAAATTTATCAGGTGGATTCAACCCTTGTTTTAGATAAACCCAAAATTTCTCCTTATTATGAAGATATAAAAAATAATCTTTCTGAGCTTCTTAAAATACCTAAGGAAAGAATCGGGCTTAAGGCCAAAACAAGCGAAGGAATTTTATTCCCTCCTGAAAAGCCTGCAATTATGGCTTTTTCTCTGGTAATTCTTAAAAAGATTCCTGAAAAACCTTAAAATTTTTCAAAGAACTTGCAAATTTTTAAAAGGGTATTATTTTACTTTCTTGATAGAAGGGTGAGATCCTGAGAGTCCGAGTCTCTTTGGTCTCATCTTCTATCAAATAACTTTTAAGGGGTTTAATTATGCGTAAGGTTCAAGTTGGCGATGTAGTAAGTATTCATTGTGTGGGAAGGCTTGCTTCTGGAGAGGTATTTGAGGATACCTCTCAGGGTGAGCCCTTTGTGTTTGAGGTTGGTTCACCTGAGATTATTCCAGGGCTATCGGAGGCAGTTCTCGGAATGACCGAAGGAGAAGAAAGAGAGGTGGTAATTCCTAAGGAAAAGGCCTTTGGAGATAGGGATGAAAATCTTGTAAGATCTATTCCCAGGGATGCTATAAACCTTGATGTTGAGCCTCTTCCTGGAATGATGCTCAATCTTATTGTGGATACCCCACAGGGTGAGATGACTTTTCCTGCTATGGTTATGAATGTTACTGAGGAAGAAATTATTCTTGATCTCAATCCACCCCTTGCTGGGGAAGATCTTTATTTCACCATAAAACTTGTCAAGATTTTAAACGAGTCTGAAGAAGACATAATTCTTTAAAAAATGAGGCCGGGGCAAGAAGCCCCGGTTTTTTTATCTCATAGGAAAGAGTTCTGCTCCTGGTAGGGGAGCTACGGGTTCTGTAAGAAGCATTTCTCCGTTTTTAATCCAGCTTTTAAGAATTTCAGCAACTTCTCTTGATTTAGTAAGACTTGTTATAGGAACCGTAGGAATTTCCTTCCCGAGTATATTTATTTTTCCGCTTTTAAGTTCAGCATAGCTGACAATACCGTAGTTGCGCTTTATTCCATTGGGATAGTCATGGGAGTAGTCAACTACTTGAGCCAAAAGATCTTCATCGGACATACCCGCCCATTCTGCAACCTGTTCATTAAGTATGGGGATAGGGATTCCCAGGCCAACAGCAAGGGAGCATCCGTATCCCAGATGGCTTGTTCCCACAAGCCATTCAGGTTTCATTTCTTTAAGATTTCCGAGAACCATAAGGGTTGCTGCTGGCTGAATGGGAGCGCCCTTGGGAGTTCGCTTGACATCCATTTTGTGCTGGGTGCCTGCATAGACCACATAGCCCTTAGCACCTCCAAGAAAGATTCTTGTCCCAATTCCTATGGTTTTAAGATAGGGATCCTTAAGAAGTGGAGAGAGGCACCCTGCAGTGGCATAATTAGCATTCCCCAGATTGGGTTTAAGAATGCCCATATAGGTGTATAGAATTTTATCAGAAAGATTTATAGCTACATTATAGTTTTGATAGGCATTTCTGGGATTACAGAGAACTGCATTGACAAGGTCGTGGATGGTTATTTCCATTTCTAAGGATTTTCGGGGATAACAGTGGGTTCCGTAAGCAGTGGCTCTAAGAAGAACCTTTTTCCCTGCTACAAGGTCATGAATTACATGGCCTCCTCCATAGAGAAATTGCCCTGGAAAGACTTTATTAAGAGGGTCATCCTCTCTTGGTTCTGTGGCACCAATGTATATATCAACGGCTGCAAGGCCTGCATAGGCGGGGACATCATTTAACCAAACCCTGTGGGCCTTGATAGTGGGAACGGTGTGCCCAAAATTAATAAAGGCTCCCGATGAGCACATGGGAGAAAAGGTCCCTGTGGTAACTACATCAACCTCTTTAGCAGCCTGAACCGGCCCAACCTCCTTTACCAATTTTGAAAATTCCTCAGCAGTAAGAACTACAACCTCACCTTTTTCTATCTTTTTGTTAATTTCTTCAATGGTTCTTTTAACCTTGAATTCCTCTGCCATTTTTAAACCTCCTTAAAGAAATAACTTTTTAAATTATTAAAAATAAACTTTACCAAAAAGGTAAAAAATTGCAAGAAAATTTTAAAAACAAAAATTCAATACTATTCAATAAAGGCAATAACTTTATGACCCTTTGTTTCAAGGGAGGAGGCCAGATTTTCAAGGGGCATTTTTTCAAGACGAATAAAATATACCTTTTCTCCGTTTAAATTTACATCCATTCCGATAGAAATAATTTTTCCGCCTTTCTTTTTAATCTCTTCAAGGACATCATCAAGATTGTCTCCTTTGGGAATTACATCAAGCCTTGATGAGGCCTTAAGAATACCCATAAGCTCAATGAAGGCCTCAAGGATATCAGTCACGGTGATAATCCCCACCAGTTTCCCCTGGGATACCACAGGAAGACCGCCAATTTTGTATTTATAAATTAATCTTGCAGCCTCATCAATGGAGGTTTCTGGATCTATGACTATGGGATTTATAATCATGACCTCCTTTAAAGGAAGTTTAAGTTTATCATTAAAAAGATAGGGCCTAAGGCTTGACTCGGTAACAAGACCTATAAGTTTGTCATTTTCAACCACGGGAAGATGCCTTATAGAGTGAAGTTTCATTAACTGAAGGGCTTCCTCAACGGTTTTATCAGAAGTTATGGTTATTACTTCGGTGATCATCCAGTTTTTAACCTTCATGAGAATATACACCTTCAGATTTCAGCCTTTTTTAAACTATACCACAAAATAAGAGGATTCAATCCCAAGAAAAATTAATTCACGAAGAAAGGTAATCTTTTAAAACTTTAGAGGTGGGCGTATTTACTTTGAGAAATTCTTCAATGGGTCCCTGAAAAAGTATTTCTCCTCCCTTGTCTCCTCCTTCGGGTCCAAGTTCAATAATCCAGTCTGCAGCCTTGATAAGTTCAAGATTGTGTTCTATTACGATAACAGTGTGGCCTCTATCCACAAGCTCTTGAAGCACCTCAACTAATTTGGCAACATCAAGAATGTGAAGTCCGGTGGTTGGCTCGTCAAGGAGATAAAGCACCGGTTTTGAGTGGATTTTACCCAGTTCCTTAGCAAGTTTAATTCTTTGGGCCTCTCCACCAGAAAGGGTGGGACTTGGCTGTCCTAAGGTTAAATAATCAAGGCCGATTCTGCAAACAAGGTCAAGTTTATGAGCAATAAGAGGATAGTTCTTGAAAAATTCCCTTGCCTCACCAAAGTCCATTTCAAGCACTTCGGCAATATTTTTCCCTCTAAGGGTAATTTCAAGGGTTTCAGCATTGTATCTTTTTCCGTTGCAGAACTCACAGGTCTGATAAATAGCTGGAAGAAATTTGATTTCTATTTTTATTTTGCCCTGGCCTTTGCAATAGTGGCACTGCCCCTCTTCTTTATTGAAAGAAAATCTTCCCTCTCCGTAGCCCTTTTCTCTTGCAAGTTTGGTTCTGGCAAAGGCCTTTCTTATCTCGCTGAAAACCTGAATGTAAGTGGCAGGAACCGAGCGAGGCGTATTCCCAATGGGTGAATGGTCAACTAAATAGACCTCCTTTATATCTTCATACCCCGAAATATCCTTGATTCCCCAAAGGTTCTTTTTACCTTCTTTTACAAGGACCCTTTTCACATTTTCATAAAGGGCCTCGCACACCAAGGTGGATTTCCCCGAGCCTGAAACCCCAACCACACAAATCAAATTTCCAAGAGGAAAAAGGACCTCTATATCTTTCAAATTTCGGAGTTGTACTCCTTTCAAGGTAAGAAATTTATTCTGTGCCCTCTTTTTGCTGATAAGGGTTTTTCTTAAGGTATCTTTAAGAGCCTTTGCAGTAAGAGATTTTTCCTCTTTTAAGAGATCCTCTGTTTTTCCTGCAAATATTACTTTTCCGCCCCTTTTGCCTCCTCCTTCTCCAAGATCAACTACAAAATCACTTTCCTTTATAACTTCCTCGTCATGTTCCACCACAATAATGGTATTTCCTTTATCGCGAAGTTTTTTAATAATATCAAGCAATTTTTTAGTATCCCTTGGATGAAGCCCGATGGTTGGTTCATCAAGGATATAGGCAACCCCTGTCAAGGTGCTTCCAATCTCACCAGCTATTCTTACTCTTTTTGCCTCCCCTGCTGACAAAGTATCTGCAGATCTTGAAAGGGTCAGATAGGAAAGCCCGAGATCAGAAAGATATTCAAGCCTATTGAGAATTTCAGGAATTAGGGTTTCAGCAAGAACCCTTTCTTTTCCTTCAAAGGAAAGGCCTTTTATAAATTCATAGGCCCTGTCAACGGAAAGGTCAAGTAATTCAGGCAAAGAGAGCCCCTTTATTTTGTAATAAAAAACCTCGCGTCTATAACGGGAGCCTTTGCAGGCTGGACAGAGCTCACCATCAAGGCTTCCCATGCCGGAGCAGGTGGGGCAGCCTCCAACTTTGGTATTAAAAGCAAAAAGAAGGGGATCAGGTTCAGGAAGGGTGATTCCGCAAGTTGTGCAGGTAAGCCTCTCACTCAAATAAAAGTCTTTATTTTCTTTATGTAGAATCAAAAGGCCCTTTCCTTCAATGAGGGCCTTTTCTACTAAGGCTAAAAAGGCCTCTTTTGACTGGGGAACTCCCAGAACAAGATCAATGCTGTGTTCTCTATATCTTGAAAGTTCAGGAATAGGAGGAAGGTCATAAAATTTTCCGTCAATTCTAACCTTATGGAAACCCTTTTTAAGCAGGTGTTCAAAAAGGGGTCTGTAATGGCCCTTTCTGTGCCTTACAAGGGGAAGAAGAATCTGAAAACCGCCTTTTTCTTTTTCCCATAAATTTAAGGCCAGTTCCGAAATTTCTTCTTTACTTTTGGGCTTTAGTTCTACACCGCAGGAGGGGCAAAAGGCGGTGCTAAGTCTTGCGTAGAGCAGTCTGAGATAGGGAAGAATTTCCGTTAAAGTGCCAACGGTTGATTTCGGAGAAAGCTCTCCAGATCTCTGCTCAAGGGCAACCGTTGCAGGAAGCCCTGAAATGTTGTCAAAATCTATCTCTTCATAAAGCTTAAAAAACTGTCTCAGATAGGCAGGAAGGGTTTCAAGAAAGCGTCTTTGACCTTCTGTAAAGATTACATCAAAGGCAAGGGTGGATTTACCTGAACCAGATACCCCTGTTATCACCACAAACCTTTCTCTTGGAATGTCAAGATCAATGTTTTTAAGATTGTGATGCCGTATGCCCCTCAATTTGATAAGCTTGTCTTCCTTAATTTCTGAAGCCCTTTGAAATTTCCTTTCTTTCAGGGTTTTTCCCTGAAGATATTCCAGTAGATAATTGGAGGTGGGGTAGGAATAATTGAGAAAATCCTTTAAAGTGCCCTGAAAGAGCAAATATCCCCCTTTTTCTCCCCCTTCAGGCCCAAATTCAAGCACCCAATCTGCTGAAAGCATAACCTCTGGATGGTGTTCCACTACAATAACAGTATGTCCTTCCTCTCTTAAATAGCGAAGGGCAGAAAGCAATTTTTCAATATCCTTTAAATGAAGCCCTGTTGTTGGTTCGTCAAGAAGAATTATGGCCTTTCCTGCTCCAATATGGGTTAAAAGCTCTGCCATTTTAATTCTCTGGGCTTCTCCTCCTGAAAGCGTGGAAAGGGGTTGTCCCAGTTTTAAATATCCGAGACCAAGATTTTTTAGAATACTGAGAATCTTTTTAATTTCTCGGTGATTCCCAAAAAATTCATAGGCGGAATCCACGGTTAAATCAAGGATTTCGGAAATGTTTTTTCCCCGCCAGCGTATTTCAAGGACTTCCTCTTTAAAACGGGTTCCTTTGCAGACCTCACAGGGTATAACAAGATCGGAAAGAAACTGCATTTCAATGACCTCAAAGCCAAGTCCCTTGCAATGAGGACATTGAGCTGTCTCTGAGTTAAAGGAAAAACTCGTTTCTGTAAAACCGTATTTTTTGGCCTCCTCTGTGCTTGCAAGGAGTTTTCTTATATAAGTATAAAGCCCTGTATAAGTTGCTACTACCGAGCGGGGTGATCTTGCAAGGGGCTCTTGAGTAAAAAAAAGCACCTGATAGTGTGCAGGAAAATTTTTGATCTCCTCACAGTATTCGGGTTTTCTTTTCTCCTTAAGAGCAAGAAAACCCTTATAAAGGATTTCCTCAAGGAAGGTGGATTTTCCTGAACCTGAAACCCCTGTGATTACCGTAATGGCAGAAAGGGGAATTTTGGCATCTATCTTTTTGAGGTTAAAGCGTAAAGCTCCCTTTATTTCAATAAATTCTTTTAACGTGGTTTCCCTTTGAAGGATTTCTCGGGGTTGATTCAAGGATTTTATGGCAGATGAAGTGGGTGTCTCCTTTAAAAGAATTTCTTTGGTATTCCCTGCGTGAAGAAGATAACCCCCTTTTTCTCCGCCTTCTGGACCAAGATCAACCAGAAAATCTGCATTAAGGATTATTTCAGGATCGTGTTCTACAACTATTACGGTGTTGTTTTGGGAAACAAGTTTTTCCATAAATTCAAGGATTTTTTGGGTATCTGTGGGATGAAGGCCCGTGGTTGGTTCATCAAGCACATAAAGGGTTTCCACAAGATTTGAGGAAAGGGCCCTTGTTAATAAACACCGACTCATCTCTCCACCGGAAAGGGTTTTACTGGGTCTATTAAGTGTAAGATAAGAAAGTCCTACCCCCTCAAGATATTCAAGCCTTCTTTTAATTTCCAGGGCAAGCCTTTCTCCTGCAGGAGGAAGCCCTTCTTTAAGGAGAGTTTCCACAAAATTTTTAGCCTGGCTTATTTCAAGCTGATAAAAATCTCCTATATTTAAGTCTCGAATGTAAAAAAGTAGGGCCCTGGGATTAAAGCGAGTTCCTTTACAGGTGGGGCAAAGAACCTCTCTTCTTAATTTGGCAAGAAGGATTCTAAAATGAGGTTTGTATCTGTGGGCCTCAAGCCAGTCAACCACTTCTTTAAGGCCATACCAGGCCCCTTCACCTTCAAAAATGGCCTTTTTTATTTCCTCTGGAAGGGCTTTAAAGGGTGTGTCAAGAGAAATCCCCTTTTTTTTAAGAAAATCAAAGAGATCAAACTTAACCTCAAGCATAGCTGGAAAGTCAAGAATAGGAATAGCTCCTGCTTTTAGGGATTTTTCAGGATATTTTACAAGGGCTTCAAGATCTACCACAAGAAGATTTCCGAACCCCTTACATTCGGGACAAGCTCCTTGAGAGGTATTAAAGGAAAATAGGGCAGGGTTTTTGGAAGGAGCCCTAAATCCACATCTCGGGCATTCCTCTTTAGTGGAAAAATTTACCTCCTTTCCGTAAAGGGTTCTTATTTTGAACTTTTCAGAGATTTTTAAAGCCTGTTCTAAGGAGGAAACCAGTTCTGAAAGACTTTCTTTTTCAACTTTTATGCGGTGAAGAAGGAGATCAAGCTCGGAAATCTCGGGAAGCTCTTCAACCTCGTCAAGTTCAAGAACCTTTCCTTGAACAAAAGCCCTTGTAAAACCAGAAGAAAGAAGCCCCTCCCTCAAATGGTAAATATCTTTTTCTACTTTTACGGGAACAAGGAGATAAATCATTTCACCTGAAAAATCTTTTAGGATATCTCTGGCAAGTGCCTCGGGATCTCTCTGAATGATGGGAATATGGCAGATGGGACAATAGGGAATGCTTAAGTGATAATAAAACATTTTGGTAAAGTGGCTTATTTCAGTTAAAGTTGCCACTGTTGAGCGAGAAGTTTTGACAAAATTTCCTTGTGGAAAGGCAAGGGCTGGAGGGATATTTTTTAAGTCCTTTACTAAGGGTTTAGGAAGTCTTTCCAGATATTGTCTTACATAAGAAGAAAAGGTTTCAAGATAGCGTCTGCTTCCTTCAGCATAGAGGGTATCAAAAACAAGACTTGATTTGCCAGCCCCAGAGACCCCAGTTACAACAATCAGGTGATAGAAGGGTAAAAAAAGATCAAAGCCTTTAAGGTTGTTTTGTCTTACAGAATAAAGCTCGATGTATTTCAAAGGGGTTATTCACCCTTGATTTTCTCCATTCTTTCCTGGGCTCTTTTGCAGTCTATGCAGAGGGTGGCTTCAGGTCTTGCCATAAGCCTTTTTTCATCTATTTCAATTCCGCAGGCCTCACAAATACCGTAAGTCCCCTCCTCAATTTTTTTCAAGGCCTTATCAATTTTTTTGAGAAGCTTCTGCTCTCTATCCCTTAATCTTAGGCCCAGTGCAAGATCCGTTTCCCTTGCTGCCTGATCAATAGCATCAGGAAGATTTTCTGCCCCCTCTTCAAGGTTTTTCAAAGTTTCAAGAACATCCTTTAAAATTTCCTCCCTCCTTTTAAGAAGAAGTTCCTTGAAGTATTGAAGTTTTTCTTTATCCATCCCCACCTCCCCAGTTTTATTCAAAGCGGACCTCTCCGCTCTTTCCCCCACTTTTATAAACTAAACGAATATTTTGAATTTTTATTCCCTTGTGAAGGGCTTTACACATGTCATATATGGTAAGGGCTGCAACAGAAACAGCTGTAAGGGCTTCCATTTCAACCCCGGTCTGGGAAACCGTTTTAACCCTTGCCTCAATCTCAAGGGCATATTTTTCTGGAATAAATTGAAAATCAATTTCTACCTGACTTAAGGGTAAAGGATGACAAAGGGGGATAAGCTCTGAGGTTTTTTTAGCAGCAAGAATTCCTGCAACCCTTGCACAGGAAAGAAAATCCCCTTTGGGTATGTCCTGAGAAAGCACCCTTTCGTAAATTTCCTCTGGAAAAACCACTTCTCCTCTGGCAATGGCCATTCTCTGAGTTTCAGGTTTACCAGAAACATCGACCATATGAAGAGTTCCGTCTATTTTCAAATGGGTAAAATCAGGCATCCCTTCCACCGAAAATAAATTTTTCCCAAAAACTTTCTTTTTTCCTCTTTTTGGAGTTTGAGGTTTTTTCTTGGTTTTGATGATTTAAAACAGGCTCATTTAGAAGCCCTTCCTTTTTTGCAAAGGCAAGAAGTAGTTCCTTCCCTTCAGGGGATACCTTTTTAGGCAATTCCACAGAGACCCTTAAAATCAAATCTCCCCGTTCTCTTGTTTGGGGATGGGGAAGCCCTTCTCCTTTAAGGATTATTTCATCCCCTGATTGGGTTCCAGGGGGTATCTCAATCTCAAGCTCTTTGCCAAAGTAAGGAATTTTTACTTTATCACCCAGTATAGCTGAAATAAAATTTATTTTTATTTCTCCAAGGACGTTATTTCTATCCCGACGAAAATAGCGGTGAGGTTTAATGCGGACTCTGAGATATAAATCCCCTGGTCTTCCCCCCAAAATTCCACCCTCACCTTCTCCCTTTAAACGAAAGATGGTTCCATCCTCAACTCCAGGTGGAATGGTTACCTGAAGGGTTCTTTTTCGGCGGACCCTTCCGTTTCCCTTGCAGATTGAACACTTTTCTACATAGGTTGAACCTTTCCCTCCACATTCCGGGCAAAGATAACTTACCCTGAAAAAACCCTCTCTGTAAATAACCTTGCCCTTTCCCTGACAATATTCACAAACCTTTATGCCTTTGTTTGGGTCATATCCAAGGCCATGACAGGTTTCACAGGTTTCCCACCTTTCCAGTTCAAGATTAATTTTCGATTCCTTAAAAAGATTCTCAAAATCAAGCCAGACCTCGGTGGAAATATCTGCTCCGTCCCTTCTTTTGGATTGAAAGGATTCTTCAAAGGAAAAACCAAAAAATTCTTCAAAGAGATCCGAAAAAGTTTTGAAAATATCGGAAATATCTTCGAAACCTCTATAACCGGAACTTCTCAAACCTGCATAGCCTTCCCGATCGTAAATGGCTCTTTTTTGAGGATCAGAAAGAACTTCATAGGCCTCTGAAATTTCCTTAAATTTTTCTTCAGCCTCTTTGTCACCTGGATTTCTATCAGGATGGTATTTCATAGCGAGCCTGCGATAGGCCCGCTTGATTTCCTCTTGAGTTGCATTACGAGGAACTCCTAGAATGGCATAATAATCTTTAAAAGCAGTCATTTCGAAAGGTTAGCTCAGGGATTAAGACTTTTTTGCTTAAGAATTTCTGATATTTCGTAAGGTGTGGTGGGTTTTTCCTTTTTCCATAATTCATGAATATTTTCAGGGGTTACAAGGCCAGCGGCTATTTCTCGCAAAGCAAGAACAATTTCCTTATTGTCAGCTTCAACTAAAGGTTGAGCACCTTCTCTTAATTGTTTAACCCTTTCAATGGCAAGATGAATTAATCTAAAGCGACTGGGCACTCTTTTAAGGCAATCCTCAACAGTAACTCTGGCCATAAATAAACCTCCAAAATTTTAAAAAATTTAAAAAAATTTAAACTGCAACAACTTCGGTAACTTCGGGTATTTCCCTTTTCAGATATCTTTCAATTCCCATTTTGAGGGTCATCATGGACATGGGGCAACACCCGCAGGCACCCTGAAGTCTCACTTTAACCACTCCCTCAGGAGTTACCTCAACAAGCTCAACATCCCCTCCGTCAGCCTGAAGCATGGGTCTAACCTTCTCAAGGGCTTTTTCAACGGCTTCTTTAATTTCCATTCCGAAACCTCCTTCTAAATTTTTTATAAATTTAATACATTTTTCCTTGACAGCAAGTTTTTTTTAATTACAATCAATTTTTAATAGCTTTAAAAACTGGGGAGGGAAGACTCTAAATGAGAAGTGATAGAATAAAAAAGGGAATAGAAAGAGCTTCTCATAGATCTTTATTAAGAGCCCTTGGTTTTGATGATGATGAATTGAAGGCACCTCTTATCGGGATAGCCAATTCCTTTAATGAAATTATCCCTGGACATATTCATTTAAGAAATGTTGTTGAGGCTGTTAAAGCTGGTGTAAGGCAGGCTGGAGGGGTTCCTGTAGAATTTGGTGTAATCGGGGTTTGTGACGGAATTGCAATGAATCATGAGGGAATGAAATATTCCTTGGTTAGTAGGGAAATTATTGCGGATTCAGTGGAAATCATGGCAGAAGCTCATGCCTTTGATGGTTTGGTCCTTGTTACAAGCTGTGATAAAATAACCCCCGGGATGCTTATGGCAGCTTTTAGAATTAATATCCCTGCTATTTTGATTGCTGGTGGGCCCATGCTTACCGGGGATTTTAAAGGTCAAAAGGTGAATTTGATTTCTGCCTTTGAAGCCATTGGAAAAGTTAAAAAGGGTGAGATGAGTGAGGAAGAACTTTTTGAACTTGAAAAATGTGCCTGTCCAACTTGTGGATCCTGTGCAGGGATGTTTACAGCCAATTCTATGAATTGCTTAACCGAGGCCTTAGGTCTTGCCCTTCCAGGGAATGGCACCATACCTGCGGTATATGCTGAAAGAATTCGTCTTGCCAAAGAAACAGGAAAGGCCATTGTAAGGCTTGTGAAAAAGGGGCTCACTCCTAAAAAGCTTATAACAGAAGCTTCCTTTAGAAATGCTATTGCTGTAGATATGGCCCTTGGCTGTTCAACCAATACGGTGCTTCATCTTTTGGCCATCGCGAAAGAGGCGGAAATTCCCCTTGATTTGAAAACCTTTGATGAGATTTCAAGAAAAACCCCTGTTCTTGCCAAACTCATTCCTGCAGGGCCTCACAGTGTGCCAGAACTTCATCAGGCCGGAGGAATCCCTGCTGTAATGAAGGAATTGGCCAAAGAAGGCCTTATTGATACCTCCTGTAAAACTGTTTCAGGAAAAACTGTGGGGGAAATCATTGCCAAAGCTGAAAATAGAAATCCCGAAGTATTAAGACCTATTGATAATCCCTATGCTCAAGAGGGAGGTATTGCCATTCTTTACGGAAATCTTGCCCCTGAAGGTGCGGTGGTTAAAACCAGTGCAGTTTTACCTGAAATGATGAGGCATAAAGGCCCAGCAAGGGTTTTTAATTCCGAAGAAGAGGCGTATAAAGCTATTCTCTCTGGGAAAATTAAACCTGGAGATGTGGTGGTTATCCGTTACGAAGGGCCTAAAGGAGGCCCTGGAATGAGAGAGATGCTCTCTCCTACCTCAGCCATAATTGGAATGGGCCTTGGAGCCTCAGTTGCTCTTATTACTGATGGAAGATTTAGTGGGGGGACTCAGGGAGCCTGTATAGGTCATGTTTCTCCAGAGGCAGCAGAGGGTGGTCCCATTGCCTTCGTTGAAGAGGGAGATATCATTGAGATTGATATTCCTGCAAGAAAACTGGAACTTAAGGTGTCCGAGGAGGAGCTTGAAAAGAGAAGAAAAAAATGGAAACCTCCTCAGAAAAAATTAAAGGGAGTCTTGAAAAAATATTTTAAATTAGTAAAATCTGGATCTTACGGGCCTGTGCTTGAATGAATCTTTTTCAGCTATTAGGTAGAGGCTTTATAAAAGTTCTTCGGGATTCAGGGGGAATTTTTCTCTTTTTTTGGAAGGCCTTTTTTTATACCTTTTATCCTCCTTTAAGAATAAGGCTTTTCTTTAAACAAATGGAATTTATAGGGGTAAAGTCCTGGCTTGTAGTTGCCCTAACGGCTCTTTTTTCTGGAATGGTTACAGCCTATCAGGTGCATCATGCCCTTGTGAAATTTGGGGGACAGAGTGTGCTTGGTGGGGTGGTAGCCATTACTCTTACAAGGGAGCTTGGGCCTGTTTTGAGTGCTATTATGGTGGTAGCGAGAGCTGGATCAGCTATGACTGCAGAACTTGGAAGTATGAGAATAACCGAACAGATTGATGCCCTAAAAATTATGGCTGTTAATCCCATACAATATCTTATTACACCAAGACTTTGGGCAGCAATGATTGTGGTCCCTTTACTAACAGCTATGGCAGATTTAATAGGTATTGCTGGTGGATATCTTATCGGGGTTCTTGTCCTCGGTATTGACCACGGCATTTTTATGGCCCGCATGGAGGATATGGTGGAGCTTATTGATATTATGAGCGGAATCTATAAGTCCATCTTTTTCGGAGCCTTTATGGTAGCTGTTTGCGGATATAAGGGGTATTATGCCTCTGGAGGAGCAGAGGGAGTGGGAAGGGCAACCACTGAGGCTGTAGTTATTTCCTCTGTGGGAATCCTTGTGTCTGATTATATTTTGACAACCCTCTTTTTCTAATAGACTATGATAAAAATAGTTAATCTAAAAAAAAGTTTCAATTCTCACGAGGTTTTAAGAGGTGTAAATCTTACCATTCCTGGTGATAAAATTTCTTTTATTATGGGGAGAAGCGGAACGGGTAAAAGTGTGCTTTTGAAGCACATTGTGGGGCTTTTAAAGCCTGATGAAGGAGAGATCTGGTTTGAAAATCAGGATATAACCAAGCTATCAGAAAGAGAGCTTCAGAAGATAAGAAAGAAAATAGGCTTTCTCTTTCAGGAAGGAGCCCTTTTTGATTCTATGACGGTGGCTGAAAATGTGGCCTTTCCACTGCAGGAACACACCAAGCTTTCAAAAAGGGAAATTAAGGAGAAGGTAGAGGAATTGCTACAGGCTGTGGAACTTTTTGAGGCTAAAGATAAATATCCCTCAGAACTTTCAGGTGGTATGAGAAAAAGGGTAGCCCTTGCAAGAACCCTTGCCTTAAATCCCCAGGTAATTTTATTTGATGAGCCAACAACCGGGCTTGATCCCATTCTTCAAATTACCATCATGGATCTTATTAAAAAGATTAAAGAAACCTTTCATCTTACCTGTGTAATTATTAGCCATGATTTAATTCTTGCATATAAATATGCGGATTATATTGCCTTTCTTGATCAGGGAGTTATTATTGAGGAGGGGGATGTGGAAAAGATTAAAGCTTCAACTCATCCTTTTGTGGTAAAGTTTAGAGAAAGTGCTTTGTTGGATTTAGAAAAAAAGGAGGTGTAAAAAATGGCCAATAGAGGGGCAACAGAAATAAAAGTAGGTATTTTTGTGTTTCTTGGTATTCTTGCACTTCTTGCTTTAACAGTAAGACTTGCTCAGGAGGCTTTTACTCCTAAGGATACCTATAAACTTTATGCAGTATTTGATAGTGTTTCTGGCTTAATAAAAGGGGCAAAAATTGAAATGGCTGGTGTTCCCATAGGAAAGGTGGGAGAGATAAGTCTAACTCCTGAAGGAAAGGCAAAAGTAGAACTTTTAATTTATAATAAATATAAGGTTCAGGAAGATGCTACAGCGGTGGTAAGGACCTTTGGAGTTCTTGGTGATAAATATATAGTAATTCGTCCTGGGACTTCTCAGGCTTATCTTTCAGAGGGGGGAACTATAGCCAAAACAGAAAGTCCTGTTGACCTTGACCAGATTCTTGCGAGTATAGGGCCAGCTGTGGAAGGTTTAAAAGATGTTCTTGGAACCCAAGAGGGCAAGGAAAATTTAAAAATCCTTGTGGCTAATATAAAAGATGCTTCCGAAAGCTTCAAAAAAATCGCTGAAAAGGTGGAGAAAGGGCAGGGCACCCTTGGAAAACTTATAACCGATGACAGACTTTATAAGGATTTGGCCGAAGTTTCTCAAAGTTTAAAGAAAATTGCCCTTCAGATAGAAAGAGGAGAAGGGACCCTTGGTAAACTGGTAAAGGATGAAACCCTTTATAATAATTTAAAAAATACCGCTTCAAATCTTGAAAAGGTTTCCAAAAGACTTGAAAGAGGAGAAGGAACCCTTGGAAAACTTATTAATGACGTTGATCTCTACAGAGACTTAAAGAGCCTTTCAAAGGATTTAAAGAATGCTGCATCCAATCTGGATAAAATTGCTGCAAGAATTGAAAGAGGAGAGGGTACCCTTGGAAAACTTTTAAAAGATGAGTCCCTTTACACAGAGGTTAAAAAGACCTTAAAGAGTGTCAATAGGGCAGCCAAAGGGGTTGAAGAACAGGTGCCCATTTCAGTTCTCGGAACAGTTGCAGGTGCTGCAATGAAATAGTGATAATCTTATTATTTTTCTCTCTTTGGTTTTTGATAAAGTTTTGCCTATTTTTAAAATAGATTTTCTTCTTGTGGTAATTTATTCCAAAAGGTGGATAATAATTAAGAACAGGCAATTTGCTATCTTGATTTAATAATGTTGGTTATTAGAATAATTATAAATATCCTTGATAAGGGAGGATAAACATGGATTTAGAAAAAATTGCAGAAAAGCTGAAGGATCTAATTCTTGGGGATTTAAAGGAAGAATTTAAGGAGTTTAAAAATTCTGTAACAGGTGAGCTTGCTGGGTATAGATTGGCCATAGAGAGCATAAATGGAAGAATAGCAAATCTTGAGGAAGAAGTAAGAGACCTAAGAAGGGCTTTAAATGAGACCAATAAACGCATTGATGAGACAAGGGCTGAGCTTAAATTAGAAATTGCCAAAAACACAGAAAGAATGGACCATCTCAATTCACGAGTGGATAGTCTGAGTTTAAGGGTGGACAATCTGAGTTCAGAGCTAAGCAAGGTAAAGGACGAACTTGCAAATATAAGAATTGACTTAAATAGGGCTCTATCTCAAAAGGAAATCGTAAATGACCTCCTAATAAGGGTTGAAAGGCTTGAGGCAAGATTAGCTGCTTAAATTTTTTTAAAAATCCCTCTAAAAGAGGATTTAAAAAAATCCTTTTACATCCATTTAAAAATTGGCTTCTATCTGAGGTTCTTTTTTAGAAAGACCTTTATAGGGAACTGGTATTTTTAATCCAAAGGATTTTTAATGAGCCATTCAATAAATTGACACCTGTCAAAAAAGCTATATAATCAGCTTTAATGAGTTATCTTTTAGAGACGCGAAATCCAAAGATGGCAGAGATAATAAGGATTATTAAAAAGGTTGCTCCCTCTTCGAGCACTGTTCTTCTTCTTGGTGAATCAGGAACGGGAAAGGAGGTGCTTGCAAGGTATCTCCATTTTTATAGTCAAAGAAAAGGCCCCTTTGTGGCAGTGAATTGTGCTGCCATTCCTGAAGAGCTTCTTGAGGCTGAGCTTTTTGGTTTTGAAAAAGGGGCTTTTACTGGGGCCATTAAGTCAAAGCCCGGAAAATTTGAGCAGGCTGAGGGTGGAACCCTTTTTCTTGATGAAATAGGGGATTTGCCTCTTAAACTGCAGGCCAAACTTTTAAGGGCTATCCAGGAAAAACAGATAGAAAGATTGGGAGGAGAAAAACCTATTAAGGTAAATACTAGAATTGTTGCAGCAACCAATCAGAATCTTGAAGCCTTAGTGAAGGAAAAGCGCTTTAGAGAGGATCTATTTTTTCGTCTAAATGTTATTACCGTTGAAATTCCTCCCCTTAGAGAAAGAAAAGAGGATATTTCACTTCTCTCTCAATTTCTCTTAAAAAAGATTTGTGAAAGAGAAAACCTTGCAGAAAAAAGGATTTCAGAGAGGGTTATGAAAATTTTTATGAACTATCACTGGCCTGGAAACATCAGAGAACTTGAAAATCTTCTTGAAAGAATGGTAATTCTTTCTGATAAAGAAGAACTCGATGTTGATGATTTACCTGCACATCTTAAAAATTTCCAAAAACCCAAAGAGAAAGAAAAAGAAAAGGATCTCCTTGAAGAAAGAAGCTTTTTTACCAGAGGTTTTCTTGATCTTCCTAGTCTTGAGGAGGGTGAAATATCCCTTAATCAGCTTCTTCAGGAAATAGAAATTTACTATCTAAAAAAGGCCTTGGAAATAAGTGGAGGAGTTAAAAGCAAGGCTGCAAGGCTTCTTGGTCTTAACAGAACCACCTTAATTGAAAAATTAAAAAGATATAATCTGGCATAGTTTTTGTATAAAGTTTTTTGATGTTTCTAAAAAGACTGCTTATTTTCTTGATTTTTCTATTTTTATGGAAAGTTCATTTTCTTTTTTCCCAAACTTCAACTAACCTTGAGAAGTTCTTAAATCTTCAAAAATTAGGAATTCAAGGAGAGGATGAGACTATAAAAGAGCTTAGAAAATTTTATGCTGTAAGAGATTTTGCTAAGGTAATAGAGGTATATGAAAAACTCGGTCCTTTTATAAGGATTACCCCAGAGGATTTTCTAAAGGTTGCTGAGGCATATTTTTACTTAGGTTATCCCGATAAGGCTATAGATTTAGCTGAAAGGGCTCAGAGTTTAAAAAGGGGAACATTTCTATATTGTGATGCGGGTATATTAAAAGTTAAAGCTTTTTTAGTGCTTGGGAAAAATAAAGAGGCCGAAAAGAACTTAAAGGAGCTTAAAGGTACCTTTTGCGAAGAAAGGATTGCTGACAAGATAGATCTTTTTGAAAACTTTCTCAAGAACCAATTTTCCGAAAAGGAATTTTTAAAGGAATTTTATGAGGCCAAATTTAATTATTTACTCTTAAAAGGGAATTTAGAGGAGGCAGAAAAGATAGGCTATGAATTTCTCAATTTAACAGGAGAATATAGGCGAGGAAAGGATTTTTTCTTCAAACTAGCTGAAGCCTATTTCAAATTGGGGAAAATTGACAAGGCAAAAAAGTATTATCAATTGATTATTACAGAGTGGGATTTAACAAAGGAGGCCACCTTTTCAAAATTTAGGCTTTATCAAATTACCTATGAAAGGGCTAAAATAAAAGAACTCCTTCCTCCAAAAACTATTGAAGACCTTCTTATGTATATTACGCAAATTAAAATCAAATATACCGATTATAAGGAGTTCGTTGAGGAGGCCTCTTTTTTGGAAATAAAGGTTAATTTTGAAAGGAAAAATTGGGAAAAGGCAAGGGAATTAGCCAAGGAGTTTTTAAAGGTCTATCCTCAAAGTAAGTATGTATCTGAAGTTAAAAGGTTCTATTGTGAGGCTTCTTTTTTTATAGTTCCGCAATATTTTTTAGGCTCAAGAATTAATGCCTTAAGGGAAATTGCAGAAAATGAAAAAGAATATCTTAAGGAATCAGCCTGTGGTGATTTTTATTATACTCTGGGAAAGGAATTTTTTAAATATCGCTTATACGGTTTGAGTCTGGATTATTTGCTTAGTGCCTATGATTTAAAGCTATCTCCTGAGAATGAGCCTGATTTCTATTTAAAACTTACCTATTTGGCAAACCTTTACGGAGAAAAAGAAATTTTTAAACTTCTCTGGGAAAAACTTCATACAAGGTATAGTAAAAAGGTTAAAGATGATCCGGTTTTTCTTTATCTCAGTGCCAAGTTGATAATGGAAAGGGATTTGGAAGGGGGCTTATCAATTACTAAAAAAATCCCTGACGATGAAGCTACAATTTCATTGAAAAGGGAACTCTACTATATAGCCCTTCTTAAGGCCATAAAAGAGAGAAAGTATTTAATGGCCTTTGATATTCTAAAAACCTCAAATTATGAGGCTGATTCTGGAGACTATGTGTTAATTTTGTCAGAAACAGTGGATAAGGCACCAGATATTTTTGAGAAGGTTCTTAAAGAGGCCAAAGATAAATTTCCAGATAATGCAGAGATAAAATTTCTTGAAGCTTATTATCTTGAGAAGAAGGGAGATCTAAAAAAAACTCAAGAACTGATAGAATGGTTTTCTAATAAAAAAGATTATTTTTCAGCTTTTGCTCAACAGCAGAAAAAACTGGAAGTACTTACTAAAAGGGTTCAAGAGATTATTTATTAAAATGAAGGGAAAAATCGGAATTAAAGGCGTATCCATTGAGGTTAAACTCTTAAAAGATGTGCTTGTTGAGAGGGGATTCAAAATTTTTTTCTGGAAAGGGGAGGAATTCAATTTAGATTTCCTTCCTGAGGGGCTTCAATTACTTTTATATGAAATTGAGCCAGCTGAGAGGGGCTCTCCTCATTTGGTTGAGCTTTTAAAGAAAATAAGCATTCCCGTTATTTTTCTTGCAGAAGAGATTACTGTTGAGGAGGCCGTTCATCTTGTTCGTTTGGGGGCAAAGGATGTAAAGTTATTAAGGTCTCCTCTTGAACTCCTTGAAAAGAGCGTTTTTTATGTTCTTGAGACTTCAAAGATTGCAAGTGGAGAGGAAATCTTTGTAACCCAGAGCCCCAAGCTTTTAAAAATTCTTTCTGCCCTTAAGGAGATTGCCAAGACCAAGGCCCCTGTTCTTCTTGTCGGAGAGTCAGGAACAGGAAAGGAGCTTTTAGCTCGTTATATTCATTCACATAGTCCAAGAAAAGAAGGTCCCTTTATTGCCATAAACTGTGCAGCCCTTCCAGAGACCCTTCTTGAATCAGAACTTTTTGGTTTTGAAAAGGGAGCCTTTTCAGGGGCAAATTTTCGCAAAAAAGGAAAAATTGAGCTTGCAGACAAAGGGACCCTTCTTCTTGATGAAATAACAGAGATGAGCCCAGGTCTTCAGAGTAAACTTTTAAGGGTTTTGCAGGAAGGTGAGGTTGATCGGCTCGGAGGTTATCAACCCATAAAAGTAGATTTTAGGCTCATTTCCACCACCAATAGAGATATTGAAAAGGAAGTTGCAGAGGG
>DJWK01000017.1:41374-67309 GCA_002441555.1 Thermodesulfobacteriaceae bacterium UBA6232
TTGAAAGAGCAGTAATTACCTGCCCCGAAGAGTATATAGATGTCATATATTTGACAGATCCCTTCAATGAAGGGGGATCCTTAGAAAGATTTTCTTTTTATGAAGAAGAAATTTTTCCTCAAAATGGCACAGATTTTGATAGTATTGAATCGGAGATAAAACCTTTGGATGAGATGGAACGGGAGGCAATTTTGAAGGCTTTAAGACTTACCAAGGGCAATAAAACCAGAGCAGCAGAACTTCTGGGAATCACAGTGAGAACTTTAAGAAACAAACTTAAAGAATACGAAGAAAAAGGGCTTTTACCTCAGGGAGGTTTTTAATGTTCGGGAGCTTTCAGAAACTACTTGATACCGTCAAATTATCGTTAAAACTCAGGTCGCAAAGGCACGAGCTAATCTCCTCAAACATTGCCAATGTTGACACACCCGGTTATAGAAGAAAAGATATCCCCTTTGAAAAAATCATGCAAAGTTATTTAGAAAAGGAGCGTTTTCTTAAAACCACCCATCCTAAGCACTTTATTAAAAGGGAAAGAACCCTTAAAGATTTGATTCAAAGTTTTGATACTCAAACTCTTGGGACACCGAATAATGTCAGTCTTGAGGAGGAGATGACTAGTTTAATGGAAAACCAATTACTTTATGAAAGCACCCTTCAGGCCTTATCAAAAGAACTTGAAAGACTAAAAGAAATTATAACCGAGGGAGGTAGATAGAAATGAATCTCCTCAAAGCGGGAAAAATTGCGCAAAGTGGCCTCTTAGCGCAAAGAATAAGAATTAATGTAGCGGCAACCAATCTTGCCAATGCACAGGTAACAAGGACCCTTGAAGGGGGCCCTTACAGAGCTAAAAATGTGGTCCTACGAGCGGTTCCCTTTGAGCCTAAGAATCCCGTTCTTAAAAAAGTGGAAGTAGTTGATATCAAAGATGATCCTACTCCCTTTAAAGAGGTTTATGATCCGGGACATCCTGATGCAGATGAAAGGGGAATAGTTAAATATCCCAATGTGGATGTTATAACCGAAATGGTTGAGCTTCTCTCTGCCAGTAGAGCTTATGAAGCCAATTTGGCGGTGCTTTCAACCACAAAGAGTATGTATTTGAGAACCCTTGAGCTTCTTAAATAAACTCTAAATGAGGGGGGAGATTTATGAAAATTTCAGGACTTGGAAATATAAACTTGTATAAGCAAATAGAAAAAATTGATAAAAATTCTGATTTTGGTAAAGTTCTTCTGGAGAGTTTAAAGGAAATTGATAAAAAAGAAAAGGAAGCAGAGGCGGCCCTTGAGAGCCTTGCAAAAGGTGAAGATATTGATCCTGCAGAAGTTGCTATGAAAATTTCTTCTGCTGATGCGAGTATGAAACTCCTTTTAAGAATAAGAAACAAAGTATTAGAGGCCTACCAAGAAATTATGAGGATGCAAATCTAAAAAGGGTAAATTATGGCACCTCTTAATTTTAAAAATCTTTTAGGTCAACTGAAAGATTTCTGGAGTAAATTAACACCTAAACAAAAGGGAATTTATCTGGGTGGAGTTTTGGGGCTTGCCCTCTTAATTGCTTTGCTTTTTTGGTATCTCCAAAGGGTTTCCTATGGGCTTCTTTATTCAGGGCTTGATGAAAATACAGCAGGTCAGATTGTTCAGTATTTAAAGGAACAGAAAATTCCCTATAGGATAGAGAAAGATGGAAGTATCTATGTGCCTGAAGAAAAAGTTCCTGAAATCAGGATGGAGATAGCAAGCAAGGGCTTACTTGGAGGCACAGGGCCTGGTTTTGAACTTTTTGATAAAGAAAAACTTGGGCTAACCGAATTTCAGGAAAAAGTGAATTATCAAAGGGCTCTTGAGGGGGAACTTGCAAGGACTATAAAGGGAATTAAAGGAGTTAAGTCTGTTAGAGTTCATCTTGCCCTCCCTAAGGAGAGTATTTTTCTTGAGGAGGAAAAGCCTGCTAAAGCTTCGGTTTTACTTGAATTAAATCCGGGATATACCTTAACCCCTGAGCAGGTCAGAGGAATCATCAATCTTGTAAGTGGGGCAGTGCCAAAGCTTGAACCTAAAAATGTAATAGTGGTTGACGCGCAAACCGGTAAAAAATTGAACATAGCCGAGGATGAGACTGGATTATCTTTAAATCAGTTGGCTTATAAAAGAAGGGTGGAAGAAAATCTTAAAAATAAAATTGAAGAAATGCTCTTTCAGGCTTTAGGTTATGGAAAGGCCATTGCTCAGGTGACTGTAGATATGTCCTTTGATAATGAGAGTATAAAGGAGGAAATTGTCAATCCTGAGCAGTCAGCGGTGATTTCAGAGGATCTTGAAGAGGAGAATAGGCAAAGCACTACTCCAGCTGAGGGTGGGGTTGCTGGGGTAAAAGGTGCTTTAACCGAAAAATTTGAAGCAACAGGTCAACCAGCTCAGGGAGAAACCTATTCTAAAAAACGGGCCGTTAGAAATTATGAGGTAACAAAAAAGATCAGAAATCTTGAAATTTCTCCTGGCAGTATTAAAAGAATTAGTGTAGCTGTTCTTGTTGATAAAAAGGTTCTTTCTGAAAATGATACAGCCAAGATTGAATGGATAGAGAATTTAGTTAAAGGGGCCATTGGTTATAATCCTGAGAGGGGTGATGAAGTCAAGGTTGAGGCTAAAACTTTTACAGAGATTCCTGCACCCAAGCCAGGCTTGAAAGATTACCTTGCCATGCTTTACAAACCTCTTCTTATAATTCTTGCTTTAATACTTCTTTACTTTTTGGTTGTTAGACCCCTTATTAAGAGTTTAAAGCCTGCTCCTCTAGAGGTTGCTAAAGCTCCAGAGGTTCCTCCTGCTGAGAAATTAGAAGAAGTAATTGAAGAAGAGGAAGTTTTACCAAGAGAGATTGCCATAGGTATTATAAGAAGTCAGCCTGAGAGAGCAGCAGCCCTTGTTAAAAAGTGGCTGCTTGAAGAAACCCTTGAAGAACGTAAAAAGGCCTTAGCTGAAGCGAAATAATATGGCCAAATTAGACCCTGATAAACTTACCGGGCCTCAAAAGGCTGCCATTTTTCTCATGCTTATGGGTGAAGAATTTACTTCTCAGGTTTATAAACATCTTGATGAAGAGGATATTAAAAGAATAGGAATTGAAATGGCCAAAATTGATTATATTCCTACAGAGGTTGCTAAAAAAGTATTAGAAGAAGCCAACATTGAGGCTAAAGACCTCCTTGCCAATATTAACTTATCACCCGATGAGTTTTTAAAGAAAAGCTTGATAGAAGCTTATGGAGAAAGGGGAAAACAGTTATATGAGGAAATAAAAAAAGAGGTCGGACCAGAGACCTTTAAGAAACTTAAAAAATTGGATCCCAAGACCATTGCCAACTTTCTTGCCAATGAACATCCACAAACTATTGCTATAATTCTTGTGCATCTTGAGCCTGAATTGGCAGGTCAAGTTCTTCAGCTTTTGCCTGAAAGAATAAGAAGTGAGGTTCTTTTACGTATAGCCTTACTTGATAAGGTGGATCCTGAAATTGTTAAGGAGATCAGCGATGCCCTTGAAGAGGAATTAAAGGCAGTAGGTGGCGCCCTTGGAAAGAAAATCGGAGGGGCTGAAAAGGCTGCAGAGATCTTATCCCATGCTGGACGAGAGCTTGAAGATGAAATTCTAACGGAAATAGAAGATGAAAATGCCCCTCTTGCTGAAGAAATAAGAAAATATCTCTTCACCTTTGAAGACTTTCTCAAGGTTGATGATTTTGCCATTCAGACCATCTTGCGAGAGATCTCCACAGATGATCTTAAACTGGCTTTGAAGGGTGCTTCGCCCGAATTAAAAGAGAAGTTTTTTAGAAATATGAGCAAGCGTGCCGCTGATCTTATTAAAGAAGAACTTGAAATGATGGGTCCAGTAAGGATAACCGAGGTTGAAAAGGCCCAGATGAATATCATAAGGGTTGCTAAAAAGCTTGAACAAGAAGGAAAAATCGTTCTTACAAGAGGAGAAGAAGAATTTGTCTAAAATTATCAAAGCAGAAAAGATCATAAATTTGGAAGTATTAACTCCTAAAAGAAATTTTTCCGAAGAGGAAGTGTTTTGTCCTTTAGTTCATGAGGAAGAGGTTTTAAAAAAAACTGAAGGATATATTTCCCAGGATAATAAAGAGCTTAATCCTTCTCAGGAAGATATAAATGAGATTTATCAAAAAGCCTATGAAGAGGGTTTCCAAAAGGGTTATGAAGAGGGATTTAAAAAGGCAGAAAAAGAGGGTTTTGAAAAGGGCTTAGAAAAGGCAAAACTTAATCTTGAGGAAGAAAAAAAGAAACTTCAAAGAGAAATAGAGAGTTTAAAGGAAGAAGAAAAGAAAAGATTTGAGGAATTTTTAAAGAGACTTGATAAAGAACTTGAGAATCTTATTTTGAACCTTGACAAGGAGATCCTTAATCTTTCTTTAGAAATTGCTAAAAAACTGACCTTAAAAACTATAGAAACTGACAGAGAACTTCTTTTGAGAATTTTGAGAGAGGCCTTGAAGTATATTGCTGAAGGAACAGAGGTTATAGTTAAGGTTCATCCTGATGAGGTTTCAAAGCTTTATGATAAAAGGGAAGATCTTCCTAAAAATTATCGTATAAAAATTGTTCCTGACCCTGGAATTTCAAAGGGAGGTCTCTTTATTGAGACAAAATTGGGTATTATTGATGCAACTCTTGAAAAAAGGTTTGAAAGGCTTTTAAAGGCTCTTGAGAATGAAGATTAGTTCACCTTTGCATTTTTACAAAAAATTGGAAGATATACTTCCCTTTGAAGTTTACGGTTATGTAACCAAGGTTCTCGGTTTAACCATTGAGAGTTCTGGGCCTTTACTGAGGGTGGGTGAGCTTTGTAAAGTAGTGGGAAGAGAAACCGAGTTATTAGCAGAGGTTGTGGGATTTAAAGAAGATCGGCTTTTGCTTACAGCTCTTAATGAGATTAGGGGATTAGAAATCGGAGCAAGAGTTATACCTGTGGGATTATCCAATGCACCTGTAGGAGAAGAATTTATTGGAAGGGTGGTCAATGCCCTTGGTGAGCCCTTGGATCAAAGACCTAAACCAAAACCAACAGATTTTTATCCCCTTTATGGTGATCCTTTGAAGCCCTTGGAGAGAGAAAAAATTTCAGAGATTCTGGATGTAGGGATTAAGGCCATAAATGTTCTTCTTACCATTGGATGTGGCCAGAGGGTTGCCATTATGGCAGGTTCTGGAGTTGGTAAAAGCACCCTTTTGGGAATGATTGCAAGATATACCAAAGCAGACCTCAATGTGGTTGCCCTTATAGGGGAGAGGGGAAGAGAGGTAAGGGATTTTATTGAAAAGGATCTCGGTGAGGAGGGTTTAAAAAGGTCTATTGTGGTAGTGGCTACCTCTGATGAGAGTCCAGCTCTAAGAATACGAGCGGCCTTTTATGCCACAGCTTTAGCGGAATATTTTAGAGACAAAGGCCTTAAAGTGCTTCTTCTTATGGACAGTCTAACGCGCTTTTGTATGGCAGGAAGAGAAATCGGCCTTGCAGGGGGAGAGCCTCCCACAGCAAGGGGCTATACTCCCTCAGTCTTTGCCATGCTTCCGAGGTTACTTGAGAGAGCTGGAGTAAGAGTTAAGGCAGGCTCCATAACCGGAATATACACAGTGCTTGTCGAAGGTGATGATGTGAACGATCCCATAGCTGACGCCGTAAGGAGTATTGTGGATGGCCACATAGTTCTTTCAAGAGAACTCGCTCAAGAAGGACACTATCCAGCTATTGATGTTCTTTCAAGTATTTCAAGGGTTATGAAAGATATTGTTCCAAAAGAACATCTAAAACTATATCAGAAGGCCATAAGTATTCTTGCAACCTACAAAAGGGCTGAAGATTTAATTAACATAGGTGCTTATGTAAAGGGATCAAACCCTGAGATAGACAGGGCTCTTGAACTTATGCCGAAATTGAGAGAATTTTTGAGGCAAGAGATTGAAGAAGGCTATAGCTTTAGTGAATCCTATCAAAGACTACAGGAAATACTGAGAGATTAACCCTTGAGAAGGTTAAAACTATTAAAACTTCTTTCTTGGTATAAGGAACTTCAGGAAGAAAAGGCCAAAGTGAGAGTTTATCATGCAAGGATGGCTCTTCAAAAGTTGCTTGAAGAAAAGAAAATTATTGAAGAGGAATATAAAGAGTGTTTCGATTATCTGCAAAAAGAAAAAACCTTTTTTGCTGACGAGCTTAGAGCTTGGTTTAATTATTTTGAAATATTAAAGGATTTCAGAAATATAGCCGAAAAAAAAATAGAAACCCAGCAAAAATATCTTGAGGAATTAAAGGAGGAGCTTCTTGAAAAAAATCGTGAAAAGAGACTTATGGAAAGACTTTATGAGAAAACCCTTTTAAGATTTAACAGAGAGAATTTAAAAAAATTTCTTAAGGAGCTTGATGACTTAGTTTTACTTAGAAGGGGAAGGGGTTTTGATTAAAACGGGAACCCTTTTTAGGATAATTTTTCTTCTTATCATTGTTAAATTTTTCCTAAGTGGAGTTTATGTTTATTCTGAATATACTAAAGATAGGAAGCCCAAGGAAGGTCCCGCCTATAATTGCCCTCCTGAATTCAGTGATTTACTTTTGATTGAAAAAAGAAGGCTTCTTGAGAGGGCAAAGGAGCTTGAAGTTAAAGAAAGGGAGCTAAAGCTTCTTGAGCAAAAGATAAATGAACAGATGAATGCCCTAACGGAACTTTCTCAAGAGGTTGAGGAAAAGCTTAATAAAATTTCTGCCATAAGAGATGAAAGAATCAAACTTCTTGTCAAGGCTTATTCAGAGATGAGCCCGAGGAAGGCAGCAGAACAGCTTTTGAATATGGATAGGGAGATGGCTATAAAAATTCTAAGCCAGATGAAAAGCACACAGGTGGCAAGTATTTTAAGTGCCATGCCTCCGGATAAGGCAGCTACTCTGGCTGAGGCTCTTTCTGGATTTCCACCGCGCGAATATTAACCTTTTCAAGAAATCTCCCAAGAAATAATCCCAGTTCAAAAAGTATATAAAGAGGGATAGCAAGGAGACTCATATTTATAGCATCAGGTGTAGGGGTAATAATGGCTGCAAAAACCACGCAGAAAAAAAAGATTTCTTTGCGATATTTAGCTACTTTATAAGGTTTAAGTATTTTTAAAAGACTCAAAAGGGCTAAAAAAAGTGGAAGTTCGAAGATAAGGCCAAAGATAATTAAAAAAAAACTGAAAAAATTGACAAAATGAGATAAAGAAATACTTGCTTCAAGGCTTTCAGTTTTAAAGGATATAAGAAATTTAATACCATAGGGAAGGGTTATAAAATAGGCAAAGGCAACCCCGAGGTAAAAGAAAATAAGCCCCAAAAAATAAAACATTAAAAAAAAGCTTTTTTTAAGATGGAGTACTTCATCAAAGAGAGATAGCAAACCAAAATAGATTAACGGAAAGACAAGAATTAGAAAAATGCAAAAGGAAAAACGAAGCAAAGATAAAAGGGGTTCAGAGACCGTGAAAAAAACAAAATTTTGCTGAAATTTTTTTTCAAGATGAAGGAGGATTTGGGGTGAGTAAAAAAAGATAGCTATATAAAGGATAAGTGAGGGTGGAAGTATATAGAACCCTTTTTTTTTGAAAAGGAGGAAGATAGATTTAAGAGCCTTTACAAAATAAGAACGGTTCATTTATTAAAGGAGATTTTCTTTAACCCAGTTTACAGCGTTTTCAAAAATGGTTAAGCCTTCCACAAGATAGGTATTGAGCCTTGTCCATTTGGGATGGTTGGTAAAGTGGTTGAAAGCTTCGGGATGAGGCATAAGACCAAAAATTCTTCCCGTGGGATCGCAAAGCCCCGCTACTGCCTCTTCTGAACCATTGGGATTATACGGATATTCAAGGGTTGGTTCTTCGCTTTCAGGATGTATGTATTGAAGGGCAATCTGCCCCTTTTCCTTTAGTTCTTGCAAAAGCTCTTTACTTTCAGCAATAAATTTTCCCTCTCCGTGTCTTACTGGAAGATAGAGGCGCTCTAAACCCTTTAGAAAAACACAGGGTGTTTCTGGATTAACCTTTAGGTGCACCCAGCGATCTTCAAATTTTCCAGAATCATTGTAGGTTAAGGTAACTTTGCGCATTCCCAAATAATCTCCTCCAGGAAGTAACCCCATTTTAACCAGTAGTTGGAAACCATTACAAATTCCAAGAATTAAGCCCCCCTTTTCAAGAAAACTCATAAGTTCGTCCCAGAGAGGGATTTTTCCCTTTATTTTGAGATATCTAAAGCGATGAGAGCAGGCTTGAGCTGAACCTAAATGGTCTCCGTCAAGAAAACCCCCAGGAAAACATATTATGTGGTAGTCCCTTAAGGATTTTTCACCAGAAAAAATCTCTGAAAGGTGAATAATTTCTGGTGAGCTTCCCACTTTTTTGAAAACAAAATGGGTTTCAACCTCACAATTAATACCGTATCCCCAAAGCACAAGAACTTTAACCTTACTCATAGGCAATCTCTTGCAGCCTCTTTTTAATTGGGTATAATGGCAAAAGGATTTAATGTGTTATTATAACTCCAAACCAAAATTTCAAAAGCTATGTTTTTTCTTTTTTGTTTAATTTTTTTTCTTTTAGGAATAAATTCTTTAAAAGCGGAGATACTCTCAGCCAGATTTGAACTTTCCTTAAGTCAAGAAAAGGAGCTTCTAATCGGAGAAGCACAATTCTTTGTAGATAAAGAAGGGTTTTACACTTTTAGTGGTAGAGGAATAAGAATTCTCAAGATAACTCAAGGAGATAAAAATTTAAATCTCTATTCTGACAATAAAGAGAGTTTTTTTAAAGTTTATATAAAGGAAACAAAGTATCCTCTCATTATCCTCTTTGAAAAAGAACTTTCCTTTAAAAAAAGCCCCTTTTTAAGGATTTATGATAAATATCTTCCCTTCCCCGATTATCCCATACCCTTTGAATTGGTAATTAAAGATTATTCCGTAATAAAGAATTTCATAATAATTCCCCATGAAGAAGCGAAAATTTCCTCTGAAGGTAGTGCTATATTAAAGTTTGAAAAACCTCTTAAAGCCCCTCCACCTGTAGTTATAGGATATGACCTTAAAAAGAAAACAATTAACTTAAATACTAAAGAGATTCTTTTTTATCTTGATTCATCTTATCCTGATGCAAAATGGGACAATCAGGAAAGGGAATTAAAAAACAAACTTTTAATCTTTGAGAATGAAATTTTGAAAATCCCCCATAAAAGAATTTTTGTTTTTATTACCTTTGCTGAAGAAAAGGTTCAGCCTTTAAGTATTTTTTTAAAAAGGGACTCTTTTAACGATTTGCCCTGGGATTCCTTTTTTCCACTTTTAGCAGAAGAGATTTTTAAGTATAAACTTAATTTAAAGGATGAATCTTTATTAAAAGCTTTAGGACTATATTTTGGGTCTTATAAATTTGCCAGAGATAAAATTGGGTTTCGCAGGGATTTACTTTTAAATGAATCTTTTGAATCTAAAGTATTTTTTTATTTTTATGAAAACCTTGATAGAAATGTGGGAGAAGATAATTTTGATAAGGCTTTAAAAACTTATTATGAAAGCTTTCTTTCAAATGCCTCAAATGTTAAACCTTTTCAAATATTTCTTAAGGAACTCTTAAGGATTAAGGAATTAGAGGTAGAAAATTTTGAAAAAATAGTTCTTAAAGTAAAAGATTTTGACATCATTCCAATTAAAGATAAAGGGGGCTATAAATTAAAAATTTTTGTGGTTTGTGAAGGAGATACTCGGCCTTTAAAAATTAGAGTAAAAATTAAAAGTAAAAAAAATACAAAGGAAGAAATTATTCACTTGGATTCCGATAAAAAGGTTTATGAATTTTATTTATCAGATAAACCAGAGGAAATCCTTTTTGACCCGGAATATAAAATTTTTAGGGCTTTAACCTTAAAAGAGATTTCACCAAGTTTAGAAACTTTAAGTGAGGTTAAACTTAGGGTTTATTTACCAGATAGGGAATATTATTCTCTATATAGAAAGATTATAGAAAATTTGAGAGCTAATATTAGTGTCATTTCATATAATCAGCCCTATTTAGAGGGGCTTCCCAAGGATAATATTCTTTTTTTTCATCTTCCTCCTATAGGTTATCATCAGTATCTTCCTGAGGAAGGCTTTTTTTTTAAAATTCTTCCTCATCCCTTTTCGCAGGAACACTTTATAGCTTTTATAAGAGCTTCTTCAACCAAGGAAATTGCAAACTTTCTAAAACTTGAAAATTCTTTAAAGGGATATTCGGAATTTTATATAAAAAAGAAGAAAATTATTTATAAAAAAGAAAGGGAAATGTTAAGAAGGGGGATTATGCTAAGTCTTTCCGCAAAGAAAATTTACGGAACTGAACCTGCCAAATTGAATACCCTTGAGAAAATCTTTCCTGAACTTCTTAGTTCTCAGATAATTCTAATAGGAGAGAATCACGAAGATTATTCTCATCATCTTTTTCAACTGGAAGTTATAAAGGAATTATATAATTATTATCCTCAGCTTGTAATAGGGTTAGAGATGGTTCAGGTGCCCTTCCAAAAATATCTTGACGAATTTATTGAGGGGAAAATTGACGAAAAGACTCTTCTTAAGGAAATTGAGTATTATGAACGCTGGCGATTTGATTACCGCTTATACAGGGATATTTTCCTTTTTGCCAGAGAAAAGAAGATAAAACTTTTAGCCCTGGATATTAAGAGTGAGATTGTTAAAAAGGTTTTTAAAGAAGGAATTTACAAGCTTCCTGAAGAGGAAAAAATGCATCTTCCTGAACTTGATCTTTTCAGGCCCGAATACAGAAATTATCTTGAGAAAGTATTTCAAAATCATCAATTTCAGAATAATCAGACTAATTTTGAATACTTTTATCAGGCTCAGATTTTAAGGGATGAAAATATGGCTGAAAGGGCAGTGGAATTTCTAAAGAAAAACCCTTCTTACAAGATGATAATTCTTGTAGGAAGAGGCCACCTTGAATACGGATACGGAATACCAGCCTCTTTGAAAAGAAGAAATTTTCATAATTTCAAAACCATTATTTTGGGTAATGTTGAAAAAATTGATCCTTTCATTGGGGATTATTGGTTTTTACCAGAATTTGAGGAAAATTTTGTGCCCTCACCCAAACTTGGTGTTATTCTTGAGGAAAAAGAAGAGGGATTAAAAGTAAAAGAGGTTTTAAAGGAAAGTCTTGCTGAAAAGGCAGGGCTGAAACCAGGAGACCTTTTAGTCAAAATTGATGGAAATGAGTTGAAAAAAGTTAGTGATTTAAAACTTCATTTGACTTTCAAAGAAAAAGGTGATACTTTGAAATTGGAACTTTTAAGGGGAAATGAAAAAATAATTGTTGAAATCAAAATTTAAAAATTAAGGGGCCATAGGGGCCCCTTAGAATTAAGACTGCTTTTTTCTATTTTCTTATTTTACTGCTTCTTCAAGTTTTTTACCAGGATTGAATTTTACTACATTTTTGGCAGGGATCTTTAAAGGCTCACCGGTTCTTGGATTTCTGCCGGTTCTTGCAGCTCTTTTTACCACCTGAAAAGTTCCAAATCCTACAAGAACGACTTTATCGCCCTTTGAGATGGCTTCCTGAACAGCCTGCATAAAGGCATCAAGCAATTTTTCAGCATTGGCCTTAGTGGTTCCAGCGATTTCAGCCATTCTTTTGACAAGATCTGCCTTGTTCATATCCACCCTCCTTTATTGAATTTTATTATTGTTTTTATAATGAGCTTTAAAATTTTGTCAAGGGTAAATTTTACAGAAATTAAGAAAAATCAAGAAAACTGGTCGACCAATTTGTCGAAAATTATCATCAATTTTGTTGATTTTTTTAGGGTATCAATTCCAGATGCTATGATTTGTAATATTCCTTTTTCAGGCATGCTTTTTGAATATAACTCATAAAAAAGGGGGGTAATCATGTTAAAAAAGTCTTTGGGACTTTTGGTTGTTTTTGCTCTTATGGTTTCACCTGTTATTGCTGCTGAGCAAGCAGGTTCACAGGCTCAGGATCAGGGTCAGGAAGTAAAGGCTGAAAAGAAGGTTGAAAAGAAGGCAAAGAAAAAGGCCAAAAAGGCCAAAAAAGCCAAGAAGTCTGAGGGTGCTTCACAGGAGCCCACTCAGGGAGCTCCAGCACAGTAAAATCTTGTAATAGGGGAGGGGATAGCCCTCCCCTTTATCCTTTAATAATTTCTTCTAAAACATTACAAAAATAATCAATTTCCCGATAATTAATTATAAGAGGTGGAGTCAATCTTATTATATTGGGTTTGGGCTGGGTTACAAGAATTTTCCTTTTTAAAAGGTTTTTGTATATAGGTTGAGCGCTTTGATAAAACTCTAACCCTATTAAGAGCCCCTCACCTCTTACCTCTTTAATAAATTTTTTATCTGGGTCTATTTTTTCAATTTTTTCTTTTAACACTTTACCTTTTAAAGAGACCTCTTCAAGAAAGGTTTTTTCAGAGACCATTTCAAGCACTTTCAAAGCAACGGCACAGGCTATGGGATTCCCTCCAAAGGTTGAGGCATGGGTTCCTGGTTTTAGAGCCTCCATGATTTCATTTTTCGCAACTATGGCAGAAAGGGGAAGTCCATTAGCAAGGGCCTTTGATGTACAAAGGATATCCGGTTCAATTCCAAACCATTCATAGGCAAAGAGCTTTCCCGTTCTACCAATACCTGTTTGAATTTCGTCAAAGATGAGAAGGGCTTGATATTTATGACAGAGCTCTTTTGCCTTTTCAAGAAATTCCCTTGTTAGGGGATAAATTCCTCCTTCTCCCTGAATGGGCTCAAGGATTAAGGCGCATACCTTTTCATTAAAGGCCTTCTCAAGGGCTTTAAGGTCATTGGGAGGAACAAAGGTTACCCCTTCCAATAAGGGTTTAAAGCCTTCCCAATAACGGGATTGACCTGTAACTGAAAGTGCTCCGAAGGTTCTTCCATGGAAGGAATTTTCAAGGGCTATAAATTGAGATTTTCCTTCTCCAAAGTTTTCGAAAGAATAGCGTCTTGCAAGTTTTAAGGCAGCCTCAACGGCTTCTGCACCTGAATTGGCAAAGAACACTTTTTCTCCAAAGGTTAAATCAACAAGCCTTTTTGCAAGCCTTGCCTGAGGCTCTGTGTAATAAAGATTGGAGGTATGCCAGAGTTTTTCGGCCTGTTCCTTTAATGCTTTGACAAGTGCTGGGTGACAATGTCCCAGGTTACAAACCGCAATACCTGCTGTAAAATCAAGATATTCCTCTCCATCTTCGGTAAAAAGCCGGGTTCCAGATCCCTTTACAAAGGCAAGCCTTTCCCTTTTGTAATTTCCACAAAGATAAAGTTCTCCCATCTCTACAATATATCCCATAGTTTACCTCTTATCGACAATTTGTAGAAGTTTATTATTTCTTTTTTCTAAGGATCCCTCTTCAACAAATTTTATTTTTACCGGTATGTTTAAATGTAAATAAAGTCTTTCTTCAAGCTGTTTTTTAATTTTTTCCTGCTCAATAAAGGAATCAGAAAAAAATTTTTCACTGGGAACAAGAAAAAGAAAAACTTCATCCAGACCTTCTTTCTTCTCCAAAACTATTTGAAATTTTAAAGGTTCTCCTGCCCAGCTTGCAAGGATTTCATCAATTTGAGAGGGATAGAATTTAAGACCCCTTATAATTACAACATCGTCTCTTCTTCCAAGAATGGATGAAGTAAGGATGGGGTAAGGAAAGCCACACGGGCAATTTTCGTATTTATAAATCACCAAATCTCCTGTGCGATATCTAATCAAAGGAAAGGCCTCTTTGGTAAGGGTTGTTATTACCAGTTCTCCCGTTTCACCTGGTTTTACAGGGAGAAGAGATTCTGGATCAATTACTTCCACAAGAAAATGATTTTCCATAAAATGAAGGCCTTTTTTTTCCTTACATTCAAAGGCAATTCCAGGGCCAAATACTTCCATAATGCTGTAAAGATTATAAACCTCAACTTTAAAGGTGTCTGAAATAATTGATCTTTGAGTTTCTGTGAAGGGTTCGCCACAAAGGATAATCTTTTTCAAGAATAGGGAATTAGGGTTAATCTTCGCTTGGGGAAGGGTTTCACAAAGCCAGATGGCATAGGAAGGTGTGCACACAAGAACGGTTGTTCTGTAATCCTGAAGGATCTTGAGCTGTTTATAGGGGTCTTCAAAGTGCACGGGAATTACAGAAGCACCGATTATTTCTGCCCCGCTTTGAATACCAAAGGCGGAAGAAAAAAGCCCTGGATGAAAGGTTATCTGAACTACATCGTCCTTGGTTACCTCCATATTTCTTAAAGCAGTGGCACTTAGATCTGTAAGAATTGATAAATCATTTCTTGTATATCCCACTACCAGGGGATTCCCTGTTGTTCCAGAGGTGGCAAGGATTCTTACAACCTCTCTTAGAGGAACGGCAAACATATTATAGGGATAATTTTTGCTTAAATCCTCTCTTGTGGTAAAGGGAATTTTCTTTAAATCTTCAAGATCTGAGAAATCCTCAGGATTAAAGGAAACACTGTCAAAGAGATGGCGATAAAAGGGGACCTCTTTATAAACCCTGTTTAAGGTTGCTTGTAATTTTTCAAGTTGCAGAAGCTTTAAGTTTTCCATACTGGCCTCCTATAACGGAACTTCTCTGTCAAGGTCCCTTCCGAGATAGGCTCTCTGAATTTCTGGATTTTCCATAGCACTTTTGCTATCTCCTTCAAAAATAATCTTACCGGTTTCAAGCACATAAACTCTGTCTGAAATTTTAAGAGAAAGTTTGGCATTCTGTTCCACAAGGAGAACACTCATATTATAAAGTTCTCTCAACTTTTTTATGTGCTGAAAGATTTCAAGTACAAGATTAGGAGCAATTCCCATAGATGGTTCATCAAGGAGCAAAAGCTTTGGTTTAGCCATAAGGGCTCTTGCTATGGCAAGGATTTGCTGTTGACCTCCTGA
Source organism: Thermodesulfobacteriaceae bacterium UBA6232 (assembly GCA_002441555.1). GTDB lineage: Bacteria > Desulfobacterota > Thermodesulfobacteria > Thermodesulfobacteriales > Thermodesulfobacteriaceae > Caldimicrobium. Next base: position 56,413 of record DJWK01000017.1, read on the forward strand.
AAGGATTCCTGCAAGTTGATGCCGCTTTTCTGCAAGAACGGGAAAAAGCCCATAAATTTCCTCAAGAAGGGCTTTAACTTCGCCTTTATGATTAAAATTATACCAGCTATAAGCTCCAAGCAATAAGTTATCTTCAACAGTAAGAGGTTTAAAGATTCCTTTGCCCTCGGGAACAAGAGAAAGACCTAATCTTACTCTCTTTTCAACAGGTAAAGAATTAATTTCTCTTCCTTGAAAAAGGATTGAACCAGACGCCATTTTTACAAGGCCTATAATTGACTTTAAAAGTGTGCTTTTTCCTGCACCGTTTGCTCCAAGAATGGCTACAATTTCACCTTCATTTACATGAAGGGTTACCTTTTTTAAAATGTGAAGACTTCCATAATAAACATCAAGGCCCCTGAGAATTAACATTACAACTCCTCACCCAGGTAGGCTTTTATAACCTTGGAATCCTTTTGGATTTGTAAAGGAGTTCCCTCCGAAAGGACCTCACCAAAGTTTAAGACTGTAATAACATCACTTATTCTCATAACAAGTTCCATGTCGTGTTCCACTATGAGTATAGTAACATCCAAATTTTTTTTAATTTGAGTCAAGATTAATCCAAGTTCCTTGGTTTCTCTGGTATTAAGACCTGCTGCGGGTTCATCAAGGAGAAGAAGTTTGGGCTTTAAGGCAAGGGCTCTACATATTTCTAGTAGTTTTTGTTCACCTGCAGGAAGATTTTTGGCAAGTTCTAAAGCTTTGTGAGAAAGACCCACTATTTGAAGAAGTGAAAAGGCCTCCTTTTCAAGCTCCCTCTCAAAGGGATTAAAGCTTTTTCCTAGGAAAAAACTTTTTAGAAGACCCCAGGAAGATTTTGCAAAGAGAGCCACTTTTATGTTTTCCAAAACAGTAAGATCTCCGAAGATTTCAAGGAGTTGAAAGGTTCTTCCTAGTCCAAGCTGGGCTCGTTTCTCTACAGAGAGATGATTTATTTTTTTACCTTCAAAGAAGATTTCACCTTCCGTTGGGGATTCAAGACCATTAATGATGTTAAGAAGTGTTGTTTTCCCAGCTCCATTGGGGCCAATGAGGGCATGAATGGTTCCCTTCTTTACAGAAAGATTTACTCCTTTTAAGGCTTCAAAACCACCAAATTTTTTACTGAGATTTTTTACTTCCAGAATAACTTCCATAAATTAACCTCTCAAAGGGATAAACAAGGCCTTTTCTAAAGAATAAGAGCCCAAGGGTTAAGATCGTGCCGTATATGAGAATATCGTATTCTTTAAAAACACGAAGGATTTCTGGAAGGAAGGTGATAAAAAGGGCTCCAAGAATAGCACCCCAGAGGTTATGCAGGCCTCCAATCATAACCATCATGAGGATTAAGATGGAGTAGAATACCGAAAAGGTGGCTGGACTTAAAAAAGTCACATAATGGGCATAAAGGGCCCCTGAAAGTGCTGTTATGAAAGCGCTTAAAGCAAAGATTTTTAATTTAAGGGTAAAGAGATTTATACCTAGGGTTTTTAAGGCAATTTCACTGTTGTGAAGGGCTTTAAGGGTTTTCCCATAGGTTGATTTTGAAAGATTCAATGAAAAAACAAAAAAGATGAAAAAAAGAGACCAGATCAAGATTAAATAAGCTTGGGAGGAGGACAAAACAAAAGATCCAAGAGAAATTCTTGGGATATTACCAAAGCCAGAAGGACCACCTGGGCCCCATTCATTCAAAAGAAGATAAACAATCTCTCCGAAGGCAAGGGTTGCTACAGCCAAATAATGGCCTTTAAGCCTTAAAGCTGGAATAGCAAGAAAAATGGAAAAAAGAGAGGCAATTCCTGCAGAAAGGAGGATGCTTAGAATCACAGGGATTTTAAGATGAAGAAAGAAAATAGCAGAAAGATAAGCCCCAAGTCCGTAAAAGCCATTGTGACCAAGGGATATCTGACCTGCAAGCCCCATAAGTAATGAAAGGGAAAGAGCCGAAAGGGCATTGAGCCCTGCAAAAGTTAATACCGTCATTAAGTAGGGGTCTCCACTTAAAATTCCTATTAATATTAAGGCAGAACAGAGAAAGAAACTTCCCAGATAGGGATTTAAAAAATTTTTCATAATTTTTTAAGTCTTACTTCCTCTTCTTTTTGGAAAAGTCCTGCCGGTTTAAGAAGGAGCATTATGAGAAGTAATACCAAGGAAATGGCATCTTTGAGTCCTGAATGGATATAACCAGCAACGAGATTTTCAGCAATTCCAAGGATAAATCCACCTGCTATGGCACCCCAGATACTTCCAAGGCCTCCAAGAATAGAGGCTGTAAAGGCTTTAATAGTGAGAATGGCACCCCTGTCATATTCCATGAAGGTTATGGGTGTTATTAAAATTCCTGCAAGTGCAGCAAAAATACCGCTTAATACGAAGGAGAGCATTACCATTCTTGATATATTTATTCCCATAAGTTGGGCTGCTACCTGATCAAAAGCACAGGCTTTCATTGCTTTTCCAAGAATGGTTTTATTGAAAAAGAAGTATAAAAAAATCATAGTCAGCAGAATAAAAGCCAAAATCACAAGAACCTGTTTTTGGATCACAGCCCCGCCTAAAAGAATAGGCATACCTTCAAGGAGTGGAGGATAACCATAGGGATCTTTTCCAAAAATAAACATAAGAAGACCCTTCAATAAAATGGAAAAGGCAATGGTTATAAGAATAAGTAGGAGGGGATCTCCAGTTTTGAGAAGGGGTTTAATGGTAAGTCTTTCCATAAGAAAAGCAAAGATTCCCGCAGTCAAAAGGGTTAAAAAGAAGGATATATAATAGGGAAGCTCCATTTTTTGAAAAAAGAGCCACATGAAAAGTCCGCCGAGGACAACGAATTCACCCTGGGCAAGATTGAGAATGGAAGTGGTATTATAAACTATGTTAAAACCGAGGGCGATGAGGGCATAAATAGCCCCCACCGTAACCCCTGAGAGAAAAAACTGGAGAAAAATTTCCATTCTTTATTTCAATATCTCCCAGTCCCCGTTTTTGACAATTACCATCTCAAAGGATGAGGCGTCAAGTCCGCAGTGGTCATTGGGGCTCATGTTGAAAATTCCTGTAACACCTGGCCAGTTTTTGATTTTATTTTCAATATAATCCCTTATTTTTGCAGGATCTGGGCCAACCTTTTTCAAGGCCCCAACAACCATCATAAAGGCATCATGGGCATGGCCTCCAAAGGTTCCGGGTTCGGATTTATATCTTTGATAATAGGCCTGATAATATTTTTTAAGCACCGGTTTTTGAGGGTGTTTGTCAGAAACTTTTTCCCAGACAACTATTCTTCCCAGAGGAGCTATAACTCCTTCTGCGGAAGGTCCGGCAAGTTGAAGATTTTTTTTGCTTCCCCAACCGTGGGACTGAAATAGTGGAATTCCCAATTTTAGGGAAGCCCAGTTTTTAACCACAATAATCTGTTCAGGCCCAACGGACCAGTTGATAATGGCCTCTGCACCAGCACTTTTGGCTTTTAGAAGTTGCACCGTCATATCAGAATCTTTGGGTTTATATCTTTCATCGGCTACAATCTTTATGCCATATTGGGGTGCAAGTTCAAGAAGGGCCTTTCTTCCCTGATCACCAAAGCCTGTTGTAATGGAGAGAATTCCCACTTTTTTTATGCCCTTTTTCTTTAAATATTGATAAATGGCTTCAACAGCAGATCTATCATACTGAGCGGTTTTAAAAATCCAGTATCTTTCTTTAACAGGCTGAGTGATACCCGTTCCTGCTGCAAGGGAAACCATGGGAATTTTAGCCTGGGTAACAATGGGAATAACTGCCATGCTTTCTCCTGTGGTTGAAGGCCCGATAATGGCAACCACCTTATCCTTTTCAATAAGCTTCCTTGCAGAAAGAACCGCCTGGGTTTCTTCACTCTTTGAATCTTCAATAATCACTTGAAGAGGCCTTCCATTAATTCCTCCCTTTTTGTTGATTTCTTCAGCAAGCATAAGAATGGTATTTTTTTCGGGTTCGCCAATGAAGGAGGCAGGCCCGGTTATGCTGAGAATAGCTCCTATTTTTATGGGCTCTTTGGCAAAACTATTTCCTGATAAAAAAGCAACAACCAAAAATATAAGAAAAGTTAAAAACCGGATGGAAAACATTGTCCACCTCCTTTAAATTGGTTTGATATTTGATTATCCTTAATCAAAAATCTTAAAAAGTCAATTCTTTGAAGAATTATGCTTCTTTTCTCAACCTTACCGCAAAAAAGCCGTCAAGATTGTGAATGTGGGGATAGGTTTTGAGATATTTATCCTCTTCAACAAGAACGCTTGCTTGATCTCCGCAAAATTTTTCAAGAAGGGGTAAAGGATTTTCAAGCTTGAATTCGTGGTGTTTTTCAAGAAATTTCTGGATTACTTCTTCATTTTCTTCCGGCTCAAGACTGCAAGTGGCATAAACAAGGATTCCCCCTTTTTTCAAATAGGGAGCTACTCCTTCAAGCAAACGGAGTTGCCTTGCTGGAATTTCTTCAAAATCCTTTTCAGATCTTGCCCACTTTATATCAGGGTGTTTTCTTATAACCCCTGTTCCCGTACAGGGAGCGTCAATGAGAATTCTGTCAAAGGGTTTGGGATTTAGTTCTTTAAGTTTTTCAACCACATCTCCCACAAAAACTTGAGGTTCCCTTAGGCCAAGTCTTTTAAAATTCTCTTTCAATTTTTCCAGCCTCCAATCATAAAGATCAAAGGCCCAGATTTTGGCTTTATCCTCTGTTAATTCCGCTATATGAGTGGTTTTTCCGCCAACTCCTGCGCAGGCATCAAGGATTTTTTCTCCAGGTTTGGGATTTAAAAGTAAAGTTACAAGTTGACTTGCTGAATCTTGGACACTGAACCATCCGAAATGAAAGGCCTTAAGCTCAGTGATTTTCCCCCTGTAATCTTTAAGAACAATTCCATAAGGACTGTAAGGGCAGGCCTCAGCTTGAGGAACCTCTTCCTTTCTCAAAAATTCAAGGAAATTGTCTCTCGTAACCTTAAGGGGATTTACCCTTATTACAAGAGGAGGCCTTTCATTGCTTGCTTTGAGAAGTTTTTCAAGATTTTCATATCCCCATCTCTTAAACCACCTTATTACCAGCCATTCCGGAAAGGAATATTTAATGGAAAGATACAAAAGAGGATGTTCCTTTGGGGGTTCAGGAAGATTTTCCTTATTTTGTGCCATGGCCCTAAGCACCGCATTTACAAAGCCTCTAATCCAGGTTCCTCTTCCCCTTCGCAAAAGAATTTTAAGTGTTTCTGAAATGGCCGCTCTTTCGGGAATTTTGGTAAAAAGTATCTGGTAAGCTCCAAGTCTTAGCGCATTTTTTACCTCAAGGTCCATTTCATCAAGGGGAATCGATGAGAACCGGCCAATAAGAAAGTCTAAATAATAGAGGTGCCTTATAACACCATTTACAAGCTCCCCCACAAGGGCTCTATCCCTTTCATCGGGAAGAACACTTTTCGTTAAAATCTGAGAAAGGATTTCATCAAGAAGGGGTTTTCCCTTTTCCCAGCGCAGAAGAATCTTTAAAGCCACAGCACGGGGATTGGTTTTCGGAAGCTTTCCCATAATAAGTTCTCCTTAAGCCCACTTAAGGGCAAGCTGTTTTAAACTGAATAGGCGATCTCTCAAAATGGCTGCCCTTTCAAATTCGTAATTTTTGGCAGCCTCTTTCATCTCCTTTTCCACCCTCTCAATTTCTGCTCTCAATTCTTCAAGACTCTGAAAGGCCTCTTCAATCTCAATCACCCTTTCAAGATCCACATAATCAGCCTCAACCATTTTCATAAGTGGATCTTCAAGGGATTTGACAATGGTTTGGGGAGTGATTCCGTGTTTTTTATTGTATTCTTCCTGAATTTTTCTTCTCCTTTCTGTTTCAGCAATGGCCTTTTCCATAGCAGGAGTAATCCTTTCAGCATAAAGAATTGCCATACCATTCACATTTCTGGCTGCCCTTCCCATGGTTTGAATAAGGCTTCTTTCAGATCTCAAAAAACCTTCTTTATCTGCATCAAGAATGGCAACAAGGCTTACCTCAGGAATGTCAAGCCCCTCTCTTAGAAGGTTTATGCCTATTAGCACATCATAAACTCCCCTTCGCAGGTCTCTTATAATTCTTGCCCTTTCAATAGTTTTAAGATCAGAGTGAAGATAACAGGCCTTTATACCCAGTTCCTTGTAATAATCAGTCAATTCTTCAGCCATTCTTTTGGTTAAGGTGCAAACAAGAACCCTTTCACCTTTTTCAATTCTTTTTTTAATTTCAAAGTAAAGGTCTTCCACTTGATTGTTTGAGGGTCTTACCTCAATTTTGGGATCAAGAAGCCCTGTGGGTCTTATGATTTGCTCAACGATTCTGCCTTCTGCTTTCTCAATTTCATAATCCCCAGGGGTTGCAGAAACATATATTACCTGATTAACTCTTTCTTCAAATTCTTCAAAGGTTAAAGGCCGATTATCAAGCGCTGAAGGGAGACGAAATCCGTATTCAACGAGTTTTTCTTTTCTTGAACGGTCTCCCCTATACATCCCTCTTAATTGAGGGATGGTGATATGGCTTTCGTCAATAAAGAGGAGGAAGTCATCGGGAAAATAATCAAGAAGGGTATAGGGAGGTTCTCCTGGTTTTCTCCCGTCAAGATATCTGCTGTAATTTTCAATGCCCTTGCAGTATCCGGTTTCCTCAAGCATTTCAAGGTCATAAAGGGTTCTCTTTTCAAGTCTTTCGGCAAAGAGATAAAGACCCTGACTTTTAAAATATTCCACTCTTTCTTTCAATTCTTTTTTTATTTCCTGAATTATTCTTGAAAGATTGCTTTCAGAGGTTACATAATGACTTGCAGGAAAGATGAGCACATTCTGAACCTTACCAAGAACTTTACCTCTAAAGGGATCAATTATCTTTATGTCTTCAATTTCAGAACCGAGAAGGGATATTCTTACAGCCCTTTTTTCTTCATTGGCTGGAAAAATTTCAATGAGATCCCCTCTAACCCTGAAAGTTCCACGGGTGAAGTCCGTTTCAACCCTTTCATAATGCATGGTAACAAGGGCCCTGATGAGTTCATCCCTTCTTATGCGGTGTCCTTTCTGGAGATACAGGTGTTTGGCAAAGTATTCATGAGGGGCACCAAGGCCATAAATGCAAGATACACTCGCTACCACAATCACATCCCTTCTTGTGAGAACCGAGGTTGTAGCTGAATGCCTCAAACGGTCAATAAAGTCATTTATGGAGGCATCCTTTTCAATGTAAGTGTCTGTTTTAGGCACATAGGCCTCAGGCTGATAATAATCGTAATAGGAAACAAAATATTCTACGGCATTTTCAGGAAAGAGTTTTCTAAATTCGTTATAAAGCTGGGCTGCAAGAGTTTTATTGGGGGCAATGATGAGGGTTGGTTTTTTGACCTTTGCAATAACATGGGCCATGGTGAAGGTTTTTCCGGAACCTGTAACTCCGAGCAATACCTGATGTTTAAGCCCCTTTTTAACTCCTTCAACAAGCTCGGCTATAGCCTTAGGCTGATCCCCTTTGGGCTCAAACTCAGCTTTAAGTCTAAAATCTGCCTCTTTTATGGGTATAAGAATCTCCATGGCACTTTAAATATAAGACATTTTTTAAAAAATTCTTTGAGATCTTAAGATTTATGATAAGCTTTTTATGGATTTAAATTCAAATATTTCGCCACTTCCTCGGAATAGTTTTTTCCTTTGTCTTTGTAAATAAATAATGGGGGGAGAAGGCGGGTTTCTTCACGAGCTCCTTTTATGGCTTTTACAAGGACAAGCCTTGCTTCATCTTTAGGATAGGAATGAACAAGTCTTATAACCTTGGGTTCAAGTTTTACTTCTTTTAAGGAGTAAATTAACTCTGCAAAACGAAAAGCGGTAAAAATGAGATAAAACCTTCCGCTATTTTTGAGTAAAAAGCTTACCGCCTTTAAAAAGGCTTTGAGATCAAACTTTTCCTCCCTTCTTGCAATATTTTCCATCTCAAAAGGGCTTTTTCTTCCGCTTTCCCTTTTGAAATAGGGTGGATTTGAAAAAATCACATCAAAAAAGCCGGGTCTGAAAGGGGGCTTCAGGGCATCACCTTTTATAACCAAAGCCCTTTTTTCAAAGGAATTTTTAGCTATTCCCAGAGTCAAAGCCTTAAGGTAAAGATCTTCTATTTCAAGGAGATAGATTTTGGCCCTGGGATATCTTAAAAGGGCAATGAAGCTTATTACTCCTGTTCCAGCGCAAAGTTCGGCAATTCTTTCCCCGGGTTTGAGGGTAATAAAATTGGCCAAAAGGACGCTGTCAATTCCGAAGCGAAAGCCCCTTTTTGGCTGAAAGATTTTAAGCCTTCCCTTTAAAAAGGGGGTTTCCTCAAGGGGATTCCCGCTGAAGGCTTCCGTATTTTTGAAGGACATAATTTAAGGCCTCTTCTTTAGATTGGATAAAACCTTCCACAGTTTTTATTTCCACATCCTCAAGGATTTCTTTAAAAATGGGGCCGGGTTTAAATCCAAGGGCAATGAGGTCTTTTCCTGTAATAAGTTTTTCCCTCTTTTCAATCCTTTCCAGTTCCTCTTTCAGTTTAAGAAGTTCTTTGAAAAAGGCATTTAATTTTTCTTCGTAATCTGGCTCTTTATCAGGGCCCTTTGAGGCAAGGGAGTCTGCAAGGGCAACCACCCAGAGCTCGTAAAGATTAGGGTGAGCTTTAATTAAGTTTCTTTTGGCTCTAAGGGTAATTTTTCCTTCTTCCCATTCTTTCAGAAGATGACAGGGTCGCATGTGATTTTTAATTAAACTTGAGACCCTTTCAATGATTTCATTCTTAAAACGAAGGGCCTTGGCTCGCTTTTCCCAGAAGTCTGCTCCCACCTTTTCGTGGGTGTAAAAGGTTATCCTTTCTTCAGTTTCAGAAAAAGTATAGCCCTTTCCAAGATCGTGAAAAAGGGAGGCAAGCTTTACCGAGATGATAAAGTCTTCCTCTTCAAAATCAAGGGGCACTTCCTCAAGGCCAAGAAATTTCTTTGGCTCCGAAAGAATTATTTCTGTCCATTTAAGGGATTCAAGGCAGTGGGAAAAAACATCTAAGTGATGAAAACTCGGCTGAGGCATCCCTTTGCAGGGATTGAATTCCGGAAAGAGAACTTCAAAAAGACCATCTTCATTCATAAGAGTAAGGGTTAAAAAACTTTTGGGAGAAAGAAAAATATGCTTTAGCTCAAGCTGAATCCTTTCTTGAGCACAAAAGGAAAGTCTTTTTTTGTGTTTTTTAAAAAGATGCCTTGTTTCTCTTTCAATCTCTCCGTAGCCCTGAGAAAAGAAGCGATATCCTCTCAGAATCCTCAAAGGGTCATCCATTAAGTTTTTTTCTCCAAGGGCGCGAATAATTCCCTTTTTTAAGTCTTCAAACCCATTAACGGGGTCAAAAATCTTCAGAGGACCTTCAAAAATTGTAAAAAGGGGTATAGCCATGGCATTAATGGTGAAATCCCTATCTTTTAAGTCTTCTTCCAAGGTATTTCCCCGATAGAGGGTTAAATCTATGGTATATTTACCCTTGGAAAGCCGGTAGATTCCAAATTCAGGGGATAGTGGAACAGGGGTATAGGAAAGAACCTGGGAGAGAAAGAGTTGCAGTTTTTCAGGCTCTTCCTTTACTGCAAGATCAAGGTCAGTTATTTTCTTCCCGAGGAGAAAATCCCTTACTGCCCCTCCTACAATGAATAGGTCCTGCCTTTGAGAGAACTTTCTTAAAAAAGAAAGAAGGCGTTCTTTTTCAGGAAAGGAAAGAAGATTTAAAAATTTTTCTCTCGCGGTCTGGGAAAGTTCAATCCACATAAGAAGATGGGAGGGCTTTTTGGAATTACAGGATTTTAAAAATTTAAATTAAAATAGAAAAAAAGCAATTTTTAAATAGAGGGTGCCATGAAGATGAGGGAGAGAAAAAGGGTTCTTGTTATTGCCGGATTTGATCCTTCCGGAGGGGCAGGCCTTCTTATGGATGTAAAGGTGTTAACCCTTTTCGGATTTAGGGCCTCTTCAGTTCCTACGGCTTTGACCTTTCAGAGTTCAAAAGTATTTGAGGATTGGGTTCCGGTGGATTTAGAGGCCTTTGAAAGGATGTTAAGGGTCACCCTGGAAGATGAGGTGCCAATGGGTGTAAAAATCGGTATGCTTGCTTTTCCAGAAATCATTGAAATAACCGCAAGGTATCTCAAAAATTATCGTTCAGGATTTAAATGGGTGGTTCTTGATCCTGTTTTTAAGGCAAGCCTTAAAAAGCCCCTTTTTAAAGGAGAGAAATTTATTGATATTCTGAAAAGGGAGCTTTTTCCTTTGGTTGATGTGGTAACCCCCAATGTAAGGGAGGCAGAAAAATTGACGGGTATTAAAATAGATTCGGAAAATAAGGTAAAGGATGCCCTTTATTTCTTTAAGGAATTGGGAATAACCTTTCCGGTGATTACGGGTTTTGATGAAGGGGAGAAAAGGGTTTGCCTTTTCCTTGATGGAAAGGGGAGGATGAAGCGGGTTTCTGTGAAGAGGCTTTCAGGTAGATTTCACGGAACGGGATGTGCCTTTTCTTCAGCTCTTCTTTCTTATTTGCTTGAAGGTTTTGGAGAGGAAGAAGCTGTAAGGAAGACAAGCCTCTGGGTTTATAGAAGGCTTAAAAAGGCACTGGAAAGGCCTTCAGAAGAGGGGCTAAAGATTTTTCTTTAAGGATTAAAAAAATAAAAAAGGGGGGCTTTAAGCCCCCTTTGGATTCAAAGAGGAATTGTCTTAGAAGAAGAGCTCAAGGGATCCGTAAAGGTTCCACATGGTATCAATGGGCACATACATGGTCATAGCTTTCTGCATGAGA
>DJWK01000017.1:67345-92110 GCA_002441555.1 Thermodesulfobacteriaceae bacterium UBA6232
GCCACATGTCCGCGGGTGGAAAGCTTGTTCATGTAAGGATCGTCAGATCCAACATGGAAGGGCATCCACCACTTGGAGCCGTAGTTGTATTCAAGTCCGAGCTTGGCACCATTAATCTGAGGAATGGGAATTCTAATTCCGGCATAAAGGGCATAACCGGTTCTAGTTTTCATGTTCCTTTTGATTTCATTTGGATCAAGAGACATACCAGTAAGAAGGGAATAATAAAGGTCCATGTAAGTAGTATATGTATTTGTTCCATCACTTGCGATTAACGGCATACTCATAGATCCAATACCATTAGGATCAGCAATGCTCATACCGAGAGAGATGAAGTAATCCACGCCGTCAAGGTTGAAAAGTTTAACATTGGTGTGTTTCCAGGTAAGTCCAATTTCGTAGAGGTCTCCAAGGTTGGTTCTTGCCTGGAATTTGGCTGGCATATACATTCCAAAGGCAGGATTAAACATATACATATCCCCATTGGGGAAGTCAAAGATATCCTGGGCTTTGTAAGCCTGAATTCCGAGGAATTTGTTATCCACATCATAGGCATCAATCACAAAGCCGTAAAATTCCACATCATCTTTAGCTCTGTCAATAGGGGTTTTAAAGCCGGTTTCAAAACCTCTTCCATAGCAAAATCTGATTCTTCCTGTTCCCCAGTCATAACCGATAGTTGCTCCATCAAAGGGAACATCAATGTTAATACCCATGGGAGAGGCATCTTTTGTGTCTAATCCCTCTCTTATGTCCTGAGGGGTTCCGTGGGTGGTAGGTCTTCTACCAAAGGATATCCAGATGGGTTTGTCAAAGAGATAGGTCCAGTTAAAATAAGCTCTGTCCACATAAAGGGTGTTATCATCAGGTCTAACACCCATGGTAAAGTTATTTTTCGTGGGGAAGAAAAGATAGGGAGCATAGTAGTCATCGGTCATTCCCCAGGCTTTGTTATAAGCAAGCCTTATTTTTGCAACGGTGTTCTCAGTGGGTTTAACAGACAAATCAAGTCTTAAACGATTGGTCCAGAGGGAGTCATTTTCATCTTTATGAGAGCGGGTCTTTTTAGCAAAAGCTTCAGTATCTATAGGCTTTCCAAACATATCAACTAATTTATAATCTGTATAACCCATTAACATAGCATTTACCGCATCAGGTCCAAATAAATCAATTAAAGGAAACATATCATTCAATCTAGAAAATCCCATATATCCTGCTGCTCCAACCATAGGCCCAAAATTACCCATCATCCCCAACATAAAGGCATTTCTTTCCACATTGGCAACTGTGGTGTCGTGCCTGATTCTTATATCCCCTCTAACTTTGAACTTGCCAAAGCCCTCTTTAAAGGTTTTAACAGCTTTGTCAACCTGACTCACCTTTTCTTCCTGAGCTGTCTGTTTTTCCTTAAGTTCATTTAACTGAGCTTTTAGGGCTTCAAGTTCTTTGGACAACTGCTCAATTTTCTGAAGAAGCTCCTCCTGAGTAGCACCATAGGAAGGACCAGAAAGTAACCCCAGAACAACACTGCTAATTAAAAAAAGTTTACCCTTCTTCATACCCTTCACCTCCTAAGAATTTTAGGATCACTATTTTAATTAATATCTTTTAAAATAAAAAAGGTCAACTTGGATTTTAAATGAAAAATTCTTAAAAACAAGAAAAATAGACTTTTAAAAAATCAAATCTAATTTTCCTAAAAATTTTTTTGTTTTTTTTTGATTTTTAATAGAATTCAGTTTTTAACTCGGGAGTAAAAATTTAAAATTTCCTTAAGCTTTTTAATTAGAAGTTTTTCTTCCAGATACTTTTTGGCTTTTTTCAAAGCACCTTTAAAGTCAATAGCCTTTCCGCAAACATAAAGGGCGCCTGCAAAATTAAGTAAAAACATATCCCGAATGGGGCCTTCAAGGGAGTTATCAAAAAGCTTATAAAGAATCTCAAGGCTTTCTTTACAATCTTTAACCTTTAGCTCTCTTTCATCAAGGCATCTCTCAAAGCCAAAATCTTCTGGGTCAAGGTAATAGGTGGTTATACGGCCATTTTCAAGCTCTGAGACCTTGGTTGAACCGGTAACGGTTATCTCATCATAACCATCCTCTCCCCAGACAACCATGGCCCTTTTTACCCCGAGGTCATCAAGCACATAGGCCATTTTTTCGGTGAGCCTGAAATCATAAACCCCGAGAAGTTGATAATTGGGCCTTGCTGGATTTAAAAGGGGCCCAAGGAGATTAAAAATGGTTCTTCCTATGCGTTTTCGTATGGGGGCAACCCTTGCAAAGGCTGGATGATAAAGCGGAGCAAAAAGGAAAACAAAACGCACCTTTCGCAAAGTCTCTTTTAAAACCTCTTGAGGTAGATCAAGGGGGATTCCAAGGGCCTCAATTAAATCAACTGATCCCGATTTACTTGAAACAGAGCGGTTCCCGTGCTTAACCACAAAAACATCCTCTTCAACGGTTAGAGCTAAAGCTACTGCTGTTGAAAAATTAAAGGTGTGTTTGGCATCTCCTCCTGTTCCGCAGGTATCAATGAGAATGACAGAATCGGGAAGCCCGTGCTCAAAGGGCTTCATAACCTCCCGATAGGCCTTAACTGCTCCTGCTATCTCCTCCCAGGTCTCCCCCTTTTCCCTTAAAGCCTTAAGAAATTCTTCAACCTCAGCTTCATCAAATTCCTCAAGGGCAAGTTTTTTAAAAAGGTTATAACTTTGCTCCTTTGTTAGGGATTTTTTTTCTTTTAAAAGTTCTATGGCCTCTTTAAAGGTCATAAAACCTCCCTGTAAGTTAATTCGTCAATCTCTTTTTTTAAAATTTCCCTGAATTTTTGTAAAAGAGGAAGTAGATTTTTAATTGCATACGAATATACCTCTTTTGCCGTTGAAAAGTCATAAATGTGCACTATTTCATTTCTTATTCGGGTAAATCTCACAAGTTCTTGATAATCCTTTTCTGTTATCTTGCCTGAAAGGAAATAGTTCTTAAAACAATCAATGGGGGTTGAACAAAGTTTTCCTTTAGCTTCAAGGATAAGTTTAATTAATTTCCAGAAGACTTCAAAGGTATATTCAAGGCGCTTTACTGTAACTTCATAAAGAATCTCCTCTTCAAGGTTTAGACCTGGAAGTTCAGAGAGTTTATCTACGGTTCTTTCAAAGTCTTCAAACTTTTTACGAAGTCTTTCCCGATATGCCATATTTTTCCCCCATTTAAGGCAAAGGCCAAAAACTCCTCCCTTGCCCTTTTCCCTTCTATGAGATCCACAGGAACAGGCAAGTCTTCAAGCTGGTTTAGGGCTTCCTTTAACTCAAAAAAGGTTAAGTCATCAAGAGAGCCAAGGTAAAAGAAAAGGAGGTCAAGATCAGAAAAGGGATGAGCCCTTTCAGCCTGAGAACCTATAAGAATAAGAAAGAGTTTTTCTGGATCAAGAAATTGACTGAAAATTTGTAAAATTTTTTCCCGTATTCTTTCAAGGTCCATTTATCCGAGATCCATGACAGGGAATAAAAGGCTTGGAGAACCAGTATTTCCAAAAAAGGTAAGATCTTCTCCTACCTCAAGGTCTCTAAATAGTTCAAAAATATTTCCCGAAAGCCCCATTTCAGATAGATATTTTACAGGTTCACCCTTTTCGTAAAGGATACCACTTACACCCACAGAAAAGTCTCCAGAGACCGGATTGGCTGTATGAGCTCCGAGAACCTCAAGAACTTCAAAAGTAAAATTGTGTAAGGTGAGAAGTTCAAGGGGTGTTTTTTCACCTGCTTCAATAAAAAGATTGGTAAAATCAACCTTAGGCGGGCTTGTAAGGTCAGGCCTTCTTGCATTTCCTGTTGAAGAAAGACCTTTGAGCTTCCCATAATAGGCATCCCAGATAAAGCCTTCAACCACCCCTGATTTAACAAGAATTTTTCTCCCTTGAGGCATTCCCTCATCATCAAAAGGCCTTGTTTCAGGAAGTTCAGGATAAAGACCATCATCAATAATGTTGAGTTTTTTGGAAAAAACCTCTTTTCCAAGCTTGTCTTTAAGAAAGGATCTTCCCTTAAAAACCTCATCCCCTTTAAAAGAGAAAGATAGAAGGGAGAGCAAATCAAGGGAGGCCTCAGGAGGAAAAAGCACAGCCACCTTTAATGCCTTTCCCTTTTCTGTAAGGCTAAGGGCTCTTGCCTTTCTTTCAGCCTCTTTGGCAATCTCTAAAAAGTTAATCCTTTTAAAGGAAGTTTCACTGCGATAGGCAAAGGAGGAGGCACTCTTTTTATCTGATTTGGCAACCACAGAGACAAAAAAAGTGAATTCCGGAATACTGAAGGAAAGAACCCTTCCTTCACGAATAAGGAAGATTTCCTCTTTACTGAAAGAAAAACTTTCCCTTTCAAGGCGCTCAATATAGCTCTTAGAGAAAAGATATTCCCTTTCCTTTTCAAGGTTTTTAAGAAGTTCTTCCCTTTGCGGTTCAGAATATTCAATTTCTTTAACCTCGGGATATCCTTCGGGAAGTTCAGGATAAATTGCAGGAAGGCCCTTTTTTGAAAGAAAGGAGGCCCTCTCAATGGCAGCCTCTATTCCCTCTTTAGTTAAATCCAGAGTATAGCTTATGCCACAAAGTCCTTTATTGTTCAAATATCTTACAGAGAGGGCTTTTTCCTCATAGGACTTTTCAAGAAAGGGTTTGGTATCTCTCCACTCAAGATGAACCCCGCTTTCTCGGGTTAGAAAAAATTCAAGGGCTTTTTCTTTTTCTGTAAGTTCTGCAAGATATTCTATTGAGTCCCTCATTTTTTTATAAATTCCTTTCCGGCAAAAAGGGCTCCGTTCCCCAGGTATTCCTCTATGCGAAGAAGCTGATTAAATTTGGCGGTTCTCTCTGAGCGGGAGGGAGCCCCGGTTTTTATCTGTCCCGTATTTAAGGCAACCGCAAGATCAGCAATAAAGGTATCCTCCGTTTCTCCAGATCTATGAGAAATCATGGCTCTGAAATTTCCCCTATAGGCAAGCTCAACCGCCTGGATGGTCTCAGTTACTGATCCGATTTGATTTAGCTTTACAAGAACGGCATTGCAGAGTTTTTCCTCAATGGCCCATTTAATGCGTTTGGGATTGGTAACAAGAATATCATCTCCCACTATCTGAATTTTATCTCCAAGTTTTGAAGTGATTAATTTAAACCCCTCGGGATCATCCTCTGAAAAGGGATCTTCAATGGAAACAATGGGATAATTTTTACAAAGTTTTTCGTAATATTCGCAGAGTTCTTCTCTTGAAAGGGTTTTTCCAAGGCCGGGAAGGTGATAAAGGCCGTCTTTGTAAAGTTCGGATGCAGCCACATCAAGGGCAAGAGCAATGTCTTCCCCCGGTTTGTAGCCTGCTTTTTCAATGGCTGAAAGGAGCAAACCAAGGGCCTCTTCAGGAGAACCTATTTGAGGAGCAAAGCCTCCTTCGTCTCCCACTGAAGTTGAAAGCCCCTTTTCTTTAAGAAGGGACTTTAAGGTGTGATAGGTTTCAACCCCCATACGGAGAGCCTCGCTAAAGCTTTCAGCACCCCAAGGAACAATCATGAATTCCTGAAAGTCAAGGGGATTGTCTGCGTGAACTCCTCCGTTTATAACATTCATAAAAGGAACCGGAAGAACCCTTGCTCTTACCCCTCCGAGATAGGCAAAAAGAGGGATTCCCAGTTCTTCAGCACTGGCTCTGGCAATAGCCATGGATACGGCAAGAATGGCATTAGCCCCGAGTTTTGATTTGTTTTCGGTTCCGTCAAGTTCGCAGAGAAGCATGTCTATCTCTGATTGGCGTAATGAATCAACTCCTTCAAGTTGAGGAGCAATGATTTCATTTACATTGAAAACCGCCTTTTGAACACCCTTTCCGAGATAGCGTTTTTTATCCCCATCTCGGAGCTCTAAGGCCTCATGTTTACCTGTTGAAGCCCCTGAGGGCACGCAGGCCCTTCCAGAAAAACCGCTATCAAGAAAAACTTCAACTTCAACAGTGGGATTTCCTCTTGAATCAAGAATTTCTCTGGCTTTAAGGTTGATGATTCTACCCATGCGACCCTCCTTCATGGAAATTTAAGAAGGTTTCCAGTTCCTCAAAGCTTACAGGTTGTGTTCCCACTTTTCCAACCACAATGCCTGCGCAGATATTGGCAAGGGATACCGCTTCTTCAAGGGGAAGCCCACAAGAATAAAAGGCAGAAAGACTGGCTATAACAGTGTCCCCTGCCCCTGAAACATCATAAACCTCCCTTGCCTGTGAAGGAAATCTAAGCCCGCCATCCCCTGGCTTATAAAGATAAATACCCTCCTTTCCAAGGGTCACCACAAGAAAATCAAGCTGATACTTTTCAATGAGATATTCCGAAGCTTTATCAAAATCCTCCTCTTTTAAATTTTCTCTTCTTAAAACCTCTTTAAATTCTTTAAGATTGGGAGTAATGGTAGTTGCACCCTCGTATTTTTTCCAGTCAGAGCTTTTCGGGTCAACCATTACAAAGCGATTCTGCCTTCTTGCTTCTTGGATGAGCCAAGAGCAAAAGCCGTCATGAAGAAACATACCCTTGGCATAATCAGAAAGAATAACCCCCTTAACCTCAGGAAGTAAGCTTTCATATATTTCCTGAAAGGTTTTTCTGAGATTTGAAGATAAAGGCCTTCTTTCTTCCCGATCAATTCTTAATAAGTGCTGAGCCTGAGCAATAATCCTGGTTTTAATGGTGGTTGGTCTTTCTGGGTCTTTGAGGATGCCTTTTGTATCAATTTTTTTATCTTTGGCAAGCTTTATGAGAATTTCTCCCTTTTCATCTGATCCAACAACCCCCACGAGAAAGGTTTCAACCAAGAGCCCCCTGAGATTAGCTGCCACATTGGCAGAGCCCCCAAGACTGTATGTAATTTCCTTTAAATCAAAAACAGGCACGGGGGCCTCAGGGGAGATTCTTTCCACCGTTCCCCAGAAATATCGATCAAGGATTATATCCCCCACAACAAGAATTTTTTGAGAACTAAGAGTTTCTTTGAGTGAAGAGGGATTTTGAAGGGATGTCATGGAAAGCCTTTAATTGATAGCCCTTTTGGCCTCTTTGGTTCCTTTTTTTGGGGTTTCCTCTTCAAAAGATTTTATTTGAGAGGGCTCAAATAGGGGAAGCCCTGCAAGTTCCCTTATTTTTCTTTCAAGCTTTTTGACAAGCTCTGGATTATCCTTTAAGAATCTTCTTGCATTTTCTTTTCCCTGACCAAGTCTTTCCCCTTCATAGGCATACCAGGAACCACTCCTTTCAATAATTCCGAAGGCAAGCCCAAGATCAATAAGTTCTGCTTCTCTGGAAATGCCCTCTCCAAAATAGATGTCAAATTCTGCCTCTTTAAAGGGAGGAGCAAGTTTGTTTTTCACGATTTTAACTTTAACACGATTTCCGAGGGGTTCTTGTCCCTCTTTTATAGTCTGAACTTTTCTTATTTCTATTCTCATGGTGGCAAAAAATTTAAGGGCCATTCCACCAGGAGTGGTTTCCTGGGGGCCTCCGAAGCTAAATCCACCTATTTTCATACGGGTCTGATTGATAAAAACCACAGCAGTATTGGTTTTGGCAATGGCAGCGGTAAGCTTTCGCATGGCCTTGGACATAAGGCGAGCCTGCAAACCTACCTGCTGCTCATCCATCTCTCCCTCAAGTTCGGCCTTAGGAACAAGGGCAGCTACTGAGTCAACCACAATGATGTCAACGGCACCACTTCTTGCAAGAACCTCAGCGATCTCAAGGGCCTGCTCTCCTGTGTCAGGCTGAGAAATAAGAAGTTCGTCCACATTAACCCCGAGTTTCCTTGCATAGTTCACATCAAGAGCATGCTCGGCATCAATGTAAGCTGCAACTCCTCCGAGTTTTTGCGCCTCAGCTACCATGTGAAGGGCAAGGGTGGTTTTTCCCGAGGCCTCAGCTCCGAAAATTTCTGTAATCCTTCCTCTCGGGATTCCGCCAATCCCTGTTGCAATATCCAAAGCAAGGGAACCCGTGGGAATAACACTCACCTCAACTTTCTTTTCTTGCTCACCAAGTTTCATTATGGCGCCTTTCCCGAATTGCCTTTCAATCTGGGAAATGGCTGCTTCAACAGCCTTTTTCTTGTCAAAATCCATTTAAAATCCCCTCCATTTTTTAATCTCTATGGGTTAAAATACCCATTTCTTAATTAAAAGTCAAGAGATATCTTATACCTCCTCGAAATTATTCCCAAATCTTAATCATCATAAGATAAGGTAGCCCCAAAACCTTTAGCCTGCACTCTTTGGATGCAATCAATGCCTTTTTAAAAACTCTTCAGGGTTTGATAAAATAAAAATATTTGATAAATTTAGGAAAACCTTTGAAAGGGGTTAAAAATGGAAGTAAAAATTGAAAGGCCCGATGAAAAAAGATTGAAAGAATTAAAGGTTGAGTCCTGGCCTATCTGGACAAAAGAAGTTTCCCGCTTTGACTGGTATTATGGCGAAACGGAAATGTGTTACATCCTTGAAGGAAGGGTCATTGTGGAATTGCCTGATGGAAAGAAAATTGAAATCAAGGCAGGTGATCTCGTTACCTTTCCAAAAGGACTTTCTTGTATCTGGGACATCAAGGAACCCATAAGAAAACACTACACCTTTTTTGAAGATTAAATGCCTGAATGTCTTCCCTTCTGTGGCTGGTTGTATAATCTTGAAAAGGTAAGGCCTGAAGAGGTTCTTGCTCCTCCCTATGATGTTGTTTCTCCTGAAGAAATAGAGTTCTACAAGAAAAAAAGTCCCTATAATATCTTTCATCTTGAGCTTCCAGAAAATCCAAAAAAGGCAAGGGAACTTCTTGAAAGATTTATTAAAGAGGAAATTTTTCTTAAAAATGGGGTACCCACACTTTATTATCACGAACTTGCCTTTGAGTATAAGGGTAAAAGATATCTCAGAAAAGGCTTTATCCTTCTTGTTAAACTTCATAATTTTGAAGAGGGAAAAATAATCCCCCATGAAAAAATATATTTCAAGGTGGCTGAAGAGCGTTTAAATCTATTAAAGGAAACGAAATTTCAGTTTAGCCAGATTTTCGGTCTATATGAAGACCCTTCTCTTGAAACCTTTAAAACTCTTCCTGAGAGGGTGAACTATTTTCTTGAGGTCACCATTGGAAAGGAAACCCAAAGGCTTGCCAAAATTCAAGATGAAGACCTTATAAAAAAGGTTCTTTTCATATTAAAAAATAAAAAAATATACATAGCCGATGGACATCATCGCTACACCACTGCTTTAAATTACAAAGCCTATATGGAATCCCTTTATGGTAAAGATGATTCAAGGGACTTTAACTATATAAGCATGTATATAAGCCCCTTTGAAGATGAAAATCTTCTTATGCTTCCAACCCACAGGGTTTATAAAATTTCTGACCCCCAAAGCTTTTTTGAAAGAATTAAAGAATTTGTGGAAATTGAAAAAGAGTTTCTTGCATCTTGCTGGGAAGAGGAAATAAAAAACTTTAAGGGAGAAAGCCATCTTTTTGCCCTTGCCCTTGGAGAGAGAGTTTACTTATGCAACATAAAAAAATCCTTTTTTGAAAAACTAAAAGAGAAGGATCCCGAGCTTTCTAAACTTCCTCTCTGGAATTTTCTTCAAATCTTTGAGGAAATAATGAAAATTCCTGAGGAGGCACTTAAAGCAGAAGGAAAGGTTGAATTTTTATCTCAAGAAGAAGAGGTCTTTAAAAGGGTAAAAAATGGATATGTGGGGATAATCTTCCCGAGGGTTTCAGCAGAAATTCTTAAATGGGTTGCAGACAAAGGAAAGATTATGCCCCATAAGTCCACCTATTTTTATCCTAAAATCCATACCGGGCTTGTTCTTGCAGAGGTTTCAGGAAAAAAGGTAAAATGAGAGATTCCTTGGAATATTTTTCAAAGCTTAAAGATGACCTTTCAAAATCTCTGGAGGGTTTCTTAAAAGAAGATAAATATTTCCATGAAAAACTTTTAAAACTTAAAGAGGCTATTTATAAGACAAAAAGGGCTTATGTGGAAACAGAGTCTTTTCTTTTTTGTAAGGGATGTGCAGAAAAGGGGATTATCTGTTGCGGAGAGGGGCTTGAATGGAAATTAAGTGCAGAGGAGTTTTTTTTGAATTTGGCCCTTTTTAGCCTTGAGGGAAAAACTCTTTCCTTTGGAAATCCTTTAAAAGATCACTGTCTTTTCCTTGGGGATAAAGGCTGTGTTCTTATACTTACGCCCCTTTTTTGCAGAAACTTTTTTTGCAAAGAACTTCAAAATTTTTTGGGAAGGGAAAAACTTATCTATCTTCAAAGTGTGCTTGAAGATGAAGCGGTTTTGACCTTTGAACTCTGTGAGTATTTAAAGAAAAAAGAATTATTTCAAGGAGGTTAAGACCATATGAAATATTATCTTGTAACCGGGGCAGCGGGATTTATTGGCTGGAGGGTTAGTGAATTTCTATTAAATGAGGGAAGGCTTGTTCTTGGGGTTGATGAATTAAATGATGCCTATGATCCTTTACTTAAAGAGTGGAGACTTTCCCAGCTAAAAAAATACGAAAACTTTAAATTTCACAGGCTTAATCTCTGTGATCTTTCAGCCCTAAGACTTCTTTTTGAAATATATCCCATTGAGGCTGTTATTCATCTTGCAGCAAGGGCAGGGGTTAGGAAAAGCGTTGAAGATCCCTGGGTTTATGTGGAGAGCAATATAACTGCTACTTTAAATCTTCTTTCTCTTATGAAGGAATTCGGTGTTTCCAAAATGGTTCTTGCCTCAACCTCTTCGGTTTATGCAGGCCAAAAACCTCCTTATCATGAAGAGCTTAAAGTTGATACCCCCCTTTCACCCTATGCTGCAACTAAAAGGGGAGCAGAACTTCTTGCTTATACCTTTCACCATCTTTATGGGCTTGACATCACAGTGGTAAGATATTTTACGGTTTATGGGCCAGCAGGAAGGCCAGATATGAGCATTTTCAGATTCATAAAGTGGATATATGAGGGAAAACCCATAGAAATTTACGGAGATGGGACCCAGGCAAGGGATTTCACCTATATTGACGATATTGCCAAAGGAACCCTCCTTGCTTTGAAACCCCTTGGTTATGAAATCATAAACCTTGGAGGAGGAAGAAATCCTGTTTCCATAAATGAAGTAATTGAAATCCTTGAAAGATATTTGAATAAAAAGGCTCAAAGGGTTTACCTTCCCTTTCATAAGGCTGATGTTAAGATTACCTGGGCTGAGATTGAAAAGGCAAAGAACTTGCTTTCCTGGAAACCTGAGATAACCTTAGAAGAGGGCTTAAAGAGAACCGTTGAATGGGCCCTTGAAAACATTGACCTTGTAAGAAAGGTGAATTTATGAGGGATTTAAAGGAAGAACTTCTTTTCTGGACAAAATACCTTGCTGAAAAAGGCTTGATTTCAGGGTCTGAAGGGAATCTTTCCGTAAGGGTGGGGGAGGGCTTTTTTATAACTCCCTCCGGAAAAGTTAAAGAAACTCTTAATAAAAAAGATCTTTCTTATATAACTCTCAAAGGTGAATTAATTTCGGGAAATCCTTCCTCGGAATGGGGTCTTCATTTTAAGGTTTATCAAAAAATTCCTGAGGCAAAGGCTGTAGTTCACGCTCATCCGCCCTTTGTTTTAATCCTTGACCGTTTAGGTTTTGAATTTAAGGATTTTTCTCATCCCGAGGCAAGGCTTATCTTGAAGGAACTTTCAATTTTACCCTATTTTCCTCCTGGAAGCAAAAATCTCTGGGAATTTGCCTCCAATTTGTGTAGAAATAACTGTGTGGTAATACTCAAAAAACACGGTGTCCTAAGTTGGGGAAAAAGCCTTGAAGAGGCAGTAAATTATCTCCTAATTTTGGAAAAGCTTGCCTATCTTGAATATTTAATTCTCAAAAGGGGGTAAAGGATGAAAAGGATTCGTTCTGAACTTTATTTTGATAGAGCCAAAAGGGTTATCCCTGGTGGGGTTAACAGCCCTGTTAGGGCTTGTAAGGCTGTAAAGAGTAATCCAGTTTTTTTTGAAAGAGGTGAGGGGGCTTACTTAATTGATGCCGATGGAAATAGATATATTGACTATGTCTGTTCCTGGGGGCCCTTAATTCTCGGACATGCTCATCCCAATGTGATTGCTGAAGTCTATTTTGCAAGCAAGAGGGGAACAAGCTTTGGAGCACCAACCTGGCTTGAGGTAGAGATGGCAGAAACTATAAGAAAGTGTATTCCCTCTATGGAAAAAGTGCGTCTTGTTAACTCAGGAACCGAAGCCACTATGAGTGCCTTAAGGCTTGCAAGGGCCTTTACAGGAAGAAAAAAAATCGTTAAGTTTGACGGATGCTATCACGGACATGCCGACTCCCTTCTTGTTAAAGCAGGATCAGGGCTTGCAACCTTTGGAATACCTGCAAGCCCCGGAGTTCCTGAAGAATTGACCTCTCACACCATAAGTCTTCCTTTCAATGACGAAAAAGCCCTTTCTGAAGCATTTGAAAAACACGGCTCCGAAATAGCCTGTGTTATCCTTGAGCCAGTTCCTGCCAATATGGGAGTAGTCCCTCCCAAGGAAGGGTTTTTAAAATTTTTAAGGGAAATAACAGCTAAACATGGAGCCCTTCTTATTTTTGATGAGGTTATTACGGGATTCCGGCTGGGGCTTGGGGGTGCCCAGGAAAAATTCGGTATAAAGCCGGATCTTACCTGCCTTGGAAAGATTATAGGTGGTGGACTTCCTGTTGGTGCTTATGGAGGAAGAGCAGATATTATGAGCCTTGTTGCTCCAGAAGGTCCAGTCTATCAAGCAGGAACCCTATCTGGAAATCCTATTGCAGTCTCAGCAGGGCTTGCAACCATAAGGGAGCTTATGAAACCAGGAGCTTACGAAAGGCTTGAAACTTTAAGTCAAAAGCTTGAGGAGGGCTTAAAAGAGATTCTTAAGGAATTAGCCCTTCCCTATCAAGTGGTAAGATGTGCCTCCATGTTAACCCTCTTTTTTACGGACAAACCTGTTACTAATTTTTCTGAAGCTCAGGCCTGTGATACCGAGAAGTTTGCAAGATTCTGGCAGGGAATGCTTGAAAGAGGGGTTTATTTACCACCTTCTCAATTTGAGGCCTGGTTTGTGAGTCTGGCGCACAGCGAAAGGGAAATTGAGGAAACCCTCAGGGCAGCAAAAGACACCCTGAGGGAAATAGGATAGAAACTTATTTTTTCTTAAGCCAGGGCATCATTGCCCTTAATCTTTTTCCCACCTCTTCAATGGGATGTTCTGCTTCTTTTCTTCTTAGGGCGTTAAGAACGGGTCTTCCAGCTTGATTTTCAAGGATCCATTCCCTTGCAAATTCTCCGCTTTGAATCTCTTTGAGAATCTTTTTCATTTCAGCTTTTACCGCTTCATTTATGATTCTTGGCCCCCTTGTTAAGTCTCCGTATTCAGCGGTATCACTTATGGAATATCTCATAAAAGCAAGACCGCCTTCATAGATGAGATCTACAATAAGTTTCAATTCGTGAAGGCACTCAAAATAGGCAATTTCTGGCTGATAACCTGCCTCAACCAGGGTTTCAAAGCCTGCTTTAATAAGGGCAGAAACTCCTCCGCAGAGAACCACCTGCTCACCAAAAAGATCGGTTTCCGTTTCCTCTTTGAAGGTGGTCTCAATAACACCAGCTCTTGTTCCCCCGATTCCTTTAGCATAGGCGAGAGCCTTTTCAAGGGCTTTTCCCGTGGCATCCTGATGAACGGCAACCAAACAGGGAACCCCTGCCCCTCTTTCAAACTCTCTTCTAACAAGATGTCCAGGACCCTTGGGAGCAACCATGGCTACATCCACCTCAGATGGAGGAACAATCTGCCCATAGTGAATATTAAATCCATGGGCAAAAAGAAGCATCTTTCCTGGTTTCAGCGCAGGTTCAATGGCCTCTTTATAAAGAGCGGGCTGGGTCTGGTCAGGAACAAGAATCATGATAATATCTGCCTTTTCACAGGCCTCTCTGGGAGAAAGGGGTTCAAAGCCGTCCTTTTTGGCTCTCTCCCAGCTTGGCCCCCCCTGTTTTAGCCCCACAATTACATTTAAACCAGAATCCCTTAAATTTAGAGCATGGGCATGCCCCTGGCTTCCATATCCAAGAACAGCTATTACCTTATCCTTAAGAATTGAAAGATCAGCGTCTTGATCATAATAAACTTTCATGGGACACCTCCTTATAATTTGATTTTTAAATTGAATTTTATCACCGATAAAAGGATTGAGAAGGGAAAATTGACATAATTTTGAAATTTATTTAAGAGGTGAAAAGCCTAATCAAAAAGAAGGGGGGGATAACCCCCCTTAAGGACCTTTAGCAACCTTCTATTTTTTTCTTTTTCTTTTTGGGAGTTTCCTGTTTGGTTGCGTTGTCCTTCTTTTCATCCTTCTTTTCAGCTGCTAATCCCATACCTGCAGCACCGAAAAGGAAAGTAATTCCTGTTAAAAGGGCAATTAATTTTTTCATAATATCACCTCCTTTTAAAGTTTATTTTGCTGCTTCAAAGGCCTTCTTGATATCTTCATCCTTTACGGATTTGTGAAGGGCCTTCTTGGCAGATTTGTTTCTCAAGAAGTTAACCAATTCATCAGCACTCTTGGCTCCGCTTTTCTTGATGCTTGCTGAAAGCTTTTCCATGGTTTTATGACACTTCAAACAGGAAAGATCAGCTGCAAAAACAGAAGATACTGATAATGCGAAAATTCCTCCAATCAAAAGAGCTGCTAACTTTTTCATCGCTCCACCTCCTCCTTAAAGTTTTTTTATTATTAAAATTTTTTGTTTAAAAGTCAAGTCATAAATTTTTTATTCAAATTCTATGCCAGAATAAAAATCTTTAAAATTCCTTGTTTTTCATAAGAAAAGGCTTTAATTTCTGACGAAATTGTTGAAATCCCTGACAAAATTGACTACCAATTGGAAGTTGACCTGGCATAAAGAAATAATATATTTTAAATAAGTTATGCTTCTTGAATTAAAAATAAAAAATTTTGTGCTTATTGAGGAAGCTTCTTTTACCTTTGATAAAGGATTTACGGTTTTTACTGGAGAAACAGGAGCAGGGAAATCTCTTCTTGTGAAAGCCCTGAAAGTTCTTCTTGGAGAAAAGGGTGGGGGAGGCTACATAAAGCCTGGAAGTGAATCTGCCGAGGTTGAGGCTCTCATTTACGGAGGAAAAGTTCTTGCAGAAAAACTTAAAGAAATGGGATATCCCCCTGAAGAGGAAATTCATATAAAACGCTTTATCACCCAGCAAAGACAAAGGGCCTATCTCAATGGCTCCCCTATTACCTTAAGTGAACTTGCAAGACTAACCAAGGACTTAATATCCCTTACAAGCCAGCACGAATATTACACCTTTTTAAATCGAGAAAATCAGCTTATCTTTTTTGATGAAATCCTAAAGATAAGCCCCTTACTTAAAAAGTATCAAGAAAAATTTTTTCAATACCGGGCTTTAAAACAGGAAATTACCGAGCTTGAGAGAAAAATTTCAGAGGCAACTCTTAAAAAAGACTTTCTTTTGTATCAGATTTCTGAAATTGAGGAATTAAACCCCGATCCAGAGGAAGAGGCAGAGCTTCTAAAAAAAAGGGAAAGGCTAAGGCATCTTCAATTGATAAAAGAACTTATTTACGCTCTTTCTTCAGAGCTTGAAGAAACGAGCTTTCACCTTTCTCAATCCTTAAACTTTTTGCAGAAACTCTCTCGTATAGAGACTTCCCTTCTTGAAAGGGAAAAAACTCTTCAAGAGCTTTATTACGAGCTTAAAGAATTCCAAAGGGACCTTTCTCATCTTTCAGCAGAGCTTCCCGAAGATGAAAGCTCCCTTGAGGAAGTTGAGGCAAGGCTTTCCCGGTATGAAAAGCTTAAGAAAAAATACGGAAAAGACGCAGCGGGTCTTAAGGAGCTTAAAGAGGAGTTAAAAAGGGAGCTCACTCTTATGGAGACAGGAGAAGATAATCTCAATGAGCTTTTACAAAGAAAGGAAGATTTTGAAAGGGAGCTTATGGAACTTGCTTTAGAGATAAGAAACCTAAGAATGGCAGGTATTCCCAGACTTAAAGGCCTCATAAAAAAGGAGTTAAAGGACCTCGGGATGGAGAAAGTGGAATTTGAAATAAATTTAAGAATGAGGGAACCTAAGGCTGAAAATTTGACTATTTACGGACTTGATGAGGTGGAATTTTTATTTTCTTCTAATCCCGGACAACCCTTAAGACCTCTTGAGAAAATAGCCTCAGGAGGAGAGCTATCAAGAATCTTTCTTGCCCTTAAAACCCTTCTTAAAGAAAAATCCCAGGCTGGAACCCTTATTTTTGACGAGGTTGATACAGGAATAGGTGGGCATACCGCTTTAAAGGTGGGAGAAAAGCTTAAAGAACTCTCTCAGGATTTTCAGGTTATCTGTATTACCCATCTTCCTCAAATTGCCCGTTTTGCTGATCATCATTTTGTGGTGGAGAAATATCTTGGCGAGAAGGAAACCATTACATCCTTCAGGAAGGTGGAAGGCGAAGAGCGTCTAAAAGAGATTGCGAGAATGCTTGGTGATATAAAAAATCTTGACCTGGCACGAAAATTTCTTGCTTCTACCCATGGCTAAGGCTCTTCTTCTCTTTTCAGAAGGACTTGATAGCACCCTTTCGGGACTTATCCTTAAAAGGGAAGGAATTGAAGTCATCGCAGTTCGCTTCATAACCCCCTTTTTTGGTTGGAAATATAAGAGAAATCCTCAGGCCTTTGAAGAAAAAATCAAATCCCTCGGGTTTGATAAGGGTTTGGTTATTGATGTTACCGAAGAGTATCTTGAGATTTTAAAAAACCCGAAACACGGCTACGGAGATTATGCCAACCCCTGCATTGATTGCAAAATTTTTTTTTTGAAGAAAGCCCAAGCCCTTATGGAGAAGCTATCTTGCGATTTTATAGCAACCGGTGAGGTTCTCGGGCAGAGGCCCATGAGTCAGAACAAAATGGCCATGGAAATTATTGAGAAAGAAGCAGGGGTTTCAGGCCTCCTCTTGAGGCCTCTTTCAGCCAAACTTTTAAAGGAAACAGAACCAGAAAAAAAGGGCTTAGTAAGAAGGGAAAACCTTTTCGGACATAGAGGAAGAAGAAGGCTCTTTCAGCTTGAGCTTGCCAAAGAGTTCGGACTTAAGGAAATTCCAACTCCTGCAGGGGGGTGTCTCCTTACTGATCCTGTTATCGGAGGAAGGGTTTTGAAGGTATTAAAAGAAAGAAGAACCCTTACTCCTTTAACTGCAGAGCTTTTAACTCTTGGAAGACACCACTTTGAGGTAGAAATCTGGGTGGTTTTGGGAAGAAATGAGGAAGAAAATAAAAAAATTAAAGAAATAGCAGGCCAAACCCTTCCCCTTTTCACCCTTAATGAACCTTCGCCTCTTCTTGCAGTAATTGAGGGAAGCCCTTCTGAAGAGTATCTGAAAGAGCTTCTTCTTAAGTATTCAAAGAAGGCAAGAAAAAAACTTGAGGAAGGTGGAAAGGTTGAGCTTGTTAGTGTTTAAACCCAATGGAGTTGTTGCCTTTTTTTCGGATTTCGGGCTTAAAGACCACTATGCAGGGGTTGTAAAGGGAAGAATTTTGAAAGAATTGGAAAAGGCTTTTGAAATTATCACTAATGTTCAATTCATAGATTTAACCCATGAGATACCTCCCCAGGATATAAGAAAAGGGGCCCTTCTTTTAAAATTTTCTTATAAATATTTTCCCTCGGGGACCATTTTTCTCGGTATTGTAGATCCTGGTGTAGGAACGGAAAGAAGGGCCATAATCATACAAACGCAAAAATATCTTTTTGTTGGTCCTGATAATGGTCTTTTTACTTTTATTTTAAAGGAGGAAAGCACTATCAAAGTTTTTGAGATTGAAAGAGATAAAGTTTTAAGGCCTCCATACAGTTCAACCTTTCACGGAAGGGATCTCTTTGCCCCAGTTGTGGCAAAGCTTTTATTGAAAGAGGATGTAAAAAACTTTGCCAAGGAAATAGGAAAAGAAAGCCTCGTTTATCTTGATTTTCCAGAACCTTTAAAAACTAAAGGGGGCTACAGACTCTCCCTATGGAATGTGGATCATTTTGGCAATTTGATAACCAATTTTTCAAAGGAGATGGCAATAAAGCCCTTTGAGGTATGGGTTAATGGAAAAAAGGTAAGATTGGTTAATACCTATGCAGAGGGTGAAGAAGGGGAGATAATCTCCCTTTTTGGAAGCGAGGGACTTTTGGAAATCGCTCTAAAAAACGGTTCTGCCTTTGAGATTTTAGGATATCCCGAAATAGAGATTAAATTTTAAAAAAGATTGTAAAAATTTAAAGTGGTGTTATATTTTCATTGAATTTTATCATATAGGAGGGTTTAGCGTGCCTGTAAGAATAAGATTAATGAGAATGGGGAGGAGGAAAAGACCTTTTTACAGGGTGGTTGCTGCGGATTCCAGAGCTCCCAGGGATGGTAAATTTCTTGACATCCTGGGATATTATGATCCCTTAAAGGAACCCTATGAATTTAAAGTTGATCCTGAGAAGGTAAAAATCTGGCTTCAAAGAGGGGCAGAGCCTACAGAAACAGTGAGAGCCCTTTTAAAAAGGGCAGGGCTTCTGTAAGAGAGATTAGAAAATCAACCTGAGGAGGAGAGAGATGAGCAAGCTGAAAGATCTTGTGGAACAGATTGCCAAGGTACTGGTTGACAAGCCGGAGGCTGTTCAGATTAATGAAATTGAAGGAGAACAAACCTCTGTTATTGAGCTAAAAGTTGCCAAAGAAGACCTTGGAAAAATTATTGGTAAAGAAGGAAGAACTGCTAAAGCCATTAGAACCATCCTCGGTGCAGCAGGAAGTAAACTCAAAAAGAGGGTGGTTCTTGAGATTATTGAATAACCCTTCCGTTGCAAGAAAAAAAGTATCTCCCCCTTTTTAAGGTTCTATCCACTCACGGTTTAAAGGGTGACCTGAAGGTCGCCCTTCTTTCTTTTAATACAGAAATAATCAATACCTTAAAAATCCTTTATCTCAAAGACAAATGGGATGAACCCCTTGAAATAGCTCAAATAAAAAAAGGGCCTGGCTTTAATGTTTTTATACTTAAACTTAAGGATTTTGATTATGAAAGGGCAGGGGAACTTGTAAATAAAACCCTCTACATAGATTTTGAAGCCCTTCCAAGGCTTTCTGAAGAGGAATTTTATTATTACGAGCTTGAAGGGTTAACGGTAAAAGATGAGAAAGGAAAAGTCTGGGGAAAGGTGGTTGAAGTTATGCCCATGGGGGAATATGAACTTCTTCTTGTAAGGGATGAGAAAAAAAGAGAGTTTTACATACCCCTTGTTGAGGAGTATGTGGAAAAAGTAGAGCCAGAAGAGGGTTTAATTCTTGTAAGAGACATTGAGGCCCTTGTTGAAAGCCAGCTTTAAAAATGCACTTTCACATTCTTACCATTTTTCCAGAATATTTTGAATCTCCTTTAAGGATTGGTCTTTTAAAGAAAGCCCTTGAGAAGGGTCTTATAAAAATCAGCTTATACAATTTGCGGGACTTTACGGAGGATAAACACAAAGTAGTAGATGATGAACCCTATGGCGGTGGAGAGGGCATGGTTTTTAAACCAGAGCCTCTCTACAGGGCCATCACAACCATTAAAGAAAGGCATCCCGACACTTATGTTATCTATTTATCTCCTCAGGGAAGGCTTTTTAATCAGGAGGTGGCTGAAGAGCTTTCAAGAAAGAAAAACCTTCTGTTAATCTGCGGAAGATACGAGGGCATTGATGAAAGAATAAGAAAATATTTTGTGGAGGAAGAGATATCCATTGGAGATTATGTGGTTTTTGGAGGAGAGGTTGCCTCCCTTGTGATAATTGAAGCTGTTTCAAGATTGATTCCAGGGGTTGTGGGAAAAAGGGATTCCGTTGATAAGGAATCCTTCACCTCTGGTTTACTAAAATATCCCTGTTATACAAGGCCGCAAGAATTTATGGGATATAAGGTGCCTGAAGTGCTTTTTTCAGGGGATCATAAAAAAATTGAAGACTATAGAAGAAAGGAATCTCTCAGGCTCACCCTTGAGAGAAGGCCTGAACTTTTAAATAAAGTTTTTTTAACCTCTGAAGATCTTGAAACTTTAAGGGAACTTCTTCAAAGGCAGCGCCTCTATCTCTTTCTTGTGCATTATCCCGTTTATAACAAAAGGGGTGAGGTAATAACTTCAGCCATTGCCAATATTGATTTGCATGATCTATCCCGCCTTGGAAGAACCTATGGAGTCAAAAAAGTTTATATTATTCAACCCTTTGAAGATCAAAGAGCCCTTGCTGAAGATTTGATTAATTACTGGCTTTACGGAAGGGGAAAAACCTACAATCCCTTAAGAAGTGAGGCTTTAAAGCTTTTGAGGGTAGTCTCTACTCTTGATGAGGCGCTTTCAGAGGTAGAGAAAGAAGAGGGGGAAAGACCTTTCCTCGTTGGAACCGATGCCTCACCGAAAAGGCCTTTTATTACTCCTGAAGAATTGAGAGATCTTTTATGGGAAAGGCCCGTTTCTTTGGTTCTTGGAACTGCCTGGGGGCTTGAGGAGAGCTTTTTAAAAGACTGTGATTACTTTCTTGAGCCTATCTGGGGACGCCTTGATTTTTACAACCACCTTTCAGTAAGGTCTGCAGCCTCCATTTTTCTTGACAGAATTTTAAAGCCCTATCTCCTTTTTAAAAAAACCTTTAAACCCAAAGAAGAGTGAAAGAATTAATTGTTGGGTTTTCTCATCACAGGCTTGAAGTTCTTCCCCATCTAAAAACTTATCTTGAGAAGGCAGATTTGATTATTCTTGAGGAGCCAGCCTCAAAGAATTTTGAAAGTTTCCTAAAAGGAGAAAAGGGTTTTTATGAAGCTTTAAAAGAGGAGGAGCTTGGTTTTCCCGAATACACAAAGGAATTATGGAATTATTTGAAAAAGCTTTATCAAGAAGGAAAAGAAATTTTTCAAATTGAGCCTTATCTCTCGGGGCTAAAAAGGATATACGAAGAAATAACCGCTAATGAAAAGAAAGAATTCGATGAGGTCCTTCAAAGGATTTATGACACAGAAAACAGATGCACAGGGAAACTTCTTGAATTTTATGAAAGCACCTTAAAAGATGATTTTGAAACTGTAATTAATAGGGTAATTGATTTTTCAAGGGAGGATGCCAAAAGATTTAAACTCAGGGATGAAATGAGAGCACAGGCCATTCTTGAAAACTTACCTGATACGGGGAAAATTTATATTGAGGCTGGAACAAGCCATCTTCATCTTTTAAAGAGACTTTCCAAAAATTTAAAGGGCAAAGGAGGGCTTAAGGTTGTTTTTCTCCTCGGTGAGGTGTGTAAAAAACTCACAGGTAAGACCTGGATTTATCCTCCTGGCGAGCTTTTGACCTTGAAACACATTCTTGGGCATAAAATGGAAAGGTTTGAGGAAAGACTTTTATCTGCAAGGGCTTTAATATTTATAAAGATTATTCCCAAGGAGGAATTAAGACCAAACCCTCAAAATCCGTACCCTCATTTACACTGGGAACTTTCAGCCAATTTTATGGTTGAAAAACTCTCTTTTGAGGATTGCAAACAACTTTACAAAAAGACATTTTTCGTGAGCGATTATGAAAAGGCCTTTATGATAGTAAAATCCTATTTTTTAAAATAACTTTTTTAACAATTTTATGGTGGCCGAAAGACCTTTACGCATATCAAAAATCAACGCAAATTCAGCTTCCAGGAATAATTAAAAAGGTAGCCTCCGGGCTTTTGCTTATAATTTCTTTAAAGCCTAAACCAACCAAAATTACTACAAAAAATTTCTTTGAAGGGCCTCTTTAATTTGACAAATTGCAAAAGAGGGTTAGTATTAAAGGATAAATAAATTTTGGAGGGAACTTTATGTGGAAAAAAATCTTAATAATGCTTTTTGGGTTAGTTTTTCTAGTTTCAGAAAGTATTTTTGCTCAAGAAGATAAGGTGGAAGTGATTACCCCTGAAAAAATAGAGTCAAAAAGTGATATTCTTTATCCCATTCCCAATATTCCTGTTTTAAAAGGGTTAAGTTATCAACCTTCAGATAGTGCTATTCTAAAAACAGGCGGTGTCCTTACAGGAATGCTTGTTTTTAAAGGAAATTATAAAGCTAACTCACTGGTTGAATTTTATCGCGTCCAGATGAGAAATCTTGGCTGGCAAGAGGTGGGAAGCTTTACTTCAAAAACTACCTTTCTTGCCTTCAAGCGTCCCGAAGGACAGGCATTTGTTAGTATTAAAGAAGGCTGGGTTCAAACAGAAGTAAGAATCATAGTTTTTCTAACTGGTGTTAAGTAATCGCAGAATTCTTATCGGTATCTGTGGCGGAGTTGCCCTCTATAAGGCCTGTGAGCTAATCCGTCTTTTAAAAAAGGGAGGGGCCGAAGTAAAAGCCGTTCTTTCAACGGGTGCGGAAAAATTTGCTCAGCCCCTTTTGTTTTCCGCCCTTACAGGGGAGAAAACCTATACCAATGCGGATTTTTTTCTCTCTTCGGGTTCCATTCCTCACATTGAACTTGCCAGATGGCCTGAAGTAATTCTTATCTTACCCGCTACAGCCTCTTTTCTCTCCAAATTAAGATGTGGTCAGGCAAGCGAGCTTCTCCTTGCCCTTCTTTTAGCAACAAGGGCACCAGTTTATCTTTTTCCCTCCATGAATACAGCTATGCTTGAGCATCCAGCAACTCAAGAAAACTTAAAAGTTCTTCGCTCATACGGATATTTTGTTTATGAGGCCTCTGAAGGAGAGCTTGCCTGCGGGGAGGAAGGTAAGGGAAGACTTCCAGAACCGGAAGAAATTTTTGAACTGGTTAAAGCCCATTTTAAAGAAAAGGATTTCTTAGGAAAAAAGATATTAATAACTGGAGGGCCAACCCGAGAATACCTTGACCAAGTTCGCTACCTTACCAATGCCTCTTCTGGAAAAACTGCCCTTTTCTTTTTAAAAGAGGCCTATTACAGGGGAGGGGAAGTTTATCTAATCTGGGGTGGAGGAGATATTAAAGAGAGCCTGCCCAGGCTTGATTATACTCACGGTATTCCCTATCCGAAAATCATTCCTGTATCAACAACTGAAGAGATGTATAAAAAAGCAAAGGAGATTTTCCCCCAGGTAGATGTAGCCATATTTTCTGCAGCCCCCTGTGATTTTAGACCTAAAAACCCTTATCCCGGAAAAATTAAAAAAAGAGAGGAGCTTCTCCTTTCCTTTGAGTTAACCCCTGATATTGCAAAGAACCTCTCCAGAGAAAAAACTCGTCAAATAACTGTTGGCTTTGCCCTTGAGGAAAGGGAAAGTTTGAGGGATTATGCCCTTTTAAAAAAGAAAGAAAAGGCCTTTGACCTTCTTATCGCTAATCCTGTTGAAACCATCGGCAAAGATGCTTCAGATTATTTAATAATTGGACCAAATTTTGAAAAAGAATATATGAGCCTATCCAAAAGGGAGCTTGCTAAGAATGTCTTTGACTTAATACTTCAGCTTTTATAGGCTGGTAAGTACAAAGGGGTTCTTCTTCAAGATAGTCTCCTGTTGCTTCATAAGCCCTTGCCCTGCATCCTCCACAAACCCTTATGTATTCACACTTTCCACACTTACCCTTATAAAGTTTGAAATTTCTCAATTTATTGAAAACTTCAGAGTTTTCCCAGACTTCTTTGAAGGTATTTTTGCGAAGATCTCCGCAGGGAACCTCAAGGTATCCGCAGGTCTGAACAATGCCTTTGTGAGAGATAAAACAAAAGCCAACCCCTGCAAGGCAACCTCTCGTTACAGCATCAAGCCCGAAGGTTTCATAGGTAACCTCTTTGCCCTCAGCTCTAGCCCTTTCCCTCATTATGCGGTAATAATGGGGAGCACAGGTTGCCTTTAAATGAAGGCCAGACTTTTCTCTTTGTTCATAAAACCAGTGAAGAAGGGCCTCATATCTTTCAGGAGAAAGGCTTTCTTCAGAAAGCTCCTTTCCCCTTCCCACAGGCACAAGAAGAAAAATATGATGGGCTACAGCCCCAAGTTCCTTGGCAAGTTCATGCACTTTAGGGAGTTCATCTGCATTAACGGCAGTGATGGTGGTATTAATCTGAAAAGGAAGCCCAACTTCCTTAAGAATTCTTATTCCCCTTAAAGCCCCTTCAAAGGCCCCGGGCATTTTTCTGAAATTATCATGGGCGAGAGAAGTTGCACCATCAAGACTGATGCTTACCCTTGAAATGCCCACCTTTTTGAGCTCCCTTGCAAGCTCAACGGTAAGCAAGGTGCCATTGGTTGCAAGCACAGGTTTTAAACCAAGACTTACTGCCTTTTTTGCTATATCAAGAAGATCCTTTCTTAAAAGAGGCTCTCCACCTGTAAGAATAATAACAGGACGGGAGACCTCGGTTATTTCCTCAAGAATGCGAAAAATTTCTTCAGTGGTTAATTCTCCTTCATATGGACCCATTGAGGCTGCAGCCCTGCAATGAATACAGTCAAGATTGCAGGTTCTTGTAAGTTCCCAGGCGATAAGTTTTGGCACGAAGTTATTCCTCTCCACCTTTTTCTCCTTTTTTGAGAATTTTTAAGGGATCCCCTACTTTTAGGATTCCTCCTCTCAAAACCTTGGTGAAGATTCCCCGGTTTCTCATCTCGCATTTTCCAACCCT
>DJWK01000014.1:0-28353 GCA_002441555.1 Thermodesulfobacteriaceae bacterium UBA6232
TTTCTTTAAATCCATCTTTACCGCCAATCCATACACAAAATTTATAATACTACCCAAACCCTTCAGGAAATAAGAAAAATTGATCCGAATGTTAAAGCCATTCTTGCCACAGGTTATGCCTACAAAAGGGAAACCTTAAATCCAGAAAAATACGGTTTTAAGGGTGTCCTTATAAAACCCTTTAGTATAGAAAGCCTTCTTGAAATGTTAAATAAAATAGCCAGCTGAGGCTACGCTTACTCCTGACCCTTCACCAAAGGGCAACATTTCTTGATAAAAAATCTCTCCCTTTCCTTGAAAATCACCTTTTTCTATAAAGAGAGATAAGAGATACAAAGGTCCTGCTCCGCAGATTTTCATTTTTTCATTTTCAGTCAAAATTTTCTCAAGATCCCTTCTTTTACCCGAAAAGGCAAGTTCCATAACTTCTCTATCAAGATGAAGAGCCCTTTCTGCAAGTTGAAAATCAAGGGGAACGGGATCTCCGTAACGAAGCCCCAGATGACAAAAATCAATCCCGAGCACCATATAAGTTCTATCATCAAAAAGGTCAATTAACCCCTCAATGAATTGGTTAACAAGTTCTTGATTTTGTTTAAGAGTAAGTAAAGAACCAATTAATACAGGCAAAACAATAATTTCATTTCCCTTAAGATAATGCAAAAAAAGGCCTTGAAATTCAATAGAATGCTCAAGCTTATGAGCTAAATGATCAGGAAAAAGCTCAAGCTTTTTGGAACGAGAAAGATACAAAAGCCCACCTCTATCGTTTCTTAAAATTCCAAAAGGAGTTGCCATATCCTTAGTTAAGACAGAATAAGGATAATCGAGATGATGCCCCACTCCCAGAATAATAATTCTTGAGCCTGAGGGAATATTAAACCGGCTATAAGCCTCGGCATAAGCCTTGGCACCAACCCTTATATCAATATGGGGAGCAATCAAAATACGCGGTGGTTTAGAACCATCCACCTTGGCTAAAGCTAATATTTCATTAAGAAAATTTCTGGTTTCTGCTTCCTGCAAAGGATAGGCAGAATTGGCATGAGCCATAAGACGAATTTTTTGCTGAAACCACTGGGCATAGGCCCTCTCCTTAATCTCTTCAAAGGTCTCACTCCAAAGGAAACCCTTTTCATCAAGGAACTTAATAAGTTTCTCTATCTCTTCATAAGGAACGATTTGACCTGATCTTTTTGTGGCCTCAGCCTGAAGATCCCGCAGGTCATGATTACCATCCATCAGAGTAAGCAAATATACAATACCCTGGGGAATGGCAACCACTTCTTCAACTATTCCCACAGGATCCCGAAGGAAAAAAACAGGCTGACCTTGATATTTCCCTGGTATTAAATCCACATATCTTAATACTGGTTTATATTCAGGTGTAAGCATTACTCCGTTATCTCTCCGAAATCTTCAGGGGTAAGGGATTGACAGGCCTCCTTCACACGTTCAACGGCAGCATAAAATTCTTCTTCAATGGTTCTAACCCTTATACCAAAGGCTTTTTGAACGGCCTTTCTAACAATTTCTCCCTTCATGAGGGCATTTTCCCAGCCAAATTCAGCATACTTCTCATTAACTACTCTATTGAGATCTATTAAAGCCTCTGCCCTCTTCCTTCTTTCTTCCACTGCTTCAGATAAAGGAGCCCTTAAAAAATGGTCAATTTTTGAAACAAAGCTTTCATAAAAACTTGCAGGAAACCTTGCATCATATTCCTCAATGGCAAATCCAAAGGTAATAAGCATAGGTTCTTTGAAATAGGTAAAGAGATCTTCTTCAATTAATTCTGGAGATTCCCTTAAAAAGTCCATAAAAAGCCTGTAGGCTTGCTTTGCCTTTTCCTTTACATTCGGAGGTTTTTCCGTATTAAATTCAAGAATATAGTGATAAAGGCTTTCGTCAACAATTATTCCAAGAATTTCCCTTGCCCCTAAATCTCTCATTGCTTCAAGCCTGTGCCTTCCATCTACTACATAATATTTACCTCCCTTAGGAACAACTACAATAGGTGTTAAAAAACCGAGCTTTTCAATGGCCATCTCAAGGTGTTTCTTCAAACTTTCTGATACATCTCTCTGAAAGGGAGGAGCTTCTATTTCATCTACCCTGAAAAGGGCAAGCTTTAAAGGCTGCCTCTTAACAGGGTCTTCAAAAGTGGCTATTTCCTTCATACTCCTTCCCTCCTTCTCTAATCTGCACTCTTTCTAAGGATGGTTGGTATCTCAAGCAGGTCTTCATCCAGCCATTCTCTCCAGTTAAATCTCTTAAGCTCTTCTTTCTTTTGTTTTTCCTCTAAGGAGACCACCTTTTCAGAAAGTCTTTCTTCTTTCTTTGATCTTTCTAAGCCTGTGGCAATAAGAGTAATTCTTAAGGTTTCTCCTAGAGTTTCATCAAAGACCACTCCGAAAAAGACCTTCGCATCAGGATGAAGCTCCTTGGAGATGGTGCCTGTAATATATTGAGTTTCCTGAAGAGTTAAAGTCTCAGGATGCACGCTTATATTGAGAAGTAACCCTTTGGCACCGCTTAAAGAAATATCATCAAGAAGGGGACTTGAAATAGCCATCTGAGTTGCAAGCTCTGCCCTATCCTCTCCAGCGGCCTCCCCCATTCCCATAAGAGCTACTCCTCCACTTTCAGTCATAACTGCCCTAACATCAGCAAAGTCAAGATTAATATATCCAGGGGAAAGGATTAAATCAGAAATTCCTCTTACTGCATAATATAATACATCATCAGCCTTTTTAAACATCTCATAAAGCCTCTCTTGAGGCGCACCAAGTAAAATTAACTTATCATTGGGAATAGTTATCAGGGTATCCACATACTTTCTCAATTCCTCAAGGCCCTCTTCAGCCTGTTTCATACGAATTTTTCCCTCAAAGGAAAAGGGTTTTGTAACCACTGCTATGGTTAAAATTCCCATTTCTTTACAAAGACTTGCAATTACAGGGGTAGCTCCTGTTCCTGTTCCACCTCCCATTCCTGCTGCAAGAAAAACCATATCAGCATCTTTTAATACATCTCTTATGTCCTTTTCGGATTCCTCTGCGGCTTTTCTTCCAATTTCAGGTTTACCTCCAGCTCCAAGCCCCTTTGTCAAATTTTTGCCAAGTTGGATCTTTACCGGGGCAGGGTTAAGAGAAAGAACCTTATAATCTGTATTGGCCGCTATGAATTCAACCCCGATAAGCCCTCTCTTTATCATATGAGCCACAGCATTTCCGCCAGCTCCACCAACTCCAATAACCTTAATGTTGGGTTGAAGTTTTATTTCTTCTTGGTCAACCATATCAAAGGCTATTGTCATGGGCTTCCCCTCCCTTTAAATTTTAAATAAATCTCTCAACCTTTCTAATAAACCCCTGCCTTTCCTAGGTTTTTCGATCTGGTTAATTAAATTCTGATAGGCATAAAGAAGCATGCCAACAGCTGTTGAAAACTTCGGATGATGTATCTCTTCACTTAGTCCAGGAAGCCTCTCAGGATATCCTACTCTTGCTGGAAGATCTAAATACTGATCGGTAAGATATAGAAGACCAGGAAGTAACGAAGATCCCCCTGTTAAAACCACCCCACTTGTTAAAAATGCCTTAGGAATGTTTTTTAATTCTGCTTCAATAAGAATAATTAATTCCTTTACCCTCTCTTCTAAAATCTCTGCAATCATTTTTTTACTAACTCGCTTTGATGATCTTGTGCCAATTCCTTGAATTTCAACAAAATCATCTTCTTCAACCAGTTCTCTCAGGCATACCCCTTTTTCAATTTTAATTCTTTCAGCCTCATTTCTTGTGGTTCTTAAGCATACTGCAAGATCTCCTGTTAAAAGTTCTCCACCAACGGGAATGGAAGAACAAAAACGCAAAACATTATCCTTATAAATAACGAGGTCGGTCGTTCCTCCCCCAATATCCGCAAGAAGAACCCCCAGCTCCTTTTCCTCTGGAGTTAAAACCGCTTCTGCTGAAGCAAGTCCCTGAAAAATAATCCCGTCAACCTCAATACCGAGGCTTTCAAAACATTTGAGCAGGTTTTGAACATGAGATCTCTGAGCGGTAATTAGCTGAACATGGGCCTCAAGACGATGCCCAGTCATTCCGAGAGGTTGAGTTATTCCCCTGATATTATCAAGAATAAATTCTTGAGGTATTACATGTAAAAGTACCCTTTCTTGAGGAATATCCATGACTTGGGCTGATCTAAGCACCTCATCAAGATCCTGAGGGGTAACCTCCTTTTCTTTGAGAGCTACAACCCCCATCCCCATGTGCGTTTGAATATGATCTCCTGTGACACTAGTAAACACATAGGTTGGTTCTGCCTTGGCTTGAGAAAGGGCCTTTTCTATGGCTTTTCTGATACTGTGTGTTGCCTCTTCAAGGTTGATTATACAACCCCTTTTTAACCCGTGAGAGGGAACAACCCCTATACCAGTGACCCAGAGTTTTCCCTCCTTTTCCTCACCAAATAGGGCACAGATTTTAGTAGTCCCCACATCAACAGTTAAAATTCCCTCACCCTTTCTCATTCCTTAACTCCTGAATTTTATTAAAGCCCTTCCATAGGGATAATCCATTCTAATATGCTCCACTTTTTCAATTAACTGGTTTTCATAAAGATAAACCATAATCCTGTCAAGATTTTTGTATAACTCAATCCAATCTTCCTTTAAGCTTAAAGGAAAATAAATCTTCAAATGATTCTTGGTGGTAAATATAATTTTATCTTCCTCTAAGATAATTTTGGAAAAATTTTCAAAAACAGGCAAATAATTTTTGTTCTCTTTTATCCAAGAGAGAAAACTCAAAAAATTATCCTTCCATTTTTCATTCTTAATTTCAACAAGGGGGTAGTAGAGATAATCGTTGGGTAAAATCCCTCCAATAATTACTCCCTTTTTATCAATGAGATAACCCCTTTGTCCTTTTATAAGGATGGCAAGCCCTTCCCGTTCTTTTACAGTAATCTCAAGCCGAGAAGGCAATCTCCTTGCAATAATTACCTCCTCAATCAGAGGATAATTTTTTAATTTTCTTTCAAGTGCATTAAGGTTGATCCTAAAAAGCCTCTCGCCACCCTTTAGTCCCGTCAGTTTTATAATTTCTTCTTTGCTAACTCTGTGATTATTGAAAACTTTAATTTCTTTAAGAATAAATAAATCGGTAAAATATAGAACATAAACACTCATAATAACAAAGCTTATAATGATCATTAAACCAATAAGGTAATAAAAATGCCTTTTA
Source organism: Thermodesulfobacteriaceae bacterium UBA6232 (assembly GCA_002441555.1). Lineage (GTDB taxonomy): Bacteria > Desulfobacterota > Thermodesulfobacteria > Thermodesulfobacteriales > Thermodesulfobacteriaceae > Caldimicrobium. The sequence goes on from DJWK01000014.1 coordinate 5,256, forward strand.
ATCCAGGCAATCATAGGCTATTCCCAGAAATTTAACCTCTGGTTCAAGTAAAATATTAAAGGATTCATAAACCCTCCTTCTTGCAAGCCTCATTAAAAAAAGGACATCTTCAGCCTTTGCCCCATCGGTATTTACAATAAAATTGGCATGTTTTTCAGAAATCTTGGCTTTACCCCTTTGATAACCTTTGAGTCCTGCTCTTTCAATCAAAGCTCCAGCATAACAGCATGGCGGATTTTTAAAAACAGAGCCAAAGGTCTTTTCAGAAACAGGCTGAGTTGCCCTTCTTTTTTCCCAAAATTCTTTTAATTTTTCCCTAATTTTTTCTTTGTCTTCCCTTTTTAATTCAATTTCAGCAGAAAGAATAATTCCCTCCCTTTTGAAAGCTCTGTAAATCCAATCACTATCCTTAGGTTCAATTTCTGTGATTTCTCCATCCTTATAAAGGGTGACCTTTTTAACTAACATAGAAGTGCTTTTCCCAAAGGCACCGGCATTCATCTTTACAGCCCCACCCAGAGTTGCAGGAACACCCGCTAAAAACTCAAAACCAGAAAATCCCCTTTCATAACCCAATCTTATGACCTCATTAATCCTTGTTCCGGAAAGAACCCTCATTATAAGGGAATCCTTTTCAGTAAGGATTTCTATATCCCTTAAAAACTTAGTAAAAACTGCCACACCCTCATAACCCTTATCACTCACAAGAAGATTACTTCCGCCACCAATCACATAAAAGGGAATTTGATTCGCCCTAAGAAAATCAAGCAACCCTATAAATTCTTCAAGCCTCTTTGGATAAACCGTTCTTAAAGCAGGCCCCCCTATCCTTATAGTGGTATGCAAAGAAAGGGGCTCATTTTCTTTGTAAAGAATTTCCCTTTCTCCTAAAAATTTATCTAATTCCTTAAGCCACTTCATAAGCCTTATTTTCACCTTCAAGAAGTTCTTCACCTACCCGATAGATATTTCCTGCTCCCATGGTGACGATGACCATATCAGGAGAAGCAAGTTTTTCAAGTAGATTTTTCACTTCCTCAAGGGTTTCTCCAAAAAAGGTGGGCCTTTTCCCGGTTCTAACCTCTCTTACAGCCTCATAAAAGGCCTCTCCTGTTATACCAGGAAGGGGATTTTCGCTGGCTGGATAAATTTCTGTAAGAAGGAGTAGTTCGGACTCTTTTAAAACAAGGAGAAATTCATTCCAGAGAGCACGGGTTCTCGTATACCTATGGGGCTGAAATACCACAAAAAGTTTCTTCTCAGGATATAAACCTTTTAAAGTTTGAATAACACTTTCAATCTCCCTTGGATGGTGCGCATAATCATCAAAAAGTAAAGCTCCCTTATAAATACCCTTAAATTCAATTCTTCTTTTTACTCCATTGAATTTTTGAAGAATTTCTAAAGCTTTGTCTATAGACAACCCCAAGGTATGAACAACGGCAAGGGCTGCTAAAGCATTTTGAGCATTATGCCTTCCTGGAACAGAAAGCCTAAAACTCCCGAGCTTTTTCCCTTTAAAGGTAACTTCAACTAATGGATAGGGATCTTCTTTGAGAATATGACCCTTTAGGTCTGCCCCCTCGGTGAAACCATAAAAGAGAAAAGGACCTGAAAGCTCAGCTATCACTTCTCTTACTCCCTGATCATCCCAACACAAAATTACCTTTCCCTCAGGATGGCATTTTCTGATAAAACTTGCAAAGGCCCTTTTTATAGCCTCAAAATCTGCATAAAAATCAAGATGCTCCTTATCAATATTGGTGATTACCTCAATAAAGGGGTTATAAAAAAGAAAGGATCCATCACTTTCATCAGCCTCTGCAACGAGAAACTCTCCTTTCCCAAGAAGGGAATTAGCTTGAATGTTATTTATTACCCCGCCAACTATAACCGTTGGATTCACTCCAAGACCCATTAAAACCTCAGCAATCATTGAGGTGGTTGTAGTTTTTCCGTGAGAGCCAGAAACCAGTATACTTTTGGGATAACTTTTCATAACCTCAGCAAGCATTTGGGCCCTTGGAAGAAGAATAAGCCCATTTTCTTTGGCACTAAGTATTTCAGGATTATCCTTCGAAATGGCAGAGGAATAAACCACAATTTCCACTCCCTCAAGATGTGAAGGATCATGCCCTATAAAAACCTCAACTCCCTCTCTTTTTAAATTTTCAAAATATTTACTCTTCATAAGGTCGCATCCACTCACCTCATGACCCAGTTTTTTTAAAATTAGAGCAAGCCCACTCATACCTACTCCGCAAACCCCTATAAAATGAATCTTTCTCTTTTTATCAAGCATTTTTTGTGCCCTCTACAAGTTTTCTCATTTCAGAAAGAATCACCCCTGAAGGATTCTCCACTTTTAAAGTTTCATAGGCCCTTTTCATCTTCTCAAGGGTCTCTTTACTGGATAAAAGGTTTTTAAGAACTTCTAAAAATTTTTCTTCCTCAAGATCTTTCTGATTAAATTTTATTGCTCCACCAATCCTTGCAAGAACTTCAGCATTTATGTCTTGATGCCTTCCTGCAGCATAAGGGTAAGGTATAAGAATAGCAGGTTTTTTTAAGGCAATAAGCTCTGCAATAGTTGTTGCTCCAGCTCTTGCTATAACAAGATCTGCCTCATTGTAAGCCCAACCCATATCCTCAATAAAAGGAAAAATCTTAATTCTTTCCTTAAATCTCAAAAAATGAGAGCTCTTCTCATATTCTTCCTTTACTCTCTCAAAATCTTCAAGACCTGTCTGATGAATAAGAAAAAGCTCTGGAAAGACTTCAAAAAGCTTTGGAAAAAGTTTAAGGATTAAATCATTTAAAAATCTTGCTCCAAGACTTCCTCCCATAACAAGAAGACCTATTCCTTTCTGGTCTCTTTCTCTCGGAAGAAGGAGCTCTCTTCTTACAGGGTTTCCTGAAAACACTACTTTTTCTTCAGGAAAATACTTTTTGCTCTCGGGAAAGCTAATAAAAACTTTGTCAACCATTTTACTCAAAAGAAGATTGGCCTTCCCTGGAATTACATTCTGCTCATGAAGAGCGGTTTTTATTCCCAAGAGTTTTCCTGCAACAACTACAGGAACAGAGACATAACCCCCCTCTGCAATTATGGCATGAGGCTTGTATTCTTCAAGAATTTTTCTCACCCTATGAATTGCTTTTATTAATTTAAAGCCTGCTCTTATTTTATCTTTTAAAGGTCTTCCCACTATGCCCTCAACCTCCAGTTGATAAACCCTAAAGGGCTTATCCCTTAATATGTGTTTTTCCACAGGCCTTGTGCCTGAAATAAAGATTAGTTCCTCTCCAAGTCTCATAATTTCCTGGGCAAGGGCAATCCCGGGAATTAAATGTCCACCTGTTCCACCAGCTGTTATTACCCATTTCAATGGTAAACCTCTTGAAAAGAATCTTCTTTAAAATACATAGGAGCATATTTTTTAACTAGGTCTTTAAAAACCTCTCCCCTTTCTTGATAATCCCTGAATTGATCAAAGCTTGAACAGGCTGGAGAAAGAAGCACAATATCTCCTGGTTTAGCCACTTGAAAGGATATAGCAAGGGCCTCTGGAAGACCCTCTGAAAGATAGGTTTCAACAAGGTTTCCAAGCTCCTCTTGAATCACAAAACGGGCTTCTCCCATAAGAATGAGAACTTTTACCTTTTCTTTTATTAAAGGAGCAAGAGGTTTATAAGAAGCCCCTTTATGTCTTCCTCCAAGAATGAGAATAATTGGGCCAAAAAGACCCTTTAAGGCCTGAAGGGTTGCATCCACATTGGTTGCCTTAGAATCATTAATAAAGGTTATTCCTCCAAAGGTCCCCACATATTCAAGGCGATGGGGAAAACCAGTAAATTCCTTTATAAGTTTTTCACCAGCCTGAGGGGTTCCACCAGCTAATCTTCCTGCAAGCAAAGCCATAGCAAGATTAAACTTGTTATGCTCCCCAAAAAGCCGAAAACCATTTAAAGAATAAATTTCTTTTTCCCCAGAGGACCACCTCAAAACCACTTTATTCTCTTCTACAAAAGCAGATACATTTTCCTTTTCTCCTTCACTTACCCAGAAAATTTTCCCCTTTATCATATTTTTGAACCTTTTAAAAAAGGGCTCACCATAGGGAAGAAGGGAAAAATCCTCAGCGCATTGGTTTTCAAAAAGGCGATACTTATAATAGGCGTATTCCTCAAGGCTTTGGTATCTATCAAGATGGTCTGGAGTAATGTTCAAAAGCAACCCAATATGAGGATAAAAGGTTTCAATCTTTTCCAGCTGAAAACTTGAAACTTCAAGAACAATTTTATCAAGCTTTACATTGCTTAGCACATATTCAGAAAGAGGAATTCCATAATTTCCACCGGTAAAAACTTTAAATCCCGAAAGTTTGAGAAGGTCAGAAATCATGGCGGTAGTTGTGGTTTTGCCGTTTGTGCCTGTTATGGCGACAATATTTGCCCTTTCCTCGGGACTTAAAAATCTAAAAGCAAGTTCAAGTTCACTAATAACAGGCACTCCCTTTTCAATGGCGGGTTTAAAGACCTCAGGAGGAACCCCGGGGCTTACCACAATTAAATCGGCCTTTTTTAAAGTTTCAGGGTTGTGGCCTCCTGTTTCAAAAATTACTCCCTGAACCTCCATGGAGGAAAGATAAGAAGGAGGAAGTTTTTCTCTTGGCCTTTCCTCTGAAACAATTACTTCTGCTCCTTTAACAAGAAGAAGCCTTGTTGCAGCCTGCCCGCTTTTTCCAAACCCTATAACTACTACTCTTTTTCCTCTCAAATCCATGTTTAAATTCCTTTATCGAATTTTTAAGGTACTTAAGGCAATTATTCCGCAAAGCACTGAAATTATCCAAAATCTAACCACAACTTTATTTTCTTTCCAGCCAAGCAATTCAAAGTGATGATGAAGAGGGGCCATTTTAAAAATCCTTTTACCACCAGTAAGTTTAAAATATCCCACTTGAAGAATAACTGAAAGGGCCTCTGCCACAAAAACTGCACCAGCAACAAGTAGCATGAGTTCCTGTTTTACCATTATGGCTATGGCACCCATAATCCCACCGAGCCCAAGAGAACCAACATCTCCCATAAAAATTTCCGCAGGATGGGAATTATACCAGAGAAAACCAAGGCCTGCCCCTCCAAGAATTCCACAAACCACAGCAAGTTCTCCTGCATAGGGAATATAGGGAATAAATAGATAATTGGCAAATTTATAGTGCCCTGAAGCATAGGCAAAAACAAGATAAACCCCTGCAACCACAACAAAGGGAACTATGGCAAGGCCATCAAGCCCATCTGTGAGGTTTACCGCATTAGAACTTCCGAGAAGAACAATAATTGTAAAAAACAGATAGAGAATTCCCAGATCAATCACTATTTTCTTAAAAAAGGGAAGATTTAATGTGGTATTTAAACCCACTAATTTGAAAAGGAACACATAAAAAAGGGAGGATAAAATTATCTGATAGAGAAGTTTTTCTCTGGCTTTTAGCCCAAGATTTTTTCCCCTCTTTATTTTTAAATAATCGTCAACAAAGCCTATTGCCCCAAATCCAAGCAGAGCAAAAAGGGAAAGCCATACAAAAGGATTGGAAAGATTGCACCAGAGCAGTATAGAAAGGGTTACCGCAATAATAATAATCACCCCTCCCATGGTGGGAGTTCCTGTCTTAACTTTATGATGGACGGGCCCCTCTTCTCGCACAATTTGCCCAAACTGTTTTTTCTTCATGTAATTAATAAAAGGGGGCATCAAAAAATACACAAGAAGAAAGGCCATAAGGGATCCATAAAAGGTGCGGAAGGTAATATATTTGAAAAGATTAAAAAGAGGAAACCAATCGCTCAGAGGATAAAGGAGATGATAAAACATCAGTTTTCCTCTCCCAGCAATTTTTTAACAATTCTTTCCATGCGCAAAGCCCTTGAACCTTTAACCAGAATGAAAGCGGATGTATCTTCAAGGCTTCCTCTCTCAAAGAAATCCTCAACGCTGGCATAAACCTCAAAGGGTTTCCCCGAATTTTTAAAACCCTCTGCGTAATTAAGGGCCATCTCTCCTATGAAAATGGCTTTATCCACAAGTTCCCCTGCAAACTCTCCAATTTCTCTGTGTAGTTGAGGAGCCAATTCTCCCAATTCTTTCATATCCCCAAGAATGGCTATTTTTAACGCCTCAGCTGTGGCCTGATCATTTAACCACAAAAGGGAAGCCTTCATGGACCCCGGATTGGCATTATAGGTATCATCAAGAATAATCCAGTTCCCTTTCTTGAAGATTTTTCCCCTAACAAGAGAAGATAAATCCTTAGGAAGCTTCTCTAAGACCTCCTTTATATCAAGACCAGTTCCATAGGCTACAGCAAGAGCAGAAAGAAGATTAAAAAGATTATGTTTTCCAGGAAGATTTACCTCGAAGGCGTATTCTTTATTTTTAAAAGAAAATTTTATTTCCCAAAGGGAATTCTTTTTTTCTGCTGAAAGGAGACGCAAATCCGAGCCTTCCATTTCTCCAAAGGATATCTTTCTTTGAGGAAATTTTTCTGCCCTTCTTCTTAAGATATCCTGATCATAATAATAGATAAGCACTCCTTCAGAATCGGTTTTTTCAAAAAGGGAGCACTTTTCTTCAAGAACCCCTTCTATGGAAGAAAGTCCTTCAAGATGGGCTGGCTGGATACAGGTAATAAGAGAAATATAGGGTTTAGCAATTTCTGCAAGCCTTCTTATTTCTCCTTTTTGATTGGTTCCGAGTTCAAGAACCACCCAGTCCGGGCTCTCTTTTATACTTAAAATACTCAGGGGAACACCAATGAGATTATTAAAATTGGCCTCATTTTTAGCTACTCTGTAAAATCTTTTGAGAATTTCGCAGGTAATTTCTTTAGTGGTTGTCTTTCCGCAGGAACCAGTTATAGCTATAACCTTGAAATCTTTTTTGATTCTATACCAGGTTGCAAAATCTCCGAGGGCTTTGAGGGTATCTTTAACGAGTATAATAGAAATGGTCTTGGGAAGCTCTTCAATTTTTAAATCCTTCGGAAAATAGGAAAGGACAAGTCCTTTGGCACCTTTTTCTAAGGCAACTTTCCAAAAGGAATGACCATCATAGTTTTTTCCCTTTAAGGCCCAGAAAAGATAACCTGGTTCAAGAATTCGTGTGTCTGTAGAGATACCTTTGAAGGGTATCCCCATATCACCATTTACGAGCATTCCGCCTGTTCCCTTTATAACATCCTCTGTGGAAAATCTGTTTTCAATAAGCATCTTGAGAAAGGCTCCTTAAAACCTTTTTTACCTCCTCTTTATCGGAAAAGGGATATCTTTTTCCCATAATTTCCTGATAGTCTTCATGACCCTTTCCAGCAATAAGAAGCACATCCCCTGGTTTTAATTCTTCTATGGCAAAGGCTATGGCTTTTCTCCTGTCAGGAATAATATAGAGTGGTTTATTTCCGTTAATACCCACCTTGATATCCTCGATAATCTTTTCTGGGTCTTCAAAACGGGGGTTATCGGAAGTTAGCACAAGGAGATCGGAGATTGAACTAGCCACCTTACCCATAAGGGGTCTTTTTCCAGGATCTCGATTTCCTCCACATCCAAAAAGGGTTATCAAACGCCCCTTCTTAAGGGGTACAAGGCTTTTTAAAGCACTTTCAAGGGCTTGAGGAGTATGGGCATAATCCACAAATATATAAGCTCCCTTATAAATACCGCAAAGCTCAAGCCTACCTGGAGGATTTTTAAGTTTTTTTAAAACGGAAATAGCCTCTTTTTCGTCAAAACCAAGCCCCAGGGCACACCCTAAAAGGGTAGAAACATTTAAAGCCTGATAGTCCCCGAAAAGCTCAGTCTCAACCACATATTCAACTTTCAGCCCCTTAATCTTCAATTTAAGCCCAGGGGTCCTTTCAAGAATTTCAACTTTAAATCCTCCATTGTTTACTTTTATGACCCTTTCAGGGGTTAAAACCCCTTCATTTGTTAATTCTTGATAAAGCCTTTCTCCATAGGCACTTTCAAAGGAAATAACCGCCTTACCATNNATCCCCGTGGTAATCCAGATGATCCCTTGAAAGGTTAGTAAAGGCTGCAAGATCAAATTTCAGAGGAAAAAATCTATCCTGGTGAAGGGCATGAGAGGAAACCTCCATAACAAGATATTTAACTGCCCTATCTCTGGCTTCCTTTAAAAGAGGGGCAAGCTCAAGAATTGAAGGGGTTGTCTCCTTTGAGGGATACCTTTTTTCTCCTATTTCATAAAAGAGAGTTCCGATATAGGCTGATTTAAAGCCAAGATTCTCAAGAAGTTCCTTTAAAAAAAAACTTGTTGAGCTTTTTCCGTTGGTTCCGGTAATTCCAATAAAGACTAAATCCTTTTCAGGATTACCATAAAATTTTAAAGCAACTTTTCCCATTATTTTTTTTATCTCTTTTACCTGAATCTGGGTGCATTTAAGGGAAGGATCTGGGGGGCTTTCCCTTATAATACAAATAGCCCCTTTGTGCAAGGCCTCAGGAATGTATTTCTCTCCATTTTCTTTAGTTCCCCTTCTTGCAAAGAAAATAAACCCAGGCTTAACCTTTCTTGAATCATCAGTAAGCCCAGAAATTTCCAAATCTTCATTATAATTCAGCTTTTCAAGAATTTCTTCGTTTTTGAGAAGTTCCTTTAAAAGCATTATAACTTTTTAACCAGATATTGAAGATTATTTTTTAATCTCTCAAAGGAATATTCCTCTTCATTCACAGAAAGTCCGCCCAAAAAAACATATAAGAAATCGTCTTTTTTAGTAAGGTAAATCCATTCTTCTGAATCCTTTAAATAATAAAAAAACTCTATTTCTTTCTCCGAGGGAGAACAAAGCTCTTTATCCTTTGGTAAGAGAGTTGGATAAATAGGTTTTCCGCAAGCCTCTGTTAAATAGGCCTTTATCAAATAAAGAGGAGTTATTCCAGAACTTGAAGGTCTCTCAATATTTTTGGAATTATCAAGTTCCCACACCACTTTATCCCTTACTCCTAAATAATCTTTACCAAGAAGAAGCTGCCTTTCTAACCAATCCTTTTCTCCTTGAGAGTAATAGGCAATTAACTCCCCTGTTGAGATCCTAAATTGGGCAATTCCCTTTAGGAAAAATTCACCATAATTTTTATTCAAATAATAAACCCTTTTTAAAAATTTTGAATCAAGGGAGGTAATCACACTTTCCCCTTTTTTGAGAACAGGATCAAAGACTTTTTCAAGCCCTGAAATCCCCTCACCACCTGATACTTCACCAATCAAAGGCTTAAGGCCCTCAAAAAGCGGTTTCCTCTCAAGGTCACCCTTTATTACGACATTTTCTATTTTTTCAAGCTTTTTTACTTCTTCCAGGGTGAGCCTTTCGGAAAGTAAAAAAAGCCCCTTTTTGGGAATCTCGAGGGGGTTCTTTAAGTATAGCTGAATTTCCTTTGGCCAATCCCTTCCCAAAGGGGATTCGCCTTTCAAAATAAGATAGGCTTTAAAATTTTCTTTATTAATAACAAGGGGCTCCCCTTTCCTATCAAGAAGATACCCCCGTTTTACTTTCAACTCAGTAGATGGATAAAAGCCCCTTCCTGAAGAAAGCCCATAAAAAAGGGTTAATCCCAAAATAAAAAAGGCAATTATTGAACAAAGACTAAATTTGCACCTCATTTTAGATAAATATAATCTCCCTCTTGTGGTGGTCTTAATCCAAGTTTTCTTGCCTTATCAAGCACTATTTCCCGAGAAGTAAGATTTTTAAGCCTTTCTTCAAGCACTGTCTTTTCTGCCAAAAGGGCTTCTTTTTCTTTTTTAATTTTGAAATAAATAAAACTTTTATAAATAACCCCACCTGATGCCACTAAAAAAAGTGAAAAAAGAATTACTAATAAAAAGGTCTCCAGGGTCTCAAGCATTTTTTCCCTAAAAGAAACCTTTTCTTCTGCCTTACTTTTGCCACTCACCTTTTGATATCTTACATCAGGCCTCAAAGTATATACTTTTCCAGCCATAATTTACCTCCTTTCAGCCACCCTCATTTTAGCACTTCTTGCCCTGGGATTTCTCTTCATCTCCTCAGGGCTTGGAACTATAGGTTTTTTGGTAAGAACAAAAAGCCTTTGGTCACTACTAAAAGCCCTTTTAACCAGTCTATCCTCAAGGGAATGAAAGGAGATTATTACAAATCTGCCACCAGATTTAAGCACCTCAGGGACCTCCTTTAAAGCCCTTTCAAGATTTTCAAGCTCGTGATTCACCTCAATTCTTAAAGCCTGAAAAACCACTGCTAACAAATCCTTTTCCTTCCTTTTTGGAGGCTTGAAAAATTCCCTTACCGCTGAAACAAGATCAAAGGTGGTTTTAAAAGGCTTTTCTTTCCGCTTTCTGAGAAGATATCTGACAAAGCTTTTTGCTCTGGGGACTTCACCTCTTGAAAAAACTCTGAATAATTCTTCTTCAGAAAAGGTATTCAAAATATCTTCAGCTTTAAGGTCAAGCTCAAGGCTCATTCTCATATCAAGGGGCTCATCCTTTTGGAAGGTGAACCCCCTTCCAGACCCCTCAATTAAAAAAGAAGAAAGCCCCAGATCAAGAAGAACTCCGTCAACCAAAATCCCCTCTTTTTCTATTTCTTCCTTAATATAAACAAAGCTTTTTGGGATAATTTTTAGTCTATCCCTATATTCCTTCAGCCTTTCTCTTGCTATTTTCAAGGTATTCTCATTCCATTCAAAGGCATAAACCTTGGCCGTGGGAGCACCTGCTTCAAGGATGGCTCTTGTATGGCCTCCAAGACCAAGGGTTCCATCCACATAAAATTTATCCTTTTCAACCTTAAGCCAGTAAAGAACCTCCTTAAGAAGAACGGGCTCATGATGATACAGGTCTTCCTCCCTCAAGATATGGATTTAAAACCTGAAGAATATCATCAAAATTGGACTTAATTTTTTCAAATCTTTCAAAAAGGGCCTTGGGATTCCAAATTTCAAAATAGGTTAACATTCCGAGGAGGACCACCTCTCTTTCCACCTGAATTTCCTCTCTTAAGGTTTGGGGTATAAGAATTCTTCCCTGTTTATCGGGTTCACACTCCTCTGCAGATCCAAGAAAATACCTTAAAAATTCCCGAGCTTCTCTCATACCAAAGGGAAGATTAAGAAGCCTCTCTTCAAGCTTCTTCCATTCAGAAACGGGATAAACTACCAAACACTCTGGCATATTAGTTATAATCAGGGTTTCCGTTCCATATCTTACCCTCAAAACCTCTCTGAACTTAGAAGGAAGACTAAGCCTTCCCTTCTCATCAAGATTATGCTTGAATTTTCCTCTAAACATTTTCTTCCACTTTTTACCACTTTATACCACTTAAGCATAAAAGAGTGATGAAAAAAGTCAAGGGGAATTTTTGATAAAAAATTTTTTAAAAAGCTTCTCTGAAGGAATTTTGTAAACGAACGTTTTAGCTTGTCGGTTTTTTGAATAATCCTTGAGAGCTCTTCAAGTAAAGATCTAACATTTTATCTAAGGATTTGCCCTTATTAAAAAGGAGGTCCCCCTTGTTCAGGGGACCCCATTTTAAAATTTACCAGTTTTCGCAAACTAATTCAAAATAGGCACGGGGATGATCACAGGATGGACAAGGATCTGGAGCCTCAAGGCCTCTATGAATATATCCGCAATTTCTGCACCTCCAGACAACCTCAACTTTTTTCTTAAAAACTGTTCCTTCCTCAAGATTTTTGGCAAGGGCAAGGTATCTTTTTTCATGAAACTGTTCAGCTACAGCTATGGCTTCAAACACCTTGGCGATCTCTTCAAACCCTTCTTCTCTGGCAATTTTTGCAAAAGAGGGATACATCACTGAATATTCATATCTTTCACCCTGGGCTGCATGCCTTAAATTTTCAAGGGTATTGCCTATTTTTCCCGCAGGAAAGGTAGCAGTTATCTCAAGATCCCCTCCCTCAAGAAATTTGAAAAGTCTTTTGGCATGTTCCTTTTCTTGGTTTGCAGTTTCCTCAAAGATAAAGGCAATTTGTTCAAAACCCTCTTTTTTTGCTGTTGAGCTAAAAAAGGTATAACGATTTCTTGCCTGTGACTCCCCTGCAAAAGCAATGAGAAGATTTTTTTCCGTTCTCGTTCCTTTCAGTCTGCCCATCTTTACACCTCCTTTTTAAAATTTTTTAAAATTCTCTCCAGCAACCCCACACACTGGACATCTCTCTGGGGCCTTTCCAACAGCAGTGTGCCCACAGGTTGGACAAATGTAAATATCCCCTATTTCAAGATCTCTACCCATTTTTACAGCTTCTCTTGCCTCAGAAAATAAAGCAGAATGAATTTTTTCAGCCTCAATAGCAAAATGAAAGGCCCTTAAAGCCTGCTTTTCTCCCTGCAACTCAGCAATAGCCTTATATGCAGGATACATTTCTTCAACTTCAAAGGTTTCCCCCTTAATGGCAATCTCTAAATTCTCCAAGGTTCCTTCTCCGTTAAGAGCCCTTAAGTGATTTTCGGCATGAACTCTTTCAGCATAAGCAATTGCTCTAAATAACCTTGCTATTTGAGGAAACCCCTCTTTCTCAGCAATATCGGCAAAAATCATATACTTTACACAAGCTTGAGACTCTCCTGCAAGGGCACCCTTCAAACACTCTTTGGTCATCTCTTTCATCTTTCCACCTCCTTTTTTTAATTTAAAAAAATTATAACCTAAAAATTATTATTGTCAAGAGACAATAAATATCTAATTTAATTAAAAAGATTCACAGAAAAAAAAATCACTGAATAAAATCACTCAAGAGGTCCCTCAATTTTTGAAGAAGCTTTTCTGTAAGAATTTTTCCCTTTTCTTTTGAGGCTTTGTGAGGGTTACCCCATATTCCAGAGGACCAGTAATTTTCTTTTTCCTTTAATACCCAAAATTTTGGAAAGGTAGGATAATCCTCAAAAGCCAAAGAAAGATCTCTAACAAGTTCCCCTTTAAGATACATCATAAGGGAGGTTTCCCATTCCCCTGCGTGAGAATCCCTCTCAGGTATTCCAAGTTCCTGTAAAATCTCCTTTAAAAGTTTAATAATATCAGCTATAAAAAATCTTGCATCTCCGTATTTTTCAAGAAAGGCTTCTGCGGTATCAATTAAATAAGCATTGTGAGTTCCCCCTGCGTGCCCAGAAAGAATGATAAAATTTCTCAATCCTTGATGATAAAGGCTTTCCAAGATATCAAGAAGCAGGCTTTTCAAGGTTTCCCCTTTAAGAGTGATTGTGCCTGGAAGGTCTCTTGTGCTTCTGCAAAGCCCAAAATAAATAGGGGGAGAAAGAAAAATTTTTACTTCCTTTACCAATTTTTTTGAGATTTCATAGATGGTGAAAAGGTCAGTCCCGAGAGGTAAATGAGGCCCGTGTGCCTCAATTGACCCTACAGGAATAATAATGCTCTTAATGGTTTCTCTTAATTTTTTAAATTCCTCTGAAGTTAATTCCTCAATCTGCATGATCTACATTATAGCCCCATTCCTTGAAAATTAAAAGAAAAATTTTAAATTTCCCTAAGAGCTATGAAGGGATTACCTAACTTTTCAGGTATTAATGCCTCTTTTTTGGGCTATCTTCTTGCCAAGGAATATCATAAAGAACTTGAAGAATACTCCCTTTTTGTGATTTTTCCTGACGAAGAAAAAATCAAAGATTTTTATTATGTCTATAAAGCACTTTCTCAGGGGAAAATTGCCCACTATCCCTCATCTTCCCTTCCACCTTTTTCAGAAGCCTATAGCGTTGATGAAGAGGAAAAGGAAAAGCTAAAAATCCTTTGGGAATTAAAAGATTTAAAGGCGGTTGTTCTTGATATAAAGGCTTTCTCAAGAAGAACTCTTTCAGTAGAGCTTATTAAAAAACATTATCTCTATCTCATCCCTGGTGAAAAAATTGAAAGAGAAAAATTTATAGAAAATCTTGTTTTTCTCGGTTATGAAAGGGTAGGCATTGTAAAAAATAAAGGTGAATTTACGGTTAAGGGAGCAGTTATTGATATTTTTTCTCCTCAATATGATTATCCCCTAAGACTTGAATTTTTTGGAAATGAAATCCTTACTCTTAAATTTTTTGATCCCGATACCCAAAAAAGCCTTGGATTGGCAGAAGAGGGAAGTATTCTTCCTGCAAAAGAGCTCTTCTTTACAGGGGAAACTGAAAAACTCTATGAAGGAATCCTAAAATTAAAAGACAAAATCTCCGAAAAAAGGCTTTCTCAACTTTTGAATTACATAGAAACTAAAAGTTTTCTTGAAAATCCCGAATTTCTTCTTCCTCTTTTTTATGATCTCAAACTTTTACATGAAAATCTTGCCTCTCAAAAGATTCTCTTTGTGCTTTTTGAAAGGGAAAGAATTTTTAAGGAGCTTGATGCCTTTTGGGAAAAAATTTACAAATTTTCTGAAAAGGCAAAGTTCAAAGAAAAACTTCTTTTTGAGGAAAACCTTCTTTATGCAGAACCACAGGAAATAGAAAAAATTTTTCAAAATCATTCTGTAATTGAGGCACTGGAACTTCCCTTAAGAAATCCCTCTTTTAAATCCTTTGAGATTAAAAATATTCATTTTGAGAAAACCAATAATCGTATAAATGAGGCCTTTGAATTTTTAATCGAAAACTTAAAGGAAAATAAAGAAATTCATATTTTTATTCAGGATGCCGTTATTAAAACAACCATTGAAGAGGGACTCCGTCTTAGAGGTTATGAGCCAAATAAAAATCTCAAATTTCATATTGGTGAGCTAAAAGAGGGTTTTATTTATCCTGAAAAAAACCTAATTATTACCTCAGACTTTGAGCTTTTCGGAAAAAGACTTAAAAAGGGGGAAGGTAAGGCTTTACATCAAAAAAGAACTTCCCATTTCAGAAGATTTGAGGATTTAAAACCAGGAGATTATGTGGTTCATAAACTTCATGGAATTGGAAAATTTCAGGGGCTTGTTTTTCTCAAAGTGGATGGCTTTGAAGGTGAATTTCTTGAAGTGGAATATGCTGAGGGAGACAAACTTTTTCTTCCTGTAACAAGACTTTCAGAGCTCTATCCCTATGTAGGAGTCGGGGATAAAGAGCCCCAGCTTGACAAACTCGGCAAAAAAACCTTTTTAAAAAGAAGAAAAGAGGTTGAAAAAAGGTTAACCGAAGTTGTTGAGGAAATCCTGAGACTTTATGCAGAAAGGAAGGCTATAAAAAGTTTTTCCATACCTATTGATAATCTCGCTTTAGCTGAGTTTGCTCAAACCTTTCCCTTTGAGGAAACCCCTGATCAATTAGCAGCTATTGAAGAGAGTCTTGAAGACCTTGCGAGCCCAAAACCCATGGAAAGATTGCTTGTAGGAGATGTGGGTTTTGGCAAAACTGAAGTGGCTCTCCGTGCCATTTTTGTCACTGCCCGTGCAGGAAAACAAGTGGCTCTCCTTTGCCCTACCACTCTCCTTGCTGAACAGCATTACAGAAATTTTAAAGAAAGACTTGAGCCCTTTGGAATAAAGGTTGGAATCCTTTCAAGACTGCGAAGTGAAGGAGAACAAAGAGAGACCCTAAAAAAACTCAAGGAGGGAGAAATACTCGTTATAATTGGAACACATCGCCTTCTCTCAAAGGATGTGGAATTTAAAGATTTAGGACTACTTGTAATAGATGAAGAACATCGCTTCGGGGTAAAACAAAAGGAACGCCTAAAGCAACTAAAAAAGAAAGTGAAGGTACTCTCTTTATCAGCAACCCCTATTCCTCGAAGCCTTCAGTTAAGTCTTCTTGGAATCTTTGACCTCTCCCTAATTGAAACTCCGCCTCCTGGAAGAAAGGCCATTAAAACGATTTTAACCACCTTTGATCCGGAGCTTATCAAAAATGCCATTGAAGAGGAACTGAAAAGAGGCGGCCAGATCTATTTTGTCCATCCAAGAATACAGGGACTGACAAGCCTTGCCAATTTTATCCAAAAACTCGTTCCCTATGCCCGTGTAGAGATTGTTCATGGACAACTTGAGGAATCACTATTGGAAAGAGCTATCTATAAATTCCTAAATCATGAGGTGGATATCCTTGTTTGCACACCCATTATCGGAAGTGGAATAGATATTCCTTCAGCCAACACCATTTTCATAAACAGGGCAGATCTCTTTGGGCTTGCTGATATTTATCAGCTTAGAGGAAGGGTTGGAAGGGGAAAAGAAAAGGCCTATTGCTATCTTCTTGTTCCGGATTTTAAAACCCTTACCGAAGGAGCCCAAAAACGCCTAAAAGCCCTTATGCAATTTGTGGAACTGGGATCAGGATTTAAGCTCGCCTTAAGTGATCTTAAAATAAGAGGAGCTGGTGAGCTTCTTGGAATCAATCAATCAGGCAATATAAACAAAGTGGGTTATGAACTCTATCTTGAACTTCTGGAAAATACCATAAAAAGTCTTAAGGGAGAAGAAATTGAGGATTGGGAGCCAGAAGTAAACATTAAAGTCCCAGCCTTTATCCCACCAAGTTATATCCCTGATACTGAAGAAAGACTAAGTCTTTATAGGGAGCTCGTTCTTATAAAGGACATTGACCAATTGAAAGAATTTAAAAATTTTCTTGAAGATAAATACGGAAAAATACCTGTTGAGGCTGAAAATCTCATTAAAATTTATCAGTTAAAGCTCTATATGAAAAACTTAAAAATACCTTCCATAGAAGAAAAAAATAAATTTCTTCACATTTTGCTAAAGGACCCATTATTACTGCCTAAATTTAGAAGAATTTCCAATTTAAATAATTTTAAAATCCTGAAAGTGCAAAATGATAAAGATAGGGCAGTCCTTGTTATTAAGAGTGATGGCCCCTTCCTTGAGGGAGCCTTAAAAATTTGCGAAATTTTATTGACCAGCCAATTTTAAAAGATCACCCTTTATAGCCGCCCAGAATTCTTTTCTCAAACTGACCAAAAAAGCAAGATGAAAATAAGTAAAATCTTCTTTATAAGAAATATTTCTCAAATAAGTAAAAAGGGCAAATTTAATTAATTTTGAAGATAATTCCAAGTTGAACTTTAAATAAAAAACTCCAAAGTCATCTGTTATGTTGATTTGTCCCTTTGTTCTTGCACATAGACCACCAGAGGAAAGGTCAACAAGCTCTCCCACAAGAAAGGTTTTCTGAATAAGCTTTTTGAATTCATCATTTATATTGTTATTTTCATTTATAATAAGATCATAAACATGAATTTCTTTAAGGATTTGGTAAGATTCTGGTAGGAAATTGCTTTCTCTCAAAAGCTGAAAACCGGGGTTATTTAATAAATTATTTACGAATTTAGGAGGAATAAAAGAAAAAAATACAGGTATATGTATTTTAAAGGAAATCCTTTCATCATATCTTGGATCAATTATTTCTCCAATGAAACCCCCTTCATTTTCTTCCACAATTTTTATTCGAAAAATGTAACGCACATTACCAAAAGGAAGTATCAATATACATAAATCACCCCTTTGAAATTGTGGAGTATCTGGTTTCTTTTTTATCAACAATTTTTTTGGAGAAAGAATTTCTATCTCGGGTTTGTAAAACTTTTTGGCATAAAGGATTAAAAAATTTTTCTTTAATTTATCAAGATTTTTGAATATCTCAGAGGGCAATATTTTTAAAGAATAAAGAGTAAAATTTTTATATAAAACTCTTTCTTTAATTTTTAAAGCTATGTTAATTTTTTCTTTCATTATAACCTCTCAAGATTAGTGTATTTAAGATGCAAAAGGGTTGGCCCTTTATTGACAAAATTTACCTTTATTTTATCTCCTGAAACCTCAAGAACTTCTCCCTCACCAAAATGGGGATGTCTGACAAGGTCTCCAACCTTAAAAGGGGAACTCCCATAAGTGGTGTCTTCCTTTGATTTTTCTTGAAATGAGGAAATAAAAGACTTTTTACCATTAATGGATATTTCCCTGTAAAGAGAGGGCGGTATCTCCTTTATAAATCTTGAAGGCTTTGCAAAAACTTTACCTTCTCCGGGCAAATAAACCATAAGTGGAGAGATCAGATAGAGCTTTTCCCTTGCCCTGGTAACAGCCACATAAAAAAGCCTTCTTTCTTCTTCAAGCTCTTCTTCATTTTCAAGGCTGTGAAAGGAGGGAAATCTCCCTTCTATGAGGGATATAATAAAAACGGTATGCCATTCAAGACCCTTGGCAGAATGAATAGTTGATAAAATTAAAGGTGCTTCATCGATATCCTCTTTTTCATAATCGGTAATCTCTATGGGTTCAAGAAGAAGCTCAGATAAAAATTCATCAAGGGTTTCAAATCTTTCTGCAAGGGAGAAAAGCCCCTCAATATCTTTTACTCTGCGATTATAATCTTCATAATAAATTCTTTGAAAAAGGGGTTCATAATATTCCCAGATGCGAGAAAGAATCTCTGAAGGCCTTTCACTATATGGCCTAAACTGCATATAAAGATCAAGAAAACTTTTTAGTTTTCTGGAGGCGCTCAAACTCAATATTCTTGGAAATGAAAAAGAAAGTGGTTCTTCTTTTAAAAGATTAATAATCTTTTCTGCCGTGCGAGGTCCAATTCCTTCCATTAAAAGCAAAATCCTATTCCAGGCAAGGAAATCTTTGGGATTCAAAATTATTTTCAGAAAGGAAATTACATCCTTTACATGGGCTGATTCTAAAAGTTTAAGACCACCGTATTTTACAAAGGGGATTCCTCTTTTAGTAAGCTCAATTTCAAGCTCATAAGAATGAAAGGCAGACCGGAAAAGAACTGCCATCTGCGAGAGTTTTAAACCCTTCTCTCTCAGTTCAAGAATTTTGTCAGCGATAAAAATACTTGCCTCAGCTTCGTCTTTTGGTCTGAGAAAGACCGGTTTTTCCCCCTCTTTTTTGAGGGTAAAAAGGGTTTTGGTATATTTAATCTTGGAATTGGCAATTATTACATTGGCAAGATCAAGAATGGGCTGGGTGCTCCGATAATTTTGTTCAAGTTTTATAATTTTAGTGTTTGGAAAGAGCTTGGGAAATTCAAAAATATTGCGATAATTGGCTCCTCTAAATCCATAAATACTTTGAGAATCATCACCCACTACCATAACATTTTGATGATCTTCTGCCATGTATTTTATAATTTCACCCTGCAGGGTATTAGTGTCCTGATACTCATCAACCATTATGAATTGAAAACGAGCGCCCACATCCTTTCTTACATAGGGAAACTCCTTTAGAATTTTCAACCAGTTTAAGAGTAAATCATCATAATCCATAAGTTGATGTTCCCTTTTGTAAGCCACATATTCTGCAAAGAGCCTCTGAATTTCTGGAAGATATTCAAGAAATTGGGGATATTCTGAGGAAACAATTTCTTCCACAGAGCGAAGCTGGTTAATGCTTTTGCTATAAATGGTTGCAAGGGTGTCCTTTTTGGGAAAGCGCTTCTTTCTGTCTGAAAGTCCAAGGCTTGTTTTTAAAAGATTTAAAAGATCTTCGGAATCTCCCCTGTCAAGAAGGGTAAAATTGGAATTATATCCAATGAGACTTCCATATTGTCTTAGCATAAGATTACAGAGAGAATGAAAGGTTCCTCCGGTGATTTTATTGACATCCCTTTGAAGTAAAGAGGAGGCTCTATCAATCATTTCCCTTGCGGCCCTTCTTGTAAAGGTTAATAAAAGAATTTTTTCTGAAGGAATGCCCCTTTCAACAAGATAGGCAAGACGACATACGAGGGTTCTTGTTTTACCTGAACCAGCCCCTGCTATAACAAGAAGAGGCCCATAAATGGTTTCAACAGCCTCTCTTTGAGCGGGATTTAGATCTTTTAAAAATTCCGCCTCAACTTTCCTCATAACCTATAAAAATATAACCTCAATTTTTTCTTTTCCAAGAAAGTGTATAAGTTTGCAAGAATTTAGCCACTGTATTACTTTGTATTATGTATTTTCACATTTTGTTTTCTCTGATACCTGAACAACCTTTAGCCTGCGCTCTCTAATAAAACGTTCAAGCTTGGGCTACCGAAATAAAAAGACTTTTTGACTTAAATCAATTATATAATTTATCAAAGTGATTAATATATAAAACAGGAGGGATTAAATATGAGATGTCCAGGGCAGGATTGGAGATACTGGAAGGAAGATGCCATTTTTGAAATAAGTTGTCCCTTTTGTGGCGAAAAGGTGGAATTCTTTAAAGATGATACAACAAGAAAATGTCCCTCCTGCAAAAAGGTTATCCCCAATCCCAAGCTTGATTTTGGATGTGCGGCCTATTGTAAGTATGCTGAGGTCTGCCTGGGAGAGCTTCCCCCTGAGCTTATCCGTGAGAAGGCAAATCTCCTTAAATCAAAAATTCTTTCCCTCCTTGAAGAAATGCTTCCCAAAGAGCTCTACTCTGAAATTCAAAAAGGAGTTGAAACTCTGGAAAGAGAACTAAAAGAAAAAGGGAGCTCCCCTGGGACAAAACTTCTTCTTTTACTTTTTTACTATCTTTCGCCAGATGAGCGGGAAAACCTTTATAAAAAGGCAGGTCTTCCTGAGACCCTCTGGGAGGAGATAAAAATTACCCTCAAAAACTATAAAGAAGGTTTAAACCCTGAAGAATTGATTAGAGAACTATTAAAATAAAAAGGAGGATGGAGGCATGGCCAAAGTTAAGAGAAAAATTATTGAGATTGATGAAGAGCTTTGCAATGGTTGTGGAAAGTGTGTTATAGCCTGTGCTGAGGGAGCTCTTGCCATAATTGATGGCAAAGCAAGGCTCATTAGTGAGGTTTATTGTGATGGCCTTGGGGCCTGTATTGGTGAGTGTCCCACAGGGGCTTTAAAAATTGTAGAAAGGGAGGCGGAAGAATTTGATGAAGAGGCAGTGCATGAGCATATCAAAAAGATAAAAGAAGGCCAGATTAAACTTTTTGAGATGACTACTCTTGCCTGTGGATGTCCCTCTCATCAGTTAAAAGAGTTGACCCCCAAAGAGCCTAAAGAATTTAAAGGTGAAATAACTTCGGCCCTTTCTCATTGGCCGGTTCAGATAAGACTTATTCCTCCTAAAGCTCCTTTTTTGAGAGAAGCGAACCTTCTTGTTTGCGCAGATTGTGTACCCGTTGCCTATCCAAAACTGCATCTTGATTTACTTCCGGATAGAAAAATTATGATAGGATGTCCCAAATTTGATCCCGCAGAGCTTTATATTGAAAAATTTACAGAAATATTTTCAGAGGTTCCTTTAAAGGGCATTGAAGTGGCCATTATGGAAGTTCCCTGCTGTAGAGGTTTAATTTATATTTTAAATGAGGCAAGAAAACTTGCCAAAAAAGATATATCCTTTAAAGTTTATACCATTAGTGTAAAAGGCGAAATACTTTCTGAGGAGGTTTTATAAAATATGGAATGGGAAAGAGAAGCAGAGGAATATCTTAAAAAAATTCCCTTTTTTGTTAGGGGAAAAGTTAAAAGAGAGGTAGAGAAATATCTTTCCACTAAAGGGGTTAAAAAAGTCACCTTGGAGGATTTTCTTTCGGCTAAAGAGGTTCTCCTTGAAAAGATGTCCCAAGCAGAAAAGGGATATGAGGTCACAGGGTGTTTTGGTGTAAATTCCTGTCCCAATGCTATTACCTCCTCAGAAATCCTTTTAAAAAAAATTGAAGAAATTCTTGAGGCTGAAAATATAACGGAATTCTTGAAAGAAAAGGTGAAAGGGCCTCTTAAGGCTCATCATAAATTTAAAGTGGGGCTTTCTGAGTGTCCCAATGCCTGCTCCCAAATTCATATCACCGATTTTGCCTTACATGGGGTTAGTCTCCCTGAAGTTAATCCTAAGGCCTGTTCCTTTTGCGGCTCCTGTGTGGAGACCTGTGAAGAAGAGGCTATAACTCTTACTGAAAACGGACCTTTTATAAACGCAGAAAAATGTGTAGGCTGCGGGGCCTGTATTAAAATCTGCCCTGAAGATGCTCTTTTTGAAGGATTTAAAGGTTACAAAATCTACCTTGGCGGAAAACTGGGAAGACATCCAAGACTTGCAACTTTCTGGCGTCTTGCAAAAGAAGAAGAAGTTCCATCACTTCTAAAAAAGGTTCTATCCTTTTACAAAAAATATAATCAAAAGGGCGAACGCTTGGGAGCAATTATTGAAAAAATCGGATGGGAGAAAATTAAATATTTACTTCAGGAATAGTGTCCTCTCTTTTTATAACACCTTTATTATCCCTGTTTTCAAAGTTTTCTTTGTTTTTATTCAGATACTCCTGAAAATATTCAAGCACTTCTCCGTTTAAGACCCTTTTTGCCCCGGCATAGCGTTTTTTAAAATAAGGATCATCTAAGGAATCAATGGCAACTCTTTTTCTTGAAGAGGAAATATGAATAAACCGTTTATCTCCTATATAGATACCTACATGAGAGATTCTTTTTCCCCTGGTTTTAAAAAATACAAGATCTCCTGGTATCAATTCATCTTTATCTACTGAAACCCCGACCCGATATTGCTCTATAGAACTTCTTGGAAGCTTTATACCAAGTTCTTCATAGACCAGTTTTACAAAGGCAGAACAATCAAGATATCCATTCCCTTCTCCTCCAAACTTATATCTTTGATCGGCAAAATTAAGGGAAATCTCAAGAAACTTTTGTTTAAGGGCTTCCTCTTCCTCCTCGGTAAGCATAGAAGGAGTAAGAAAACCTCTTTTGGAAAGTATATTCTTTTCAAACTTTTGAGAAAGGGTATCTTCCTTTTCTGAGATAAGATTTTTGGGTTTTTCTAATACAAAAGGAGCCTCAGCATAGGTTATATCCACAGGAATTTTTAATCTCTGCCCTACAAATAAAACATTGTCTTTTAAATTATTAACTTCCTTTAAAACTGGAAGAGGTACATTGTACTTTAAGGAAATCCTGTAAAGGGTTTCACCTTCTTGCACAATGTGATATTTATAGCCAGCAGGGGCCTCATCTATAGGGTCACTTTTTTGAATCTTAACGAGTAATACCTGTCCTGGCTTTAATTGATTACTCTTTAAACTGTTGAGTTTTTTAATATCTTCAACAGTGGTTTCATAAAGACGGGCTATCTT
>DJWK01000014.1:28392-33143 GCA_002441555.1 Thermodesulfobacteriaceae bacterium UBA6232
TTGGCTTTTAACGGGAATTTTAATAATCTGCCCTATCTTTAAAGACTTTTTGGATAATTGATTAATCTCCATAATTTCTTTAACAGAAAGACCAAAATTTTTTGCTATTCTATAAAGGGTATCTCCTTTTTTAACTTTATAGGCAATATAATCAGAATTAGGCTGAGTATTTTTTGAAGAGGGGCTTTCAAGCTCTTTTTGCAAGCTTGAAGCCTTAGTTGGAATAATAAGCTTTTGACCTATCTTAAGGGTGTTTCCCCTTAAATTATTGGCCTCTTTCAAAGCTTCTACCGAAACTCCAAATTTTTTAGCGATTGACCAAAGGTTGTCGCCTTTTTTAACTTTATAAGTTTTTATCCGATGAATTTTTCCCTGAAGCTGGGGTTTTTTAACTTTACCAAAGGAAATTATAGGAAATTTTAAACCAAATAAAATCAAAATAAAAAGAAAAGAATAAAGAACTCTATATTTGAAAAAATTTTCTTTCATTTTTGATAAAAACTGCAATTTTTGATAAATTTATACTCTAAAACCCCTGAAAAGTCAAGAGAAAAAAATAATCACATTAAAAATTTTTCAACCAAAAGGCCTCTTTTATAGATTTTAGGAAGAAGTTTTTCGAGAGATTCTTTTTTTATTTCTATGATATCCAAAAGATTTGCCGGAACGAAATAATTAAAAGCATCCATTCCCCCGGAAAATCCCAGCATGTTAGCAATGATATTTGATAAAGCTACAATAGCAGGTATTTTTCCCTGAATCATTAAATCTGGGTCATGATGAGCCCTAATAGAAAAATAAATTTCCTTCGGAAATTCCCATTTTTTAAGAAGATAACCCCCAACCATGCCGTGATCTACTCCCACAGCAAGCCACTCAATCTCCATAAAGGTATCTTCAGGATTTGTTTCCATAAATTCGTAAAATTTTTTAGCTTCAAGATGTGTATATAAATCCAATATAATTTTCCCCAAATCATGTAAAAGAGAGGCTATATAAAGAGATTCTCTTTTCTCAACGGATAGATTTATTAATTGGGCTATTTCCTCTGAAACAATTCCACAAATAATGGAGTGCACCCAGATGTCTTTGGCACTAACCCCATATCCAGTAAGATCCTTTGAAAAATACTTACCTGCAACAGAGGCAAGAAGAATCAGTTTTATCTGTTCCGTTCCAAGTATCATAAAGGCCTTTAGAAGAGAATCAACCCTTTGGGGTAAAGAAAAGGCTGCAGAATTAACAAGTTTTAAAAAATTGGCCGCAATCGCTGGATCAGTTTTGATAATCTCTTCAAGTTCTTTGTAATTAACCTCCTCCTCTCTTAAAAGTTCAAGGGCCCTTTGTGCTGTTTTTGGAAAAGGCGGCAATGTATCAATCCTTTCAAAAATTTTCTCTAAAATAAACTCACTCATATCTTTCCACCTTATTTTTAAATTTTATCTCAAAACATCCTTCTTTACCATTTACCTCAAGGAAGATAGGATGTGGTGCCTCTATTTTCTTAATAACCCTTTCCCAGAGATTTTGTCTCTTAAACCAACTTTCAGCTACCTTTAAATTTTTTTCGGGAAGATCAAGAAAGGACATTCCACCTTTATATTTAGAAGCCCCGATTAAAACCCACTTAGCAGCTTCATAATCAAGATTTCTTTTCTCAAGCTCATTTTGAAGGATATTAAATAGGGTTTCCCCAGAATAAAGGATCCCCTCATCGAGTTCTATATCATTCTCTCTGTAAGGGAAAATATAAGAAAGAAGACCAAAAATTCCCTTTTCCTTATTAATAAAACCCACTGCAATACCTGACCCAAGAGACTCAGTTTTTAAAATAAAGGGTTTTTTTTCAACAATTTCATAACTTCCCCGATTTACCAAAATTATCATAAGCTCTTTCCCCTATTCAATTATCCGTAATTTTTTGGTTTCACCCTTTAATACATCAAGGGTGTTAATCTCTGCCAAGGCCCTTTCAACTTTCTCCTCTTTGGCTTCATGGGTAAGCATAACAATGGGAACTGCCCCTTTTTTCTTTTGTCTTCCTATCTGAACCACTGAAGCGATACTAATTCCATATTTTCCCAATATTCCAGAAATTTTTGAAAGAACACCCGGTCTATCAATAGCAGAAAAACGGAAATAATATTTGAATACACAATCTTTCATAGGTTTAATTTTAACACTTTCATTTTTTGAAGGATAAGGAATAAGAGGGCTTTTTTTAGAAAGGAGATATTCTATAGCTGAAACTATATCTCCTACTACTGCGCTCGCTGTAGGCTCCCTCCCAGCACCAAGTCCATATAAAAGGATTTCACCCACAAAATCTCCCTTTATTAAAATAGCATTATAGTTTAATCTCACAGAAGTCAAGATATGGTTTTCAGAAAGAAGCGCTGGATGAACCCTTACCTCTACTTTATCTTTATCCCTTTTAGCCTCTGCAATGAGTTTTATAATATATCCAAAGGATTTGGCAAATTTTAGATCCATAAGATCAATGTTTTCTATTCCTTCAACATAAACCCTCTTAAAAGGTATAAAACTGCCAAAGGCAAGACTTGCAAGAATAGAGAGTTTATGAGCTGAATCATATCCTTTTAGATCAAGACTTGGATCAGCCTCTGCATATCCCTTAGATTTAGCTTCCTCAAGGGCTTTATCAAAGGATATATTTTGTTCAAGCATTTTCGTTAAAATATAATTGGTCGTTCCATTTATTATACCAGTTATCCTTTCAATTCTGTTTCCGATTAAAGCTTCATTTAAGGTTTTAATAACTGGTATCCCTCCTCCAACGGAGGCCTCAAAGCCAAGAAAGGCCCCATGTTTTCTTGCCTCATCAAAAATTTCAGCTCCATATTCAGCAAGGATGGCTTTATTGGCGGTAACCACCTGTTTCCCTTTGGACAAGGCAGAAATAACATAGCTTCTTGCAGGTTCAAGCCCCCCCATGAGTTCACAAACTATCGCTATTTCTTTGTCATTTAAAATTTCCCCAAAATCGGTGGTAAATAATTGTAAAGGGGCTTTTACTTCCCTTTTTTTGTTAGTATCTCTTACAAGAATCTTTTTAACGGTAATCTTTATCCCCAGCTTTTCTTCAAAAATATCTTTATTTTTTTGAAGAATCTCATATACACCCTGGCCAACGGTTCCAAATCCCAAAAGGGCAATTTTAATCTCCTCCAAGATCTTCCTCCCTATTGACATTTATCGTATCCGCAGGATCCGCAAAACAGGCAAGCCCCGTGAACCTCAAGGTCCTCTCCGCACTTGGGACAAAGCATTTTTTCTGCCTCACCTGCTTTGATATATATCACCTGCTCAGGCTTTGAACCATAACGATAGACCGTTATTCCTTTTAACCCCCATTCAAAGGCCTTAATATATATTTTCTTTATATCCTCAGGGGTTGCAGATGTAGGAAGATTAATGGTTTTTGAAACGGCATTATGGGTATATTTTTGAAAGACCCTTTGTATGGAAAGATGAATTTCCGGTGGTATCTCAAAGGAAGTCAAAAATAATTTTTTAATTTCTTCCTTTACACCCGTTTGACTTATAAGCCCCTTTTCTCTTACCTCTTCTTTTATAGCTTCGATTTCACTCTCCTTATATCCTTCCTCCTCTAAAACCCTTTCAAAAAGAGGATGAAACTCTCTTATAATAACTCCTCCGAGGGTTTTTCTTTCATAATAAATGCCAAAAAGTGGTTCAATACTTGAGGAAACTCCAGCAATCAAAGAAAGGGTTCCAGTGGGAGCAATGGTTGTGGTTGTAGCATTCCGTAAAGGAGGATATCCTTTCCTGTCCCAAAGACTTCCAGGAAAGGCGGGAAAACTTCCCCTCTCCTCTGCAAGTTGAGCTGAAGCCTTAAGGGATTCTTCAGAAATAAAACTCATTATTTTTTCAGCCAAAGATAAGGCCCTCTCCTCTGTATAACCAATTCTCAGCTTTATCAACATATCAGCAAAACCCATAACCCCTAAACCTATTTTCCTGTTGAGAGTGGTAATTTTGGCAATCTGCGGGATTGGAAAACGATTCACCTCAATCACATCATCAAGAAATCTTACTGCAAGATGAACGGTTTCCCTCAATCTTTCCCAATCAAGGTCTCTATCTCTGACAAAATTGGCAAGATTAATGGATCCAAGATTGCAAGACTCATAAGGCAGAAGGGGTTGTTCTCCACAGGGGTTTGTGGCTTCAATTTTTCCGAGATGAGGAGTGGGATTATATTGATTAACTCTATCAATAAAAAGAAGCCCCGGATCTCCCGTTTCCCAAGCTTTTTCACAGAGGAGATCAAAAAGGGCCCTCGCAGAGATCTTTTTCAATATTTTTCCTGTTCTCGGATTAACCAAAGGAAATTCTTCATCCTTTCTTAAAGCCTCCATGAAGGCATCAGTTATAGCCACAGAAATATTAAAATTGGTAAGCACCTTGGGATCGCTTTTTACAGTGATAAACTCCTCAATATCGGGATGATCAATATTTAAAATGCCCATATTGGCCCCGCGTCGTTTTCCGCCCTGTTTTATGGCCTCAGTTGCTGCATCAAAGACCTTCATAAAAGAAACAGGACCACTTGCAACCCCTGAGGTTGAAAAAACCACATCACCCTTTGGCCTAAGCCTTGAAAAATTAAATCCTGTTCCTCCCCCAGATTTATGAATTAGTGCTGTATATTTAAGGGTCTCAAAAATGGAATCAAGGGAATCTTCAATGGGAAGAACAAAACAGGC
>DJWK01000029.1 GCA_002441555.1 Thermodesulfobacteriaceae bacterium UBA6232
AGGACTCTGTAATTATACACACACCCTCAGGGATTCATGGCACACACCAGAATAAATCTTGCTGGATAGGTAACGGTGAAGGCTGCCCTGGTGATGGTAACCTTCCCGTCCTCTAAGGGTTGTCTTAAAGCCTCAATGACATCCCTTCTAAATTCGGGAAATTCATCAAGAAAAAGCACTCCATTATGAGCAAGACTAACCTCTCCAGGTCTTGGGAAGGGCCCTCCTCCAATAAGGCCTGCTTCGGAGATGTTAAAATGGGGATTCCGAAAAGGCCTTGCGGAAATAAAGGGTTTTTCAGGGGAGAGTAGTCCTGCTACAGAGTAAATTTTGGTTGTCTCAAGGGCCTCTTCATAGGACATGGGTGGCAAAATGCTCGGAAGTCTGCTTGCAAGCATGGTTTTTCCAGCCCCAGGTGGACCTATGAGCAAAATATTATGACCCCCCGCAGCAGAAATCTCAAAGGCCCTTTTGGCAAAATGTTGCCCTACAATTTCACTGAAATCTCCCTGGAATTCCTCTTCAAAGAGATTCTCAATTTCTTCATTTTCATAAAGGGGCCCTTTTCCAAATTTAAGATAATCAAAAATTTCTCTTAAATGCTTAAAAGCTGAAATTTTGAAATTTTTAACCAGTTTAGCTTCCCTTAAATTTTCATAGGGAAGAATGATTTCTTCTAAGTCGAGTTCTTTGGCCTTGAGAACAAAGGGTAAAATTCCTCTTACCCCTCTTATTGAGCCATCAAGGGATAATTCCCCTACAAAGGCTTTATTTTTTAGCTTTTCTTTTTCAAGAAGTCCCTCGCCGGATAAAATCCCAAGTGCAATGGCAAGATCAAATCCAGTGCCTTCTTTTTTCAAATCAGCAGGAGAGAGATTAACAATAATTTTTTTTAAAGGAAAGTCAAAGCCAGAATTTATAAGGGCTGAACGGATTCTTTCTTTACTCTCTTTTATACTGCTATCGGGAAGGCCAACAATAGTAATCCCTGGAAGTCCCCTTGAAATATCAACCTCCACTTCCACAGGGAAAGCTGAAAGACCAAGAATGGTAAAAGAAAGGGTTTTACTAAGCATTTTTTATTTAAAAATATAAAAAGGGCCCTAAGCCCTTTTAAAGCCCAAGGCCCTTTTTAATGAGTAAATTTTTTTCTAAATTAACCACCGATAAACTGTAAGAATTTGGGAAGAACAGGGTTGGCATAAAGAAGAATCAAAGCAATAACAAGCGCATATATAACCTGGGTTTCAACGAGAGCTATACCGAGAATCATAGTAACGGTAAGTTTCCCAGCAAGCTCTGGGTTTCTGGCTATACCTTCACAGGCTCCAGCTGTGGCCTGACCTATTCCTATTCCGCATCCGAGGGCTCCAAGACCCACACCAATTCCAGCAGCAAGAATAATGGCTGAATAGATGCCAAAACCCGTTACCATCTTATCACCTGCAGCTTTAGCAACTTCTTCAGCAAGAGCCGGATGAGTTAGAGCTAAAGATACTAACGCCATCCCCAAAAGAATCAGCCACTTCTTCATCCTACCACCTCCTCTTAATAAATTTTATTTTAGATATTTATTTATCAGAAGGCTTAAAAACCCCCTGATAATACCCTTAATGGTGTTCTTCAACGGCTCCTGCAAAGTAAACAAGACTTAATAATACAAAAATAAAGGTTTGAATAAAACCGACAGCCACACCAAGTATCATAACTGGAAGGGGTGCAAAGAATTTCCCGCCAAGCATAGTAAGGATTCCGAGAAGGATCTCTTTGGATAAAAGGTTTCCAAACAAACGGAAAGAAAGAGAAAGAAGTCTTCCCAAGTGACTGAAAATCTCTGCGGGAAGCATAAGGGGAATTAACCAAGGAATTGGGCCAAGAAAATCTTTAAAATAGGAAAGCCCCTTAAATTTAAGCCCAAGATAATGGTAATAAATTATGGTAATAAGGGTTAACCCCATAGTTACATTGATATTTGCTGTAGGAGACATAAAGCCAGGAATTAATCCCAACAAATTACTGAAAAGAATATAAAGAGCGTAAGTAGTAATTAGTGGAAAAATAGTGGGCATAAGTTTATCAAGTTTGTCATGAGGTAGATTTTCCTGGGTAAAATTATATATACTTTCTACTACGAATTCCCAGAAATTTTGAAAGGTCCCCGGGATAAAATCTTTTTTGGATCTTGCAACAAGGGCAAGAATTAAAATTATTCCTACTACAAAATAACTGTGCACCATATGGGGTGCAAGAAGCTGAGCAAGGATTCCATATTTGTCAGCCTCTTCATAATAGTACCATCCAGAGGGTAGCCCGAGTTTTTCAAGAATTAAACAAAGAAAAAGAATAGGATGCTCCATCTTTACAACCTCCTTAAAAGCTTTCCTTCCTTCTTAACCAAACTCTAAAAATTACCACAAAAATTTGAAAATAAACCAAAGTAAATCCCAAAATAAGAAATACAGGGTGCAATTTTATATATTTTATCAAAAAATAGAAGATAATTCCCAAGGCAAGAAGTCTTAAATAGGCCTTTACAAGAAAAAGGGTTCTTTCCTTTTGATAGGGTCTTTCAATACAACACATAACATTGCGATAAACCTTATAGAGAAGCTCTATCCCCTCTTTTTTAAGGGTTGCAAAATTTAAATAAGCAAGAAGACCCCCAATTAAAAAGGCAAGAAAAATTTTTAAATTTTGAAAAATAAGAAGAACCGAAAAGGAACCTGTAAAGAGACTCAGGACCATAAAAAGAGTCAATTCCTGAAAAAAAGCCTTACTTTCCTCTTCTCTCACCTTTATTAACATCCCTCATGCGTTTTTTGCTGTAGTAAATGAGATTCTTTATTCCTCCAATGGCACCAAATATTATAAAAAGAGTGGTAATCCAGGGTGAGGTTTTTCCTTTTAGAAGTTTTTCCTCTATAAGCCATCCTGTAATTGCTCCTGCAAGAATAGAACCAATTACTGCAATACCAATGGTTAAGCTTTCAACTAAAACTGTCAGTAAAAATTTAAAATTACTCTCTTTCTTTTCGTTCAATTTAGGCTATTTTAAAGGTAGCTCTAAAATTAATCAATAGGTATTAAAAGTGATTCTTAAGAATAATTTCCAATAAAATCTTTTATTTAATAATTAACTGCCTTTTTTTGTAGCTTTTCTTCTCTTTTTACTTCATAATATTCCTTTACCTGTTCTACAAAGGCTTCAAGTCTCATTCTAACTCCCATGGATTTTTGTCCATCACAGGGAACAGTTAATATGGGAAGCCTTTCTCCGGTTTCTTCTCTCACCCTTTTTAAGATAGCGGCTTGAACATTACCTGGCATGCAGGCAAAGGGAATCACATTGACAAGCCCTGATACTCCTTTTTTTAGATATTCCACGGCTTTACCCACAGAAAGCATAACCTCTCCACCTTCATAATCAGGATGCAAAAAGGCCTTAGCATATCTTTCAAGATCCTCTATGGTTGGATCTTTAGCTCTATCACCCAAAAAGTTTTCAACGATTTTCAAAAACCTTTCTTCTTCTTCAAATTGTATTTGATTTTCAATAATGAACTTAAGAACTGGACCTAAAAGGCCGTGTCTTTTTGCCCATTTTTTGGAAATATAATTGATAAAGTAAATCCATTCTCCAATGGGAGGAAGAAGAACTTCAAGTCCCATATCTTCCAGGTTTCTGTATAAATTTTCATTGGCAAAGCGATTGGTTCTCACATAAATTTCTCCAACAACTCCAACAAGGGGAAGTTCTTCATTAATCTTTGGAATTCTTTCAAAGGCTTCCTTTATTTCAAGGAGGGTTTCTGCAAGATTTCCTCTCTCCTCAATGGTTTTTTCTATTTTAGAAAGACTTTCCCAGTAAATCCTTTCTACTTCCTTTTTATCAAGGGCGTAAGGTCTTGTCCTTCTCAAAAGTTTATCAAGGATATCAACGGCAACAACCCCTCTCCAAGCTATTCGGGTAAAATCACTTCCAGCAATTCCGAGATCTTCATAGAATTCAATATCCTGCTGGGGAGAATAGACGGGAAGATTAGTTATTCCAAGATCCCTTAATATCTTTCTGTGAAGTCTATTATACTGACCAAATCTACATGGGCCAGAACCATCAGGCATAAAAAAGACACTTTTTTCAGGATTAAAATCGGGTCTATTTACCAGTTTAATTAAATCTCCTGTGGTTAGAATGGTGGGATAACACTCTTTTCCCGAGGTCCATTTTCTTCCAAGTTCTAAGGATTCCTCATCGGGTTCGGGAAGAACTTCTGCATTAATACCGCAGGCTCTGAAGGCTGCAGCAAGGGCTCTGGCATGGTCTGTCATGTAGGGTATATAAATGGTTCTTCCCTCAGCAGGATGAATTTTTTGCCGATTAAAGGCTCTTTGAAGTTTATAAGGTTTGGCCTTCCCTTTGAGACTATCTACAAAGGCTTCAAGTCTTGTTACAACCCCTGCTTCGGCACTGTGCTCATCAACCTCAATTTCAATAAAGGGTTTTCCTGCAAGAAGCTCTTCAAAAAAGTGGGCTATAAAGGAATCAGGCCCGCAGGAAAAGTTGGTAAAGTAAATGGGGAAAAGATTGGGCGTTTCCCTTATGATATGGGCAGCAAGTAAAAATCTCTGCCCGTATTCCCAGTACATGCCTTCAAGGGTGTCCCTGTCTTTTGCCTGTTCAAGGGGTAGCATATCCACCGGAAGACCTAAAAGTCCGAGTTTTCTTATCTTGTGATGAAGTGATAGATTAGCCCCAGGATCAAAGGCATTATAAGGCCTTCCCACAATAACAAGCACTATTTCATTCTCAAAATCTTTTAAAAGTTCTTCTCCTCTTTTTTTTAGCCAGTTGTGAAATTCCTCTTGAGCTTCCTCAGCTATCTTCCAGGCTCTTTTAACCTTTTCCACAGGTTCGGAAAGAAGTTGAGCAAGAGCCTTTATTTCTTCATTAAGGACATATCCCCTTCTTCCCAGATGAAAAACCGGTGAGATAACTCTTGCTCCATATTCTTTAAAATTAATACTTGCGGGACTGGTCCAAGGAATACTTTGAACCCAGGGGCAGATTTTTCCAATTTTTAACTCAGGCACTTCAGGCGGAAGATCAGTTATTTGAGGAATAAAGAGATTTTTCACCCCGAGGTCAAGAAGATTTTTAATATGACCCAGAGCAATTTTTACGGGAAAACAGGGCTCAGAAGGGGCAAGCTCACACCCCTTTTTAATAACCTCTTTGGAGGTCGGTGGGGATAAAAAAACTTTGTAGCCCAGTTCCTGAAAAAGGGTTGCAAAAAGGGGAAGCCATTCAAAAAATTGAAGGGCCCTCGGAATCCCGATGACTTTGTCTGAGGAAAGATCCAAATTTTCCGATAAGGGCTCAAGATAGGAGAGAAGTTTTTTCTCTCTTTCAAGAGTAGGATTAGGAATTCTTTCATCGGGCTTTCTGTGGTCAAGTTCATAGCGGTCACATCTTCCACCGTAGTAATAGGGCTGAGAGTCTTCTACTGTGACTTTATGGATTTCACACTGATTGGGACAATGGCGGCATTCAAAGGTAGAAATAAAGTATTTAACCTTGGCAAGGTCAAAGCCTTTGAATCTGCTTTCGCCTTTAGTTTCCTCCTTGGCAAGAAGGGCAACTCCTATGGCGCCTGTGACTTCATTATTAGGCGGAACAATGATAGGTTTTCCAAGCACCTTTTCAAAGGCAGCAACCACCCCTTTGTTGAAAGCCACCGCTCCCTGGAAAAAAATCTTCTTTCCAATTTTTCTTCCTTCCACCACTTTATTTAAGTAATTGTAAACAATGGAATAACAAAGCCCTGCAATGAGATCCTCCTTGGGAAGCCCCTGTTGCTGGTAATGAAGAAGGTCTGACTGCATAAAAACAGTGCATCTCTCGCCCATTTTTAGGGGAGCTTGACTTTTTAAAGCGATATCTCCGAATTCTTCGATGGGTATTCCAAGTTTAACTCCCTGTTCTTGAAGAAAAGAGCCTGTTCCTGCAGCGCAGGCCTTATTCATGGTAAAATCTGAAATGGTTCCGCCTTCAAGATAAATATACTTTGAATCCTGGCCTCCAATTTCAAAAATAGTGTCAACCTCAGGATCAAGATAAAGGGCTCCGTAAGCTTGAGCGGTTATTTCATTTCTTATAACATCTGCACCGATAAAATCTCCCACAAGGTATCTTCCAGAACCTGTAGTTCCAACACCTTTTACTTTTACTTTGTCAGGGAGTTTTTTTCTCAATTCAAGAAGGCCCTTTTTAACGCTTTCAAGGGGTTTTCCATGATGGAAAAGATATACCTTCGCAACAAGATTTCCCTCTTCATCAATGGCAACAAGTTTGGTGCTAACTGAACCCACATCCACACCAAGATAAATCTCAAGTTCTTCTTTAGAATTGAGGTCTCTTCTTTCCCGCTTTGCTTCAATTTCTTTTCTTATTTTTTCTGAAAGGGAGAGGGATTCAAAGGGATAAAGAACAGGGTGTCTTGAAGGATTATAAACCCTCTCTTTTAAATAGGCTCTAAGAATATCTGAACCTTTATAAGAAGAGGAGGCCTTTCCTTCAAGGCCATAAAGAGCTGCTCCGATAGCTCCCATTATTTTAAAATGCTCTGGAATAATAAGTTCCTCATCTTTCAGATTGAAAATCTCCTTTATAGCCCTTCTTACTCCAAAATTAGCAGCGACTCCTCCTTGAAAAATAAGGGGAGGAAGGATGGGACGACCTTTGGCAAGATTACTTTTTAAATTTCTAATTATGGCAAAGCAAAGCCCTGCAATGATTTCCTCATCAGGAACTGCTGCCTGCTGAAGATGAATCATATCGGATTTAGCAAAGACAGTACAGCGTCCGGCAATTCTTGGAATATTTTTGGCAAGAAGGGCCTTTTGAGAGAATTCTTCAATGGTGTATCCGAGGCGAGCTGCCTGTTGTTCTAAAAAAGAGCCTGTTCCAGCAGCACAAAGGGTATTAAGAGCAAAGTCCTCAATCTCAGGAATTCCCCTTTCATGGGTAATAAAAATAAGTTTTGAATCTTCACCTCCAATATCAATGATGGTTTTTACCTCGGGATGAAAAAAGGTGGCAGCCTTGGCATGAGCCATAACTTCATTAACAAAGGCACATCCAAGAATTTGGGAAATGGTTTTTCCTGCAGTGCCTGTGCAAGTAATTCCAGAAAGAGAATTTCCAAACTTTTCTTCCACTTCTCTAAGGATTCTTTCAGCGGTTTCTATAGGCTGGCCATTTGTTCTCTGATAGGTATGATAAAGAATTTTTCTTTTCTCATTTAAAACGGCAACTTTGGCTGTTCCAGACCCGACATCAAGCCCTACATAGAGCATAATTACCCCCTTTAAAAGACTTCTTAAAAAATCTTAATTCAAAAAAAAGAATTGACAAGGGAAATCATTGTGATACAATTTTAATAGTATCTTTAAACAATAAAAGGGAGGTTGATTATGCCTTTTATGGAATGGTCTGATAAACTTGTTACTGGTGTTAGAGAGTGTGATGAACAACACAAAAAACTGGTAAGTCTTATTAATGAGCTTTATGATGCTATGAAACAGGGAAAAGGAAAAGAGGTAATTGATAAAGCTCTTGATGAGCTAGTAAAGTATGCAGGTTATCACTTTACCACAGAGGAGACATTAATGACCAAATATGGATATCCAGAGCTTGCAGCTCATAAAAGGGAGCACGAAAATTTCAAAGCCAAAATTAAGGAATTTCTTGACAAAAAGGCTAAAGGAGAGGTTACTCTTTCAGTTGAGGTTATGACTTTTTTAAAAGAGTGGCTTATAAAACACATTATGGGGACTGACAAAAAATACGGGCCTTTTCTTCAGCAAAAGATGGGAAAATAGGCCATCTTAGGTCTTTGTTGACAAAATTTAATTTAGGTTTATTTTTTTAAAAGGACGGGGCCGTAGCTCAGAGGGAGAGCGCGTGAATGGCATTCACGAGGTCGTGGGTTCAAGTCCCACCGGCTCCACCATTAAAAGGATTTTTAAATGTCTCAAGATAAAATAGTCTCCCTTGAAAAAAAGGTCTCTCAAGACTCTAAACAAGCCCTCTCTCCTCTTGAAGAGATTATTCTCAGAACCACAAAAGAAATTGTGATTAAATTTATTGAAATGGGAAGATGTTCGCCTGCAACTTTTGAAGAGGTTTTTACCTTGGTTCACAGTGTTATCAGAAAGACCCTTCTTAAACAATGAAAATCCTTGCAATTCACGGAAGCCCAAGAGATAGCGGAAATACAGAACTTCTCCTTAATGCCTTTATTGAGGGACTCAGGGAAGGTAAAGTAGAGATTGAAAAAATTAAACTCTATCAGCTTAAATTTAGCCCCTGTATTGAATGTGGAGAGTGCGATCATCTTGGGGAATGCGTGCTTCAGGATGATATGACCTGGCTTTATGATAAGTATCTTGACGCAGATTTTCTTGTAGTTGCAACTCCCATCTTTTTTTATTCTCATACTTCAATGGTTCAGGCTTTTTTTGAACGCTTTCAGGCCTTCTGGGCAAGAAAATACAAACTTAATCTTCCCCATCCCTACGGGAAAACACCCAAGGGAATTCTTCTCTCCTTAGGAGCAACTAAAGGAAAAAAGCTTTTTGAGTCCCTTGTTAGAACTTTTAAATTTGTTATGGATGCAGGCTGGGGGACCTATGCAGGTGGTTTATTTTTTAGAGGCATAGATAAAAAGGGAGAAATTCTTAATTATCCAGAAATATTAGAGAAAGCTAAAACCCTTGGAAAAGAGGTGGCAACCCTTCCAGAAGACAAGTGGTCCCTTGATAAAAGCTCAACCCCTTAAAGTTTTCCGTATTTTTCAAAAAATTCGGTATATCCCTTGGCTCTTTTTTCTACATTTTCAGAAAGCCAGATATCACTTATAACGGCGATAAGGTCAGCCCCTTTCTTTATTAATTCTTCAGCTCTCTCAAGGGTTATCCCTCCAATAGCACAGATAGGGATTTTAAGCTCCTTTTTGGCAAGGGATATAATCTCAAAGGGCACAACCTCTGCCTCAGGTTTTGTGGGAGATGGAAAGAAACTTCCAAAGGCTACATAACTTGCTCCAAGGCTTTCAGCCCATTTTGCCCTCTCAAGACTTCCGTAACAGGAAACACCTATAATTTTTCCTCTGAGTTTTTTTAAAGCCTCTTCCAAAGCCTCATCATCTTTACCTAAGTGAACCCCGTCTGCCTCAACCTCCTTTGCAAGAGATACCCTGTCATTGACAATAAAAAGGGCTTCATATTTGTGGCAGAGCTTTTTTAGTTGAAGGGCTATTTCAATCAGTTCCTTATCTTTTCTGCTTTTATCCCTTAATTGGACAATCCTTGCCCCGCCCTTTAAAGCCTTTTCAACAAGATCAAAGATTTTACCCTCTTCATAAGGAGTAAGTCTTTCATCAGTGATAACATAAAGCCCTGATAATTTGAACTTTGAAGCCATCATAGATTTAAAAATATATTAAATGAGTTAAAAATTTGCAAACCCTTGGAATTTTAGCAAGAAGGTTTAATAATTATAAAAATATTTTGGCAGGAGGATGATTTCTATGCCCATATCTACCATAGAAGAGGCTCTTGAGGATTTAAAAGCTGGAAAAATGATTATAGTGGTTGATGATGAGGATAGAGAAAATGAGGGAGATCTTATTATTCCTGCAGAAAAGGTAACCCCTGAGGCTATAAATTTTATGGCCATGTATGGAAGGGGCTTAATATGTCTTGCCATTGCCCCAGAGATTGCCGAGCGTTTAAGGCTTGAGCTTCAGCCAAGAAGAGGCATTGACCCATACGGAACGGCCTTTACTGTTTCCATTGATGCAAGGCAGGGTATTACCACCGGGATTTCTGCCTATGACAGGGCCTATACCATTAAACTGGTCATTGATGAAAACAGCAAGCCCGAAGATTTTGTCACCCCCGGTCATGTATTTCCCATAATTGCAAGAAAAGGAGGGGTCCTTGTAAGAGCTGGACATACTGAGGCTGCCGTTGATCTTGCAAGACTTTGCGGGATGAAGCCAGCTGGTGTTATCTGCGAAATTATGAAAGATGATGGAACCAT
This sequence comes from Thermodesulfobacteriaceae bacterium UBA6232, assembly GCA_002441555.1. GTDB lineage: Bacteria > Desulfobacterota > Thermodesulfobacteria > Thermodesulfobacteriales > Thermodesulfobacteriaceae > Caldimicrobium. The sequence continues at coordinate 10,106 of DJWK01000029.1, forward strand.
GGCAAGACTTCCTGATCTTGAAAAATTTGCTGAGAAATGGGGTCTTAAGATTATCACTATCAGGGATCTTATTGCCTATCGTCTGAGGAATGAAAGCCTTGTTAAAAGAGAAGTTGAAACAACTCTTCCCACTCCCTACGGGAAATTTAAACTTATTGCCTACAGCAATATGGTTGACTCAGCAACCCATGTGGCCCTTGTTATGGGAGAAATTACAGAAGAGCCTGTTCTTGTGAGGGTACATTCTGAGTGTTTAACAGGGGATGTCTTTAGCTCTTTGAGATGCGATTGCGGGCCCCAGCTAAAAAGGGCTTTAGAGCTTATTTCTAAAGAAGGAAAAGGGGTGCTTCTCTATCTAAGGCAGGAAGGAAGAGGAATTGGCCTTCTTAATAAGCTTAAGGCCTATAGTCTTCAGGAACAGGGGCTTGACACAGTGGAGGCCAATCTTGCCTTAGGCTTTAAGCCTGACTTAAGGGACTATGGAATTGGAGCTCAGATTTTAAGAGATCTTGGAGTTAGAGCTATGAGGCTTATGACCAATAATCCGAGAAAAATTGTCGGCCTTGAGGGTTATGGCCTAAAGGTGGTTGAAAGGGTGCCCCTTGAAATCGCTCCAGTAAGGGAAAATTTTAATTATCTTAAAACCAAAAAGGAAAAACTTGGCCATCTTTTATCCTGTTTGAAATAAACTTTTGCAGGTAAAAATTTCTGCTGCTACTTAAGAAAGACTAATTGTTGAATAGCTCTAAAAATGAAAACTCGTTTTCAGGCTCTTTTAGAGGAAAGGGATTTTCTTTTTACCTTTGAACTTGTTCCGGCAAGAAGTGTTCGCACAAGAAGATATCAGGAAATTTTAAAGTTTCTCCTTGAAAGTCAAAAGAAAAATTTCTTTCAAGCCTTTTCTATCACTGACAATGCCGGTGGAAACCCGGCCCTTTCACCTATACCCCTTGGGAAAACTATTAAAAATCTCGGCTTAGAACCTATTATTCATTTTTCCTGCAAGGATAAAAATCGCAATCAAATAGAAAGTGAACTCCTTGCTCTTGATAGGGAAGGGCTTCATAATTTGCTCGTCCTCACCGGAGATTATCCTCTTTATGGATACCTCGGAAGGGCAAAGCCTGTTTATGATTTAGATTCGGTGCTTCTTCTTTTAATGATTAGTGACATGGAAAAGGGCTTTGATGAAAGGCCCTCCATTCCCTTTTTTAAAGGAGCGGTGGTTAATCCCTTTAAACTCACCCTCTCTGAAATTTGGTGGCAATATCTCAAACTTTACAAAAAACTTAAAGGAGGGGCCTATTTTATTATAACTCAGGTTGGTTTTTATCCCAAAAAATGGCTGGAACTCAAGACCCTTTTTAATTCGGGAATAACTTTTGTTTTTTCCAGATTTTTTGAAGATAAAAAACTTCATTCACAGGAAGAAGACGAAAAATTTAAAAATATTCCCCTTCTTGGGAGTATTCTTTATCTTACCCCTTTTCTTGTGCGAATAATAAAGGAAGCAAAAATTCCTGGTATTCTTCTTACAGAAAGTATTCTTAATCGCCTTGAGAGAGCCTCAAATTTTGAAGATGAGGTTCTCGAGATTTCTGCAAAGTTTGCTTCCCTTTTGAAAGGCCTTGGATATAAGGGCATTCATCTTTGTGGGTTTCCCCTTGATTATGCCAAAATTGAGCGGTTTTTTGAGAAATTTTCAAAATATGAGTCCCGCTGGGAGGAATTCTTTGAGGAATTTGAGGGAAGGGCCTTTTTTGTAAGAGATGGAAAAACAATAAAAAAAGAAATTCCCTGTCTTATAAAAGAGGATTTTGATTTTTCTTTTAAAGGAAAGCTCAAGCCTTCCTATTTTATAAACGAACTTTTTCACAACTTTCTATTTAATCCAGAAAAAAAAGTTTTTTCTTATTTGGAGAAGGTTGCAAAGATTTTAGATGAAAGACCTATCATGAAAAAATATTTCACCTATCTTGAATATTTTATAAAAAAACTCCTTTTCAACTGTCAGGAATGCGGAGACTGCACCCTTTGGGAGTTTAATTATAATTGTCCCCAGAGTGGATGTGCCAAGTATCTTTTAAATGGGCCCTGTGGTGGAAGTATAAATGGCTTTTGCGAGGTTTATCCTCAGGAAAAGAGATGTCATTTTGTTAAAGCCTTTGAAGAGGCCCCTTCCAAAGAGATAATAAAAAAATTTATAAAACCCGGAAAAACCTTTTTTCTTCCTCCCAGAAATTGGGATCTCTTTAAAACTTCTTCCTGGTTAAATTTTTATTTAAAAAGGGATCACAGGTCTTTATGAAGGAAGAAATAGTTACCATTGAAAAGGTGCTATACGGTGGAGATGGCCTTGCAAGGCTTTCAAGTGGTAAAGTGGTTTTTGTTCCCTATACCCTTCCACAGGAAAGGGTAAAAATTGCCGTTATGGAGGAATATAGGGATTATGCTGTAGGGCATCCTCTTGAAATAATTGAGCCCTCTCCTGAAAGGATACCTCCTCCCTGCAGATATTATGGTGTTTGCGGAGGCTGTCAATTTCAGCACATGCCTTATGAAAGGGAATTGGAAATTAAAGAGGCTATTTTAAAAGAGCTTTTTCAAAGACAGGGCTTTAAAGGAGAGCTTCCTTTAAAAGGGGTAATTCCTTCACCTAAACTTTATCATTATCGCAACAGGCTGAGACTTCATGTGGAAAATCATATATTAAAGATGGGCTTTGTGAAAAGGGGCACCCACGAGGTTTTGAAAATTGAAAAGTGCCTTCTTGGGGATGAGCTCTTAAATGAGGTCTTAAAGGCCCTTTACGAAAATCCTTCCTGGATAAATATAGCCTTTTATGCCAAAAGGCTTCGCCTTGAGCTTTCACCTTTAGATAAAAAGGTTTGTATTGTTTTTTGGACAACCCTTCCCCCTGATAAAAGGGATATTAAAGAGCTTTTAAAAATCCCCTCTGTAAAAAGTATCTTTTATTTTACACGAGGAGCGAGGCCGAAAGGGCCATATCCAGAAGATGCTCCCTATTCTGGAAGAAAGCTTTTTCATGCAATTTTAGGCCTTATTTATTATCTTCAGCCAGGGATTTTTAATCAAACAAACTGGGAAATAAATCTTGAGATTATGAAAAAGGTTCTTGAGCTTGCTTATGGGGCTGAAAGGGTGCTTGACCTTCATTCTGGGATGGGAAATTTTCTTTTTCCTCTTGTTAAGGAACTTTCAGAGGCCAAAGAATTTCTCGGAGTGGATACTGACCTAAGGGCCATTGAAGACGGGATTTTTACCGCTGAGAAAAATAACCTTAATGGAAGGCTTGAGTTAAGAAAAATGAGTGCCCTTGAAGCTTTATACGAAGCCTTTCAGGAGGGAAAAACCTATGATCTTGTGCTTCTTGATCCGCCAAGAGGAGGATGTAAAGAGCTTATGCGTCTTCTTCCAGAGGTAGCCTCTCATAAGATAATATACATCTCCTGTGATCCCCCTACCTTGATAAGAGATATTTTGCTTTTAGAAAAAGGAGGTTTTGAACTTAAGGATCTTTATCTTTTTGATATGTTTCCGAGAACCTATCATTTTGAAGTGCTTTCTCTTCTTCAAAGGAGAGGTTAGGGGTTTTTCCAAGGGCCCAGAGGAGCTGTCTGCAAAAACCCATGATGATTTTTACTTCCCTTGAGGTGAGATCCCTTGAGGTAAGAAATCTTCTTATATTGGTCAACCAGAGCACGGGATTTTGATGGGGCATATAATCAATGGCTTTTAGGGTGGCTTCAATAAGTTTGAACATGGTGTTTATTTCTTTTTGGGTGGCAAGTTCGGGTTTGGGGAGTTTAAGCCCTGAGGTAGCCTCCTGGAAAATTTCATAGAGAATGATTACCACTGCCTGAGAAACATTGAGGGAGGCCTTTTCTGTTGTGGGAATGGTTATTACTTTGTCGCAGTAAAAAAGATCTTCATTGCTTAGGCCGAGGCGCTCATTTCCAAAAAGAATGGCTATGCGGTTTTTAAGGGAGAGCTCGCATATTTCGCTTGCAAGCTCTCTTGGAGTATAGTAAACAAGCCTTCTTTTACCAAGCCTTGCAGTGGTTCCAATAACCACATTGAAGTTTTCAAGGGCCTGAGGGAGGTTTTCGTAGATTTTCATTTTTTCAAGAATGGGAAGGCCAGCTTTAGTTGCCATGGCTTCCATGGGAAGGCGTGTTATATCCTCGGGCTTAACTAAGATGAGTTCCTCTACACCGAAATTGGCACAGGCCCTTGCAACAGAGCCGATATTTTCAGGATAAAGGGGATTTACAAGAACAACGGCAATGTTAGAAAGATTGGCCTTTTCTGGTTTAGCTACAGGGCGAACTTGCATGAAGAGAACTTATCTGGTGGTGCCGGGGCCCGGAATCGAACCAGGGACACGCGGATTTTCAGTCCGCTGCTCTACCGACTGAGCTACCCCGGCAACCAGAATTAATTAAAATATTACCTATTTTAACGATTTGTCAAGGGGCTCTTTTTCTTGACAATCTTTAAAAGTGGTATATTTTTTATTTTTAAAGATGGGCGGATAGCTCAGGGGGAGAGCATCGGCCTTACAAGCCGGGGGTCAGAGGTTCGAATCCTCTTCCGCCCATTTTATTTTGCCTGAAAATTAACAGAGCCCCTGTAGCTCAGCAGGATAGAGCGCGAGATTCCTAATCTCGAGGTCGCAGGTTCGAATCCTGCCAGGGGCGCTCCCTATAAAGGAGTTATCAAATGAGTGAAATCCATAAGGCTAAAGGTTTTGAAAAAATTGTAGAACCCATAAGACTTACCCCTCAGTCCAAAATCACCTTTCAGTGCTATCCAGGAGTTCCTTGCTTTAAACTTTGCTGTTCCGATCTTTATCTTCCTTTAACTCCCTATGATATTCTTCGTTTAAGAGATTTTCTTAAATTAACAACCGATGAATTCCTCTTGCTTTACACAGAGCCATTTATTTTACCCAAATCAGGGCTTCCCATTGCAAGACTAAAAATGAGAGATGACGAAGAAAAGACCTGCCCTTTCCTTGGAGAAGGTGGGTGCACAGTTTATGAAGTAAGACCTCTTGCCTGCAGATATTATCCTCTGGGATTTGGGCTTTTCAGAAATAGAGATGAAAGAAGAAATGAAGAATTTTATTACCTTGTAAAGGAAGGTTTTTGTCAGGGGCTTGAGTCAGGAGAGGTTATGACCGTTGAAGAATACAGAAAATCTCAAGGGATTCCCGGACTTGAAGAACCTGTTCTTGAATGGGCTGAAATTATAATGAAAAAGGAATCCCTGGGGCCTATTGAAGTTCCAGAAAAAAGCCTTGAACTCTTTTTTATGGTTTCAACCAATCCAGAAAGATTTAGAAGTTTTGTCTTTGAAACCCGTTTTCTTGAAATTTTTGAGGTTGATGAAAAAACCTTGGAAGAAATTAAAAAAGATGACTTAAAACTTCTTCAATTTGGCTTTAAATGGTTAAAAACTGTCCTTTTCGGTGAAAATCTTGTTAAAAAGAGAAAAGAAAGCCCCTCCATTAAAAAGGCTAAACCCTTTTAACCTATGGCTTTTCTGAAAAATTTCAAAAACTTTTCAGCCACAGGGGAAAATTTTTTGTTTTTAAAATAAACCAAATAAAATTTGCGATTTATCGTAAAATTTTTAATTTTTACTTCCCTAATTAGCCCTAAGGAAGCTTCAAGTTCTATAGCCCTTTTAGACACAAAGGAAAGTCCAAGCCCTTCTTTTACTGCAGCTTTTACAGCTTCAGTGGACCCCATCTCACCTACAATATTCAATTTTGTGGGGTGAAGGCCCATCTCCTCAAACCGTTGAATAACATTTTTCCATGTTCCCGACCCCTCTTCTCTTTTAATAAGAGGTAGTTTGTATAGGTCTTCCAAGGTAATTTCATCTTTATCAAAATGTGAGGGTGCAATTAAGACGATTTCATCATCACAGCAGGGTTCAAAGGTAAGCTCTGTCTGCTTTAGCTTTGCCCCAACCACTCCCAAATCAAATTCACCTTTAATAATCCCTTCAACTACCCCCTGGGTATCAGAAACTTTAAGATAGACAAGGATTTTTGGATAAATCTCTTTGAATAATTTTATTATTCTTGGCAGAATATATTGACCAGGAATGGTACTCCCTCCAATCTCCACCAAGCCCCCTTCAAGCACCTTATAGGGCATAAGCTCCTTTTCCATTTGCCGATAGAGCCTCAACATCTCCCTTCCATATTCGTAAACCACCTTTCCAGCCCTTGTGGGAATAACATTTCTTGTATCCCTATCAAAGAGTCTTACACCGAGATATTTTTCAAGATCCTTAAGATGAATTGTAACCGTGGGTTGTGAAAGGAAAAGCTCTTTAGCTGTCTTAGAAAAACTCTTTGTTTCGTAAAGTTTTAAAAAAACCTCAAGCTTTCTCCAATCAAACATTTAAGTACCTTAAGGAGTGAATATAATTTTATTTCATTTAAGCCAATTTATTGAAAAAGTCAAGAAGTATAATAGAAAAAATCTATAAATTGAGAAGAGCCCCTCCTGCAAGACACATAAGAGTTAAGGAGGCTGTTTCTGCTCTGAGAACATAGGGAGATAAAGAAACCTTAGTAAAGCCTCTTTTCAGGGCTTCTTCTATTTCCTCCCTTGAAAATCCCCCTTCAGGGCCAGAGAGAAGATAAATTTTTTCAGGAGGGTTTTTCAAAATTTCATAAAATTCTCTTAAACAGGGCCTTCCATCAGGGGAAGCAAGAAATTTTAATCCATCCTCTAAGGAGTTTTTTCTTAGATAGTCGATTAAGTTATTTATTATCTCAATTTCTGGAAAGTAAAGTCTTCCTGATTGTTTCATAGCAGATAAAGCCTTTTCTTTAAATCTTTCAAGCTTCTCGGGGGTTAACCTTGGAATAGTATGGATTGAACTAAAGATTTTAAAACCATAAATGCCAAGCTCAACCCCCTTTTCAATCAAAAATTCCGTTTTATCCCCCTTTAAAATGGGAATAAAGGAGATAATTTTCACAGAAGGAGGATTTTCAACCCTTTGGAGGTTTAAAATTTCTACCTCTACCTCAAGAGTTTTTCCTTTATGATTTATTTTAATGATTTTTCCAAGATATTCTCTTCCTTTACCATCAATGAGATAAATATCTTCTCCTTTTTTCTTTCTGCATACCCTTATTAGATGATGTGCCTCTTTTTCTGGAAGAAGCCCCCTTTTTCCTGAAAAATGGAAGTAAAATCTGTTTCCACCCTTTAGCATATCTAAATTATACCTAAATTTGTTTTTTCTTTAAAATTACCCCCTTCAAAAATTTTCTTTTTCCTCTATGATTTTAAAAGTTAATAAAAAGGGAGGCCAAAAGAGGAGGAGCTATGCTTTTTTATGTAGCCCGCGGTTGCCCAAATTGCGGAGGAATGATTTCTGATGAAAGGCTTTCAAAGGGGCTTCCCTGTGAAAATTGCTTAGAAGAAAGTGACCTTTCTGAAGTCAAAGAAGATTTTAAGAAAATAGTGGAAGTTTTGAAAAACAAGGGAAGGCTTAAGGAACTTGGAAATTATGCAAGGGTTGAGGAAGAAATTTCCCATTTTCAGAAGGTTTTTGAGGAGGTTCATGGAAACTCTCCTTCGTCCCTTCAGCTAAGCTGGGCTAAGCGCTTTTATCTCGGGGAATCCTTTGCCATTGTTGCACCAACTGGGACAGGAAAAACCACCTTTGGCCTTCTTGCCTGTCTTTTAAACCGGGGAAGATCTTTAATTATTGTGCCAACCAAGGTTTTGGTTAATCATCTCTATGAAAGAATATTGTCCATGCAGGAAAAGATTACCTCTAAAGAAATAAAGGAAAAAATCATTCTTCCCTATACTGGCTCAGCCAAAGAAAAAGAGCTTCTTGAGAAAAAAAAGGTTGACATTTTTCTATGCACTCAGGCCTTTTTTCACAGAAATTTTGAGCTTTTAAAAAGGGCTGATTTTTCTCTTATTTTCGTTGATGATGTGGATTCTTTTTTAAAGAGCGGAAAAAATGTGGAGCACCTTTTTTATATGCTTGGCTTTACTGAAAGGGAAATTGAACTTGCTTTAAAAAGGGATAAGGAAGAAGAGGATTTTGAAAAACTTTTAAAAATAAAAGAAAGACACAAGAAAAAATTAAAAAGACTGATTGTTTCTTCAGCTACCTTAAAACCCAAAACGAATAGAGCTATTCTTTTCCAGAATCTTCTCGGTTTTGAGATTACAAGATTTGTTTCTACTTTACGACGGGTGGAAGACCTTTATCTTGAGCCAGAAAAAACTGAATTTTTCTTTCTCCTTGATAAAGTAATTGAAATTGTTAAAAAGCTTGATCCACCTGGGATACTTTTTATAGAAGAACATTATGGAAGAGAAGGTGTAGAAAAAGCTGTAGAATATTTAAAAGAAAAGGGCCTAAAGATAATTTCCTATCTTGAAACCGATGAAGTGAGTCTTCTTGAAACGCTAAAAAATAAAGAAGTTGATTTAGCCCTTGGACTTTCCCATTTAGCAAACCCTCTTTTGAGGGGAATTGACCTTCCAGAGGTATTAAGATATGTCATTTTTCTTGGGGTTCCTAAGCATCTTTTTCCCCTGGTTAAGGAAAGGGAAGGGTTTGAACTTCCCTTGTCTGTTCAATTTTTACATAATCTTTTATTATCCCTTCTTCCCCTATTTGAAGAAGAAGAAAAATTTCATGCCCTATCTTATATAAACTATCTAAAAAGATATTTAACTTTAAGAGATGAAGATCTTCCTCGCTACGAGGGGCTTTTTAAAAAGGTCACCGAAATTAAAGAATTTCTTCAATCAAAACTTCAGGATGAAGATTTTATGGAAAAACTAAAAAATTCAGAGGAAGTTTTTCTTGATATAAGTGAGGAAGGAAAGTATTATGTGGTGGTAGGAAATGCCCAGGTGTATTTACAAGGTTCTGGGAGGGTTTCAAGATTAACCGCAAGGGGTCTTCTTCCAGGGTTTTCCCTTCTTTTGGTGGATAATCACAAGGCCTTTTTAAGTCTTAAAAAAAGGCTTCGCTTTTATCTGGGGGAGGAACCGGAATTTAAAAAAGTTGAATTAAAAGAGGTCATAGAAATAGATAAAAGGATTCAGAAGGAGAGAAAAACCCTAAAAGAGACCACCCTTGATTTTAAAAATTATGTAGTGGTTGTGGAATCCCCGCATAAAGCTAAGACCATTGCAGGATTTTTCGGAAAGCCCTCAAGAAGAAGAATTAAAAATATTTTGGTGTATGAAATTCCCATGGAAGATACCCTTTTATCAGTTTGTGCCTCCCTTGGCCATATTCTTAATCTTTCAAGAAGACAGGGTATTTTTGGAGTAATTACTCAGAATGGTCATTTTTATCCCCTTTTTGACACAATAAAAATTGATAGAAAAAATCGCCATGAACTTGTGGATGAAATTGAGGGGGAAAGGGATGATCTCTTTGATAAGGGAGAAATTATCAGGGCCCTACAAACTTTGGCTTATTGTGCTTCTGATGTTTTTATAGCCTCTGATCCTGATTCAGAAGGAGAAAAGATTGCCTATGACTTGTACATTCATCTTAGACCTCTTCAAAAAAACATTAAAAGACTTGAATTTCATGAAGTAACTCCGAGGGCCTTTAAAAAGGCCTTAGCTGAAGCAGGTGAATTTAATCTTTCAAGGGTTAAAGCTCAGCTTGCAAGAAGAGTTGCTGATAGATGGGTGGGCTTTTCTCTTTCAAGGGAATTATGGAAGGCCTTTCATAATAAGTATCTTTCTGCAGGAAGAGTGCAAACCCCTGTTCTTGGATGGGTTATAAAAAGGGCTGAAGAGGCTAAAGAATACAAGTACCGCCTGAGTTTTTACCTTCAGGGTATCCCCTTTCATATTGATCTTGAAGATAAGGAGCTTGCCGAAAAGCTCCTTCAAGAACTTCCTAAATTAGAGATAGAGGAAATTGAGCGCTTTGAAGATGATATACCTCCGCCCCCTCCTTATACCACTGATACAGTTCTTGAGGAGGCCTATTATTATTTTCGTTTCAGCTCTTCACAAACCATGGCTTTGCTTCAGGAACTTTTTGAGCTTGGGTTGATAACTTATCACAGAACGGATTCAACAAGGATTTCTGAGACCGGGCGTTATCAGATTGCCAAACCCTATATTGAACAAAACTTTGGTCCTGAATATTTTTATCCAAGAGAATGGTCAAAAGAGGGGGCCCATGAGGGAATAAGGCCCACTCAGGCCTGGGATGTAAAGGAGCTTAAGTTAAGGGTGGCTCACGGTCTTATTACCTTTAAAAATCCAAGGGACTCTCTTAGGCTCTATGATTTGATTTTTAGAAGATTTATGGCCTCACAATGCAGACCCATAAAGGTTTTAAAGGCCCGTTTTAAGTTTATACTTCCCTCTTACAGCTGGGAAGAAACCTTAAATATTGAGATTCTTGAGAGGGGTTTTGACCTTTTCTTGCGAGGGCCCCAGCTTTTCAGCCCTAAACCGCCTTTAAAACCTGAAAAGGGAGAACTACATAAAATACCAAAGATTTTTCTTTACAATCAGGGAAGCCTTATCCAGGAAATGAAGAAAAGAGGCCTTGGAAGACCCTCAACTTATGCAGAAATCGTTTCAACTCTCCTTCAGAGAAGATATATCTACGAGCTTAAAAATGGAGGGCTTGTTCCAACTAAACTGGGAAGAGAGGTTTACTCCTTTTTGATTGAGAGATTTAAAGAATTTGTTTCCGAAGATTTCACAAGGGAACTTGAAAAATTTATGGATGAGGTTGAAAGGGGAGAAAAATCTTGGGAAGAAATCTGCTTTAAATTAAAACCCCTTGTTGAACTTATAGAAATTGCTCAATAAGCATTGTAATTTTTTAAAAATAGTTTTATATTGGATTTAAAAAGATGTAAGTAAGGGGGTAAAAAATGAATCTTAAAGCACCCTTTTTGGGCTTTATATTTAGCCTCATAGTTTATTTTTTATTAGCCTTTTCTGAAAAAACTCTCCTTCCTGATAATGCCTTAGTTTTCAGCGCTGTAACCTTTATATATCTTCTTTCAGGGCTTATTTATCTTATTCACTGGATTTTTAATTGGGAAAAGGGGGCTTTTGTTGGGTCATCCATCGGCTGGGGAGGTTTTCTAACCAATATTTATGCCTTTATCTTAAGATGGATTCAAACCCATCAAACTGGATACGGGTATGTTCCCCTTTCTAATCTTTATGAATCTCTTGTTTTTTTTGGTCTATGTGTAGCTGGGATTTATCTTTTCTGGGAATTTAGGCTTACTAAAAAGGTTTTTGGAAGCTTGGTTTTTATTTTGGCTTTTTTAATAATGGCCTATGCCAGTTTTGCAACAGACTCTTCTATTAAACCCCTTATTCCTGCCTTAAAAAGTAATTGGCTTATTGCCCATGTTATAACCTGTTTTCTCGGCTATGCAGCTTTTTGTCTGGCCTTTGTGGTGGGTATATTTTATCTTTTGAGTTCAAATCCCTCCATTCAGAACCATCTTCCTGAAAAATCAGTTATGGATAATTTTATGTATAAAACCATTCTCTTTGGATTTTTCTGGTTAACCATTGGAATTATAACCGGGGCTATATGGGCAGATCAGGCCTGGGGTAATTACTGGAGCTGGGACCCAAAGGAAACCTGGTCCCTTATTACCTGGTTTATTTATGCAGGTGCTATTCATGCAAGAATTATAAGAGGCTGGCAGGGTAAAAAGATTGCTTGGTTGAGTATAATAGGGTTTGGAGCGGTTATGTTTACCTATTTCGGAGTAAATTTCCTGCTTTCAGGTCTTCATAGCTATGCCAATTAAATCTTAAGGAGGCTTTAACCATGCTTGTTAAAGACTGGATGTCTGAACATGTCGTTACCCTTGATGAAAATACCTCCATCATGAAGGCGGTACAGGTTCTTAAGGAACATAAAATCAGAAGAATTCCCGTAACCCGTGACGGAAAGCTATCAGGAATTGTTACCGACAGAGATATAAAAGAGGTTACTCCCTCTAAAATTGCCACCTTTGAAGTTCATGAACTTTACTATCTTCTCTCTGAGCTAAAACTCAAAGATATCATGACCAAAGACCCTATAACCGTTTATCCCGATGATACAGTGGAATATGCCGCTGTTCTTATGCTTGAAAATAAAATTTCTGGTCTTCCTGTAATTAACCGTGAAGGTTATGTAGTGGGAATTATTACCCAAACGGATATTTTTAAACTTTTTGTAAATATTACAGGAATTTATTACAGTCCCTACCAAATAAGTCTTCTCATAAATCATCCTAATGAATTAACAGGCCTTTTTGAAATTTTTAAAAAGCTTGGAGTGTCCCTTTACAGTCTTCTTACCTGGAAAGAAGAGATGGCCTTTCCCATTGAAGATGATCAAAAAGAGATAAAATCTGAACACAAAAGGCTTGTTTTTATTCGTCCAGAGGATGTAAATAAAGAAAAGTTTGAAGCCCTTGTTGGGGAGATCAAAAAGAAATTTAAAGTCTTTTATGCTATAAAGGAAGATATAACTAAACTTCCGCAAAGAAAAATCAAAGAAGAGGAGAAAATTTTTTAATTGCCCCTTTCTTTTTTTTAATATTGGGTTATTTTTTAAAGAGGAGTAAATCTCAAAAAAAACGCTCAATAAGGTTCTTTTCCTTATAAGTCCTTGAGATTTCCTCCTAAAAATAAAACTTGGAGGTTTTTATGCAATCTTTTGAGAATTTTGGTTTGTCTAAGGTAGTTTTACGGGGTATTCAATCTTTAGGTTATGAGACTCCCACTCCTATTCAAGGGGAGGCCATACCTCTTTTACTTCAGGGGAAAGATGTTATAGCTCAGGCTCAAACAGGAACAGGAAAAACTGCCGCCTTTGGAATCCCCCTTGTTGAAAGGGTTTCTTCAAGGAAACCCAAAGTTCAAGCCCTTATTATAGTTCCTACAAGGGAGCTTGCTCTTCAGGTTTCTGAGGAACTAAGAAATCTCGGAAGATTTAAGAGGCTCTTTGTTCTTACTGTCTATGGAGGAAGGCCCATACAAAAACAAATCTCCTTTTTAAAAAAGGGGCTCTGTCATATTGTAGTAGGAACCCCAGGAAGGCTAAAAGATTTACTTAACAGGGGCTATTTGAACTTAGGAGAAGTAAAATATCTCGTGCTTGATGAAGCGGATAGAATGTTAGAAATGGGCTTTATTGAAGATATTGAAGAAATAATAAATGTCCTTCCTGAAGAAAGGCAGACGCTTCTTTTTTCAGCAACTATTCCAAGAGAAATTCTTCGCATTGCAGAAAAATTTTTAAAACCTGACCATCAAATGATAAAAATTAAACCAGAAGAACCTACTCTAAGCTCCATTGATCAAAAAATTTTCAAAACAAAGCTCGCACGAAGGTTTGAAAAACTTATAAATATTTTAAAAGCAGCCCAGTTTGCAAAAACCATTATTTTTACTCACACAAAAAAAGAGGCAGAACTTCTTGCTGAAGAATTAAGAAATTTTGGGTTTATGGTTGAAGCCCTTCACGGAGATTTTTCTCAGAAAAAAAGGGAATATATTCTTAGAGGATTCAGAAATAACCAATTTAATATTTTGGTTGCTACAGATGTAGCCTCAAGAGGTCTTGACATAAAGGATGTAGAACTGGTTATTAATTATGGCCTTCCTAAGGATGCTGATTCTTACATACATCGCATTGGAAGAACTGGTAGAGCTGGAAAAAATGGTACTGCCATAAGTTTAATGTTACCTCAGGAGGAAAAGCAATTAAGAAATATTCTCTATAAAACCAAAGCTAAACCAAAGATTTATGAAGGATAACCAAAGAGGGGCTGGGTTTAGGCCCCTCCTCAATTTATTTACTTATAATTTTTAAAAATTCATCCACTCTTACTGCTGGCAAACTCATTAATTCAACGGTTCCTCTTGCTCCGAGTTCAATAGACATTTTCATTATGGTTTCGTTGTCAGGTGCTTCTACAATGTTAACAAAATCGTAAGGACCAAGAACGGCATATTGTTGAAGCACTTTCACCCCCATGGCTTCAAGTTCCTTATTTACTTCAAAGATTCGGTGAGGTTTTTCTTTAATGGTCCTTCTTCCATCATCTGTTAATTTACTTAAAACTACATAAATGGGCATAAAAACACCTCCTTTAAAATTGAGTTTTTATTATAATGATTATTTAAAATTTCTAAAGAAAAGTCAAGACGGATTGTGAGGCGCTTTAAAAATTAAAGAATTCAAAGATGGTAGCAACAGGCTTTATCCTCCTGAAGTAATCTTGCAACCTGAAGCTTGTATCTATCAAAGACATCTAAGAGATTTTTGAATACTCTTTACATCTACTTGACATCTTTCAAAAATTATTTATTATAGATTTTGTTATTTAGTTTTCTAATCGGGACGTAGCGCAGCCTGGAAGCGCACCCGCTTGGGGTGTGGGGGGTCGGCGGTTCAAATCCGCCCGTCCCGATTTTTTTTATGGAAAAATACAAAAAAACCAGGCACCTTGCCTGGGGGGAGGTGAGCCATGAGGATGATGCCTAATGCCTGCCTTGTTGAAAATTTTGAACTTACTCCCATCCAGCAAGGTGCTTATAAACGATGCATCTGGAGTTATCACTTGGTTGTGGAATTCTGGAACTCTCCCTTTGAACTTCTTGCTGAGGCAAAAAAAGTTGAGGATTTTCTTCGTTATGCCATAAGCGGCCACAACAAAGATAACGGGGTCAGAGCAATTAGTTATCAGTTTAAGCCCTTTGGAGTTTCTGCTCAGGTGAACTCCGGCCAGGCTCATATTTACATCCATACCTGGCCTGAAAACGGCTACTCTGCTATTGATATCATAGCTGAAAACAAAGAAAAAGCCTACGAAATTCTTGATAGACTTCAGGAAAAGTTTTTGCCAGAAAAGGTTTGTGTAGCAGAAGTTGCAAGAGGAATTACTCAGAATGAATGGGAGGAAACTTGACTGGTCAATTTTGGTGGCGAGAAAAGATTTTCAAAGATTTTGGGCACAGCTATTCAGTTGAATTAGTTTACGAAGAAAGGGATCTACAAAAGATACAAATTTTTCGAAATCCCTCTTGGGGTTATTTCCTTGTCCTTGATGGCATTGTTCAATTTACTGAGAAGGATGAATACATCTATCACGAAACTATTACTTTCTTACCAGCAAGCCTCCTTCCCCATCCTCCAGAAGAAGTGCTTATTATCGGAGGAGGGGATGGAGGAGTTTTAAAGGAACTTCAAAAAATTTCAGAAATAAAGAGGGTGGTTCAATTTGAAATAGATAAAAAGGTTTTTGAATTATCTCAAAAATACTTTTTTAAAATAAGTGGAGATTACTATGATCCCAGGGTGGAATTTCACATTAAAGATGGTTTGCTTGGTCTTAAGGAGAGCCCTACTCACGGATATGATCTTTTAATTGTGGATTGCACTGACCCCGTTGGCCCTGCTAAAACCCTGTATACTCAGGAATTTTATAATGAAGCCAAACGCGTTCTTAAACCTTATGGAGTTTTTATCCAGCAGGCAAGCCTTCCTGTCTATTTCCCTCATGTATTAAAAGAGGCTTATCCTTTAATTAAAGGGATTTTTCCTTATGTAAAAGTGGCAAGGGCCTATGTGCCCTGTTATGGTGAAGAAATAGCTTTTTTAGTTGCAAGCTGTGAAGAAAAAGACTGGTTTAATCCCCTTCAAAGATTTTTCGGAAAATATTATCATCCAGGGCTTAACCATTATTATTTCTCTCTTTCAGCAAATTGGCTAAAGCTTATTTCACCTACAGAAGAATAAATTGCAAATCACTGGCGGAAAATTCAAGGGTCAAAAACTCTTTACTCCCCCTCTTAAGTATCTTGAGATAAGGCCATTAAGAAGTCGGATACGAAAATCTCTTTTTGATATTCTTGGAAATAATCTTAAAGGCTATATAGTTCTTGATCTTTTTGCTGGAACAGGTGCCCTTGGAATTGAAGCCCTTTCCCGAGGTGCAGAATATGTCCTTTTCGTGGATATAAATCCCGTAAGTCATGAAATTATCAAAAAAAATTTAAAAAAACTTGGTCTTGAAGATAAAGGATTACTTCTTAAAGCAAGACTACCAGAGGAGTTTAGCAAAATTTTAAAGTTTGCTCATTCATTTTCTAAAAAGTTTCATTTGGTTTTTATTACCCCTCCTTATGAAAAGGGGCTTTCCCTTAAAACTTTGGAAAACCTTCCCTCCTCTTTACTTGAAGAAGGAGCAATTATTGTAGTGGAAGAAAAAAAGAGAATACCCTTTTCAGAAAAGGTTTCAGATTACATCCTTGAAAAGTCAAAATTTTACGGAGAAACGGCCTTACATTTTTATCTGTTTAAGCCCGCTTTTATGGATAGCAAAGCCTCTCACTGTAAGGCCCAGGAATAATGGTCCCATAATAATTAAGAAAAGGTTTTACCCTGAAACATACCCTCTCACCTTGTGAATATTTTTTCTTATAATAGGTTTCTTTTATATTAAAATATTCAATTTTTCCATCTTCTACTTGTTCAATACCGTAAAAAATCTCACCAACTAAAGGGCCACCTTTTATATTTTCTGAAGGCTGGTTCCATTTTAAAATTAACTCCCCAGAAGAAACATCTAAACTTATGTTCCTTACTCCTGAAGGAGGATTGGTCCAGTGGAGGGTTTTTTCCCCATAAAAAGGGGTTTCAACAAGAAAGTCTTTTTTAATTTTTATTCTATAGGTGTATCTAAACCCTGGTTTTAATTCAGAATCAGTAAATAAAAGGGATCTTCCTGCTGAGTGGAGTTTTGCTTTTAATTTGATTTTTTTGATTTTAATTTTACCCTCTCTTCCTAAGGGTTCTTCTCTTTTTTCAATTTCTATATATTTGATTTTAATTAATGGATATCCGCCTTGAGTTTTTTCTGGAAGAGTTATCCAGATGTTAATTCCATAAGGAGTAGGTTCATAAGTGATTTCTGGTTCTTGGGGGATACTTTTTTCAACTGGTAAAGGAGGTGCCTTTCTTCCGCACCCAATAAAAAGAAAAATAAGAAGAAAAATCAGTAAAACCTTCATAAGAACTTTATTTTTTTTACTCTTGCAGAGTGGCATTGAAGATTTACAGCTACAGGTAAACTTGCTATATGGCAGGGTTCAACCTCAAGGTGGACAAAAAGGGCAGTAGTTTCTCCGCCAAAGCCAAGGGGGCCAATCCCAAGGGTATTAATTTCCCTAAGAAGTTCCCTTTCAAGTTTGGCAACATCTGGATCTTCATGGGGCATTCCCGGGTCTCTAAAAAGTGCCCTTTTAGCAAGATAAGCTGCTCTTTCAAAGTTTCCACCAATTCCAACCCCCACAAGAAGGGGAGGGCAGGGATTTGGGCCCGCTTCTTTTACGGTGTTAATCACAAATTCCTTTACTCCCTCAATTCCCTTTGCAGGGGGAAGCATAGCCAGTTTGCTCATATTTTCACTTCCGCAACCCTTTGGCATTAGCCAAATTTCAAAGGTTTTTTCCTGAGAATATTCATAATGAATTATAGCAGGGGTATTTGTTCCTGTGTTTTTTCTTGTAAGAGGATGAGCAACAGATTTTCTGAGATACCCCTCTTCTACTGCCTCTGCTATTCCCTCATTAATGGCTTTCTCAACCCCTGATAAATCAATTTCTGAAGAAAATTTAACTATAACCACAGGAATTCCAGTATCCTGACAAAGCGGTATCTTCTCACTTTCTGCCAATTTTGCATTTTCAAGAAAAATTTTAAAGGCCTTTTTTGAAAGGGGATTTTTTTCAACCTCAAAAGCCTCTTTAAATCTTTTAAGAATCTCCCCTGGTAATTTTAAACAAGCCTCAATATAATTTCTTTTTACTGCCTCCTTTATTTCCTCAAATTTTATTTTCTCACACATGGTTTTTAAGTTTCTAATATCTTTCAAGAATTGTCAAGGACTCCCTGATTTTTTCTTTGAGGAAGCTGCTTTTTTCGAATTCTTTTTTTTCTTCAAAAAGGGCTTCCATTAAGTCCCTGTATGAACCGCAATAAATGAGAAGATTGTGTCCTGAAGCAAGAGAATAGATAATCCTTTCCGCAAGTGAAAAATCCTTTAAAGCTCCCATGGAAAGATCATCTGTAAGAATGGCACCTTTAAATTCGGTTTCCCTTCTAAAGAAGCTTATCCCTTTTTCTGAAAGGGTAAAAGGTCTATTTTTATCGAGATCTGGAACAAGAAGATGAGTGGTCATAATGAAATCGGCTTTCCTTGAAAGCCTTATAAAGGGGTAAAGATCCTCTTCAAAAATCTTTTCCTTTAAAGGTAGCTCTTTATGAGGATCGATTTTGACCCCGTAAAGTCCAGGGAAATGCTTTAAACAAGTTTTTATACCCCATTTCTTATGCACTTCAATAAAAATTTCGGCATATCTTGTAATTTCTTCGTGATTCTTTCCAAAGGTTCTTTTTTTAAGAAATTCGGGGGTTTCTTCATCTTCTCTATCAACAACTGGGGCAAGATTAAGATTTAAATTGTGATTTTTTAAGGTTTTTGCAATTTTTTCGGCCCATCTAATAAAAGATTCTTTTCCTTTAGCTTTTGCTTTTTTTGCTATTTCAAAGGGGCTTTCAAAGTCTCCCTTGATTCTACAAACCCTTCCCCCTTCCTGATCAACCGCTAATAATTTTAAATTTTTAACTGCCTCTTTTAGGCTTAAAAAGTAATCTTTAAAATCATCTTCAAAGTGCTCTTTAAAAAAGATAAAATTTTCAAAGGAAAGCTCGCGATAGAACTCTTTTTCGGCTTCAGATAAGGCCTCAGGTTTTACCAGAAAAAGCTTTCCGAGATTTTTGAACATGAAATCTATGTCTGAAAATATCTTTTAAAAATTTCGAGGACCCTTTCAATGTCTTCAAGGGTGGTATATTTTCCTAAGGAAAAGCGAATGGTTCCTTCTGCAATTTCAGGAGATACCTTTAAGGCCTGAAGGGTTATTGATCCCTTTCTGTCATGGCAGGCAGAACCTGTTGAGGCACAGATTTCCGGAAGATCTGATAAAATTTGGGCTCCGCTTTTTCCTATAAAAGAAACAGTAAGGGTATTTGGAAGAGTTCTTTCAGGATCTCCGTATCTATATAGTTTTGGGTAGATTTCCTTTAGACCTTGGTAAAGTTTCTCCCTTAAAAATTTTAATCTTTCTCCTTCTCCCTTGACATCTCTTTTTGCAATTTCACAGGCTTTGGCAAGGGAAGCTATTAAGGCTACAGGCTCGGTTCCTGCCCTTAAGCCCCTTTCTTGGCCTCCACCTAAGAAAAGAGGCTCAAGTTTAATTCCTTTCTTAATATAAAGAGCCCCTATACCCTTTGGAGCATACATTTTGTGCCCTGCAAGGGTTAGCATATCAACCCCAAGCTCCCTTACATTAACAGAAATTTTCCCTACAGCCTGACAGGCATCAGTATGAAAAAGAATTTCCCTTTCTTTAAGAATTTCAGAAATTTCCTTTATAGGCTGAATGGTCCCTATTTCATTGTTGGCAAGCATAATGGAAACAAGCTTGGTGTGAGGTTTAAGTCTTTTAATCACTTCCTGGGGATCCACATAACCTTGAGAATCTACCGGAACAAAGTCAAGTTCATATCCCCTTTCAAGTAGCTTCACAGCGGGATTTAAAACCGAGGGATGTTCAAAAGCTGAAACAATGAGATGAGCCTTTTTGTATTGAGTGAGGATTCCAAAAAGGGCAAGGTGATTGGCCTCAGTTCCTCCTGAGGTAAAGATTATTTCCTCTTCTTCAGCTGAAAGAGTATCTGCAACTATTTTTCTAAACTCTTCAAGAGAAGCCTTTGCCCTTTTTCCGAGAATGTGCCCTGAACTTGGATTATAAAACTCCTCTGTTGCATATAAACTAAAAGCTGAAAGAACTTCAGGTAAAACAGGAGTTGTGGCATTATAATCAAGATATATGGGTTCCATTAAAAATGATTATACCCGCCCTTTAATACTTGTCAAAGGTTAAAAGATAGGAGAGGTAGGCTCTTTTTTATTTTTAATTAGCTTCTTGGAAGAGGTAGAGCTTCTTAAGAATTTATTCTGAAGATTTTGGTAGGAGAAGGTTAAAGGCCTTACGACCATCACATATGGCAATTTGGAATTTTCGAAGGGTTTCAAGGTTAAGAAAACTTGTTTTTGTGAAAATTCTTTGTAAATTAATATAACATGAAAACCTATCTTGATCTCTTGAAGATTCTTCCCAAGACAAATTGTAAGGAATGTGGCCTTGAGTCTTGCCTTCTTTTTGCCTTAAAGGTCTTTAGCAGGGAAATATCTCCCGAAAAATGCCCCTATCTTGACTTAAAAAAGCTACCTTTTGAGTTTAGCTCTTCAAGTTTAACCTTTAATCAACTTCTTGAAAATTTAAAGTTTTTGAAGGGTAAATTTAAAGAAGTGAATCTTCTTGAAAGAGCTCCTCAACTTGGAGGCCATGTGGATTTTGAAAAAAGGATAGTCCTTATTCCTTATATGGATAAAAATATTGTTATTACTTTAACAGAGGAAGGCTATCCCCTTGAAATAGTGAAAGATAGGTCTTCCCTTGATCCAAGGGATGAAATTCTTCTTTGCAATTATTTTATCTTTAACGGAAGGGAAGCTCTGAGTGAAGACTTTGCTGGTCTTGAAGCCTTTCCTCACTCCCTTTCAAAGGTTAAGACCCTAAAGCTTTATGCCGAGGCCCCACTTGCTGAGTTTATAAATTCTTGCAGAGAAGGTTTTTCACAACTTCTTAATGGTTTTAGAATTGAGGCCTATGAAGAAAGCTCATCAGGGCTTAGTTTTACAGTCTGGGCCCTTCCCAGGGTTCCCATGAAAGTGGTTTTCTGGGCAGGGGATGAGGAGGAAGGGCTTTCACCGAGTTGCAAAATTCTTTACAATAAAAAGGCCCTCTCCTATCTTGATCTTGAATGCCTTGTTTTCTGTGCGGAAAGATTTTATGAAATCCTGCAAGAGCGTGCAAAAGGACTCTAATGGTTGATCCCAGAGTCTACCTTGCTATAGAAAGAACTTTCCTTTCTTGGATAAGAACAGCAGTTGCTCTTCTTGCCTTTGGTTTAGCTATCGAAAAGATGGATTTTTTCTTTAAAAAATATGTTTTTTCTTCTTTTGAAGTTATATCTAAGCCCTATATCTCTCAGTATCTCCTCTTAGGCTTTCTCGGAAAAGTTTTGATTGCCCTTGGAGTTCTAACTCTTATTCTGGGGAAGATAAATTTTTATCTAACTCTAAAAAAGGTAGAAAAAGCGATCTACAGACCCGCTCTCTGGCTCTATACCATATACTTTTTAGTCTTGCTTCTTATTGGATTTGGTCTCTTTCTTTATTTAGTCTTTTTTTAATTTAAAGCCTGATAATTTTTTTTAATAAATCTATTCGCGATGATAGGGATGACCTTTTAAAAGGCTTATACATCTGTAAAGGGCCTCGGCAAGCACTAAAAGTGCAATTTCGTGATTGAGAGTTAGAGGAGAAAGGCTTAGCCAAAAATGTGCCTCCTTCTTTAGTTGAGGAGAGATTCCTTCAGGTCCTCCCACAAGAAAAGTTAGGTTTTTATGAAGAGAAAGTTTCTCTTGAAGGAAAAAAGTAAGCTCCTTGGTGGATAACCCTTTT
Organism: Thermodesulfobacteriaceae bacterium UBA6232; assembly: GCA_002441555.1. Lineage (GTDB taxonomy): Bacteria > Desulfobacterota > Thermodesulfobacteria > Thermodesulfobacteriales > Thermodesulfobacteriaceae > Caldimicrobium. The sequence continues at coordinate 31,794 of DJWK01000029.1, forward strand.
CCCCTTTCATCAAGGAGTATTAGATAGCTCTCCTTGGGAAAGGCTCTTCGTAAGATTCTTTCTTCAGTTTTTAAGCGAGAATCCCTGTTTTCAAAGGATCCTTTTACTTTGGGAAATTTAGCTTCAATGTTAACCCAAGGGGAGATTTTTGATAAAAAATAGTCAAGTCCTTCTTTAACAAAGGAATATTTCAGGGGCCCGGGTGCTATAATGAAAATCACTTCTCCTCTAAGAGTTGGCTTAATTCTTTACCTCTTTCATAGGCCTTTTTTACAGCTTTAATAACTATTCCTGGAAAGCCTTTCTTATAAAATTCTTCTAAGGCGGTAATGGTTGTTCCACCAGGAGAGGTTACCATGGCTTTAATTTCATAGGGATTCTTTTTTGTTTTTTTTATCATTTCTATGGTGCCCTCAAGGGTTGAAAGTGCAAGTTTTTCTGAGATACCCCTCGGAAGACCACATCTAACTCCTGCATCTATCAGAGCCTCAAGAAAAAGAGAGACATAGGCTGGCCCAGAGCCAGAAAGGGCGGTTACGGCATCCATATAAGATTCTTCCACCTTTATTACCTCTCCCACAACAGAAAAGAGTTTCTCCACAAAGGAGACCTCTTCTTCCTCAACATAAGGACCTTTGGAGATGGCACTAATGCTTTTATGCACAAGGGCACAAGTATTAGGCATAATCCTAACAATTTTTGTCCTCTGGGGAAGCCTTTTTTCATAAAAACTCAAAGGAAGTCCTGCCGCAATTGTAAGAATTAAGTGCTTTTTGGGATTTATTTTATCTTTAATCTCATCAAGAACCTTTCCCATAACCTGAGGCTTTACTGCAAGCAAAATCAAATTCCTCTCTTCAACCACTTTTTTATTATCCTCTGTGGTTTTTACATTATAGAATTCTTCTAAATACTGTCTTCTTTCCTTTAAGGGTTCAGAAACAAGAATATTTTTTGGGAAAAACATTTCCTTTTCAAGAAAGCCCCTAATTAAGGCTTCTGCCATCTGCCCACCACCGATAATTCCTATTTGATCAAAAAAGCTCCCTTTAGCCATAACTCTCCCCCTGGAAGCTATTTTAAAACACTTATAAGTACTGTTTTTTAATAAAACAGCTTCCTAAAATATTTCAAGGATCTCTTTTCTAATTAAATTCTCGTTGATAGGGAGCCTATTTTAATTTTATCCTCTCACGAAGGACAAAGATTTATCCTGTGAAAAATTAAAATATTGAATTTCCAACTTGACAAAAAGGGGACTGCTAAGTAATTTTTTAAATTATGAAAGGTAAGATTCTTACGGCAGAATGGATTCTTTGTTGTGCTGAACTTCCTCCAATTAAAAATGGAGCCATTGTTATTGAAGGAAGTAAAATTATTGATGTTGGTCCGCAAGAAGAGATCATTCCCAAATTTCTCAATTATCAAGTAATAGATCTCAAACATAAGCTGATTTTTCCAGGGCTTGTTAATGCCCATACCCATGCTCCCATGAGTATTTTAAGGGGGATTGCAGAGGATCTTCCCCTTATGACCTGGTTAACGAAGTACATTTTTCCGGTAGAATCCCATCTCAGAAAGGAGTGGGTTTATTGGGGAACCAAACTATCTCTTATAGAAATGATCAAATCAGGTATTACCCTTTTTTGTGATATGTATCTATTTGAGCCAGAAGTTATTCGCGCAACAGAAGAGGTTGGACTAAAAGCCCTTCTTGGAGAAGGACTTTTTGATTTTCCTTCCCCCGGGTATGGTCCTCTTGAAAAGGGGCTACAATTAACAGAGGAGCTTTTACAAGCCTTTGAGAGGCATAAAAAAATTAAAATAGCCGTATCTCCTCATACTCTATATACTTGTTCTCCCGAGACCATAAAAAAATGTCTCACCCTTGCTGAAAAATACGGAGCCCCTCTTCACATACATCTTGCTGAAAATAATGAAGAAATACGGGAGGTTCAAAAAAGATATGGAAAAAGGCCTGTTGAACTCCTTGATGAATTAGGCGGACTTTCGGAAAATCTTCTTGCAGCTCATTGCGTAAAATTAAATGAAAGGGAAATTGAACTATTTTCTAAAAGAGGAGCAAAAATTGCTCATTGTCCCGAAAGTAATTTAAAATTGGGCTCAGGGATTGCGCCATTACCTGACTTTCTTAAAGCAGGAGTTATAGTTGGTCTTGGAACCGATGGACCTGCAAGTAACAATGATCTTGATATCTTTTCAGAAATGAAAACAGCAGCCCTTATCCATAAAGGTCTTCAAGAAGATCCAACGGTGGTTACGGCAAAGGAAGTTTTTGCAATGGCAACAGAATGGGGAGCAAAGGCCCTTTTTTTTAATGATACCGGAAAACTTCTTCCAGGCCACAAGGCCGATCTTTCAGTCTTAGATCTTAATCAACTTTCCCTTCAGCCAGATTACAATCCTCTTGCTCTGCTTGTATATAGTGCTAAAAGCGGGCTTGTTTCTGATGTAATGGTTGATGGTGAATTTATTATGAGAAATTATCAACTAATCACCGTAAGGGAAGATTATGTTCGTGAAAGAATCCACGAGATTAAGGAGGAGATTCTCCTCATTTTAAAGAATAAATTCTCCTCATCTCTTGACAAATAAAATTTTTTAGGTTTTTTTAATCAAAAATTCACAAATCATATTTTTAGGAGGTGAACCATGGCGGAAATTGAAGCTTTACTTAAAGAACAGAGAATTTTTTATCCCCCTCAAGAAGGGAAGGATCAGGCCTACATTAACAGTAAATTTCAATATGAAGAGATTTATGAGTATTCCATTAAGGATCCAGATGGTTTTTGGTCTGAACGAGCCAAGGAGCTTATAACCTGGTTTAAATACTGGGATAGAACATGTTATTGGGATTTTTACAAGCCCGAAATTAGGTTTTTTGAAGGCGGAAAATTGAATGCAGCCTATAACTGCCTTGACAGGCATCTTCTTAATCCTGATACCAAAAACAAGGCTGCCCTCATCTGGCAAGGTGAGCCTGATAAAGATGTGAGGGTCCTTACTTATCAGATGTTGCATGATGAGGTTTGCAGGTTTGCAAATATTTTAAAATCCTTTGGAGTTAAAAAGGGCGACAGAGTAGCCATTTATATGCCCATGATGCCTGAGGCTATAATTGCCATGCTTGCCTGTGCAAGAATTGGAGCTATTCATAGTGTGGTTTTTGGAGGATTTTCTGCAGAAGCTTTAAAATCAAGAATTCTTGATGCTGGGGCAAAGTTATTAATTACTGCTGATGGAACTTATCGTGGTGGTAGAAGAATTAACCTTCTTGCCAATGCAGAAACTGCGGTTTCTGAATGTGATTGTATTGAAAAATACATAGTGGTTAACCGCTTTGGAGATGAAATAATCCTTTCAGATGATAGAGGGGTCCTTTATGAGGATCTTTTAAAAAATAGGGATTTTGAAAAATATTGCCCTTGTGAAGAAATGGATGCCGAAGATATTCTCTTTATTCTTTATACTTCAGGTTCCACAGGGAAGCCCAAAGGAATCTTTCACACAACAGGAGGATATCTTGTTTATGCTGCCCACACCACCCAATGGGTCTTTGACTTAAAACCCGAGGATATTCTCTGGACCACTGCCGATATTGGTTGGATTACCGGACATACCTATGTCGTTTACGGACCTCTTGCTCTCGGAGGCACAGTTTTCATTTACGAGGGGGTTCCCACCTATCCTCACCCAGGAAGATGGTGGGAACTTGTTGATAGATATAAAGTAACTATCTTTTATACTGCTCCTACGGTTATTCGTGCTCTTATGAGAGAGGGAGATGAATGGCCAGCTAAATATGATCTTTCCACTTTAAGAATTCTTGGAACTGTGGGAGAACCCATCAACCCTGAAGCCTGGATCTGGTATCACAAAAATGTAGGCAAAGGGAGAATCCCTATAGTTGATACCTGGTGGCAGACTGAAACCGGAGGCCATCTTATTTCTCCACTTCCTTACGCCATTCCTCAAAAACCTGGTTCTGCCACCTTACCTCTTCCTGGCATTGAACCTGTGATTTTAAGAGCTGATGGAACACCTGCTGATGTTAATGAAGGCGGTCATCTTTGTATGAAGAGAGCTTGGCCCGGAATGGCAAGAGGTGTATGGGGTGATCCAGAAAGGTTTAAAGAAATTTATTTTAGCAGATTTCCAGGATATTATCTTACAGGAGATGGCGCCCGTGTAGATGAAGATGGATACTTCTGGATTATGGGAAGACTTGATGATGTTATCAATGTTTCAGGACACCGTATTGGAACCATGGAGCTTGAGTCTGCCTTTGTGGCCCATCCAGCAGTGGCAGAAGCAGCTGTGGTTGGAATGCCCCATGAGGTAAAAGGAGAGGCCATCTATGCTTACATTGTTCTTAAAGAAGGCTATGAACCCTCGGAAGAGTTGAGAAAAAAGCTTATTCAACATATTAGAAAGGAAATCGGTCCAGTCGCTACTCCTGATGTTATTCAATTTGTTAGCGGTCTTCCCAAAACAAGATCCGGTAAAATTATGAGAAGAATCTTGAGAAAGATTGCAGCCGGTATATATGATGATCTCGGAGATACCACAACTCTTGCTGATCCAGCTGTGGTTGAAGAAATCATCCAGGGAAGAAAGGCTCTTTTTGGAAAATAATTAACTGTTTCTGTTGATTAAAGGGGCCTTTTTGGCCCCTTTTTTATTTTTATAGCTTATAGATGAAAGATTTTGAATTTTACTTTCCCACAAGACTTATCTTCGGAAAAGAAAGTCTCAAAAAATTTTCTGAGGACCTTTCGAGCTTTGGGAAAAAAGTTTTATTTGTATATGGAAAAACTCACTTAAAAAAAAGCGGGCTTTATGAATTTATTCTTAAAGCCTTAAAAGACCGGGGCATAAAAGTAACAGAATTTGGAGGAATAAAACCCAATCCCCCATTAAGTCAAGTCTTACAGGGAATTAAATTTGCAAGAACAGAAAATCCTGACTTTATTCTTGCAGTTGGTGGTGGAAGTGTAATTGATGCAGCCAAGGCCATAGCTTGTGGATATTACTATGAAGGAAATCTATGGGAACTCTTTGAAAGAAAAGGAACTCCTGAAAAGGCTCTCCCTGTGATTGCCATTCCAACTATTTCTGGCACAGGTTCCGAAGCCAATGATGTTACAGTTATTGTAAATGAGGAAAAGAGAATAAAATTGAGTCTTAGAGCACCTTGTCTCTTTCCTAAAGCTTCCTATTTAGATCCAACCTTAACTTTTACCGTTCCCTCCAATTATACAGCTTATGGAATTATGGATGCCTTCTCCCATCTCTTTGAATTCTTTCATTTCCGTTTGCATCACGAAGATAATATCTGTGAGGATTTGCTTGTAAATTTTATGCGAAGACTCCTAAAAGAAGGGAGAATAGCTTATGCCGAGCCCTCGAATTACTCTTCTCGGGCTCAGATTATGTGGATTTCTGCTCTTGCTCTTTCTCCATTTATAAGGGCAGGTCTTTCCGCTTATAGATTTTTTCTTCACTCCCTTGAGCACCCCTTGAGCGGAGCTTTTGATCTACCTCATGGATTGGGTCTAACTATTCTTATGAGGGCATATTTGAAAAGATTTGGACATCATGCTTTAGTTAGAAAGTTCTATCAAAGAGTCTTTGAAATCCCTGAGGGGAAGGATTTTTCCAAAAGGGGGCTTAAAGCCTTTGATGAACTTCTTGAATATTTTAAATTACCAAAGTTTTTAAAGGAGTGTGGCATAAAAAGAGAGGACCTTCCCTTTCTTGTTGAAAGGGCCTGCGAGATACTTTTTATCTGGAAAGCAGAAAAGGAATTTAAAAAAGAGACCGTTCAGGAAATTTATGAATTAGCCTTTGAGGGCTAAGTTTTAATTGTCTTCCATTCGGTAATGAGGAAATTGTCAATAACAAAGTGATTTACAATTTGAAATTGCATGAGTTTTTTTAGACTTTTAAAACCTTCACCTCCCACAAGAGTTGGAACATTTTCTCCGCCTATAACCACAGGAAGATGAATAATTCTTAGCTCATCAACAAAACCCAGGCGCACAAACTCCCAATTTATGGAAGCTCCTCCCTCAACCATAAGCTTTTTTATTCCCCTTTCATAAAGCATGGGAAGAAGCTTATTAAAATCAACGAGTTCTTCTCCTGCATAGATAACCTCTGCCCCGAGTTCTTTAATTTTTTCAACCCTTTCTTTTGGTGCTCTTTCAGTAGTTACAATGATGGTTTTGGCATCCTTTGAAAAGATATTGGCGTGATAGGGCACATTAGCAGTGGAACAGGGAATAATCCTTACGGGATTTTTTCCCTCAACATAGCGAACTGTAAGGCTTGGGTCATCAGTTCTTACGGTTTCGCAACCCACCATAATACCATCCACCTGAGCCCTGATACTGTGAAGATATTTGTAAACTTCCTTGGTCATAATACTCATAAGTTCCTTGGAGGAGGCACCCCTATAGAGGGTAAGCTTTCCGTCCAATGTGACCTCTGAAACGATTATTACATAGGGTCTATTCATCTTCCACCTTCCCATAGTTTTTGTATAAATAAAGAATTCTTTGAAGCAAGGAAATAGCAGTTAAAAGGGTTATAATTTTTATTCCCGCGGAAAGGCCGAAAGGCAAGTTAGCCTTTTCAAAAAGGGTGAACATAAGAAGAGTAAAGTGAGTTTCTGGTCTTCCGAAAAAGCCAATGCCTTCAAGGGGATCAAGAATTTTTCCTTTTGAGCGATTTTGATAGCCTATTTCAGCATAAGCAACTGGTTTTATAAAGGAGTGCAAAAGAGAGAGGGTTACGGAAAAGGTAGCCCAAACAGGTCCTGCATAAAAATATCCAACAGTTCCCAGAACAAGGCCATCCACCCATTTATCAGCTATCCAGTCAAAGACAGCACCAAACTTGGTTTGTCTTCCAGAAAGGCGGGCTACAGCTCCGTCTGCAAGATCAAAAAGACCAGAAAACAAAAGCAAAAAGAAAGCAGAAAGTAAATGGTCGTAATAATAAGCAAGAGCTGAAGCCGTTCCAAGAATAAAGGAGGTTAGAGTTATAATATTGGGTGGTGCCTGTAACCAGAATAAGAGATAAGCCAAAGGAAGATAGAATTTTTGTAAAACCTCTCTTTTCCCTGTAAGATTCATAACTTTCTAATTTAAAGGATGATCTTCTTTAAGTCAAGAAAAGTTTTTAATAGATTTTGAGGTTTGACACCGAGATTTTTAACAGTAAATGATAGATAAAGTTGAGTCAGGTCCTGCCTTATATAGAACCCTTAAATCTTCTTAATTTTCATTTATTGATATAAAGGAGATAAGCCTTTTAATACTGAAATAGCCTATGTCATCCTTAAAGTGCTCAAGGAAAAAAATCTTTCTATTGAAAATGTCAAAGCTGCAGAGCAACAATTAAAGCTTTTACTTTTTCTTGAGAGATGGGTTTTTGTTTCAAAGAGATAGATTTCTTATTTTTGAGTGCAAAGGAAGTGATGGTATAAGCATCCTTTGAATCGGTTTTGGAAGGACTGGTGGTGGAAATGAATTGATAAAATCTGTAGGTGAATTTGGGATTGATAATGAAGGGATAGAGGTTGTTATTGATAAGGAAAGAGTCAAGGGGGATATAGTAGCGAGCAGAGGATTCGAGAGGGATAAGGGGATTTGGGAAGGAAGAGAGAATAGAAAGAAAGGCTTGGAAGCCTTCAAGGGTTGAGGGGGAGAGCCTTTTTGAAGGATTTGGGCCTTTTCATTTTTCTACATGGCAGGGGCTTTTTGCCCAACCAACTACACTACATTATAAACTAAAAAATTGCAGGAGGAAGACATCCAAACCTTTGGGAATATAATTGAGTTATATAAAAAGGTTTTGCAAGAAGTTTTCAAAAACCTTTTTCAAATTTTAAATTTGAATTCACAGAGTTGAAGGTCTCCCTTGACAAAAATTTAAAATAAGTTAATTTTAAGAATACCAGATTGGAGGGGTACCCGAGTGGCCAAAGGGGCCGGGCTGTAAACCCGGTGGCGTGAGGCCTTCGGAGGTTCAAATCCTCCCCCCTCCACTTTTAATGGAAATTAAGCGGGCGTAGCTCAATGGTAGAGCATCAGCCTTCCAAGCTGAGGGTTGCGGGTTCGAGTCCCGTCGCCCGCTTTTTAAAAGAATTTTATTAAGCCCACGTAGCTCAGGAGGTAGAGCACTTCCTTGGTAAGGAAGAGGTCACCGGTTCGAGTCCGGTCGTGGGCTCCATTTTTATATTTTTGAAATAGAAGGGGGAGTGAAATGGCAAAGCAGAAGTTTGAGCGTAAAAAGCCGCATTTGAATGTGGGAACCATTGGGCATATTGACCATGGAAAGACTACTTTGACAAGTGCCATGACAAGGGTTTTATCCACAAAGGGGTGGGCAAACTGGATACCCTTTGATCAGATTGATAAGGCCCCTGAGGAGAAGGCCCGTGGAATAACCATTCAGCTTGCACATGTGGAATATGAGAGTGAGAAGAGGCATTATGCCCATATAGATTGTCCTGGGCATGCTGACTATATTAAGAACATGATAACAGGGGCAGCTCAGATGGACGGAGCGATTCTTGTTGTAGCAGCAACAGATGGGCCTATGCCTCAGACGAGGGAGCATGTGCTTCTTGCGAGGCAGGTTAATGTTCCTGCGATGGTGGTGTTTATGAACAAGATTGATATGGTGGATGATCCAGAGTTACTTGATCTTGTTGAGCTTGAGGTGAGGGAGTTGCTTAGCAAGTATGGATTTCCTGGGG
>DJWK01000026.1 GCA_002441555.1 Thermodesulfobacteriaceae bacterium UBA6232
TAAGCCGAGGAAAAAGGCCTGAAAGGAATCCATTGAGGAAGTCCTTTACAAATATCTTTTTTTGCGAAGAATGAAAAAGAGAAAAACGCAGATAACCAAAACTATGACATTGACCAGATAAAAGGCATGAGGCGAATTTTTAAAAGGAGGTAGATCCTGAAAAGGAAGGGGAATGTTCATTCCATACATGCTAAAGATAATAGTGGGAATGGATAAAATGATGGCCATACTTGCCAAAAATTTCATGATTAAGTTCAAGTTATTATTTATGATAGAAGCATAGGCATCCATAGTATTGGAAAGAATACTTATAAATATTTTGGTCATCTCAAGAGCCTGTTTATTTTCAATTTGAACATCCTCCAACAATTCAAGCTCATCTTCGGTAAGCCTTAAGTAGCGACCGCTTTGTAATTTAGAGAGAACCAAATCATTTCCCTGAAGGGAGGTATTAAAATAAGTGAGGGTTTTTTCAATGCTCAACATTCTTAAAAATTCTTCATTAGTGAAAGCCCTAAAAATTGCCTCTTCATATTCTTCAATGACTTTATCAATATGTCTTAAAAATTTAAGATAAAGATTAGTGGCCATAAAGAAGAAGTTTAAAAGAAAGGAAATAGGTCTTTCAAGATCAAAGGTTTTACTTTTATTGGCAAAGGAAACAAAATCTTCAAAAATGGGGTGTTCAATGAGGCAAAGGGTTATGATATTTTCTTCGGTAATAATAATACCTATGGGAAGGGTTTCATATTTTACATAAAGACCTGAGCCAACTGGTGCGGGAACTCTAATAATCATGAGAATTTGATTTTCTTCTCTTTCAAGGCGAGGTCTTTCTTCCTCATCAAGAGGGTAGCGCAAAAATTCAGGAAAAATCTTAAGCCTTGTTTCTATATAATTGAGTTCAAGTTCTGTGGGATGGGTTATACAAATCCAGGTATGTTTTTGAATCTTTTCAGAGGGAACAAGAAGTCCTTTTTCAGAACGATAAATTCTAATCATGAGAAAAAACCTCAGGATTTTAAATCCCCTTTATTAAACCTCTCTTTTCCAGGGTGTCAAGATGAAAATTTGTAATATATTTTAAGGGCATGAAAAGATATTTTTTCTTAATTTTTGTTTTGGTATTGGGAATCCTTGGCTTTCTTTTCTATCAGATAATCCTTAATACAAAAGATAAATATGTTCCTGTTCAAATAAAAACCATAAAAAAGGCAGTTTATGCATCGGGTTATGTAAAACCTCTCAATTATGTACTCATTGAATCTGAAGTTTCCGGTTATATTAAAAAGGTTTATGTGAAGGAGGGGGATTTTGTTAGAAAAGGGGATCTTCTTGCAGAGATAGATCCATCTTCCCTTCCTGCAAAAATTTCCGAAGTAGAAAAAAGGCTTTCCCTTGTTGAAAAAAGGCTAAAGCCTGATTCTGAGTATTTAAAAAGCCTAAGAAATGAAATAGAAATTGCAAGAGCTACCTATTTGCTTGAAGAGGAGAAACTTAAAAGAAGAAGGGAACTTTTTAAAGAGGGTCTTATATCCAAGGAAACCCTTGATGAAGCAGAAAGAGCTTTTAAAACCGCAGAAGAAAACCTTAGGCGGGCAAAAAATATCTATGAAGATACTTTAAAGGTGCTTAAAACAGAAAGAGAAACTCTCTTAGAGCAAAAAAAAGCTTTAAATGCAGAGCTTACAAAATATTTTGTGAGGGCCCCAATTAGCGGAAAAATTCTTAAAAAATATGTGGAAGAAGGAGATTTTGTGTATCCTATTTTTAGTGAAAGCAAATTATTTAGCCTTGGAAGTTCAGAAAATGAAATTGTTCTTGAGGTAGATGAAGAGTATTCAAGTCTTGTTAAAGAAGGGCAAAAGGTTTATTTAACCTTCGACAGCTATCCGGATAGGGTTTTTGAAGGGGTGTTAACTCAGATTATAAATGAAATAGACAGAACAAAAAGGAGTTTTATTGTAAAAGCCAGATTAAAGGAGGATATTTTTCTTCCTGCCCTTTCAACTGCAGAAGCCAACATCATTTTGGAAGAAAAAAAAGCAAAAGTTATTCCCTTAAAGGCCCTTTTAGAAGATGAAACCGTTGAGGTAAAGGGAAGAGGTAAAGTAAAGATAAAAACTGGAGAAAGAATTGAGGATTATATTGAGGTTCTTTCGGGATTAAAAGTGGGGGAGGAGGTAAGGGTTTTTGAATGATAGCCTCAATTTTTATTTCCAGGGCCTTTTTAAAAAAACGGAAAAAACAAACTGCGGTATCCATCCTCGGAGTTGCTATAAGTGTTACCGCTTTCATTGTTATGAGCTCCATTATGTTCGGATTTCAAAAATATTTTATTCAGCAAATTATTGATATTGAAGCGCATCTTACCATAAAACCCAAGGAAGAGATAGATGAGGGAAGAATAATCAGACGCATTGAACCAGAAGCCCTTGTTAAAGTTTTCGGAAATAAGCCTAAGGAAAAGGATAAAATCCTTGGCTGGCGAGAGATTATAAGAAGGCTTGAGAGGCATCCTGAGGTTATAGGAGTTGCTCCCCATCTTGAAAGTAAAGGTGTTCTAAAATATGGAGCCAAGGAAAAACCTGTGAGTCTTATAGGAATAGATCCAAAGCGTGAGGCCAAAACTTCAGTTATTGAAAGATTTCTTGAATACAAGAATCTAAAAGAACTGGAATCAAGGAGGGATACTATAATTGTGGGAAAGGTTGTTGCAAGAGATTTAGGAATTAAGGAGATCGGGAAAAAGGTGGTTTTAGCCCTTCCCAATGGGGAAACCAAAATTTTAAAAATTGTAGATTTTTTTAATTCAGGTATAACCAATATTGATTCTTCAAGGGTTTATCTTCCTATTAAAACCCTTCAGGCCTTTCTCGGAAGACCTGATGAGGTGAACATTTTGATTGTGAAAATAAAGGATGTGAATAGGGCTGAGGCTCTAGCAAGGGAATTGAAAAAAGAAATAAGATATGAAGTTGAGTCCTGGCAAAGAGCTTACCTTAATTTTTTAAAGATTTTCAAGGTTCAGAACATGATCACTTATATGATTGTTTTTGCCATAATCACCGTTTCAGCCTTTGGAATTTTTAATATTATTATGATGACCGTTATGGAAAAGAGGAAAGAGATTGCCATTCTTATGGCCATGGGGTATACTCCAAGAGATATTACCTCAATTTTTCTCTTTTCAGGGATAATCATAAGCCTTCTCGGAGGGGTGCTTGGTTTTATTATGGCCTGGGGGATTCTTGAATACCTTTCTTCCCTTGAGCTAAATATTGAAGGGCTTTTAAGAAGCAAAGGTTTTATTCTGGATAGATCCATAAAGTATTATTTTGCAGGTTTTTTGTTAAGCTTTTTCTTTTCTCTTCTTGCCAGTTTTTATCCTGCTTATAAGGCAAGTAAATTAAATCCTGTGGAAATATTTAGAAGTTTATAAATGTCCCTTTTAAAACTCAAAGATATTGAAAAAGTGGTTGACGGAGAAAGAATCCTTAAAGGTATCAATCTGGAAATTGAAGAAGGTGATTTTGTGGCCATCATTGGCCCCTCTGGCTCGGGGAAAAGCTCCCTTCTTTATATCATGGGGCTTCTTGATATACCCTCTTCAGGTGAGATATACTATAAGGGTGAATTTTTAGATTTAAAAAACAGAGAATTTTTAAGTGATTTCAGAAATAAAAAAATGGGTTTTGTTTTTCAATTTCATTATCTTATTCCAGAACTTACCCTTCTTGAAAATGTGATGGCTCCTCAAATAAAAAAGGGGGTTTCTTTAAAGGAGGCTGAAGAAAAGGCAAGATATCTTCTTGAAAGGCTCGGGCTTTCTGGAAAAGAAAAAAGAATGGTTTATGAAGTTTCTGGAGGGGAGATGCAAAGGGCTGCTATAGCAAGGGCTCTTGCCAATGATCCCGAAATTCTTCTTTGTGACGAACCTACAGGAAACCTTGATAGCAAAAATACAGAAAGGGTTATGGAAATTTTTGAAGAACTCAATAGAGAGGGAAAAACTGTAGTTATGGTTACACACGATCTTTCCCTTTCAAAAAGAACAAAAAGGGTAATTGAGATGCTTGACGGGGAAATAATTAAAATTTCATAAAGATGTCTGAAGAAAGAGCAGAACAAAGATTTTTATTTTCTTTGAATTTACTTTCACAAAGAGAACTTGCCATTCTCAGGGATCTTTTTTTTAATGAACCTGATTGTGCCAAATTTATTGCACGAAGAATAAGGTATGACTTGAAAGAGGTCTTTGAAGGTCTTAAATTATTGGAAAATTTAAAAATAATTGAGAGGGTTTCTGCAACCTTTGTNNAGATTGGAGAAAATTTTTAAAAAATTACTTTTTTGAAAGGAGTGAGCATGAGTCAGGAGATTGAGTTTAATCTTTCAGAACTTCAAGAGGGTGAAATAATTGATGTTCCTGAAGTGTTACCCCTTATGGCTATAAGGGATATGGTTCTTTTTCCTTCCATGGTGGTTCCCCTTTTTGTGGGAAGACCAAAATCTCTTCAGGCCATTGAGGAAGCCCGCTCAAAGGATAATCTTATTGTTCTCGTTACCCAGAAAAATTCCCGCATTGAAAATCCAAAAGAAAAAGACTTATACCATGTGGGAACCATTGCTTTAATTTTAAAGACCATTAATCTCACAGAAAATCGCAAAAAGGTTATAGTGCAGGTTTTAACAAGGGTTGAGATAAAGGAATTTATAAAAACTGAGCCCTATTTTGAGGTAAGGATTGAACCCTGCAGGGAGAGGGAACCAGAGGTTATTACCCCTGAAATTGAAGCACTCATGCGCTCAGTTAAAGAAAATACAGAAAAACTTCTTAATCTTAAAGGTCTCTTAAATCCTGAGATATCTCATGTGATCCAATCCGTTGAGGAGCCAGGGCGCCTTGCTGATCTTGTCACAGCCTATTTGAAATTAAAGGTCTCCACCGCTCAGGACTTACTTGAAACCCTTGATGGGGTGGAAAGACTTAAGAAAATCTCTAAGATTCTTCTTCAGGAAATTGAGATAACCACCCTTCAGAACAAGATTCAGAGTGAAGCCCAAGAGGAAATGGGACGATCCCAGAGAGAATATTTCTTACGCCAGCAACTAAGGGCTATAAAAAGAGAGCTTGGAGAAGAAGAGGATATTGAGAGCGAAATTGAGGAACTTAAAAGGAAAATCAAAAAGGCCAAAATGCCAAAAAAAGTTGAGGAAGAGGCCCTAAGGCAATTAAAGCGCCTTGAGCTTATGCATCCCGAGTCAGCCGAAGCGGCTGTTATCAGAAACTATCTTGAGTGGCTCATTGAACTTCCCTGGAGTAAGTCCACTAAAGATAATCTTGATCTTAAGCATGTGAAGAAGATTCTTGATGAGGATCATTATGACCTTGAGAAGATTAAAGAGAGGCTTCTTGAGTTTCTTGCAGTAAAGAAGATAAATCCTAAGGCAAAAGGGGCCATTATTTGTTTTGTTGGACCACCTGGGGTAGGGAAGACCAGTCTTGGAAAATCCATTGCAAGAGCCCTCGGGAGAAAATTTGTAAGGGTTGCCCTCGGCGGGGTAAGAGACGAGGCTGAAATAAGAGGGCACAGAAGAACCTATGTAGGAGCTCTTCCAGGAAGGATTATTCAGGGTATTAAGCAGGCAGGAGTAAATAATCCCGTCTTTCTCCTTGATGAGATTGATAAACTATGTATTTCCTTTCAAGGAGATCCTGCTGCTGCCCTTTTAGAAGTTCTTGATCCAGAGCAGAATAAGGAGTTTGTGGATCATTATCTTGATGTGCCCTTTGATTTATCCAATGTTCTTTTTATAGCCACAGCTAATATGGTTGAACCCATTCCTAGGGTTCTCCTTGATAGAATGGAGGTGATTTATCTCTCAGGATATACCTTTAAAGAAAAACTGGAGATTGCCAAAAGACACCTTATCCCCAAACTTATCAAAGAACATGGTTTAAAAAAGAAGGATTTTCAACTTAGTGATGAGGTAATTCTAAAGGTTATTGAAGAGTACACCTCGGAATCAGGAGTCAGAGAGCTTGAAAGAAAACTTGCAGCTCTTTGCAGAAAAATTGCAAGAAAAATTGCTGAGGGAGAAAAGGGGCCCTTTGAGATTACCCCTGATAATCTCCATGAATATCTTGGGCCTCCTGAATTTATTGAAGATTTAAGGCTTACTCAAGATGAAGTGGGGGTAGCTACAGGGCTTGCTTGGACACCCTATGGTGGAGAGGTCCTTTATGTTGAGGCAGTAGTTATGCCTGGAAAGGGACAATTGATTTTAACAGGGTCTCTTGGAGATGTTATGAAAGAGAGTGCTCAGGCAGCCCTTTCTTATATACGTTCTCGTCATGAGGAGCTTGGGCTTGATCCAAAATTTTACACAAAATTTGATTTTCATATTCATGTTCCCGCGGGAGCTATTCCTAAGGATGGCCCCAGTGCAGGAGTGACAATGGCCATAGCTCTTATTTCAGCTTTAACAAAAAGACCGGTATCAAAGGATTATGCCATGACAGGTGAGATTACTCTGAGAGGTCGGGTTTTGCCTGTGGGTGGAATAAAAGAAAAAGCCCTCGCTGCCTTAAGGAAAGGGGTTACCAATGTAATTATTCCCAAACAAAATGAAAAGGACTTGCAGGAAATTCCCGAGGATCTTCGTTCACAGCTTAATTTTATAAAAATTTCACATTTAGATGAAATCCGCAAGCTTGTATTAAAATAAGTTTACAAATGACTTCCTTACCAAAAAAGAGAGGAAGAAAACCAAAGGAAAGTCCAGAGAGAATAAAAAGGGAACTTCTTGAATTTGTGGATGAAAATTGCAATCCCCTTGGAATTCTTCCAAGGGGAGAGATTCATGCTAAAGGGGCCTATCATAAATCGGTGCATATTTTTCTTTTTAATTCAAAAGATGAAATTTATCTTCAAAAGAGAAGTTTTGATAGGGAAGAATTTCCAGGGCTTTGGAGTTCTTCAGCTTCCGGTCATATAGGCCCAGGAGAGCCTTTGGTTTACGGGGCTCAAAGGGAATTGAAAGAGGAGCTTGGTATTAAGGTTAAACTTGAAGAGGTTCTGCAGGTTAAACCCTGTTCTGAAACTAATTGGGAGTGTGTTACCCTCTTTGTGGGAAGAACTGATAAAAAACCTAAACCCAATCCATCTGAAATTATAGAGGGAAGGTTTTTTAAAATTGAGGAGCTTGAAAGATTACTTTCTGAAAAACCTGAAATTTTTAGCCCTGCTTTTAGATATCTTTGGAGACTTTATCAGCAGATAATATCTCAGGAATAATTTCAGAAAAGCCTTCCTTTTTCAGAATGCTTTTAACTAAATCAAAATCACCGTATTTTAAGTAAATTGGAAGGGCAGAAATGGCAATTTTCTGAAGTTTTTCTTCCTTTTCCTCAGGGCTAATATCCATTTTTAAGATTTTTTCTCTAATTTTTCTCATAAGATTAAGATATAATGTATATTCTTCTCCAAAAATTTCTTCAAGGGTTTCACGCAATCTCCTAGCAAGGGCGGGGCTTGCTCCAGAGGTTGAAATAGCTATTACAAGATCTCCTCTCTTTATAATTGAGGGAACGATGAAAGTGCAGTATTCAGGCCTGTCAACTACATTGCAGGGGATATTTTTTTCTTCTGCTTCCTTAAAGATCTCTTCTTGAACGGAAGGATCATTGGTTGCAGCAATAACTAAAAAAGCCCCTGTAAGGTCTCCCCTTCTATAGGGTCTTTCTTCCCAGATAAAAGTTCCCTTTTCATAAAGGCTTTTTAGCTTTGGAGTTAAATCAGGAGAAATGACTTTAACCTTAGCTCCTACCGCAAGTAAGCCCAAAATCTTTCTTTCTGCAACCTTTCCACCACCAATAACCACACAGACCTTATTTTTGAGTTTTAAAAAGACCGGATAATACTCAGTCAACTTCTCCCCATCCTTCAAGTTTTTGCCCCCAAAATTCAGTAGCCTTGGGATAAATTTTCTTAAATTCTACAACAAGATAGCCCCTTTCCCAAGTCTTTTTAAGAATTTCAATATTAACTCTTGCTAAACGAAAATGAGCAAGGAGGGCAAGAAAATTTTCCTCCTTTTTAAATCTTACTCGGAAAATTTCCTCAGAGACCTTTTTTTCTTTAAGATTTTTTAGGGTATCCTCAAAAAGATAGCTTGCCAGTTTTTCATAAACCTCCTCTTTAAATTCTTCAAATTCATAGAGATTCAAAAGGAGTCTAATGAGTCTCAGGCTGATGAAATTCGGATCAACCTCACCCAGATAGGGAAAAACCACTTTAAGATCCATAAGATTGGAGTAGGGAGTAACATATTTAATTCGGGTGCCCTCTCTTTCAGGCTTAAAAACAAGGCCCTCTCTTCCTTCTTTGTGATATCTTTTTATGATTTCCTTTATTTTTTCGTAATCCCTTTCAGGGTGAATGGGACCAAAAATTTCTGGATGATGGAGTTTGAAAGCTTCAAGAAGTTTAAGTTTTTCAGATTCTGGTAAAAACTCACCTTTTCCATTTTTAGCAAAGTCAAAAACAAAAAATTGAACATCCTCCTTAATATAGGGAGGCCATTCACTTACAAAGGGATTTTCAGGGCCTGCAACT
Organism: Thermodesulfobacteriaceae bacterium UBA6232; assembly: GCA_002441555.1. Classification (GTDB taxonomy): domain Bacteria; phylum Desulfobacterota; class Thermodesulfobacteria; order Thermodesulfobacteriales; family Thermodesulfobacteriaceae; genus Caldimicrobium. The sequence continues at coordinate 8,622 of DJWK01000026.1, forward strand.
TCACAACAGGCAATAAGCTCGGGATATTTTTCCAAAAGATCAGCAAGGCCGGGAAGCCAATCCACCCAGCGATCTGTAGCAAAGGGGCAAACATATCCCCTTCTTGTAAAGGCAAGAATATCCTTTCCAGCTTTGATGATTCTTACATTATAGCCCTCTATTTTTTCCTCGGCATAAAAGGGATAGTTCATATAGCGTTTAAGTCCTGTTTTTAAGATATAAATTCTTGGAATGGAAGGATATCCCGAAACCAAAAATTTATCATTAAAAAAGGTCCCTACTGGAAAATTTTTGAACTCTTTGTTTAGGCGAAAAAAAGTATGATCTTTCCAGATGGTTAAATAGAGTTTACCCTTTTCATAGGCCTTTTCCCATTCTTCATAGGGATACTTTTTTAAGGAAGGATTTTTTTCCCAGAAATATCTTAAGAGTTTTTTATTCTCTTCATGTTCTTTCAAGGTAGACCTCTCCTTTTTCTCCGAGATTTCCAGAAACTCTGATTTTTATTTTAGGTAAAAACTGAGGAATAAGGAAGGCCTGAGTAATAAGATGCCCAGTAATTTTGGAAACTTCATAGAAGAAGGAGCCCCTTCTCATATATTCAAGAACAAGGCTTACAGGCAAAAGAAGCTGATCCCCAAGATGTTCTTCAAACTGGGCCTTGCTCTTTAAAAAGCTTAAAAGTTCCTTGGCACACCTTTTCCCAACCTCTTCAGCAGGAAGCCCTTTTTTACCAAGACTTGTAAAACCAGCGCATTTATTTTGATCCAAGGCATAGATAAAAAGCATGGTCCCAGAGGAAACACTTTTTACCCTTTCATAAAGAATTTCACAGGAAAACCCCTCTTCTGAAAGAAGTTTATAAGCGCTTTTTGCTTGTCTTTCAAGGATATGAGAGGGGAGATCCTCACTTATAAGGCTGATTATAAATATTTTTTCTGGATTAAAACCCCTTTCAAAAAGGGGAAGAGAAAAATTAGAGGCACTTTCTATCTGGGCCTTTATTCTTCCCCCTCCTTTGGGATAAAAACCTGCCTTCTCAAGATAAAGTTTTGCTTTAAATCCGAAAAGTGAGACCAGAGGCAGATATACATATTGAAGATAATGAAAGGGAGGAGAATAGGGGACATGGGTTCCCCCTATTAAAGTTAAATCTCCTCCTTTTGATAAGGCTAAAGGATAAAAAAGGGTTTGAAAAAGAAGGGAAGTTGAACCAGCTGTTCCGATATCAAAGTGATAAGGTCTTTTTTCTGGTTTTTTTTTGGGGATAAAAATCAATTCTTGGGAGTGTAGTTCATCCCCTTTGGTTTCTGCAGAAGTTAATTCTTTTAGGGCCATTACACAGGCAAGGTGCTGGGGTTGAAGCCCTGGCTTTGGTCTTTTGGCTCTTATGTTTATAATTTTAAAGGGTATTTGAAGAATAGCTGAGAGAGAAAGGGCTGTTCTTAAGAGTTGGCCTCCTCCTTCACCGTAAGAACCGTCAATTAGAAGCACACTATCCTCTGTAAAGACCTCCATTGATGTGAAAAACCGAGCCTGTTATATAGGAAGCCTTATCACTTGCAAGAAAGACTGTTAAATAAGCTACTTCTTCTGGAAGACCCGCTCTTTTAAGAGGAATTTCTTGTAAAAAGGCTTCTTTTACTTTTTCAGGTAGTTTTTCGGTCATATCAGTTTCAATATAACCAGGGGCAATGGCATTTACGGTAATATTTCTTCCTGCAACCTCAAGGGAAAGGGCCTTGGTAAAACCAATAAGCCCGGCTTTGGCTGAGGCATAATTCACCTGGCCTGGATTTCCAGTAAAAGCAACCACCGAAGAAATATTAATGATTCTTCCCCATCTTGCCTTTAACATCATGGGCAAAACTGCCTGAGTCACATAAAAAGCAGAAAAGAGATTTGTTCTTAAAACAGCCTCCCAGTCTTCTTCCTTCATGCGTAAAAAAAGGGCATCCCTTGTAATACCTGCATTGTTAACCAAAATATGGATAGTTCCCAGTTTTTCTTCAAGTTCCTTTATGGCCCTTTTTACCTCTTCAGAATTTGAAACATCAAAGCGAGAAAGATATGCCTTTCCTCCGAAGGATTCAATTTCTTTCACAACCTCTTTTGCCTTTTCTTCAGAGCCAAGATAGTTTACAACAACTTCTGCTCCGGCCTTGGCAAGCTCAATGGCAATGGCCCTTCCAATACCCCTTGAAGCCCCTGTAACCAGGGCAATCTTTCCCTGAAGCATAATTTCCTCCTTAAGGTTGATTTTGCCTATTATTTTACTGAAAATAAGCCCGTTTACAAGAAAATAATTGTTAAAAAAATTTTTTTGGCTAAAATAAATTTTATGAACCTAGCTAAAGCCCCAAAAATTTTGACCCTTTTTTTTGCAATTTTTCTTTTTTCAGCCTGTGAACCTAAGGAAAAACTTTTAAATACCCTTACCAATTTCAAAAATACCTTTACAGAAAAAGTCAAGGCCAAATTATCTGAAATTCCTTTTATAAATAGATTTATTAAACTTCCACCACCTCCCAAGGAACTTTACGAAAAAACCAGAGCCAAAATAGAGGAATTGCGAATTTCCAAGGCAAAGGATATTTACTCAAAGGAATATCAAGAATTAATGAAAAAATGGAAAGAGGGAGAATCTCTTTATAACAAGAAATATTACCACTCCGCAGAAAAGGTTTTAAAAGAAGTTTTAAAGGAGGCAGACTCTTTTCTTGAAATGGTAAAGGAATATGAAATAAATTTAAAAAAGAGGGCCCTTTCAGAATATCAATCCAAAGAAAAGGAACTCCTTTCTCAGGTTTCACCGAAGGAAAAAGAAAAGTATTTAAAGGCAAAGCTTTATCTTTGGAAACTTAAAAACTTGCTTGAAATGGGGGAATATGAGAAATTTGAAAGGGAACTCAAGAGTCCCCCCTTTTAGCAGAGAAGGGGTTTCTCTTTTTTTGGCAACAGGTGCTTTTGTAGGATATCTTCGGCCTTTTCCGGGAACCCTCGGGGCCCTACAGGGAATTCTTATATACTGGCTTACCATGAAATTTTCTCTTTTTTATAAGCTGATAATTCTTTTGTTTATTACTTTTATCGGTATTTATACTTCAAAAATAGCCTCGGAACTCATTCAAAAGAAAGACCCTGATGAAGTAATAATTGATGAGATAAGTGGTGCCTACCTTGCTTCCCTTGGAAAGGAAACCTTTTTAGAGATTCTTTTTGTTTTTATTATTTTTAGAGTTATTGATATTACAAAACCCTATCCCCTTAAAAATATTGAGAGGGCTCCCACTGGTTTAGGAATTATGCTGGATGATCTTGTGGCTGGTCTTATAACTAATTTGATTGTTTCTTTGATAATTTTTGGATGGAGTGGGTTGAAATGAAGGGTGCCCTCCTTTTTATTGGAGATGAATTGATAGCAGGAAGAATTCTTAACACCAATGCAGAATTTGCTGGAAAGGTTTTTTCGGCAACAGCGCTTAAAATTCAGGAAATATTAACTATTCCCGATGAGGAGGAAATTATTATCAAGACCCTGAGAAGACTTCTTGAGGAATATGATTTTATTATCACTTCAGGAGGGCTTGGTCCAACTGAGGATGATATTACCGTTAAGGCCCTCTCCAAGGCCTTTTCACTATCTTTAAAAGAAGATGAGGCCCTACTTTCTGCTATCTTTTCTGCTAAAGAATACAAAGGAAAAGAAGAGATGGTAAGAAAGATGTCCTTTCTTCCTGAAGGAGCAATACTTCTTGATGAAGAATATCGTATGCTCGGGTTTTATCTTCCCTTAAAAAACAAAAAACTTTTCTTCCTTCCAGGAGTTCCTGAACAATTTGAGTATCTTCTTGAAAAAAAGGTTCTTCCCCTTTTATGTGAGGTTATGGATGAAAAAGGATTATGCAGAGAGGATAAACTTCTTAGAAGTTTTATCTTTTTTGATTTAAATGAAACGGATTTAAATTATTTTATTGCTGATTTAAGTAACAAAGAAAAGATAAAAATCGGTTATTATCCCATTTTTCCAGAAGTTAAACTTGTCCTTTTTGGTGAGAAAGAACAGGTTGAAGAGCTATCTCAGAAAATAAAAGAAAGATTTAAAATAAACCTTGTTTCGGAAAAAGAAGAATCCCTTAATGTGGTGGTTGGAAAAATTCTTTTTGAAAGGGGGCTAACTTTATCAACTGCAGAGTCCTGCACAGGGGGGCTTCTTTCAAGTCTTATAACCAGTGTTTCTGGAAGTTCTGCCTACTTTGAAAGAGGTTTTGTTACCTATTCTCCGGAGAGTAAAAGGGAGATTCTTGGAATAAGCCCTGAGACCTTAGAAACTAAAGGAATTTATAGCCATGAAACGGCTCAGGAGATGGCCCTTGGTGCTAAAAAAATCTCAAAAGCTGATTTTTCCCTTTCAACCACAGGTATTGCAGGGCCAACTGGTGGAACTCCTGAGCATCCAGTAGGAACCGTTTTTATTGGCCTTGCAACTCCAAAAAAGGTTTTTTCCTTTCACTTTCATTTTACAGGAGACAGAAACACCATTCAAAGAATGGCAAGTTTTACAGCACTTGATATCCTGAGGAGGTATATTCTTTATGGTAAGGGCTTTTTTAGCTATAGATTTGCCAAAGGAGTTAAAGAAAAAGCTCTCTGAGCTTTCAAAAATTGAGCCTCCAGGAAGGGCAAAATTGAAATGGGTAGAAGAGGAAAATTTTCATATCACTCTTCATTTTTTCGGAAATATTACCGAGAAGCTTGCTGAAAAAATACTTAAAAAATGTAAAGAGGCCTTTGAAGAGGTTTTTCCCTTTACTCTGGAAATCACAGAAATAGGCTTTTTCGCTAACAAGGGGATACCCAGGGTTATCTGGATGGGGGTTGAGGATCCCTCAGAAAACCTTTTAAAAATCCATAAAGCTTTAAAGGGAGTATTAAAAAAATTAAAACTTGAAGAAAGTAAAGAGGGGTTTCATCCTCATATAACCCTTTTTAGGATAAAAAAGCTGGATGAGCTTGAATCCTTTCAAAGGTTTTTTGAGGATTTAAAGAGGGCCTCACAGGGATATAGAGGATTGAAAATCCCTGTAAGAGAAATTATTCTTTTTAAAAGTGAGCTAAGCCCTAATGGTCCTAAATACACACCTATAGGGAAAATCTTTCTGGTTAAATCACTATGATGAGTTTACAAGAAAAGTTTTTAAAATTTTATAATCTCGCTATAAAAATTACTTATAATATCACCATTATCATCTTAATTGTGGTTCTTGCTTTTATTTTGTATAGAATTTTTCAGGATCTTGGAAACCTTTTTATTGAAAGAACGGTAAGGCTTGGGATAAAGGATCTTGTAACCAGTGTGCTCACTTTAATTGTGGTTCTTGAGCTTGTTAGGGCCTTTGTAGAATTTTTTGAACATCATCGCCTGAGAATGGAAATTCTTCTTGAGGTTTTAATTGCCTTTTCTATTCGTGAATTTATGATCCTTGTTTTTCAGGGGAATTTAAAGGGCTTAGATGTATTATACTGGACCTTAGGGATCTTTATGCTCGTTCTCGGAAGGAGTCTTGCTATTCTTATAAAACCTGGGAAGGAAGTGCTTTTTAAATCGGTAATTAAAAAAACCAAAAGAAAAATCCCTTTTTCCAGAATTTATAAAAATGAGAGCTAAATTTTTTATTTTTATTTTCATTTTATTCTTTTTTTCTCTTTTAATTTTTACTTTTTCCAAAAATCTTTTTTCTCAATCTCAAGAGGAAAGGCCTCAATATGGAGATATGCTTGTTATAGGAACTATTGCAGATGCAAGTATTCTTGTTCCCATGTTAGCAACAGATGCTATGAGTCATATAGTTGCTGAAAACATTTTCAGAGGGGTGGTAAAATATGCCCCTGATATGACCATTGTAGGTGATCTTGCAGAATCCTTTGAAATATCTCCTGATCAGAAAACCATAACCTTTCATCTAAAAAAAGGGGTGAAGTGGGAGGACGGGGTTGAGGTTACTGCCTATGATGTGGAGTTTGGCTTTAAACTTATAACTGACCCTAATATCCCCTCTGCCTATGCCAGTGATTTTCTTGAGGTTAAAAAATTTGAGGTTCTTGATCCCTATACCTTTCGAGTAACCTATAAGAGACCCTTTGCCCTTGCCCTTCCTTCCTGGGGGAATTTGGTTGTTCTTCCAAAGCACCTTTTAAAAGATAAAGATCTTAAGTATCTTCAGAGTGTCTTTGGGAGAAACCCTGTGGGAAATGGACCTTTCAAATTTAAGTCCTGGGAGCCCCAAAGCCAGATCAAATTAACTTATAATCCTCTTTATTATGAAGGAAGACCCTATTTAGATGGTCTTGTTTTTAGGATAATTCCTGATCCTTCAACCCTTTTTATGGAACTTCGGGGAGGAGGGGTTGATTGGATAAGCCTTACTCCCCTTCAATATTTAAAACTTGAAAGAGAAAGAGAATTAAAAAGGAATTTTCAGATTTACCGCTATCTTGCCTTTGCTTATACCTATGTGGGGTATAATCTAAGAGACCCTCTTTTTAAAGATAAAAGGGTAAGAAAGGCCCTTTGTTATGCCATAGATAAAGAAAAGATTGTAAAGGGAGCTCTCCTTGGACAAGGAATTCCAGCTTACGGCCCCTATAAACCCGATGCCTGGTTTTATAACCCTGCTATTGAAAAGAGTTGCCCCTATGATCCTGAAAAAGCTCTAAAGCTTCTTGAGGAGGCTGGTTTCAAAAAAGGTAAGGATGGCCTTCTTTATAAAGATGGTAAACCCTTTGAATTTACCCTTCTTACAAATCAAGGGAATCTTTCAAGGCTTCTTACTGCCCAGATTATTCAACAGGAATTAGCAAGGCTTGGTATAAAGGTTAACATAAGGGTTATGGAATGGACAACCCTTATTCATCAGTTTATTGATAAAAGACGCTTTCAAGCAGTAATTCTTGGGTGGACTACAGGCCCTGATCCAGACCTTTACGATATCTTTCATTCCTCAAAGGTGAAAAGCCCTGGACTTAATTTCATCGGTTATCAAAATAAAGAAGTGGATCGGCTCCTTGAAGAAGGGAGATATACTCTTGATAGAGAAAATAGGAAGAAAATATATTTTAGACTGCAGGAGATACTTGCTGAAGATCAGCCTTATACCTTTCTCTATATTCCCATGAGTCTTGAGGCCATACATAGACGCTTTAGAGGAATAAAACCTGCTCCTATTGGTATTTCCTACAACATAGAAAGATGGTGGGTCCCAAAAAATGAACAAAAATATTTAGTTCCATAAAGGAGGGATAAAAAATGGAAGAAAAAATAGTTTTTTTTGAGGCAAAGGACTGGGAAAAGGAGTTTTTTATCAAACATTTCAAAGAAAAAATTTTAAATGAATACCCTGATCTAAAAATTTCCTTTGAAAGTGTTCCGCTTAATAAAAAAACAGCCAAAAACTTTCAAGGCACAACCATAGCGGTTATTTATGTAAATTCTTTAGTGGATGAAGAAACCGTTAGTTTTCTTTCTTCTCTTAAATTTATTATAACCCGTTCAACAGGTATGGATCATATTGATTTACTTTGTTGCAAAAAAAGAAATATTTTGGTTTCAAATGTTCCTTTTTATGCCTCAAATACGGTAGCAGAGCATACCTTTGCTTTAATTTTTGCCTTGGCAAGGAAATTGAAGATTAATTTTGAAAAGATGCAAAAACTTGATTTCACCCGTGAAGGCCTTATGGGGATAGATCTTCTGGGAAAAACTCTGGGAGTCATAGGAACCGGTAATATCGGAAGTCATCTCTGCAGGTTGGGATATGGTATCGGCATGAAGGTTATTGCCTTTGATATTGAACCTTCAAAGGAACTTGAAGAAAAATATAAAGTTCAGTATGTCTCACTGGATACCCTTTTGAGGGAATCAGACATTATTACTGTTATGGTACCCTATTATCCTAAAACTCATCATATGATAAATCTTGAAAATATCAAACTTGTTAAAGAAAAGGCTATGCTTATCAATACTGCAAGGGGGCCTGTGGTTGATACAAGGGCTCTTCTCTGGGCTTTAGAAAATGGAAAACTTCAAGGAGGGGTTGCCCTCGATGTTTTTGAGGGAGAAAAACTTCTTTTGGAAGGGTCTTATTTAGAAGACGAAGAAATTCCATCACAGGTTTTGATGAAAACAATTCGCACCCTTCATCTTTTAAAATATCCCAATGTAATTTTTACACCCCATATTGCCTATTATACCGAAGAGGCCATGGAAAGGCTTATTGACCATGTTATTGAAGAACTAAAACACTTTCTTAAATTCAGGGTTTCTAAAACTGAGTTTGAAGGATATTTTTAGCCCCTTCGTAAACCCTTTCTGGAGATATTTCCTTTAGGCATCTATAATGTCCCTTAGGACAGGTTCTTTTAAAACAGGGAGAGCAATCCAAATTTTCTTTCAAAATTATTGCCCTGGGATTAAGAGGCCCTGTATAATCAGGATCTGTTGAACCAAAAATGGCAATCTGGGGAATTTTTAGAACTGCTCCAAGATGCATAAGGCCTGAATCATTGGATATCAAAAGAGAAGAAAGCTTAAATATACCTGCAAGAAGAGCAATTTCAGTTTTTCCACAGAGATTGCAAACCCCTTTTAAGCCTTCACTTAAAATTTTTCCCTCTTCAATCTCTCTGGGTCCTCCCACTATTAATACAGGATAACCCTCTTTAGAAAACCATTCTGAAAGCTTTCTATAATAAGAAAGAGGCCATTTTTTGGCAGGCCCATAGGCAGCCCCAGGTGCAATAAGAATTAAAGGACCTAAAGAATCAATTCCAAGTTCTTTTAAAAATTTTTGAGCCCTTTTTATCTTTTCTTCAGACAAATACAAGATAAGTTCTCTATTGACTACAGAAAATCCGAGAGCTTCAATAAGGTAAAGGTATTTGTCTCTTTGATGCATTTTTTTCTTGGGAGGTTTTACCCTTTTGGTTAAAAGAAAACTCCTAAAATCACTTGCATAACCCATACGCTCTTTTAGACCTGCTCTAAAAAATAAAAAAGCTGAGGAAAAGGAATTGGTAAGAAGAAGCCCCTTTTCCTTTTTATAATCTTTAAGGGCTTCCAGATTTTTTTTAGTATCTCCTTTATAAAAGGGTAAAATTTTAGTGTTTGGAAAATCTTCAAAGAGCTTTATAAAGTTTTCAGGGCCAAAAAGGATTATTTCTTCAAAGTCCTTTAAGTTTTCATATACAGGGGTTGCCATAAGAGCATCCCCAAGCCAATTAGGAATTCTTATCAGCATAAAAGATCCTTTTTATAACCAAGGTGGCATAACTTCCCTTTTCAAGAAAAAATCTCAATCTGTAAGTTTTTTCAGAAACTTTTTCACAGGTTAAATTCTGGGGGAGAGTTATAGCAGGCCTTGGATAGGTTTTAAATATTAAGCCCTTTATGAAACTCCTTAATTCCTTTAAATCCTTAAATCCCTCCCTTTTTAAAACCTCAAAATAAAGGGTTTTATGGGGCAATTCTTCTGTATCTTCAAGATTTAGTTTAGGTGAGGGAAAAGGGATTTTAAAATTCTTTAAGATCTTAAAATTTTCTTCAGATAAACTTCTATAAAAATAAAATTCCCCAAGAAAAAAGGGGATGGAAAATTCTACAACGTTTAAATATTTAAGGATTTCCTTTAAGACCTCATTCCAGAGATAACTCTGATAGACATTTCCAAGATAAAAGAGATATTCCTGATCCACAAGATTTAAGGCCCTTTTAAAGGTTCTTTTGGAGGGTTTATGTTCAGATAGAAACTCTAAAAGTTCCCTTTCCCATTTGAGTCTTGCGAATTTTATGCAGTTTTCCCATTTTCGCCAGTTTTCTTTAAGACAGTCCCTTAATTTTTTGGAATAGGTGATTTCATCAGGGCTGCTTTCAGCAAGAATCAAATATAGGGCCTCTTCATAATTTCCCAAAATAATTTCTTTGGCTGCAAATTTACCACTTGAACTTACTGAGGAAAAACGCTGTTCATCAAAATAATTGGGGATTCCAAAATTTTTTACTGATTCTACCTCTTGAAAAATTTTCTCTTCAGGGATATCAACCTCACGAACTATAATTTCAAAATTATTTCCGAGAAGATGTTCCTTTGAAAGGGCTTCATTTACTTTTCCAAGATAGGTTAGTTCAAAATTAGGGTTTTTCAAATCATGCTTAGGCCCTCCTTTTATGGTTATGTATTGAGTGGCAACAGCCTTTTTATCTTTAAGTCCTCCATAGCCAAAATATTTGAGAGGCAATTTAAAGGTTTTGGCAATTTTTCCAAGGGCATCCCAGGTAGTGAGATTTTTTTTCTTAAGGAGATAAAGGGAATATTCTCCTTTTTGGGAGGGGTAAAGAGTTATTACTTCAGATACAATGAAGTCTTCAGGATTGACTTTGTATTTAAAAGCCACAAATTAACGGTTAAGACTTTCCATTATATTTTCGGGAATGTCAAAGTTGGCAAAGACCTGCTGGACATCATCATGGTCATCAAGGGCTTCCATAAGTTTAAGAAGGGTAGAGGCTGTGCCTTCATCATTCACAGGAACAAGGCTTTTGGGAACCATGGTAACTTTTGCTGAAAGAATTTCAATTCCAGCCTCTTCCAAAGCCTTTTTAATATTTTCAAAGTCAGAGGGATCAGTAATAATCTCTATTTCACTTTCATATTCTTTAGTATCCTCTGCCCCAAGGTCAATGGCAATTTCCAAGGCCTTTTCTTCGTCTTTTCTGGGAACCACAATTAAACCCTTTTGCTCAAAAATCCAGGAAACAGCACCTGGCTCAGCAAGACTTCCCCCGTGTTTACTGAAAAGATGCCTAAGTTCTGAAACTGTCCTTTTACGATTGTCAGTGATAGCTTGAATAAGGATGGCAACTCCGCCGGGGCCATAGCCTTCAAAGGTGGCTTCTTCGTAGTTAGTGCCTTCCTCAAGGCCAAGGGCCTTTTTGATAGCCCTTTCAATGTTTTCCTTGGGCATATTAGCAGCGCGGGCTGCCTGAATAGCAGCTCTTAGACGGGGATTGAGGTCTGGGTCACCACTTCCACCCTGTCTGACCGCAATAATTATTTCACGGATAAGTTTGGTAAAAAGTTGCCCCCTTTTGGCATCCTGGGCAGCCTTTTTCCTTTTTATTTGTGCCCAATGGGAATGACCCGCCATTAACCTCTCACCCCTTTTTTAACCCTAAATATAGCCAAAAATTTTACTATTTCAACCTTTTTTGCGCATTTAATATTCAGCCAATCTATTTTAAGCACCTTCCATTGAGTAAAAAAGTTTGTCTTGAAAGGTATTTCTATCTGAACTGGGAAATTAGTTCTAAGCCGAAGTAATAAGATCTTAAAACAAATTGAAATTCTTAATAAAATTTTAATTTTATGGAAGGATCTTTAACATAAAAGCTCTAAATACTTGTTATTTGAAGTTATTTAAAAATAACGGAAGTTGACCTTAGGATTTTTTTTATTAGAAAAAAACAAAATTGAAATTTGAAAGGAGGGGGGTTTTATGAGCAAAATTAAACTTACAAAATTTGCAAAGGTTTTTTTCTTATCATTGCCATTACTTGGAGTTTCAGCTTTTAAAGCTGAGGCTGCCTTTGATCATTCACAGGTAATTAGGGGGAACTTTACAAGGGGGCAGGAAGTTACTGCCCAATGTATTAAATGTCACGAGAAAGAGGCTGTTGATTTTATGAAAACCTCTCACTGGAAATGGATGGGGCCTCCTAATCATATTGGAAAATTTCAGAACCCCGCTAATGCCAAAAAAGAGTGGGGTAAAATTAACATGTTTAATAATTTCTGTGTTAATCCCTGGGGAGGTAATTTTGAGTTTTGTGGAAAATGCCATGCAGGGTATTTAGATAATTATGCAAAGTGTCTTGAATGTGATCCTGTAAATATTGATTGTTTAGTCTGTCATACTCAAGAGAAAAGTTACTTCAAGGGAAAAAAGCCAGGTGGGAAGGTTGATCCTGAAATTCTAAATAAAGAGCTACCCAAATTGGAAAACCACAGAGATTTAACTGTGGATTTTGCCATTTTGCAGGTGGTGGTGGTGATAATGTAAAGCACGGGGGTCTTTATACCAAAATGGGAGGAAAGATTCCCAGAGAAATTGATGTTCACATGGGTGGAGCAGACATGACCTGTCAGGATTGTCATGTTACCAAAAACCATCAGATTGCAGGTGCTTCAACCATGCTTGCCACCTATTCCGCAAGGGTTAGCTGTACAGATTGCCATGATGAAAAAACTGTTCACGCTAATTCTCCAGCTGGAAAGATGATTGCAAAACATTTAAAAACAGTTGCCTGCGAAACCTGTCACATCCCAGCCATTGCAAGAGGTGGAATTGCTACTAAACTTCACTGGGATTGGAGTTATGTAGGTAAAGAAATGAAAGAATTGGAAGGTAAAGAGGAATTTGGTAGAGAGGTTTATGCCAAGCATAAAGGTGTATTTAAGTGGGGTGTTAATGTTATTCCCACTTATATGTGGTACAACGGAAAAGTTGAAAGATATCTTCTTGGAGACAAACTCGATCCAAATACCGTTCTTGATCTAAATAAACCCATGGGAAGTATAAAAGATCCGAAAGCAAAGATTTACCCCTTCAAAGTTCATACAGGGAAACAGCCTTATGATGTAAAATATAAATACCTTCTTCCTTTCAGAGTTTGGAAGTCCCTTTGGAGTGATTATAATTGGCAGAAGGCTATAGAACTTAGTGCCAAAGAAATGGGATTACCCTATAGCGGAAACTTTGACTTTGTGAGCACTGCCTATTATATTTCAGTCAGACATGAAGTAGCTCCCAAAGAAATGGCTCTTACTTGCAATGATTGTCACTTCAAGAGAAGACTTGATTGGAAAGCTCTTGGTTATCCAGATGATCCCGCACTTGTAGGTGGAAGATTTACAAGAGGAATTGTCAAAGTAAAAAAATCTAAGTAATCATTTATTTTAAAATCTTAATGAGCAGAGGGAGGGCATTGCCCTCCCTTTTTCTTTTTTATTCTAAAAAAACTGGTAAAATTTCTTTAATTTATGCTTGAAATACTTCTTCTTGGAACAGCAGGGGCCCGTTATGTGGTTGCCAAACAGCTTAGAGCCTCAGCAGGTATTCTTTTTAATCTTGAAGGGAAATATCTTCTCTTTGATCCAGGGCCTGGAACACTGGTTCATCTTGCTAAAAGAAAAATCTATCCAGAAAAAATAAAAACCCTAATTGTTTCTCATAAACATTTGGATCATTCTGCAGATTTAAATATTATGGTTGATGCTTTAACCGAAGGCACCTTCAAAAAAAGAGGAAAAGTTTTTTTTACTGAAGAAACCCTAAAGGAAGGTCTCCTCCTGAATTATCTTAAAGAGGCCCTTGAAGAGGTAGTGATTTTGCGTCCCAAGGAAAATTACAAGGATGGCCCTTTTGTATTTAGAACCACCTCTCAACTTAAACACACTGCTGAAAATTACGGTTTTATTTTTGAATTGGGTGATAAAAAGCTTGGAATAATTACTGATACTGCCTATTTTCCGGAGCTTTCTGAAGAATTTAAAGATTGTCAATATCTCATTATAAATGTGGTACGCTATGAGCCAAAGGAGGGAGTTTTACACCTTTCTGTTCCCGAGGTAAAAATTCTTTTAAAGGAATTAAGGCCTGAATTAACGATAATAACCCATTTTGGAATGACCATGCTTAAGGCTAATCCCTTTAAAGTGGCTCAAAGTCTTTCTTCAGAGCTTGGGCTTAAAGTGCTTGCAGCTTATGATGGAATGAGGCTTGGTTTATGAAAATTTTAGGAATTGACCCAGGTTTGCTAAATTTAGGATGTGTTTTGCTTAAAATTGGAGATAGAGACTTTGAAATTTTAAGGGCAGAAACCTTAAAACCCAAAAGAAATTTGGAGCTATCAAAAAAATTATTTTATCTCTATCAAAATTTGAAAGAGTTCATTAAAGAAGAAAATCCCGATTATATCATTCTTGAAGAGGTTATCCCTAAGGCCAATCCCTCTTCTACAGCTAAATTATCTCAAGCTCAGGCTTTGGTGCTTTTAATTTCAGAGGAAAAAAAAATTCCTGTTAAGATTTATCATCCCTCTTACTGGAAGGCCTATTTGTGTGGAAATGGCCTTGCTGAAAAAGAGAAGATTTATTTTACCTTAAAAAGACTTTTCGGTGAAAAAATAGATGATAAAATCAGAAACAGCCACTTGGCAGATGCCATGGCCATTTCTCTTGTTTTTGCCATGGAAAATAACATTTTAAAAATTTGAACTTTTATGTTTTATAAAATTCGCGGTATTTTAAAAGAAATCCTTCCACCTAATAGAATCATTATAGAAAGCAAGTTCCTTTCATGGGAAATCCAAATTCCTTTTAATTTGTTAGAAATTTTTAAGAGAGATTTTTTTGAAAAGGAAATTGAGCTATTTGTGTGTCCCCTTTTAAGAAAAAATGAATATCTTGAGATTTATGGTTTTTTAAGCAAAGAAGAGAGGGAACTATTTTTAAAGCTTAATACCCTTTCAAAGGTTGGGCCAAAACTTGCTTTAAACATCCTTTCGGTTTTTACCCCAGAGCTTTTAAGAAAGATAATAGAAGAGGGGAGGGCGAAGGAACTTGCCAAAATTCCTGGAGTTGGCGAAAAAAGGGCCGAGAAACTTTTTCTGGAATTAAAAGGCCTTTTTGGAAAAATACCCGTTAAGGGGAGAACCATACCCCTTGAAAAAGAAAGGTTACTCTCTGAAGCAAAAACTTCCCTTGTTAATCTTGGTTTTCACAAGAAGGAGGTTGAGGAAATACTTTTTAAAGTATTCCATGAAGAGGATACCCTTGAAAGTCTCATTAAAAAAGCCTTAAGAGAACTTGCTCCAACTCTAAAGGAGGAAAGACCTGAATAAAAGAGTCTTTCTTAAATATCTTGGATTTTTTACCTTGGGGTTTTTAAGTGTGCCCTTTTTTAAAAACCTTTCCTTTTTATCAAAGCCTGCCCCTAAGAAAATTTTTCTCTCAAAGGATGAACTTTCTAAAATAAAGGAAATTCATCTTGGAGAGGATTTTATTCTAGTAAAAAAAGGTCAAAGGTATTTTGTGTTTTCAAGGAGATGTCCTCATCTTGGATGTAATTTAAATTACGACCCCGAAAAAGAATGGATTGTCTGCCCCTGCCATAAAAGCAAATTTACTTTAACTGGAGAGTATATTGAAGGCCCTGCTAAAAGAGATTTAAAGCCTCTTCCCTTTGAGCTCAATGAAAGAGGGCTTTCCCTTGAGATCTCCTGAAGGCTTTATTATTCTACCTCTTGCTTGGCTTTCTGCTTCATCCCTTGTCATTTCAGTATTTAGTGGAATTTTCTTAAGCTTTCATTATTTTTATTATCAACCCCTTGAGAGCTTACTTAAAATTATAACCTTTGTCCCCTCAGGAAAATATTTAAGGAGTCTTCATTATTTTTCCTCTCAAGTTGCTTTGATTACCCTTTTTTTACATCTTTTGGATAGTATTTATAAAAAATTTTATCTTTTAAAAGGAAAAATTTCCTGGTTTTTTCTTGTCTTTTCTTTTTTTATACTTCTTTTTATTACCTTTACAGGATACATACTTAGAGCAGATGAAACTGGTGTTCTTGCAGGAAATATTGTTGAGAATATGATTTTAACTTTGCCTATATTAGGTAATTCTTTAAATAAAGTTTTTTTTGCTATAAATGAAGCCGGTTTAATAAAGGTTTATCACTGGCATCTTTTCCTTTCTTTTTTTCTTATAGCTGGAATTTTTCTTTTTCACATTAGAATAAAGATCTTTTTTTCCTGGAATAGAACCATGTACTTTTGGACTTTACTTCCTATTCCTTTCTTTTTTGAATTCTCCTTAAAACCC
The DNA here is from genome assembly GCA_002441555.1 of Thermodesulfobacteriaceae bacterium UBA6232. Classification (GTDB taxonomy): domain Bacteria; phylum Desulfobacterota; class Thermodesulfobacteria; order Thermodesulfobacteriales; family Thermodesulfobacteriaceae; genus Caldimicrobium. The sequence goes on from DJWK01000026.1 coordinate 24,558, forward strand.
TTTCAAGGGCTTTCTGCCAGGGGGCCCTGGTTTTTTGTAGGAGCTCAGGAAATGCTCAAATTTTTCCACCCCCTTTGGGTTTTCCTCTGGCTTTTATCAATTTTTGTTATCTTTCTGAGTTTTGTTTTTTTTCCTAAAAGGCATAAGGTATTGAGTGGCTTTTTAATCCTCTATCTTTTTATTTATTTTGGTTTTACTTTCTTCTTTTTCTTGTTTTAAAGTTTGCTTCCTACAAGAATTTCAATTATTTCAGTGGTAATTTCTTCTTGTCTTTGATAATGTTTTGCAATCTGGAGTTCGGTAATTTTTCTTTTAATATTTTCTGAAGCAAGATCCATACTTTTAATTCGAAGATAACTTTCGCTTCTTAAAGCCTCAAGATAAGCTCTGTAAACGCTTATGAATAACCATTCATTCAAAAATTTTTTTAAAAGTTTTTCAGGAGGAAGGTATAAAAGAGGTTTATTCATAATGTAAGGTTTTATCATAATTTTTTCTCTTTCCAGTGGAAGGACTTTTTCAAAAAGAATATGGGTTTCCCTTTCAATAACACTCATAAAAAAAAGAAATATTTCCATAGTTCCTATGGATTTTAAAAGATTGAGTATTTTTTCATAGAGTTCTTCAAGGGATTCTCTAATACCCTCTAAAGAAACAGGGGCTTTCAGTAGCAGAAAGGGTTTAGTATTAAACTCTTCAAGAAAATCTCTAAGTTTTTTCCCTATACCAATAATAATATCTTTAGGATCAAGTCTTTTTGATAAATCTTCTGCGAGTTTATGATTATAAGCTCCGCAAAACCCCTGATCAGATCCAAAGGCAATAATTAATCTTTTTTTTGTGGTTGTTTTAGGTAGTTCTAAATGGGGAAAATAATAGAGAAGTATTCCTAAGCCTTTATATAATTCTTCTTCAAAGGTTCTTAAGGAATGTATCCTTTCTTCACATTTTCGAAAATTTACTCCTGCAAAGGCTTTCATAGCGTTTACAATTTCGTGGATGGAAATAAAAATTTGAATCTTTTTTTCAATCTCTTTGGTTTGCATAGTATTGGGAAAAAATTTCTTTAAAAGTATCTTTTAGAATATTTTTCTCCTCTGAAGTCAAATTTCCTCGTTTGTTTATCCTTTCTATGAGACCGGGCTGTCTTATTTTTGTTTTGTTAATAATTTCTTCAGAAACTTTTTTTATAGATTCAAGTTCAACTTCATCAAGAAGACCACTTTCAACAAGCATTAGAAAAAGCACATGTTCTTCTAAAAATCTTGGTTTTAAAGGTTTTTGTTTAAAAATCTCTCTATATCTCTGGCCTCGTTTTATAAGTTTTTGAGTTTCCTCCTCGAGTTTCATTCCGAATTTAGTAAAAATTTCTCTTTCAAGAAACTGGGAATATTCAATTTTTAATCTTCCTGCAAGTTCTTTCATTATTGGCACCTGAGCTTTTCCACCAATACGTGAAACAGATTTTCCTACATCAATAGCAGGACGAATTCCTTTATGAAAAAGCTCTGCATCGAGATAAATCTGTCCGTCAGTTATGGAAATGAGATTGGTGGGAATGAAGGCAGAAATATTCCCCTGCTGGGTTTCAACAATTGGAAGAGCAGTTATGGAACCACCCCCGAGGTTATCTGTCAATTTTCCAGCCCTTTCAAGTAGGCGAGAATGAAGATAAAATATATCTCCTGGGAAGGCTTCTCTACCTGGGGGTCTTTTTAGAAGCAAACTTAAAGATCTATAACTTGAGGCGTGCTTGGTGAGATCATCATAAATAATTAAAACACTTTTACCTTGATCTCTAAAGTATTCAGCAATAGCCGTTGCTGCGTAAGGGGCAATATATTGAAGACCAAGAGGTTCTCCTCCTTCAACTTTTAGAAGGATGGTTTTAGAAAGGTCTCCGTAATTGGCAATAAAGTGATAAATTCGATTTATATGTTCTTTCTTTTGCCCGATGGAAACATAAATTGAAATAACATCGCTTTTTTTCTGATTGATGATGGTATCAATTGCAAGGGCAGTCTTTCCTGTGGCAGGATCTCCAAGAATTAATTCCCTCTGGCCTTTACCTATGGGAATAAGTGCATCAATTACGGTTATACCAGTATAGAGGGGCTCTCTTACAAAATCTCTTTCTATTAAACTCGGGGCCTCTTTTTCTACTGGATAAAATCCTTCAATTTTTGAAAATTTTTCTTTGCTCAAAGGAGTTCCAAGACCATCAAGAACCTGCCCAAGTAAGAAAGGGCCTACAGCCACGGAAAGGGTTTTTCCTGTTCTATAAACCTTGTCCCCTGATCTTAATCCTGCCCTTTTCTGTAGAAGTACTACTCCTATTTTATCTACATCAAGGTCAAAAATAAGCCCTATATCTTCTTTTTCAAAAACGAGAAGTTCAAAAAGGCAAGCTCCAGGAAGACCTTTCACATAAGCAATGTCATCCCCAACTGAGATAACTTCACCTTCTTCTTCAACGAGGGGCAAAAAGGAAATTTTTTCGATTTTTTCAAAAACTTTACTAAACATCTCTTGAATTCTTTTTTCTATCATTAAATTTCCTCAAAGATATCCGCTATACGTTTTAATTGGGCCTTTAGCGAAAAATCTATAATCAGACCATTGAGTTTTAATTTAATACCAGAAAGAAGTTCAGGATCTACAGTAATTTCCCACGAAAGGGATTTTTTGATTTCCCTTTCAACAATCTCAATTAAGGACTTATCATCCTCTAAAGGAAAAGCAGTAATAATTTCCCCTTTTGTAATAGTTTTTACATTTATTCGAGGAGATTCTTTTTTTAAAAGATCAGGAAGTTCTAACTTAAATTTTTTCAAAAGGGACTCATGAAAATCCTCAAGGGGAAGTGTTCTCACACCTTTTTCAATAGATTTTATAACAAGTTCTTTAGTTTTTTCCTTAATTATAAGTTCAGCTTTTTCTAATTCCTTTTGAAGAAGAGCTTTCTCTTTTTGAAAGATCTTTTCTGCCTCTACTTTGGCTTTTTCAATAATTTTTTGAGCTTCTAATTCTGCTTCTCTTTTATAATTTTCAAAAATCTGAAGTTTTTGCCTTTCAAGTTCTTCAAGTTTTTCTTCATATTGTTTTTTTAAAATCTCCGCTTGCTTTTTGATATTTTCAGCATCTATAAAACATTTATTTAGTTCCTCCTTTCTTTTTTGAATAAAGGTTATGAGAGGTTTATATAAGAGGCGGCTGAGTATAAAAAGAAGGATAAAAAAGTTAATTACCTGAAAAAGAAAGGTTAAGAGATTTATACCTTTAATATCCATTTTTTAAATCCTTTATTTTAGAAAATCTAAAAGAGGGTTAGCAAACAGAAGGATCAAGGCAATTACAAATAGATAAATCACTATGGATTCAATGATGGCCACACCAATTATAAAAGTTCTGGTTATATGGGAGGCTGCTTCAGGTTGTCTGGCTATGGCATCAAGAGCACTTTGAATGGCCTTTGCAAGTGCTCTTGCAGGTCCGTAGCTACCAAAACTCATCATTATCCCAATTACCACAATTGAACCAAGAACAACCCAACCTTTGGTATCCATCTTTAATCCTCCTTTTCGGGGATTTTATTTTCTTCAAAGACTTGAGATAAAAAGGCAAGACTTAAAATACCAAAGAGATAAGCCTGAAGAAGGCCAAATAGTAAATGAAGCATGATGAAAGGGATAGGAAGAAACAATCCAGCTATTCCAAGAAGAATAAGTGCTACAAATTCTCCGCTTAAGATATTTCCGAAAAGCCTTATAGCAAGAGCAAGGGATCTTGTAATTTCGGCAAGAAGGTGAAGGGGAAAAAGAAAGAAAAAGGGCTTGAAAAAATGTCCAAGATATTTTTTGGCACCTTTTAATTGTATTCCAAGAAGGTGGCGCATAAGAAAGGCAGAAAAAGCAAAGGCAAGAGGTGTATTAAGGTCTGAAGTTGGAGGAAAAAGGCCTGGGACAACTCCAATTAAATTGCAGGCTCCTATAAAAATCCAGAGGGTAAGAAGAAAAGGTAAAACCTTATAATGATGGTTTTTTATAACTTCTTTGCATAACCTTTCAGCTCCCTCTACTAATGCCTCTAAAATTAATTGAAAAATTCCAGGATTGTATAAGGAAAGATTTCTTTTTATCCAGAGGGAGAAGAGAAAAAGAAGGCCCATTATCACCCAGGTTATGAGAACAGTGTCTTCAATTTTGAGGAAGCCTATCTGGAGTGTTTTGGGAAATACTTTAAAAATTTCAATCATTTTTTTCTCCGATAAAGAAATAATAAATTACCAAGGGCAATTAAAGGCCCAGCTAAAATAAAAAGAAGAGTATAGATGCGAGAAAGGTGAAACCTTTTTTCCAGATAATATCCAAGAATGGTAGAACCAAGAATAGGCAAAAGAATCAATATTCCAAGAATACTGTATCGGGATAGAGCTTGCCAGAAATTATCCCCTTCCTTTGGGCTTTTTTTCTTTTTAATATCTTTGAGTAGATCTCCTAATTTTTCTGGTATAGTTTAAGTTGTATAAACTTGAAGAGCTCTTTTTAAAAAGGTTTCTTCAATTTCTGTTATAAGTTTGCGATACCTTTCTTCTATTTCTTTTCTTTTTTTTATTGTTTCAGAAATTAATTTTGAGAGGTCTTCAGGAGATTTTCCTTCAAAGAATTCATAGACAGAAAGTATAACCTCCCCTTTTTCAACCAATAAAAAACCTCCATCTACAGCAAAGTAGTGAGTTTTTCCATCTGGAGTTTTATAAGTTCCAAGACCTGGCTCTATTACAGTTAAGAAATCTATATGGTTTGCCATTATTCCAAAATATCCACTCTCATCACAAATTTTTAAATAAGTAATTTCCCTTTCAAGAATTTCCCTTAAAGTAACTATTTTTAGTTTGAAAGGTTTGTTCATATTAGTCCTTCAAGCCTACCTGTCATATAAAGGGCTTCTTCTGGAAGGTGGTCAGTTTTTCCTGATAGGATTGCTTCGCAACCCTTTAAGGTTTCTTCAAGAGGTACATGCACTCCCTTTCTTCCAGTGAATTCTTCAGTGGTGAAAAAGGGTTGAGTTAAAAATTTTTCAAGCCTCCTTGCTCTTTTTACAACTATACGATCCTGATGAGAGAGTTCTTCAATTCCCATAAGGGCAATGATATCTTTAAGTTCACGATATCTTGCAAAGTGTTCTCTTACCAGCTGGGCTATTTCATAATGGCGTTCTCCAATTATTTCAGGATTAAGAAGTTTTGAGGTTGAGGAAAGGGGATCAACAGCAGGGTAAAGCCCTTGAGCTGCCATACTTCTTGAAAGAATTACCACTGTATCAAGATAGGGGAAAACACTTGCACAACCCGGATCAGTAATATCGTCTGCGGGTACATAGATAGCCTGTACCGAGGTTATTGTGCCTTTTTCAGTTGAAATGAGTCTATCTTGAATTTCTGCCATCTCTAAGGCAAGGGTTGGTTGATAGCCTACCCTGGAAGGGAAACGTCCAAGAAGCATGGATACTTCACAACCTGCCTGCACAAAACGATAGATATTATCTACAATAAAAAGTACATCCATTCCTTGGTCTCTGAAGTATTCAGCCACTGTGATAGCAGAAAGAGGGGTGCGAAAACGAATACCCGGAGCTTCTTGCATCTGACCAAGAATAACTACAGATTTTTCAAGGATCCCGAGGTTTTTAAGATCCATAAAAAGTTCATGCCCCTCTCTCATTCTTTCACCTACCCCGCAAAATACGGAAATTCCTTTGTAAAATTGTGCAATTTTATAAATAAATTCCATAAGAAGTACCGTTTTTCCTACTCCCGCTCCTCCAAAAAGACCAACTTTGCCACCGTAGGGAAAAGGAGAAAGAAGATCAACAATTTTTACACCAATCTCCATTATTCCTTTAAGGGGCATACTTTCAAGAGTTTCTTCAGAAACTTTGTAAATGGGAGCGTATTTCACCTCTTTAAGAGGTGGCCCACCATCAAGAGGGTCACCTTTGAAATTAAGGATTCTACCAAGAAGGGAATCACCGACGGGATACATAAGAGGTTGGTTATAGGTATAAAGAGACATGCCTCTTTTTAATCCTTCTGTTGCCCCAAGGGATAAAGCAAGCACCCTCTGATTTTCCATATGGGCAGAAACTTCAAAAAGAAGATCCCTTTCTTCAAGAAATATCACAGATCTAAGGGGAGGAAGATATTCTGGAAATTCTGCCTCTATTATGTGCCCGTGGATAGCTCTTATAAAGCCATAATTTATTTGCTCCATTTGAAAAAGATTATATTGAAAATTTTAAATAAAGACAAGAAATATTATTTTCCGATACAAAAACGGGAAAAGATTTCAGAGAGAAGGTCTTCAGTGGTAACCTCTCCAATAATTTCGGAAAGAGAACTAATGGCAGCTCTTAATTCTATGGAAAGGAGTTCTGGAAGAGGTTCACTTTTCTTAAGTTCCTTTATAGCATCTTCAAGATGTCTTTTTGCCTTTTCAAGGGCGGCCTTTTGCCTAAGATTGGGGACCACCTCAGGAATAGAAGTTGATTTTTCTGAAATAATTTTTTCATAAATTTTTTGAGAAAGAAGATCAAGATTAATTTCTTCTTTAACGGAAATCTCTATAATTTCCTCTTTGTCTTTAAAAAGTCTCCTCCATTCTTCAAGGTAATTAGGGCTTATATCAATTTTATTTAGGACTGTCAAATGGGGATATTCTTTTACCTTTTCATAAAGGTTTAAAACCTCTTCATTGAGAGGTTCGGTTACATCAATCAAAAAAAGTACAAGGTCAGCCTCTTTAAGTTTTTGAAAGGCCCTTTCCACACCGATTTTTTCCACAGGGTCTTCCGTTTCCCTAAGGCCCGCTGTATCAATAAGTTTTACAGGAAGCCCCTTTAAATAAGCCTCCTCCTCAAGAAAGTCCCTGGTAGTTCCTGGAATAGGGGTTACAATGGCCCTTTCTTCCTTCAAAAGGGCATTCATAAGAGAGGATTTTCCCACATTGGGTTTTCCAGAAATTACAAGATTAATGCCCTCCCGATAAATTTTCCCTTCCTCATAACTCTTGATTAGGTGGTCTATTTCGGGAATAATTTCCCTTTCAATGAGTTCAATAATTTCTGGAGGATTCATGATTTCTATATCCTCTTCAGGAAAATCTATGGCAGATTCTACCTGAGCAAGGGCAAGAAGAAGTTTTTCCCTTAAGGTATTTACTTTTTCTGAAAGCTTTCCTGAGAGGCTACTTATGGCAAGCTTTAAGGCCTTTTCACTTCTTGCGGAAATTATTTCTTCAATGGCCTCAGCCTGAGCAAGATCAATTCTTCCATTTAAAAAGGCCCTTAAGGTAAATTCTCCTGGTTGGGCAGGCCTTGCTCCTTCTCTGAGAACTAATTCCAAAATTTTTCTCAAATTTACATATCCGCTGTGGGCATGAATTTCTACTACATCTTCCCGGGTATAACTGTAAGGTTTTTTCATGTAAACCACAAGCACTTCGTCTATTCTTTCCCCTGTTTCTGGATCCACAATGAAGCCATAGTAAAAGCGATGGGACTCAAAGTGAGAACGGGTTTTTACAGGTTTGAAGATTTTTTTAAGGATTTCTAAGGAATTTTCGCCACTTATTTTAATAACGCCAATTGCCCCCCTTCCAGGAGGGGTGGCAATGGCGGCAATAGTATCCTCAAAATAAAGCTTTGGCTCCACTTAAGCTTCTTTCCACCTCAGTACTACCTTTTTACCTCTTGAATCTTCCTGAATTTCAGCAGCAATGTTAGGCTCATCTTTGACCCTATTAAGCACAAGTCTTTCTTCTCTTTTGTTTCCAATTCTTACTGCTCTTTCCTTTTTGTCTTCCTTGATTAACTCAAGGGCACGTTCTACTGCCTTTACAAGTCTCTTTTCTCTTTCAAGATCAACTCCCCTTACTTTAAGATTTATCTTTGGGCCAACCCCCAAGGCTTTAGCCACAATTTTATTGGTAAGATATTCAAGGGCTGAAAGAGGCTCCCCCTCATTCTGCAGAAGATAACGTGTATCAGGCCCAGAGAAAATGATATCAACTTCCATTTTTTCTCCCAAAAGCTGGGTCTGGGTCTCTATCTGAAAATCCATATGATAAAAAAGCTCTTTTAGAAAGGAAAGGGCTCTTGTTGCCCTTTCACTTAGAATTTTATCGGGTTTAATCATAAAATTTGCTTTGATTTTTTTACTAGAGCCAAGCATTCCTCCAGAGGTATATTCAAGGATTTCAATTTTTAAATCCTCTGGCAAACAACCCAAATCCTGACAGGCCTTTTCAACCATTTGATCAAGGCTTTTTCCTTCAAGTTCTAAAATTTTGCTCATGGCTCCACCTCTCCTTATCTGGTTTTTAAAGATTTAAAGGTTATCAATTGCTGAATTATAGATAAAAGATTATTCACAAACCAATAAAGGACAAGTCCTGAGGGAAAATTTATAAAAAGAAAGGTGAAAAATATAGGTAAAAGAAGCATAATTTTTTCCTGGGTTGGATCCAAAGTGGTAGGAGTAAGTTTTTGCTGAATAAACATGGAGACACCCATAAGAATAGTTAAAAGGGGAATGCCACCAAGCCAAGGTATTTCAAAGGAGGAAATATAAAGGCGCTCAGGTGCAGAAAGGTCATTAATCCAGAGGATAAAGGGAGCATGCCTTAATTCAATAGCCATAAGAAGAACTTTATAAAAGGCAATAAAAACGGGAATTTGAATAAGAATGGGAAGACACCCAGAGAAAGGATTAATTTTATGAGTTCTATAAAGATTCATAAGTTCTTTTTGAAGGGTCTGGGGATCATCTTTATACTTTTCTCTCAATTTCTGAAAAACAGGTTGTAGCTCTTGCATTTTCTTCATACTGCGATAGCTGATATGATTAAGAGGATAAAAGAGGGCTCTTATAAGAAAGGTTATGATCACAATAGCCCAGCCGTAATTGTGGGTAAACTGGTAGAAAAACTTAAGAAGATAAAGGAGGGGCTTTGCTACAAAGTCAAAGATTCCAAAATAAAGGGATTTGGCAAGAAGGGGATATTCCTTTTTTAATTCTTCGGCTTTTTTAGGTCCCATATAAATTTTGAATTTAAAAATTCTTTCTTCTCCTGGCTTTAATTCAAACTCAGGCCCCCAGAAAATATATTCATTCACATTTTCGGAGATTTTTCTAAAGGTACCTTTAAAAGTTCCGTTATAAAGGGGTATTAAGGCTGAAAGAAAATAAACATCCATATACCCGAGATATTTAATTGGTCCAACATATTCAGAAAGGGTATCCTTTAATTTAACCTCCTCAAGGTGATCGGTGTAATAAAAGGGCCCTTTAAAGACATATCCACTCCCCTGAGAAAAAGGGGAAAAAACTCCTCTTACAAGAAGTCTATCCTTAAAGGTTTCGTTAGAAAGATTGCGAAGTTTTATCTCCCAATCAAAATAATAGGAAAAACCCTTAACAATAAGTCTTTTTTCCATTTCAAGAGGGTAATATCTTCCTTTAAAAAAAAGCTCTTTTTTTTCCTTGGGAGAAACTTCAATCCTTTCTGGATTTTGGTCTTCAAAGGGAATCACTGCAAAATGAGGAATTTGTGTCAAATAAATCTCAGGTGGAAGGGCTTCTTTTGGAGCTGATACAAGTTCTACAGCTTCCTTATTTTTTAGATCTTTTTTGTAATTAAGAAGTTTTAAAGATTTAAATCTTACCCCCAAATTGGTAAGTTCCCCTTCAAAATAGGGGGTTTTAATTAGAATTGATTTTTCAGGAAGGGTATTCCTTGTTGTAGCATTAAATACTTGGAACTCCTTTGAAGAAGAAATTTTATTTGAGATGGCTTCATTAGTTTGATTAACTTGGTTTGTGAAATTCCCTTGTGTGAAATTCCCTTGTGGAAGGGGAGGGAAAAAGTATTTCGTATAAAAATATTGAAACAAAATGAGAACACCAAGAGAAAGTATGATAGCAAGAAGCACCCTGTTATCCATGTTTTTTCTCCTCTAAGAAATCTTTTTCTGGGGGTAAATCCACTCCTCCTGGAAAAAGGGGATTGCATTTAAGAAATCTTCTTAAGGCTAAAAATCCGCCTTTTAAAACTCCCTGATTTAAAATTACCCTTTTGGCATACTCACTGCAACTTGGATAATATCTACAATTAATTCCAAAGTGAAGAGAAAGAATGGGTGAGACAAATCTTTGATAAAAGGACAATCCTTTAAGAAAGAGAGTTTTCATCATAAGAAAAATTCTTATCTCCCTTAGAAAGATGGGTTTTCAAAATTTCCAGAAGCTCCCAGTAATTAAGGGTTTTTACATTAGGATGTGGTATAATTACCAAATCTGCGCTTTCTGGGAAAAGATCCTTATTTTTTCTAAAAACCTCTCTAAGAAGCCTTTTCACTTTATTTCTCTCACAGGCCTTACCAATTTTTGAGGAAACCACAAGTCCGAGTCTTCTATACCCAAGTTTGTTATGAGTATATATTATTAAAAGATATTTATCAATCCAGATTTTTTTTCCTTCTTTAAAAACTCTTTCAAAGTCTCTATTTAAAGTGAGGCGCTCCCTTTTGGAAAGCCCCTCTTTTTTAAAGGACACTTTTTATACAGTTAAACGCCAGCGGCCTTTTCTTCTTCTATTTTTAAGAATTCTTCTTCCTGATCTTGTTTTCATCCTTGCTCTAAAACCATGCCTTCTTTTCATCTTAAGCCTACTTGGCTGATAAGTTCTTTTTGGCATAGGAGCTTCCTCCTTAATTGAGAAACTTGAATTGGCACTATTTTAGCACCTTTCCAAAAAATTTCTATATGCTAAAATTAAAAAAATGAACCGGATTCTTCACAATATTCTTCTTGATAAATACTACGAAGTCTTAAAAAGAAAGCAAAGAGGGCTTTATTATAAGCCCTTTTATGATCGGCCACCTTTTAATTTAAAAGCTTATCTTGAGAAAGAAAAATTTATTATTATTGCTGAAGTAAAAAAGGCTTCTCCTCTTAAGGGAAGCCTACGACGAGATTTTAATCCCCTTCAACTTGCTAAAGCTTATGAGAGAGCTGGGGCAAAGGCCATTTCGGTAATTACTGAAGAAAACTACTTTTATGGCTCTCTGGAATATCTTGCAGGGATAAGAACCTTAACGGAACTTCCTCTCTTGAGAAAAGATTTTATTCTTGATCCCATTCAACTTGAAGAGGCTAAAGCCTTTGGAGCAGATTTTGTTTTACTGATTTCTGGAATCCTTTCTGCTGACGATTTAAAAGAGCTTTTAAAATACACCAAAAAAATTGGACTTTCTGCCTTGGTTGAGGTTCATAGCTCCGAGGATCTTGAAAAGGCTCTATCATCTGGGGCAGAGGTTATAGGAATAAATAATCGCAATCTTGAAACCCTTGAACTTAATCCCAAACATTGTTATAATTTGCTACCTCAAGTTCCTAAAAGAATTCCAGTGATTGCCGAATCTGGTATTAATACTCCCCAGGAGGTTATGGCCTTAAAAAAGGCGGGTTTTAGAGGGGTTTTAATTGGAACCTCTCTTGTTAAGTCCAAAAATCCTGAAGAAGCTTTAAAAAAAATGGTAGAGGTTGTCAAAGATGAAGCTTAATTTTGAAAAGGGAGGGGGTTTAATCCCTGTTATTGTTCAGGATTATGAAACTGGGAAGGTTCTCATGCTTGGCTTTATGAATGAAGAGGCCTACAAAAAAACTTTAGAAACAGGAAGAGTCTGTTTTTATAGCAGAACCCGTAACAAACTTTGGATAAAAGGAGAGACCTCAGGGCATTTTCTTGAGGTAAAAGAAATTTATGTTGATTGTGATAATGATACCCTTCTTGTAAAAGTTAAGCCCCATGGTCCGGTATGTCATGAAGGATATGAGTCCTGTTTTTATAGAAGGTTAAATTCTAAAGGTAATTGGGAGATAATTGAGGAGAAACAATTTCAACCGGAGGAGGTTTATGGAAAGAGTACTTAAATTTGGTATCCCCAAAGGAAGCCTTGAAAAAGCAACTATTGAACTTTTTGAAAAGGCAGGTTGGACAATTGAGGTGCATCACAGAAGCTATTTTCCTGAGGTGGATGACCCCGAGCTTGAAATGGTTATCTGTAGACCTCAGGAGATGAGTCGCTATGTGGAAACCGGTATTCTTGATGCAGGAATTACAGGAAAGGACTGGATTCTTGACAATAATTCTGATGTGGTGGTAGTGGAAGATCTTCCTTATTCCAAGGTTAGTAAAAGACCAGCAAGATGGGTAATTGCTGTAAGAGCTGATTCTGACATTAAAACCCTTGAAGACCTAAGGGGAAAAAAAATAAGCACAGAGCTTGTTAATTATACCAAGAGATTTTTTGAAGAAAAGGGAATACCCGTTGAGGTGTCCTATTCCTGGGGGGCAACAGAGGCTAAAGTAGTTCAGGGACTCTGCGATGCCATTGTTGAGGTAACAGAAACGGGAACCACCATTAAGGCTCATGGTTTAAAAATTATTTATGAGATGCTTATCACCTATCCACAACTTATAGCCAATAAAGAGGCTTGGGAGGATCCCTGGAAAAGAAAAAAAATTCAACAAATTGCTGTTTTGCTCAAAGGTGCTTTAAATTCTCATAAAAAAGTGGGATTAAAGATGAATGTTCCAGCAGAAAACCTTGAAAAGGTAGTTTCTATTCTGCCAAGCATTACCGCTCCTACCATTTCAAAATTATATAATGCTGACTGGTATGCCCTTGAGGTTGTGGTCTCAGAAAAAGAAGTAAGAGATCTTGTTCCCAAATTGCTGGAATATGGTGTTCAGGGGATTATAGAATACAGTCTTAACAAAATTATTTGAGGGGCCTATGCAGAGACTTCCTGTAAGTTATCTTAAGCCTGGTATGAAAACTTATGAGGAGGTTTATGATGCTCAGGGGAGGGTCCTTTGCGGAAAGGGGGTAGAGCTTACCGAAGAAATGATTAAACGTTTTTCTGAACTTGGGGTTAGTTATGTAACTGTTGATGGGACCCCTGTGAAATTGCCCTGGGAAAAAACCCTTGAAGAAGAACTACAGGAACTTGAAAAAAGATTTGAAGGTATTAGAGATGAAAATTTACTTCAAATAAAAGAAATTATAAAAGAACTTCTTTATGAAAAGCATAAGGCAAGTTCTCCATGATTATTGATCCTTCTGAAAAAAGAAAAGAAGTAAAGAAAAAATTAAGAAAGCTTGAAGGGCTTCCCACCCTTCCTCCTATTGTTCAGCGGCTAAATCAAATGATAGAGGATGAAAGGACCTCTCTTAATCAAATTGCAGAGCTTATTGAGAAGGATCAGGTTATTACCACCAAGGTTTTAAGACTTGCCAATTCAGCTTTTTATGGTTTTCCAAGGAAGGTATCTACTGTTCATCAGGCTATGATGCTTCTTGGAATCAATGTTTTAAAAATTCTTATTATGACCTCTTCTATTTTTGAGATTATTCACAAGGAAGATGTTGGGCTCTGGGAGCATTCTATTGGAGTTGCTGCTTGTTCAAAGATAATATCTGAGAAAATAGAGTTCAAGGATGCCCAAGAAATTGCAACCGCAGGGCTTCTTCATGATCTGGGAAGGGTGATTATAAAGGTTAGTTTCAAAGAAGAATACCAAAAAATAACGGAATTGATATCTCAAAAAGTTGATCCCCTTTCAGCTGAAAAAGAAATTCTTGGTATTGATCATGCTAAAATTGGAGCTTTTCTTATGAGACAGTGGAACTTACCAGAAAGGCTTATTGAGGCTGTAGCCTCCCATCATAATCTTGAAAATACAAAAAAGTATCGTCAAGAGGCCTCTATTCTTCACCTTTCTGATGTGCTTGTTCATGCGCGGGGCTATGGGAAAACCCTTTATGATGGAGTCCCACCTCTTGATGCCAGAGCCTTAAAATATCTAAATCTTGGACTACCAGAAATTAAAGAAATTCTTTTTACCTTAGAACCAAGGCTCTATGAATTGAGATTTTTTACCGAAGAATTAAAAAAGGAAATAGCTGGTGATAATGGATAAACCTTGAAAAAGAAAGTCTTTTTTGCCTTTTGGAAAAGAGGAAGACCCTTTAGTCAATGGAAAAAGTATCTCTCCAAACATTATCAGATTCGGAGTTTTCGTGATCAAAAAAAATTTTTTGAGGCCCTTCTTTTTTCTCCACCAGATGGGATTCTTTATCAGTATGAAAAGTCAAGGGAGGGGCTTAAAGTTTTAATTAAAGATATAAAAGTAAGGTTTAATTTGGTAAGAATTCCTCTTATTCTAATAATTGAAAACGAACATATTCAAGAAATAGAAAATTATCTTTTTGCCTTGGATGATCTTCTTTTTGAAGAGGCCTCCTTTGAGGAAGTTCTTTTAAGAATAAATCTAACCTTAAAGAGACTTGACCGGATTTCTGATAATAACCCCCTTACAGGCCTTCCAGGCAATGTTTCTATTGAAAGGGCTTTGCAAAAACTACTTGGAAGTGAAATGCCTTATGCGGTAGGGTATGTAGATCTTGATAATTTTAAGGCTTACAATGACCTTTATGGGTTCTCTCAAGGAGACGAAATGATAAAAAATCTTGCACGGATATTAACTTCAGTGGTAGAAGACTTCACTAAGGATGGTTTTGTAGGACATATCGGGGGAGACGATTTTGTTTTTATAGTTCCCCTTGAAGTTGCGGAAAGGGTTTCTCAAGAGATTATAAAAAGATTTCAGGTTCTTGTTCCAGCCTTTGTAAGTGAGGAGGATCTTAAAAGAGGTTTTTTTATAAGTAAAGACAGACGCGGAAATCTTTGCACTTTCCCTTTGCCATCCATTTCCATTGCCATAATCCCAGTATATAAAGATAAGTTTAGGCATATCGGTGAAATTGCTCAAAGAGCTGGGGAGATAAAAAAAATTGTTAAATCAAAGGAAGGAAGTAACTACTTTATTGATAGAAGGGCCTAAAGAAATTTGCTATATTTTTTTCTTGCTGAAAGATATTTTTTTTCTTCCTTTAAAGATTTAATTTTTTCTTTGAGAAGTGAATCAATAAAATTAATAAGTTCAAGGGCAACTTTGGCTTTTTCTGTATCAAGGGATTTGAAATAAATTTCCCAATTTTTTTCTATCTCTTGGTAAAGAGAAAGGGCTCTATCCCAATCTTCCTTTTTTAAAGAAAGCTCAATTTCAAGAAGGAGATTTCTTAATTCTTCAGACAAAAGGACACCTTATAAATTGGTTTGTATGTATTTTTCATTATTTTTGACATTGCTTTTAACTGAGTTTACCACAGGTTTAATTTCCATCCAGGCACTTCTCAATTTTTCCAGAACCTCAATGCTGTCATTTAAGGGCTTTAAATCATTGGAAAAATTCACTTCAATTAGGGCATTTATAAGAATTTCATATATTTCCTTTAGATTTTTGGCAATCTCTCCTCCCTTTTCAAGATCAAGGATAGCCTGAAGATAAATTAAAATATCCATAGCTTTAGTTAAGTTTTCCACTTTGATTTTAACATTTTCAGGGTCTTTAAGACCACTTTCTATAGCATTTTTGGCAAGTCTCAAAGAATTTATAGCTTTTCCATAGAGAAGGATGACATGTTCAAGGGGGTTCCCTTCCATAACCTGCCTTTCAAGATAATTGTTATTAGGTCTCATCATGTCCCTTTTCCTCCTCAAATTTTTAAAAATTATCGGCAAGATTCATAAATTCTTTAAGGATCTCATTTTTTATTGGCTTCGGAAAGAGAGACAACGAAGTTTTCAAGCCTGGCCTTAAGCTGTTCATTTTGATACATCAGGGCCTCAATTTTGCTAAAGGTAAGCCTTATTTTTTCTTCTTCTTTAACAAGGGCTAATTGGAGTTCTTCAGCCTTTTTATCGAGGGCTTCAATTTGTTTGTCCTGAGTATTTTTATAAGCTTGAAATGTTTTTGTAAGCCCCTCAAGATAGGAACTTAAAGAAGCCTTTGTATCATTTAAGGCCTTCTTAATATCTTCAATTTTTCCGTTTTCCACAAGGTTATTGAAAGTTTCAGTATTTAAGGAGTATTTTCCTTCTTCAGAAAGGTTTATTAAACCCAAATTTTGCAATGGACGAGTGAGGGTAAACAAAGTGGTTTTTATTTGTGTTATAGTGGAATTACCCTGGAAAAGGGCCCCTTTATCTGTGAGTTGATTTACAAGATCAAGGGTGGCATTAATTTTATTAAAAAGATCTGAGAGGGTGGTGCTGGCTTTGTCATAGGAATCACTTATGGTTATAGAAACAAAATCTGTGGTGGTATTTTGGGCAGTGAGAGTAAGTCCTGTTATTATATTTTCAAAGGTATTGGTAGGGCTTGTAATTTCAGAGCCGGTATCAGAGCCTATTTTCAAGCGGGCATTTTGAGCTTCCTGTAATAAAACATCTGCTGTTCCAAGCTCTGAGGGAAGAGCCCCAGCAGAGATTTCAATCACAGCCCCTGTTGAGGTTTCCTTTGTGGATGCTCCAACATCCTTTTCAGCAAGCATAAGCTTGTAATTGCTTCCATCAAAATAAACACTTGCAATTACATTGTTTTGAGCCTCATTTATGGTATTAACAAGGTCGTCAAGGGTTCCTCCAGAGAAGTTTATTTCTGTTTCCTGATAGCTTGTATCCGAAGTATAAAATCTAAGAGTGAAAGTTGCAGAAGAAAGGTTCTGCGATAAATCGGAGACCCCTGATGTAGTGGTTCTAATTTCAGCTTGAGAAAGGGCTGTAACCTTAACCTTCATAGTAAAGTTTGGTGCCTCTTCAGTAACAGTGGCTGAAAGGGCTGAGGTGTCAGAAAGGGTTACCTTTTTTCCTTTAAAAACTTCATCAACCGCTATGGAATCATTAAAGCTTTGGAGATCCTTTATTGCTGATAGTAAATTGGCAAGAGAGGTTGCCTTGGCTTGAAGAAGGGCTTTATCTTGGGCGATTTTTTCAAGTTGTTTTTGTTTATATAAAGTTAAAGCCTGAACTAAGGCATCCACATCTAAAAGCCCTGTAATATTACTCATATAAAAATCAGCCATTTTTAAGCCTCCCCTTCAAAAAAGATTCCCTTTAAATCATTTGGATTTTTAATTTCCCTTTTAATAATTTCAAGTATAGCTTTTTTTAATTTTAGAATATCCTCAAGGGGAATTTGTTTTATAACCTCCTTGGTTTCAAGATCAATAATTTTATAAACCGGGATCTTCAAATCTTTATCAATTTCTATTTTTAAAGCCTTGTTATAGGAATAAAGAACTTTATTAAGCCTTTCAAAGAATTGATTCTTAAAGACCTTTAATGAATCAGCCAAACTTTTTTCTTGGGCAGGCTCTTTTTGAAAAATATTTTCTTTGTTTTGAGCCGGAGTTGGGGAGTTTTCTTTTAAAGATTTAGAAATCTCTTTTTTTATCTCACTTTGGCTTACGGAAACACCCTTGATTTCCATTCTACTCCACCTCAATATTATATTATCGGCATATTTTGAAAATTCTATAGGGAAATTTAAAAAAAAATTTTTAAGATAAGAATAGGCCTGAGAGCCTTAACCTGCTTCTTCTCTTCAAAAGCTTGGCATAGAAATCTTGAACAAATCCGTCTTTAAGGGTTTACAAAGACTAAAAATAGGATAAAAATTATATCTTACAATTTTATTTTTAAATAAGGAGAAGGAGATGGCAGTGAAACATTTCTTAAGGATTTGGGATTTTACCAAAGAGGAAGTGGAAACTCTAATTGAAAGGGCCCTTAAATTTAAGAGAACAAAAACCTGGGAAAAAAGCCTTAAGGGGAAAATTCTTGCCTTAATTTTTGAAAAGGCCTCAACCAGGACAAGGGTTTCCTTTGAGGCAGCTATGATAAAACTTGGCGGGGATACTCTCTTCCTCTCAAGGGGAGATTTACAGCTTACAAGGGGAGAACCCATTAAGGATACAGCAAGAGTGCTATCTCGCTATGTTGACGGCGTGGTATTACGGACCTATCTTCAGGAAACCATTGAGGAATTTGCAAAATACTCTGAAGTTCCTGTTATTAATGGTCTTTCCAACAAATTCCATCCCGGCCAGGTATTATCTGATATAATGACTGTCATAGAAAAGGGAAAGGATCTTTATAAAAGTAAAATAGTTTGGCTGGGTGATGGAAATAATGTTGCTCAGTCTTGGGTTGAGGCAAGTGCTCTTCTTGGATTTCCATTAATTCTTTGTTGCCCAGAGGGTTTTGAACCAGAGGAAGACCTTTTAAAGGAAGCAAAAGAGCGTTTCAATGCAAGAATTGAAATAATTAGATCTCCAGAAGAGGCTCTTTATGAAGCAGATGTAGTAAATACAGATGTCTGGATAAGCATGGGGCAGGAAGAAGAAACAGAAAAAAGAATTAAGGCCTTTAAAGGATTTACTCTGGATTATAGTCTTTTAAAAAAGGCTAAGCCCTCTGCCATTGTTCTTCACTGTCTTCCTGCCCACAGGGGAGAAGAAATTACCGAAGAGGTTTTAGAAGGGCCTCAATCTGTTGTCTGGGATCAGGCTGAAAATAAAATGTGGTTTCATATGGTTCTTCTTGACTATCTTCTTAAAAGGGCTTAAAATGAGTAAAAAGAATTAATTTTTGGAGGGGGATTTAATAATGAAAATTGAAAGGGATTTCTTTGTAAGGCTTGTTTATTCCATGAGTATTGAAGGGGAAAAAACCCCTGAATGGTTTTCAAGACCCATAGAAGTTTCCTTTATTTTTGGAAGAGAGCCTATTCCTGTTATTATTGAAAAAGCAATCCTTGGAAAAGAAAAAGGAGAAACCGTTGAGATTACCATTCCACCTCAGTCTGCTTACGGGCCCCATCTTGATTACCTTGTTAAAGAAGTAGATTTGAATTCATTAAAACATCCTGAAAAAGTGATTCCAGGCGAGTGGTATGAGGAAGTATCTCCTTATGGTTCAAGGACTTTTTTTAAAGTTCTTGAGGTCCGTGGAGATAAAGTAATAGCTGATTTTAATCATCCTGCAGCTGGAAAAAATGTGATTATGAAAGTAGAGGTTCTTGAAGTTCGTCCAGCCACAGCATATGAAATTATGGCAGCTGAACTCAGGGCCTGCGGCGGAGGCTGAAGGTAAAGATTATCTGCTTGTTAAGCAGATAAATTTTAAATGGACCCTATTATCAAATTCAACAAACCTCCGAGGGTTAACCAATAATACACAATATAAGCTCCAGAAGCTAAAAGCAGGAGGGCACCGATTGCCTTTACATAAGGCAAGGCACGACGGAATATATTAAATAAAGCTCCCTTAAAGAGTGCCATTCCCAAGGTGAGTATAAGTATCACAAATCCCATACCCAAGGCATATATAATGAACTGAAATAGACCATCCAAAAAGCTACCGGTTGTTATTGTGTTTCCTACAACTGTAAGGAACACCGGAAGTGTACAGCTCATTGAAGCTATACCATAGCTTATACCAAAAAGAAAATATCCTTTCAAGGTTTTTTCATTGGGATTTCCGATCCCAGCTGCTATTTGACTGCCAAGGGAAAAATAGAGTGTACCGCCTACAAGTAACCAAGCACCTACTAAAATTAAGAGAACACCAATCAATAATCCTATCCATGGCATATATACTATAATTGCCCTTGCACCGGCACTTATAAGAAGCCCCATTATACCGAAAAGAAACATAAAGCCTCCTGTGACAGCAAAGCTCACCAAAATCGCTTGAAACAACCTGCGTAGTAGGGAAGGGTCAGAATTCTGAGACTCTTCTAAACCTAAATACAAACCCAAATAGGCTGGTAATAAGACAAAGCCACAGGGATTAACTGCAGCAAGCATTCCAGCTCCAAAGGCATATCCTAATGGAATTATTTCTGCTATTCTTCCCAGAGCAGAAGCTGAGAGATTAACTAACTTCTCAACCCCACCTGTCACAGCACCAACCTTTACACCTGTTAACAGACTTCCTATAAACACCAAACTCAAAGTAAACAAAACTATAAGACCAGCCAAGGCATACTGTTTTTTCATGTAATAAACTCCCCTCTCAAAAAGGCTTGCAATTTTTACTTAATAAATAAAAATTTTACAATATGTTTAAAAATTTTAAAACCCTTGACACTTAAATTTTAAGGATAAAAATTTTTCCAATGTCTCTTCTTGAAATTAAAGATCTCACTGTTGGAATAAAAAAAACAGGTGAAAAAATATTAAAGGAAATTTCGTTTTCTCTTCATTATGGAGAAATACTTGGAATTCTCGGGGAAAGCGGCTCGGGTAAATCCCTGACAGCCCTTTCAATTTTAAGGCTACTCCCTCCTGGTTTGACTTATTTTGATGGGGAAATTCTTTTTCAAGGGAAAAATCTTTTAAAACTAAAAGAAGAGGAAATTAATCAGATAAGAGGGAAGGACATTTCCATTATTTTTCAGGATCCTTTAAGCACTTTAAATCCTGTTTTAACCATAGGAGAACAGATTGAGGAGGTTCTTTTTTATCATTTCGGGCTTAAGGGAGAAAAAGCAAGGGAATTTATTATTAGGGTTTTCAAGGATGTGGGAATTCCTGATCCAGAATTAAGAATCAAAAATTATCCCCATGAACTTTCAGGGGGCTTAAGACAAAGGGCGATGATTGCTATGGCTATTGCGTGTTCACCAAAGATTCTCATTGCCGATGAACCAACCACTGCCCTTGATTTAACCATTCAAATGCAGGTTCTTGAACTTTTAAAAACTTTAAATCGTGAAAAGACCTTGTCCATTATTTTTATTACTCATGATATCGGGATTTTGAGATGGTTTGCCACTCGCATTTTGGTTTTTTATAAAGGCCAGATCCTTGAGGCAGCTCCTGTTGAAAGCCTTTTTAAAAGACCTCTTCATCCTTACACTAAACTCCTTTTTGATTCCTATCCAGGAAAAAATTCCCTCAGCTATCTTAATTTTTTTGATAAGGCTGTTTCAGAGGAAGCATTATGCAATTTTTATGGAAGATGCCCTATAGCCTGTAAAAAATCTCTTGAAAATGCTCCTCAATTAATAGAAGTTTATCCCTCTCATTTTGTGAGGTGTTTCCTTTATGAATGAAGAGGTGCTTGTTGAAGTAAAGGGGGTTTATAAAAGTTATAGTATAAGAACTCATTTTTTTAAAAAACTTTCCTTTTATGCTCTTTTAGATGTCTCTCTAAAAATTAAAAAAGGGGAGGTTCTTGTTTTATTAGGGGAGAGCGGCTGCGGAAAAACGACTCTCGGGAAAATCATTCTTGATCTTGAAAAACCCGAAAAAGGGGAGGTTTTTTGGTTTGGACATCCTTTAAACTCACTCAATAGAATACATTATAAAAGGATTCGTCCGAAAATTCAGGCACTTTTTCAGGATAGTTTTGCTTCTCTAAATCCCCGTTTCAAAATAAAAGAAATTCTTACAGAACCCTATTTAATAAACTTTAATAGTTCTAAAAGGGAAGCCCTAATGAGGGCCATTGAAGTTTTGCATCAAGTTGGGCTTAATGAGGAATTTCTGGAAAGATATCCTCATCAATTGAGTGGTGGGCAAAGGCAAAGGGTAGCCCTTGCAAGGGCACTTATCACTGAGCCTAAATTGATAATCCTTGATGAACCAACTTCTGCCCTTGATATGACCATTCAAAGCCAAATACTTCTACTTCTTAAAAAACTCAAGGAAGATAAGAAACTCAGCTATTTGCTAATTACCCATTCCCTACCCACAGCCCTTGAAATGGCAGATAGAGTGGTGGTAATGTATCTTGGAAGAATAATTGAGACCTTTAAAAAGGACTTTTTCAGGAAAATAAAGCACCATCCCTATACAGAGATGCTTTTAAAATCCTTTCCTGATCCCTTTTCTGACAATCCTCCTGAGGTTACTCATATTAAGGGAGAACCTGCAAGTCCTCTTAAAAGGCCTTCAGGCTGTGAGTTCCATCCAAGATGCCCTGAGGCTGATTCCCTCTGCAGTAAAGAAAGACCTCCTCTTAGGGGCAACCTTAGTTATCAGATTTCCTGCTTCAAACGAAATGAATCTTAAGTGCTTAATCTGAAGTTAAAGATTCATTCAATAGAAATTCAGAAAAAATTAAAGAAAAAATGAAAAAAAATGACATTTGATAAAAAAAATCTCTCTAATCCTTCAAAAAACAACTCTTAAATATGTGAAAATATAAGAGCTTTAAAAATACCCCCTTTTATCTCATTGACTTATTGTAATTATTGAACAAAAAGATAAAAAAGGTAACCCTCTAAAATTCAATCTTGCTTTCTTAGAGAAATTTAAAAAGACTTGATTAAAATATAGAGCATAAAACTTTCCCTGAGAGGGAGGGGGCGAATTTTTATGAATAAAGATATTGAATATCTAAAGGCAAGGCTCAAAGAACGATTGCCTTTAAATATCTATAAAGTTTGGTTTTCAGAATTAAAAGCCTATACAAAAGGAGATGTTCTTTATCTTATTGTGCCCAATGAATTTGCTAAAACCTGGCTTAAAGAAAACTATGGCCCCCTTTTGCAAGACCTTGCTGAAGAGATGGGATTTAGGGTAATTGATTATGTCATCTCTGAAACTCCTAAGGCCGAACAGTTAATCCTTCCTTATAATCCCGCAGAGCTCTTTGGAAAAAAACTCTCTCCTAAATATACCTTTGAAAATTTTGTAGTTGGAAAGAGCAACGAACTTGCTTATAAGGTTTGTTATCGTCTTTATGAAGAAAAACCCAAGGGTTATTTTATCTATCTATACGGGAATTATGGACTTGGTAAAACCCATTTAACTCAAGCTGTAGGAAATGGTCTTTTAAGCCAGGGCTTTGAAAGGGTTTTCTATTTTACAGCTCAGGATTTTATGAGCTACCTTCTCAAATATTTAAGAGCAGGGCAAATTGAGAGTTTCAAAGAAAAAATAAGAATGAGCTGTGATCTTCTTCTCCTTGATGGGGTTCATTTTCTCTCTGGTAAAGAATTCACTCAAACAGAGCTTGCCTTTCTTCTTGACTATCTTTTAGATCAGGGGAAAACGGTAATTTTTACTTCTCTAAATCTTCCTCAGGAATTGAGGGATATTGATAGTTCTTTAAGATCACGTCTTAATGCTAGCCTTATGGTAAAACTGAATCAGCCAGACTTTGAGACAAGAAAACGCATTATTCGTTTTAAAGCAAAAAAGGCGGGCTACAAATTTCCAAGTGAGGTGGTGGATTATCTTGCAAGAAATATAAGGGGAGATATAAGACAGCTTGAAAGTGCAGTAATTGGGCTTATTGCAAGGGCAAGTCTTCTTAAAGAGCCTGTTACCTTGCAATTGGCAAAGGAACTTGTTTTAGAAATGTTAAATGAAAAGGATGAAAATTCCGAAATAGAAGTAATTTTAGAGGGGATATGTAAATTTTTTGGAGTTTCAAAGGAAGAAATTTTATCGGCTTCAAGAAAGAAACACCTTGTTCTTGCAAGACAAACTTTGATATATTTGCTTAGAAATTTTGCTCAAAAAAACCTTAAAGAAATTTCAGCCTTTGTAAAAAAGGAACACTCTACCGTGATTTATCATTTAAGAACCTTTGAGAAAAAGCTTAAAGAAAATAGGGCGCTTAAGATGCAGGTTGAATTCCTTTTAAAAGAGCTTTCTCAAGAGCTTCCATTAAGTCCAGAGGCTCAAAATATTGAGGAGGATCCTTTCGAGGCAGAGCTTGAGGTTAAGTAAAGAGGCACTAAAAGAATTAAAGGAGCTTCTTTCTGAAAGACTCCTTACCCGTGAGGAAGAGCTTTTTCTCTATGCCTTTGATGCTTCCTCTCTTTTCTTCTTACCTGAAGCTGTTGCCCTTCCTGAAAGGAAAGAAGAAGTTCTTGAAATATTGAGGCTTGCTGAAATATTTGAATTTCCCGTTATTTCAAGAGGATGTGGAACTTCAACCACAGGAAGTCCTCTTGCTGTTGAAGGGGGCCTTGTGGTTGCTTTTACCCGTATGAATAGAATTCTTGAACTTAATCTTGAAGAAAGAACTGTCAGGGTCGAACCAGGGGTTATAAATGGAGATCTTAAGGTTTATCTTAAAAGATATGGGCTTTTTTATCCTCCTGATCCTGCAAGCTATGCCTTTTCATCCATAGGTGGAAATGTGGCAACTGGAGCAGGTGGTCCAAGAGGACTTAAATATGGAACTACTAAAGATTATGTGCTTTCCCTTGAGGTTGCTCTTCCAGGAGGAAAAATTTTAAAAACAGGCCCCCAAACTCTGAAAGGAGTTGTCCCCTATAATCTTACACCTTTGTTTGTTGGTTCTGAGGGCACCCTGGGTTTGTTTCTTGAAATCCTTTTAAAGGTGCTTCCCCTTCCTGAAAAAAGAAAACTCTACCTTGTTTTTATTCCAAAAGAGGAAAAGGCCTTTTTTCTTATTACAGAAAGCCTTAAAAAAGGTTTAACCCCTGCCTCAGCAGAATTTGTGGATAAAACCACTTTAAAGGCCCTTGAAGAAAAAATTAAATTTCTTGAAAGTGAACAAGCTTCTTTAGAGGCCCTTCTTTTTGTGGAATTTGACGGAAAGAAAGAGGAGGTTTTAAAGGATGGAAAGCTCTTTGAAGATCTTTTAAAAGTAGTAGGCTCAAAGTATTATTCTGCTGAAAGTGAAGAGGAGATTGAAAGATTATGGGAAATTAGAAGGGCTATCTCTCCCTCTCTTAAGAAACTTGCCTCAAAAAAGATGGCTGATGATATTGTTCTTCCGAGAAGGGCTTTATCAGAATTTATTAAATTTTTGAGAAAATTAGAAAGTGATTCTGGAATATTTATTTGTGCCTTTGGGCATGCAGGAGATGGAAATCTTCATGTCAACCTCTTGTATGAAGAGGACAAAATAGAGACAGCCAAACATTTGAGAGAGCAAATTTTAAAAAAAGTTTTAGAGCTTTGTGGAACCATTTCAGGGGAGCACGGGGTAGGATATACTAAAAGGCCTTATGTTTTGTGGGAGCTTGATCCTTTGCAGATAGAAATTATGAAAAAAATAAAAAAAATCTTTGATCCAAAGGGAATTCTTAATC
The DNA here is from genome assembly GCA_002441555.1 of Thermodesulfobacteriaceae bacterium UBA6232. Classification (GTDB taxonomy): domain Bacteria; phylum Desulfobacterota; class Thermodesulfobacteria; order Thermodesulfobacteriales; family Thermodesulfobacteriaceae; genus Caldimicrobium. The sequence continues at coordinate 49,613 of DJWK01000026.1, forward strand.
CGCAGATTAAAATTCCTGATTAAAGGATTAATCTGTAGGAGGGAGCCTTCTTTTTGAGGTTGGATATTCAAGGATTTCAAGAACGGCCTTCATGGTTTCTGGACTAACGGTAATCTGTTTAAAAACTTTAAGGCCTGCTTCTTTTATGGCCTCTTTCCAGAAGGCATCTCTTTCAAAGTCTCTACTTTCATAATCGTATTCGTAATATACCTCCTTTATACCTGCACTGGCAATTAATTTGAGACATACATAACAGGGAGCAAGAGTGCAGTAAAGACTTGCACCCTCAAGAGAGATTCCAAACCTTGCTGCCTGGGCAATGGCATTGGCCTCGGCATGACTTGCCCTACAGTAATTATACTTGTCAATATCAGGAATTCCCTTCTCCCTTCTAAAACAATATCCAGGGCCTATATCTGTGCAATGCCAGGCACCTGGCATGGGGCCGTTGTAGCCTGTTGCAAGAATGCGCTTGTCCTTAACCACTACTGCCCCGGTTGGTCTTGAATTACAACCTGAACGAACAGCTACCAGTTTGGCAATAACCATAAAATACTCATGCCAACTCGGCCGAAGCATTCTCGCTACCTCTTATAAAAGGGAAATCTTTCACAAAGCTCCCTTACCTTTTTTCTTATTTCTTTTCGTAAACCTTCTTTTTCTGGATTATTTAAAATCTCACACATCCAATGGGCTACATCTTCCACTTCTTTTTCCTTTAATCCCCTTGTGGTTATGGCAGGGGTTCCAATTCTTATACCGCTTGTAATTTTCGGGGGAAGGGGATCAAAGGGAATAGCGTTTTTGTTAACAGTAATACCAGCTTCTTCAAGGAGACTTTCAGCCTGAGCCCCGGTGAGTCCTTTACTTGACACATCTATAAGAATAAGATGATTATCCGTTCCACCAGAAACCACCCTGAAGCCTTCAGTTTTAAAAACTTCAGCAATTACTTTGGCATTTTTAACTACCTGTTGCTGATAAGTCTTAAATTCTGGACTTAAAGCCTCTTTAAAGCAGACAGCCTTTGCAGCAATGATGTTCATGTGAGGCCCTCCCTGAATGCCAGGAAAAATGATTTTGTCTATGAGTTTTCCCCATTTTTCTTTGCAAAGAATAAAGCCTCCCCTCGGGCCTCTTAAAGTTTTATGGGTGGTTGAGGTGATAAAGTCAGCATAAGGAACCGGAGAGGGATGAATTCCTGCTGCAACAAGCCCAGCAATATGGGCCATATCAACCATTAAATAGGCCCCGACCTCCTTGGCAATTTGATAAAAGGCTTCAAAATCAATGGTTCTTGGATAGGCGCTTGCTCCTGCAATAATGAGTTTGGGTTTTTCAGAATGAGCAATTTTTCTAATCTCTTCATAATCAAGCATTTCTGTTTCTTTGGAAACACCGTAATGAACTACTTTATAAAGTTTCCCTGAAAAATTAACAGGAGCACCATGTGAAAGATGCCCTCCGTGAGAGAGATTCATAGATAAAATGGTATCTCCTGGATTAAGAACAGCAAAAAATACTCCCATATTAGCCTGAGTTCCCGAGTGCGGTTGAACATTGGCATATTCTGCTCCAAAGAGAAGCTTCAGCCTTTCAATGGCAATTTTTTCCACTTCATCTACGAATTCACAGCCTCCATAATACCTGGCTTTAGGATATCCTTCGGCATACTTATTCATAAGAGGGGAACCTTCAGCCTCCATTACAGCTCTTGAGGCAAGATTTTCAGAGGCTATCATTTCAAGCTGATACTCCTGCCTTTCTGTTTCTTTCTCAATGAGCGCATAAATTTCTGGATCCACTTCTTTTAAAAAGGACATTTCTATCCTCCAAGGTGGTATTTTTCAAGTTTATACCGAAGCATCCTTTCGGTAATGCCAAGAAGCTGAGCTGCTCTAACCTTGACACCCTTTGCCTTTTCTAAGGCCTCTTTAATGCGAATCTTTTCAAGGGTTTCAACGGCTTCTTCCAAGGGAAGGGTCATTAATTTATCAAGAAGACTCTCTTTTTTTGAGGATTCCTCAGCAAAGCCAAGGTCTTCCTTGGTAAGAATTTCATTCTCAGCAAGAATTATACCCCTTTCTATGCGATTTTCCAGTTCTCTCACATTTCCAGGAAAGGAATGATGATAAAGGGCTGAAAGGGTTTCCTGAGAGATTCCCTGGATTTTTTTACCATATTTACGATTGAATTTTTCAATAAAGAAGTTTGTCAAAGGTAGAATATCTTCCTTTCTTTCCCTTAAGGGCGGAATGTGAATGTTGATAACATTTAATCTCCAATAAAGGTCCTCTCTGAAAAGTGCCTTTTCAATCATTTCTTCAAGATTGCGATTAGTTGCTGTAATCAAACGAAAATTTACCTTTAGTTCCTTTAGACTTCCAAGTCTTCTAAAGGTTTGATCCTGAAGGACTCTTAAAAGTTTGGCCTGAAGACTTAGGGGCATTTCTCCGATTTCATCAAGAAATAGAGTTCCCCCCTCTGCCAATTCAAAAAGCCCTGGTTTGGTTTGAGTTGCCCCTGTAAAGGCCCCCTTTTCATATCCAAAAAGTTCAGCCTCAAGAAGGGTTTCAGGAATGGCTGCACAATTTATTTTGATAAAGGGACCATCTGATCTTGGACTCACTTGGTGTATCAACTTGGCAATAACCTCTTTTCCTGTTCCTGATTCTCCTGTAATAAGAACAGGTGCTTGGGTTTGAGCAATTTTGTTAACCAGAGCCAGGATTTTTTTCATAGCAGGGCTTTCAGCAATAATGCCTTCGGGAGTTTCCCACTCATCCCTGGAAAGGTATTTAAGCCTTTCCTTTAAAAGAAAAACTTCTTTTGTAAGTTTATGTTCATTTAAAGCCCTCTCTATAACTAAAAGCAATTCCTCAAGATTTATGGGTTTTGAAAGATAGTGATAGGCTCCTTTTTTCATTGATATTACGGCATGTTCAATGCTTGCAAAGGCAGTTATCATAATAACGGGAATCATAGGGAAGGTTTCTTTAATGGAAGTTAAAAGTTCAAGGCCATCCCCGTCAGGAAGTCTCCAATCAAGAAGAACAAGATTGATTTCGTGACTGTTAAGAATTTCCTTGGCCTTTTCTATGGTTGAAGAAGTAAAGGTCTGGAACCCTTTTTTCTGCAGGAAGTCTTCAAGAATTTCTCTTTGAAGTTTTTCATCTTCAACGATTAAAATGCTTTCTTTCTTCATGGTTCTTTCCAAAGGAGTTTGAAAATTTTACCAGTTTCTTTAAGATTTTCTATTTCAATTTTACCTTGATGAGCTTCCATAACCTTTTTAACTAAATAGAGTCCAAGGCCAAAACCCTCTTTTTTGGAGCTGTAGAAAGGTTCAAAAATTTTTTCTTTTAGCTCATCAGGGATTTTTTCTCCGCTATCATATATTTCAAAGATATAAGTTTTGCCTTCCTTTTTCAGGGTAATTTTTATTTCTCCCTCTTCAGAGACTGCCTGAAGGGAGTTTTTCGCCAAATTTTCAAAGGCCCTTTTTAACCAAAAGGGATCGCCATAAATATGCTCAACCATATTTTCTATATCAATTTTTACCCTTTTCCCTGATTGCACCACAAGAAGTTTTATTTCAAAAAGAATATCCTCAGGGTTAAAATATTGGGGTGTGATTTTTATTTCCTTATGAAAGAGAAGGATTTCCTGAGTCCATTCAAGAAGCCTTTTAACTTCATTGAGAATCTGTTTTTGAAGGGGATTTTCTGAGGTTGCATTTGCCTGAAGAAGTAAAAAAAGATTGTTGAGACTGTTTCTCAGTTCATGAGCAAGGGTTGCAGCCATTCTTCCAAGAAGGGCAAGCTCTTTTTCTGCCTGAAGTTTCCTTTCAGCCTCCCTTTTCCTTTCTTCTGCTTCCTCAAATCTAAAATAAAGATAAAAAACCACAACAAGGGTTAACAAACAAAAAATTAAATTAATAAGAAGATACTTTTTTAAAGTGTTTTTATAAAAGGAAATATCAAGGGTTAAATATATGCAGTATTCCTTATTTTCAAGGATGGTTTTTCTTAAAGCCTTGAGAAGACTTCCTTCCTCAATAATTTGATTTTGGCAGGCTTTAAAGGGGAAGACCTTTTCTTTGTAATTCCAGGAAAGAAAGAGCTCTCTTTGATAAAAAATGGCAATACTCAAAAATTTTTCTCTTTTGAAAAGATCCTCAAGAAAGTCAACCAGTTCAAGAAGCCAGCCTTTACTTTCAGGAAGTTCGGCAAATTCAGGTATAAAGGGTATTTTATAAAAATTTTCAAGGAATTTGACATAGTCTGAAAGCTTCCCTTCCACTTGGTCAAGAGTATTTTCTACCTTGGTAGTAATTGATTGATTAAGGTAAAACTTAAAGTAAAACACCTGAAAAAAACAGAAGAAAATAAGTAACAGGCTGAAGATTATAGTAAAGAGTCCAAGGGGTTCTTTAAGGATTTTCAAATTTTTTCTACTCAAGGTTTTTAAAATCCTTCCAGAGTTTATAAAATCTTGCCTTAAGGAGTTTTTCTTTTCCCTCGCTTGAGGGGAAATAGATGCGCACATCTTTTATTTCTTGCGGTAGGTATTCTTGATAGACAAAACCACCTTCATAATTGTGGGGGTATTTATAGCCCTTTCCGTATCCTAATTTTTCCATAAGGTAGGTAACGGGGTTTCTCAGATGCAGAGGCACAGGAAGAGCTCCATATTTTTCTACCAAGTCGTCGGCTTTTTGTAAACTTTTATATACAGAATTGCTCTTGGGAGCAAGGGCTACATATAAGGCAGCCTCTGCAAGAGCAAGCTCTCCTTCAGGGGAACCAAGGATTTCATAAGCCTTGTAAGCATTAACTGCAAGGACGAGAGCCATGGGATCAGCAAGGCCTACATCTTCTGCAGCACAAATAATAATTCGCCTGGCAATATAGAGAGGATCCTCTCCAGCTTTAAGCATTCTAACCATCCAGTAAATGGTAGCATCAGGATCACTTCCTCTCATGCTTTTATGAAAGGCAGAAATAAGATTATAGTGTTCCTCTCCGCTTTTATCATAAAGTAAAGGCTTTTCAAGAAGACTTTTGGAGAGATCTTCCAGGGTAATCCTTGTTTTTCCCTCAGCTTTAATTCCTTCAACAAGAATTTCAAGGGTATTTAAGGCAACCCTTGCATCTCCAGAGGAAGCCTCAGCAAGAATTTCAAGGATTTCTTCATCGATATTAATTTCTCTTTCCCCCAACCCTCTATCTTTATCAGAAAGGGCTTTTTTAAGAATTTTGAGAACATCCTCCTTTGACAAAGGTTCAAGCTTTACTACTTTTACCCTTGAAAGAAGGGGAGAGATTATTTCAAAGGAGGGATTTTCTGTGGTTGCCCCAAAAAGGAAAATATCCTCCCTTTCCACATAGGGGAGAAGAAAGGATTGTTGGGTTTTATTAAAGCGATGTATTTCATCTATAAAAAGAATGGTATGGGTTCCAAGGCGTTTAAGATTTTCTGCCTTTTTTAAAATTTCTTTTAAATCCTTTAGGGTAGTGTCAACAGCACTTACTGCTACAAAATGGGCTTTGAAGTGATTTCCGAGAAGGTGAGCAAGGGTGGTCTTCCCAGATCCAGGTGGGCCCCAAAAAATAAGAGAAAAGGGCTTTTTTCTCTTTAAAAGAAGGTCAAGTATGGCTCCCTTTTCAAAGAGATGCCTTTGACCAACAAATTCCTCTAAATTTTTTGGTCTTAGCCTTTCTGCAAGGCTTGCCATAATTAAAAATAAAAAACTCCTTTTATAAAATTCAAGATTAAAGCCACTTCTTTCTTTTTTCGAAAGTTACCATAGATTGGAATGACCTTTTACTAATTCCTTTATTTATTCTTCATTAAGGTTTGCTTGAGTTTATGAATATAGAGCATATAGACTATGAAATAATTAATTCCAAAGAAGGTGTTAGCTGGGAAGAAGAGGATACAAAATGGGTATCCCGAGAGAAAGTTGAGAAGGGGAGTAGGAAGTGATCTTGAGGTGATAATAATTGTAAGCCGTCCTGAGGAGCCCTTTATAAGAGTGTATACCGAAAGAGAACTTGCCAAACTTAAAGATACAAATTTTATAAAGAGGTTATAGAAAAAGAAATTATCTGGATTGATTGAAGCACCAAAAAGAAAAAATTCACAAAGGGGTTGAAGAAAGGAATTTTTATGTTTTTATTGGAAAAAACTTCTTAGTGAGGGGTGTTCTATGATAGAAATAAGGCTTCACGGAAGAGGAGGTCAGGGAGGAGTAACCTCTGCTGAATTAATTGCTGTTTCAGCTATTCATCAGGGCAAGTATGCCCAAGCCTTTCCAAGTTTTGGCCCTGAACGAAGAGGGGCTCCTGTGCAGGCCTTTGCAAGAATCAGTGATTCCCGTATTAGAACCCGGGAAAAGATTTATAACCCAGATGTGGTTCTGGTGCTTGATGCCAGTCTTCCCAAATTGGTTGATGTAACAGCAGGCCTAAAAGAAGGCGGAATTGTCATTTTAAACTCTCCTTTGTCCGAAAAAGAAGTAAGGAAGATGCTGAGAGGGTATAAGGGGAAACTTGCCCTTGTTGATGCAACAAAGATAGCCCTTGAGGAACTTGGGCTTCCCATTACTAACACTACCATGCTCGGGGCCTTTATTAAGGCCACAGGCCTTGTGGAACCCTCCTATATGGAGGAGGCTTTAAAGGAGAGATTTGGAAGGATAGCTGAAAAGAATATCAAGGCCTTACGCAGGGCCATGGAAGAAACCAAAATTTACGGTTAAAGGAGTTGAGCCATGCCAAAAGATACAGGACTTATGAGTTGGAAAGAGCTTGCTCCGGGTATGTATATCATTGAGCCCGGAAATTCTGCCAAATTTAAAACTGGGGACTGGAGGTCCCACAGACCTGTTCTTGACAAAGAAAAATGCATTAAATGCGGTCAGTGCTATCTCCTTTGTCCAGAACCAGCTTATGAAGAGAACGAAGAGGGGTATTTTATCTGTAATTTGATGTATTGTAAGGGATGCGGAATTTGTGCAGCCATTTGCCCCAAAGGGGCAATAACTATGGTTTTAGAGGAGGCTTAAGATGGGAAAAAGAGTCGCAAAAGAGGTATCCATAGCTGTAGCTGATGCCGTTGCTCAGTGCAGAGTAGATGTAATAGCTGCCTATCCTATTACTCCCCAAACCCATATAGTTGAACACCTTGCAGAACTCGTTAACAATGGCGAGCTTGATGCAGAGTATATTCCCGTTGAATCCGAGCATGCAGCTTTGAGTGCCTGTATCGGTGCTGCAGCAACAGGTGCAAGAACCTTCACCTCTACCGCAGCTCAGGGCCTTTTATTCATGTATGAGAACCTTTTCATTGCCTCAGCCTTTAGACTTCCCATTGTTATGGTTGTTGCCAATCGTTCCATTTCAGCTCCCATTAGTATCTGGAATGATCATAGTGATGTGATGACCATGAGAGATTCCGGATGGATTCAGACCTTTGCAGAAAACGGCCAAGAGGCGGTAGATCTTATTTATCATGCTTACAAAGTGGCAGAAAAATGCCTTCTTCCTGTTGCAGTAAACCTTGATGGATTTATTGTTACCCATGTGGTAGAACCTATTGAGATGCCTGATCAGGAGGTGGTTGATAAATATCTTCCTCCCCTCAAGATGAAGTATAAGCTTGATCCGAAAAAACCTATAACCATAGGGGCTATTGGGGTTCCAGAGATTTATACTGAAGCTAAAAAAGCCCAAGATGAGGCTTTAAAAGCCAGCTATAAAGTGATTGTTCAGGCCTGGAGGGATTTTGAAAGGCTCTTTGGAAGAAAGTATCAGCCTGTTGAGACTTATCAGATGGAGGATGCCGAGGTTGGAATGGTCATCATGGGTAGTCTTGCAGAAACAGCTATGAATGCTGTGGATGAGTTAAGAAGGAAAGGTAAAAAGGTTGGACTTGTTCGCTTTAGGCTTTGGAGACCTTTCCCTATGCAGGATTTTATAAAAGCGGTGGGTAAGGCTAAGGCCCTTTGTGTAGTTGACAGGGCTGTAAGCCATTGTGCGACAGGTGGGCCTGTGGGAATTGAAGTAAGATCAGCCCTTTATCAATCCAATAAGAGACCAAGAATTTTAAATCTTGTTGCAGGTCTTGCCGGAAGGGATGTGACCAAAGAGGATTTTATGGAGATGTTTGAGATGACCTATGAGGCTATGAGTAAAAAACCCAAATTTTCCTATCAAATTTATGGAGTAAAGGAGTAGAGCCATGAGGCCAGAACTTGCTAAATTTAAACCTTTAAGCATTAAAGATTTGCCCAAGGTTGATTGGTTTGCCCCGGGGCATAGAGCTTGTCAGGGCTGTGGAACTGTTTTGCCTATGAAACTGGCTTTAAAAGTGCTTGGTCCTAATACCATTGCAGTTTCCTCAACCGGCTGTATGGAGATTATTTCCAGTCCCTTTCCCTATACCTCTTGGAAGGTGCCCTGGATACATGTTGGCTTTGAGAACGCAGCAAGTGTTGCTTCTGGTATTGAAGCAGCTATTAAAGCTTTAAAAAGGAAGGGCAAGCTTCCTAAAAAGGAAAAAATTAATGTAGTTGTTTTTGCTGGTGATGGAGCAACCTTTGATATAGGACTTCAATTCTGGTCAGGTGCTTTAGAGAGAGGTCATAATTTTATATATATCTGTCTTGACAATGAGGCCTATATGAATACAGGGGTTCAGCGTTCTGGAGGCACTCCTAAATTTGCCCATACCACCACAAGCCCTGCTGGTAAGGTTATTCACGGAAATGTTACCTGGAAAAAGAACTTAGATGGAATTGCCATCGCCCATAATATTCCCTATTTTGCAACAGCAAGTCCAGGATATTACATGGATTATATAAATAAAGTTAAAAAGGCCTCTCTGGTTGAAGGCCCAGCCTTTATTCATGTTTATTCTCCCTGTCCTACCGGTTGGGGCTCAAAAAGTGAAGATACCATTAACCTTTGCAAGCTAGTTGTTGATACAAGAATTTTTCCTCTTTTTGAAGTTTTTGACGGAAAATATTATGTCCTTAACAGAAAGGTTGATAAACCCAAACCCGTTGAAGAGTATTTAAAGCTTCAAAGAAGATTTAGACATTTGACACCTGATGAAATAGCTCAGATTCAAGAAAGAGTTAATGAAGAATACGAAAGACTTGTAAAGCTCTGCGAAGTCTTTGCTCCTCCAAAAGAAAAATAAGCTTAAGAATCTTTAACATATTGCGGCTACCTTTTTAGGTAGCCGCTTTTTATTTTTTTCTCTCTAACACTTAATTTCACCCCTTTTTCTCTTTTTTAGGAGTTCCATTTTTCAGGTAGGTAGTATTAAGTAGTTTTTTGGGGGGATTTATTGTGAGTTTTAGATTGCTAATGCTTGCAATTTTAGGGCTTTTATACTGCTAAAGAAAAGCCCTTGAAATAGTATTAAACTTTTCTAAAATAGATGAGAATATGAAAAATAAAGAAGTTGCAGAGATTTTCAGAAAAACGGCGCAACTTCTTGAAATAAAGGGAGATAATCCCTATCGTATCAGGGCTTATGAAAGAGCTGCTCAAACCATTGAGGCTTTAACTAAGGATGTGGAAGAACTGGCAAGAGAAGGAAAGCTTGAGAAACTTCCTGGAATCGGAGCTGATCTTTCTTCAAAAATTAGAGAAATCTTAAGAACAGGCACCCTTTCTCTTTATGAAGAACTAAAGAAAGAAATACCTCCTCAACTTTTAACTTTCCTTGAGATTCCAGGGCTTGGCCCAAAAAAAGTGAAGGCTATCTATGAAAAATATGGAATTACCACCATTGAAGAGCTTGAAAAAGCCTGTTTACAGCACAAGATTGCAAGGCTTCCAGGTTTTGGCTTAAAAACCGAGGAAAATATCTTAAGGGGGATCAAACTTTTTAAAGAAAAAACAGGTAGAAGACCCCTTGGTGAGGTCTTACCCCTTGCAGAGGAAGTGGTAAGACTTATAAAAGAAAGGGCACCTATTAATCACATTGAGGTTGCAGGAAGTATAAGAAGAAGAAAGGAAACGGTAAAGGACATTGATGTGCTTATTACTTCCACAAAACCCTTTGAGGTAATGAAAGTTGTCTCAGAGCTTCCCCTGGTTGAAGAGGTCATTGCCTTTGGGGAAACCAAAACAAGTGTTCGCCTTAAAACGGGAATCCAGATGGATGTAAGGGTTGTTGAGCCTGATTCCTGGGGAGCGGCTCTGGCTTATTTTACCGGATCAAAGGCTCATAATATAAGGGTAAGGGAACTTGCCTTAGAGAAGGGATTAAAAATTAATGAATACGGAGTTTTCAGAGGGGATGAAAAAATCGCCGGGAAAACTGAAGAAGAGGTTTATGCAACCCTTGGGCTTCCTTTTATTCCACCTGAATTGAGAGAAGATAGAGGAGAAATAGAGGCAGCTCTTCAGGGAAGGCTTCCTAAGCTTGTTTCTTATGAAGATATTCAAGGGGACGGACATGTTCATTCCAAATACAGTGATGGCATGGCAAGTCTTGAAGAAATAATGGCTAAGGCTGAAGAAATGGGCTTATCTTGGGTTGCTATTTGTGATCATTCGCAAGGGTTAAAAGTGGCAGGAGGAGTCCCAATTGAAGATCTTTTCAAAAAGAAAAAAAGAATAGAGGAGCTTAATGCGAGATCCCATAAAGTAAAGCTAATTTTTGGAGCAGAGGTAGATATTCTTTCTGATGGAACTTTGGATTATCCCGAGGAAGTTTTAAAAGAGATTGATTTCGTCATTGCAGCCATCCATACAGGTTTTCAGCAAGATGAAAAACAAATTACTCAAAGAATTGTTTCCGCCCTAAAACACCCCTTGGTGCACGCTATTTCTCATCCCACAGGAAGAATAATCGGAGAAAGAGAGCCCTATGCTGTAAATATGGATGAGATTTTAAAGACAGCCAAAGAATATGGTAAGGCCCTTGAAATTAATGCCTATTATAAAAGGCTTGATTTAAATGATATTTATGTTAAGGCCTGTGTGGAGATGGGAATACCTTTAATAATAGGAACTGATGCCCATATGACTGATCAGATGGAACATTTAAGATTTGGAGTGGCGGTAGCAAGAAGGGGCTGGGCTGAAAAAAAGGATATTTTAAATACTTTAAGTTATGATAAATTTATGGAATGGATAAAAAGTTTGAGAGAATAAAATGTTTTATCTACTTCAGCTTCCAATAAAGAATTTTCTAAAAGATAGAAAAATTTTATCTCCTTCTGTGGAGGTTACCTTTCAGGAATTAATTGACCAGTTTAAAAGATATGATACCAATTTTGCCGTATTTTTAAAGGAAAGAAAGCCTGTTGGAATTATAACCGAAAGAGATGTTATTAAAGCTCTAAATCAGAAATATCCCCTTTCTGCACCTGCCTTTCATCTTGCCAAAAAGGAACTTTTTAAAATCAAAACCTCGGCCACCTTCTTTTCTGCTTTTAATCTCATGACCGAAAATTTCGTAAGAAGGCTAATAGTTGTTAAAGAAAATGGTGAATTTGAGGGGGTTATAACTCAGCAAGATCTAATTTTATATTCTTCTGAGGAACTATTTAAAGGAGAGGGTAAAATAAGGGACCTCTTGGATATAAAAAGTCCTTTAATTTATGCTAGGGAGAAAGAAACTCTTGAAGAGGCTCTTTCAAAAATGATTCAATTTAATGTGGGAGCCATCCCGGTATTAGATGAAAACTTAAGGCCTATAGGAATAATTACCGAAAGGGATTTTTTAAATATCAGCCCCGAGGATCTTAAAAAATCTTTAAAAGAAATAGCCTTAAAAGAGATAATTACCATTCACTTAAAAGATCCAATAACAAGAGGGATTGAACTATTCAAAAAATATCCCATAAGACATCTTATTGTGGTTGATGACTCTGGAAGGGCTATTAACATTTTGTCACAAAGGGATTTTGTGCAAAGCCTTACTTGCACCTATTCCGAATTTCTTGAGAGCAATTTAAAGCAAGCTAAAAATTTTATTTCACTTATTCCGGAGATAGTTCTTGAGCTCTCTGAATGTGATAGTGAGTGTAAAATCACTTGGATGAATGATTTTGCAAAAAAACACTTGGGTGAAGAGTATATTGAGAGGGATATTTATACCCTTCTTGATTTTGATGAGTGGAACAGAGTTTACGGGCTTTTAAAAAGAGAAAAAATGGTTTATAAGGAAAGGGTAAAGGGGAAAAAGGGAGAGATTTATGAGATAACGGGAACTTACATTGATTTTGGAAAGGGTGAAGGAAAGATAAAAGTTTTTTTGAGAGATGTAACCCATGAATATTTTAAAGAGGAGACCTATCAAAGAGAAATTCGTTTTTTGAGGAATTTCCTTGATAATTCTTTGGATTTTATCTTTGTAATTGATGAAAAGGGGCACATTCGATTTGCCAATACCGCTTTTAAGAGGGCCCTTGGCTATTCTGAAGAAGAAATTTTGAAGAAAAGCATTTTTGATATTGTAGATTTACCAGAAGAAGATTTAAAAAGAAACATAGAACTTCTTATCAAAAAGGGCATAGAAATAAAGGGAAGAAGATTTTATAAGGATGTTCATGGAAATATTATTCCCGTTGAAATTAAGGCAAAGGCTGTGGTTTTAAATGGAGAACTTTTTATTATTATAAATGCAAGAGATATAAGTGAGATACTTCTTGGTGAAGAAGCTTTAAAGGAGTCATATAAAACTCTTTCTTCTTTTTATTCTTTTGCCAAGGCCTTAAATTTTGCCAAATCAGAAGAAGAAATGTTTCAAGTTCTTGAAAATTTTTTACTTGAAAAGGTGGATACCTTTCATTATTTTGCAATTGATCCCCAAACTGAGGAAATTGAAACTACCTATATTGCAGGTAAAAAAGAATATTGGGAGGATTGCCTTACAAAGGACATAACAGAGTGCAGGGTTTATAGAACAGGAAGAAGCTTTTATGGAGTGCCCACAAATCCCTGTCAGAGATTAAAAAGGTCCGATTTACCTCATTTATGTGTTCCTTTAATTTTTGAAGGACGCTTTCATGGACTTATAACTCTTATAAAGGATAATCCCTTTTCGGATGAAGAAATAAAGTATATTGAAGATAAAATACAGGTTTTCAATATATATTTAAACCAGTTGAGATTATTAAGAGCATATCGGGATTTATCCCTTAAAGATTCACTTCTTGGGATTTACAACCGCAGATTTATTATTGAAATGCTTAAAAAGGAAGAAGAAAAATCAAAAAGAATTGGGAAATATTTTAGCATTATTCTTATTGATTTAGATCATTTCAAAAGAATCAATGATACCTATGGACATCTTTCAGGAGATAAAGTTTTAATGGAATTTTCAAGGGTGGTTTCTTCTTATATCAGAAGCATGGATTACTTTGGACGCTGGGGAGGAGAGGAATTTATAATTCTTCTTCCCGAAACTGATAAAACTTCTTCCATTCAGGTTGCAGAAAGAATTAGAAAAGCCCTTGAAAATTATAGAATTTTTGTATCCGAAAATGAGTTTATTAAAATTACTGCCTCCTTTGGAGTTGCCGAATTTCCAAAGGATTCCTTATCCTATAAAGGACTCCTTAAAATAGCTGATGAAAGACTTTATAAAGCCAAATCCTTGGGAAGAAATCTTGTAATTTCAGAGTAACCTTTCTTCTATACTTGCAAATATGTCATGTATATCCAATTAAAAAGAGTTTCAACTCACAACTTGAAGGGGTTTGATTTAAAAATTCCCTTGAATAAACTTGTGGTTATAACAGGTCCTTCTGGTTCAGGAAAAAGCTCCCTTACCTTTGATACCATTGCAGCTCTTGCTGAAGCTCGCCTCAATCAAATTAAAAACTTATCATTCCCTGTCACCCCATTATCTAAAGCCAAGGGGTTACTTTTAGGAATTATACCTCCTGTAATTGCCCTTTCTCAAGGAGTAAGGGATTGGTTTTTATATAAAAACATTTCTGAAATCCTTGGTCTTTTTTCTTTTATTTCCCTTCTTTTTTATGAAAAAGGAAAAATAAAATGCCCTAATTGCGGAAGTCTAAATTTTTTTCATACTCTCAAGGATTTAATCTTATGGTATAAAAATCTTCCAGATAACAGCAAATTCTATTTTCTTTTACCTTTGCAAGAAGCCTCTTCTAAAGCCCTTTCCTATTTAATTTCTCAAGGCTATACAAGATTTTTTATAAACGAGAAAGAATACGATCTCTCTGAAGAAGAAATACCTCACAATATTTCAAGTATTTATCTTCTTTTCGATCGTATGATTAAAGAAGAAAAGGGGCTTTCAAGACTTCTTGAAAATGTAAGGGTTTCCCAAAATATTAATCGGGGAAATATAATTCTTAAAGTTTTAGACGGTGAGGTTTCCTCTTTTAATTTAAACAATTTTTGCTTTCAATGTGGAAATTTTCTTTTGAAAGAATTTTTAAGATGTAAAACCTGCAGGGGCCTTGGATATAAAGAAAAAAAGCCCTGTGAAGTTTGCGATGGCCTTAAACTTGAACCTAATTATCTTGAAAGCGAGCTTTTTTCTTATTCTCTAAGAGATATCTTTAATTTTACTCTCAAAGAATTTAAACACTTTCTTGAAAACAACCTTTTAGAAATTGAAAAGGAATCCTTTCAAAACATAATTTTCCTTCTTGAGAGGGCAGAATTTTTTGAAATTGATAATCTTAAGCTATCAACTCCTGTTTTTGATCTTTCTCTTGGAGAAAGAAAGATTCTTGAAATTCTAACCCTTTTTTCTTCAGATTTACAAGGTGTTCTTTATATTCTTGATGAACCAACTCTTGGTCTTGATGAAAATAAAAGAAAAAAGCTTTTAAATCTTATAAGAGAGTTAATCTCAAAGGGGAATTCCTTTATAGTTGTGGAACATGACTTGGAATTTATCAAAGAGGCTGATTTTATAATTGAACTTGGTCCTGAAGGAGGGGAAAAAGGAGGCTATCTTCTTTATGCCCTTCCTAAAGAAGAATACTTAACTAACAAAAATACTCTAATTTATCCCTATCTTACAAAAAAAACATTCTTTGAAAAAAGACCCCTTTCAAAAGAGGAATATGTTGAAGTGGTTGTAAATGGAAAAGAAATAAAACTTTTAAAAGAGGGAATAAATCTCATATATGGAAAAACTGGGAAAGGTTTAACAAAACTTTTAAAAGGTCTTTCCCATCATTTAAAATCACAAGGACACATTGTATATGAAGGGGAAGAGATTTTTACTATAAAAGGGGAAAAATTTTTAATAGAATATGTGGGTATTTGGGAGGCCCTGAGAAAAATTTTTGTAAATCTTCCTGAAGCTAAAGCAAAGGGTCTTACCAAGAGACATTTTAGTTTTCATACCCGTGAAGGTCAGTGCCCCTCCTGTAAAGGTAGAGGATATAAAAAATTAGAAATAGAAAATTTTTTTCAAGAAATGCTTTGTGAAGAGTGTCTTGGGAAAGGTTTAAATTATGAAGTTTTAGGACTTACATATAAAGGCTATAAAATTTATGAACTATTGGATTTTACTGTTAAAGAGGCCTTACCTCTTTTTGAGAAGGTTTATACTGTGAAGGAAATTTTATATAAACTTATAGAACTTAATCTTTCTTACTTGAGGTTATCACAGAGACTTTTTGAACTGTCTGGGGGTGAAAAATTAAGGCTTGATATTGTTAAAAGATTGTGTCAGAGAGAAAAACTTGATTTCCTTGTGCTTTATTTTCCCTTTCAGGGGCTTTCAGTAAAGGATCTTGAGAATTTGAGTCAATTTTTCAGAAAATTGAATCTTGAAGGGATAACTATTTTTATGAGAGAGGCTCATCCTTTGGCACCTCAAATGGCTGATAAAATTATAGGAGAAATTAACTAAATTTATTTCATATTCTAAAATTATCATTAATGGGAAAATTGAGAGAAAATTTTAATAATCTTAAAATATTTGGAAATATTCTGGATTAATCGTAAATAAAAAGCCTTGACAAAGTAGAAGAATTTAATAAGATAGTGCAAAATCTATGAGGAGGAGGGGGTATGTCTTTAAAGGAGACCTTTAAAGAGCTTTATAATGCTGTCTTTCGATCAAATTATTCGCCCATTACAGGTGGAATTTTACTGGCTTTATTGGTTATTTTACTTGAAATGTGGTATCGCCCTTGGGGAATTGTTGGCGGTCTTAGAAATTGGGGAGAATGGGTTTTATACGGAGTTGGCTTTTTAGAAGAAGCTCCACCTCATCCTCTCTGGTTTTCTTCTTCAGTTCTTAATTTAGGTCTTATTCTTGGCGCTTTTCTATCGGCAACCTTAGCTCAGGAATTCGGAATCCGTATTCCTCCTAAGCTTGAAGTTATTAAAGGAGTTGTTGCTGGAATCCTTATGGGATTAGGTTCGGCCCTTGCTCAGGGGTGTAATATTGGAGGCTTTTATATGAGTATTGCCAATCTTTCTGCCAGTGGAATTGCCATGATGCTTGGTTTAATGGTGGGAGTGTTTTTTGGGGTTAAGTATCTTCTCTGGGAAATAGAGCATTTTTCCTCTCAAGGTGGAGTAGAAATAAGCACAAAAAAATTAAATCCCATTTTAGGGATTTTAGCTTTGCTTGTTTTGATTCTTGGAACTTACGGATATTTTAAAAGTGAACACGAAAACGGAGCCCTCCTTGGAGGGGCCTTTTTATTTACAGCGGGTATTGGATTTGTTATGCATAGAACAAGATTTTGTGTGGTTAATGCTTTTAGAGAACCCTTTCTTTCTGGTGAAGCCACTATGGCTAAAGGGGTGGCATTAAGTTTATTCATTGCAACTTTAGGAATATTATTTATAAAAATGGCTGGAATACAGGATCCCTATGTGTATGTAACACCCACTTTTATTTGGGGATCTTTAATTGGTGGAATTATCTTTGGTGCTGCTATGGTGGTTGCAGGTGGTTGCGGTTCAGGCTCTCTCTGGAGAGTGGGAGAAGGACAAGTAAAATTGATGATTGTAGTTGTATTTTTTGCTCTTACCAATGCTATTTTAAGATACTACATGGATAATGTCTGGGAAGTATGGGATAAAGGCTGGTTAGGAAAGGAAGTTTATTTACCTGATATTTTTGGATATGGTGGAGCCTTTATAATTCTTGCTGTAGTGATTTTCTTATGGTATCTTTTTGTTGATTGGAATGAAAAAACTGAAAAATTTGTAATTGGCTTGTAATAAAATTCAAAAAGGAGGTAAGACTATGGTTGATCTTAGCAGTATTAAAGCAGATGAAGTTCTTGATTGTAAAGGTTTGTCTTGCCCAATGCCCATGCTTAAAACAAAAAAGGCCTTGCAAAAATTACAGTCTGGTCAGATTCTTGAAGTTTGGGGTACAGATCCTGGAAGTAAAAATGATATTCCAAAAATGTGCGAGAAGGAAGGACATGAATTTTTAGGAATGATTGACGAAGCTGGTTATACCAGATTCTTCATTAAAAAGAAATAAGTTTTTAAAGGAGGGAAAAAATGTCTAAGGATCCTGATAAACTTGGAATATTTGTTACTTCACCAGTGCATATGAAAGAACTGGTAAAAATCGTAGAAGCTGCGCATAGAAAAGGGAAAAAGGTAAAAATCTTTTTTACTTACAAAGCGGTTCATTTAGTTTTACATCCAGATTTCCAAAAATTAAAGCAAGAGATACCAGAAGAAGATTTTGCTATTTGCGTAGCAGCCTTTGCATGCGAGGGATTTGAACCAGAATATCACAATATGGGACTTACTGAAAAACAAATGAGAACTCAGGCCTTTCACGGAGAACTTATTGAAGAGGTTGGCAAGTACTTTGTTTTATAATTAACTCAGGAGGAGGTAAAAAATGAGTTATAAAGTGTGTTTTTTAATAGCTAATAGAATTTATATTTCTGATGGAATAAGATCAGCTCTGGGCCTTGCTGTGGAGAATATGTATTCCTATACCTATATCTTTTATCAGAAAATGCCAGCTAAAACGGAATATCTTGATGAAAATCTTGCCTGGATTAGGGATATGGAGGGTGAAGTTTATGCAGTAACTGAGACTATGGATGAAGAGGCCAAAAAATTTAATCTTGAGGAATGGGAACTTGTTGAAGCAAGCCTTGATGATGTAGTAGATAAAATTTTAGAATGTGATCTTGTGGTGGGATATGGTCTTCCTGCACAAAAAGTTCAGGCTCCACCTCAATGTGCTTAATTTGATTAAAAGGAGGGGTAAATATGAAAATTCTTTGTGTTTACAGATATAAGGTTAGTGCTGAAAATGAAGACATTAAAAAAATTGTAAATAAAATCAAGGAAAAGGGGCACGAAGTTATTGAGTTTAACCTTTTTGAAGCAAAAGATGATTCAGACTATGATAAACTTATAGATCTTATCTGGGAAGCTGATAAAACTATTTCTTGGTGGTAATTAAAATTTTAGAAAGGGAGGCATTTAAAGCCTCCCTTCTTTTATTTAAGTCCTTAAAATTCTTATAATTCAGCCAATTCTTTTAGAATTTTTTTTATCTTAAACAAAAAATTCAATTGAAAATAATTCTTGACTTGACACTATGATCCACACCCTTGACAAAAATTTTTTTTAATTATAATAATCTAATTAAAAGAAAAAATAATCTAAAAGGAGGTGTGAGCGATGCGTGGATGTATTAGTCTCCTTTATTTAATTTTGGGGGCCCTTTTGGGGCTGATTTTAATTCCCAATTATGTATATGCCATTACCGGTGTCTGCTCAAACTGTCACACTATGCACAATAGCTACCAAGGGGCATAGTGTCAAGAAAATTGTGTATGGATTTTTTCTTCTTTTGTAATAATTCTAATTTTTTCTTCTCCATACCTTGCCCTCCCTTAGCTCCTCTATAACTCTCTCAAAGCTTTTAATTTTCTCTCGTTTTTTACCCTCCTGGTTAATTTTTCCCTAAATTCAACCCTGTTTTTTAAACCCATCTTTCCCACCAATCCATACACAAAATTTATAATACTACCAAATTTTGGTGGATAGATAGAGAAAATATACAAATTAATAGAAGATAATTTTGGGCCCACTCCCTACTTTATTGAGATTAGAGAAAATATGGAATTTGTTGGGGAAATATTATTATTATCTATTATTATCAGAGTTTAACTTCCAGAAAAATTTCCTGAAGTTGTTAATGCAAAATATTATATAAGTGTTGGAAGTATTATAAAATCTTTGGGTGATTTTAAGAACAAAAACTTAGTATTAACCAAAGGAAGACTTAGTTTCAATTCCTTTAAGTAGGCTTGAAACCTGTTTTTTTCCTCTCCTCGAACTCAAGTCTCTTCCCCGGATGCCAGTTAAAAACCGGTCTGAAATAACCAACCACCCTGGAATAAACCTCACAGAACACAGCCTTAACCCTGACCTTTTTTGTCATTTGACACCCCCCTTGTTTCAAATTTTCCAGATATACCTCTCTTAAGTGTTCAGGTAAAAGCTCAGAGGGATAAGTTCCTTCTGCTATCATATCAAGCCACCACCAAGCTTGGATTTCCTTTAGAATCGTAAGCAAAGTATCCCCAACCGTCAGTGTCTTTATATTTTTTAGAATTTTTAACCATAAAGGCTTCTAATCTCTTTTCTCCCTCAACAAAAGCTCCTTGATCTTCTTTATGATTATAAAATTCAATGGCAATTTTTGTGCCCTCTGGGAAGATTCTCTTTCCCTGAATTTTAATAGTATTAAGCCCCCTTTTATTGACATAGACATGGTGAATTCCAAAAAAGGGTTCATATAGTGGATGTTTCTTGTCAAAGATCAACATACTTTTAACATGATACCAAAATCTGTAAAAATCTCTCTTTTTGGCAAAGGTATCCGAGAAAATAAAGACACTTAAAATTAAAAATGAAATACAAATGACCCGTCTTTTCATAGCACACCTCCTTTTGTAATTTTTTATATCAAGTTTAAACATCAATATTTAAAAATCAATACTGATTTATATGTAATTGACTAACCTATATTTCAGTATTTTAAAAAATTATATTAAATTTATTTGAAGATTTCTATTAATGATCTTACCTTTTGTGGATTATAAGGGAGTTCAAAAAGAGGACCTTTTTTGAGGATGGGGATCCTTTCTTCAAAGGTTGGTCTTTCTTTTTTATAAAGGACACCAAGAGGGATTTTTTCTCCCCATTCACTTCCTTTTTCAAAAGCGAGAACTTTGTTGGTTGGATTATATGAAGAATCGAGGAAATATATCCTTTCATTATACCACTCAAAGGTATTGATTTTATTAAAAGTCACACATGGTTGAAGAATATCAAGTAAAGCAAAACCCTTATGTAGAAGGGCCTCTTTCATGAGATTTTTCAAATGTTCTACTTTCCCTGCATAGCCTCTTGCTACAAAGGAGCAATCAAGTGCAATGGCCAAAAGCAAAGGATTTAAAGGTTCTGATACTACGCCAAAAGGTTGAGTTTTAGTTTTTACCCCCTTCATAGTAGTAGGCGAGGCTTGACCCTTTGTTAAGCCATATATTTGATTATTATGTACAAATAATTTAATATCTATGTTTCTTCTTATGGCATGGATTAGGTGATTACCTCCTTCGCCATAACAATCACCATCTCCAGCAACTGCAATAACCTTCAAATTTGGATTTACAAGCTTTATACCCGTTGCTACTGGCAAGGTTCTTCCGTGAAGGCCATTAAAGGTATTGCATCTTGTATAATGAGGGAATTTACCAGCTTGCCCAATGCCAGAAACTATAACTATCTCATGAGGAGCTATATTTAATTCTACTAAAGCCTCATTAAAAGCTTTAAGAATGGCGAAATTTCCACACCCGGGGCACCAGGCTGGAGTGAGGCCTTTATAATCCTTTAAGGATACCATGGATACTTTCCTCCAGTTCTTCTACCAAAAAGGGTCTTCCATCATATTTATTAATGTGATGTTCAATCGTAAGGCCGGTTTCCATTCTTAAAAGCTTATAAAATTGACTTGTGGCATTCTGTTCAATATTTATTATTACTCGGGCTTTTTTAAGAAGATTTAGCCAGGCTTTGTCTTCTGAGAAGGGATAAATCTCACTAAAATGAATCATAGAAATGGAGTAATCTCTTTTCAGATTATCAACCACCTCTTTTACTATTCCGTAAAGGGACCCCCAGCAAAGAAGAATTATTTCTGGTTCTTTCACCCCGTAAATGAGTGGAGGTGAAATTTCGTTTTTTATTAAAGGTAATTTTTTAAAAAGTCTTTTTTCAACCATTTTTTTCCTTGTTTCCGCATCCTCAATAAGATGACCCTCTTCGTCATGTTCGTCACTGTCAGTAATTATTAAATGAGTGGAAATTCCAGGTATTCCAAGAGGTGATATACCTGTTTCTGTCAAAAGATGCCTTTTATAAACTTCAAATTTTTGTAATTCTTCTCCTTTTAAACGGTAATTTTTGTAATCCAATTTAGAGGTATCAAGGCTTGAATAGCTCCATTGAGAATCGGCAAGATATTGATCAAGCATGATAATGGAAATTACTTGATATTTTTCGGCAAGATCAAAGGCTTTGTTAGTGAGGTATAAAGCCTGTTCAGGAGATCCTGGAGCAAAAATAATTTTTGGGAATTCCCCATGCCCTGCAAAAGTGGCAAAGAGGAGATCTCCCTGCTCAGTTCGAGTGGGAAGGCCTGTTGCAGGCCCAGGTCTTTGAGCAAGGGCAATAACAATGGGTGTTTCTGTCATTCCAGCAAGGGATAAGCCTTCAACCATTAAGGCGAATCCTCCCCCTGAGGTTCCAGTCATAGCTCTAACACCTGCATAAGAGGCACCAATAATCATATTGATGGCAGCTATTTCATCTTCAGCCTGCTCAACCACAATGTCAAAATCTTTAGCATGTTCTGCAATAAAGTTGAAAATTCCAGTAGAGGGAGTCATAGGGTAGGCAGCATAAAATCTTAAATTCGCTGAAATAGCTCCAATCCCCACTGCTTCAGTTCCAGAAATCAAATATTTACTTTCTTCAAAGGGAGAAAGGCTAAAATTACAAGTGAGACACCTTTCTTTTGCGAATTTATAGCCCCCTTCAGCTGCCTTGATGTTGGCTTCAACTATTTCCTTACCCTTTTTTGAAAAAGTCCTTTTTAAAAGTTCATACATAATCTCTGGAGGCATACCTAACATTCCTATTACCGCACCAATGGCAACAGCATTTGCTGTAAGAAGAGCACCTCCTCTTTCTTTGGCAATTTCAAAAAGAGGAACATCCAAAAAACTCGGATCTTCATACTTCTTTTTCAAATAGTTTGAGTCATAAAGAACTTGTCCATAAGAAGATAATTCTTTTAGATGTAGGGGGATGCTTTCTTTATCAAGGGCAACAAGAAGATGGATCTCTCTTTTTGAAGCAGTAACAGGTCTATCAGAAAATCTAATTTGATAAAAATTATGTCCACCTCTTATGCGGGATTCATAATCCTGATGTGTGAAAACATAATATCCTGCCTTAGCAAAGATATGGGCTAAAATATCTCCAATTGTTTGGATTCCCTGACCAGCTTCTCCACCAATTTTGATAGAATAATCCATAATTATTTTTATTTTGCAAATATTTTATATAAAGTCAAGGGTAAAAAGATGTGACCATGCCTTTAGGAATAATAGTGTCTGTATGAGTCCTTAGAATTTTAATCTTGTCTTCTTTGAGCTTTGGGATCTGCTTGTTTTCAAAAAAAAGAGTGAGTAATTAAAAAATAAGTACTATATTAAAAAGTTGCAGAAGAATTTGATAATAAAAACTGATAATGAAATAGCATGTGGGATGAATTAAAAGAATTGCAAATTGAAATGGCAAAAAGGGTAAAAATTGTGCCCCTTGAAGGAAATCCTCAATTTATTGCGGGATGTGATGTGGGATATTTAGAAGATAAATTTTCCATAGGAGTTTTTGTGATAATGAAATATCCCGAATTTGAAGTGATAGAGGTGGCAAAGAGCATAGAAAAAGTAGAAATTCCCTATATTTCTGGATATTTAGCCTTCAGAGAAGCTCCCATTCTTCTTAAGGCCTTTCAAAAACTTAAAAGAAAGCCTGATTTAATTCTTGTTGACGGACAGGGAATTGCACATCCCAGAAAAGCTGGGCTTGCCGTTCATTTAGGAGTTGCCCTTAAAATTCCCACCATTGGTTGTGCTAAAAAACCTTTATTAAGATATGAAGGAAACCTTTCTTCTAAAAGAGGGGCAAGTTTTCCAATAATTTATCAGGGAGAACTTGTAGGATATGTAGTTCGAACAAAATCATGGGTAAAACCGGTTTTTGTTTCTCCTGGTAATTTAATTACTCCAGATGAGGCTAAAACCTGGGTTTTGAAAACAGCCATAGAAAGCCGCATCCCCGAACCATTAAGATTGGCACATAAGCTTTCCAAGGAAAGATAGAGATAGCTTTTATATCACAAAATCAGGATAAAGGGTCCAAATAATTATCCATTGCCACTTTTCCTCTCTTTCAAGGGCCACCACTCCACCTTGGCGAAACTTAAGAATTGGCTTTTCAGAATCTCCTATCACAAGTTTTGAGCAAAGTTTCTGTAAATGGGGAAGATGCCCAACCAGCATGATATCTTCCTCAAAATCCTTTAATTTTTCCTCCCAAATCTCTGGGGAATCAAGAGGATTAAGACCTTCAGCTTGAGAAAGACCTTTTTCTGGAGAAAGATAATCTGCTAAAATTTCAGCCGTTTCACGGGCACGAAGCTTTCCTGAATGAAAGATCCGGCTTACTTTTATGCCCTTTTCTTTGAGAATTTTTGCCACAGCCTCAACTTCCTTTTTTCCTTGCTCAGAAAGAGGCTTTTGAGGATCTTCGGATTCAGGCTTGGGAACACCGTGCTGAACAAGGTAAACTTTCATTTATATCACCCCCTTTGGAGTGATGTATTGGCTTTTATTATAAAAATTTTATCCAATTTTAAACAACTGAAAAGGCTTAAGTTCTCTTCAGTTTGAAAAATTTTGGACTATAATAAACTTTGTTATGAAGGCCTGGCTTATTAAAGAAGTTGGAGAGCTTAGTCCTGAAAAATTTATTTTTAGAGAGATTCAAGATCCCGAAATTTCCTCAGATGAAATCCTCATTAAAGTGAAAGCCTGCGGGATTTGTCATACTGAGCTTGACGAAATTGAGGGAAGAGCTAAACCTTCTATCTTGCCAGTTATTCCTGGTCATCAAATTGTGGGAGAGGTTGTGGCTGTTGGAGAAGGCGTAAAAAAATTTAAAGTGGGTGATTTGGCAGGAGCTGGCTGGATTTATTCCACCTGCGGAAAATGCGAATTCTGTAAGAAGGGACTTGAAAATCTCTGTCCTGAATTCAAAGGCACAGGGAAGGATGCACACGGAGGCTATGCTGAGTATTTTAAAATCAAAGAGGCTTATGCCTTTAAATTGCCCTATTGGAAAGAGCCAGAAAAGCTTGCCCCCTTTTTTTGTGCAGGAAGTATAGGTTATAGAGCTCTAAAGATTTCGGGCATTAAAAACGGAGAAATACTCGGATTAATAGGCTTTGGAGCCTCAAATCATCTGGTTTTAAAAATGGCAAAGGCCCTTTATCCTGACTCTCCTCTCTTTGTTTTTGCAAGAAATCCAGCGCAACGGGAAATGGCTTTAAAGCTCGGGGCTGATTTTGCCTTTGATATAGAAGAAGAGCCAGAAGATTATCCCCATGCTTTAATTGATACAACTCCTGTATGGAAACCTCCTTTATATCTCTTGAGATATTTAAGACCAGGTGGAAGACTGGTTATAAATGCCATAAGAAAAGAGGAGCACGATAAAGATTTTCTTTTAGAGCTTTCCTATGAAAGGGATCTTTGGCTTGAAAAAGAGATAAAAACTGTTGCCAATATCACCCGTGCTGATATTGAGGAGTTTTTAAAACTGGTTGAGAAGGCTCAAATTGAGCCAGAGGTTGAAATTTACTCCTTTGATGAGGTATTTAAAGCCCTTGAAGATCTCAAAAATTATAAAATTAGGGGTGCCAAAGTTTTAAAAATTGGATAAAATGATTTAAATTTTATGATTTAAGGAGAAAGGAAATGCTTGTGAAATATTTCTTAACTGAAGAGCAAAGCCTTCTTGTAGAGCTTGTTAAGAGAATTGGTGAAGAGTATATAGCCCCTTATGCTCTCAACTGGGATGAAAAAGAGGCCTTTGATATGAAGCCTATCCAAGCCTTGGCTCACGCTGATCTTTTTGGAATAATTGTTCCTAAGGAGTATGGAGGCCTTGGAATGGGAGTGTTTGAGATGTGCCTTGCTGTGGAGTGGCTGTCTTATTATTGTGCCGGCGTTTCCACTACCTATGCAGCCTCTTTTCTTGGGGCCTATCCTATAATTCTTTTTGGAAGTAAAGAGCAAAAAGAGAAATATTTGCCTGATATTGCCAGTGGAAAAAAGCTATGTGCCTTTGCTTTAACAGAGCCCCAGGCAGGAAGTGATGCCTTTGCCATTAAAACCACAGCTAAAAAAGAGGGAGATTATTACATTTTAAATGGGGTTAAACAATGGATAACCAATGGAGGCATTGCTGATATTTATGTAGTTGTTGCCTTAACTGATCCAGCCAAAGGTCCCAGGGGAGCAAGTGCCTTCATTGTAGAGAATGGAGATCCGGGCTTTTCTGTAGGAAAGAAAGAAAAAAAATTGGGACTTAAAAGTTCGGTTACCACTGATTTAATTTTTAATGATTGTAAAATTCCTGCTGAAAGGCTTATTAGCCGCGAAGGAACGGGCTTTATGGTGGCTTTGAGAACCCTTGATTATGCAAGATGTGGAGCAGGGGCTCAAGCTTTGGGAGTGGCTCAGGCAGCTTTTGATGTAAGTCTAAAACATGCTAAAAGAAGAATTCAATTTGGGCAACCTGTTTATAATTTCCAGGCTGTAAACCATACCTTTGCAGAAATGGCTATGCGCCTTGAGGCGGCAAGGGCCCTTGTTTATCAGGTGGCTAAATTTATTGATTCCTCTCTAAAGGAATTTTCAGGGGCTTCAGCTATGGCCAAATGTTTTGCAACAGATCAGGCCATGTGGATCTGTGAAAGGGCTATTCAAATGATGGGCGGATATGGATATATGAGGGATTATCCTGTGCAAAAATTTTTCAGGGATGTTAAATGTTTACAAATTTACGAAGGAACCAATGAAATTCAAAAAAATGTTATAGCTCGCGAACTTTCAAAGCTTTATAAATAGGAGGAAAGAGTGAGAATAATCCTTTGTATAAAAGGAGTTCCCAAACCTGAAACTGTAAAGGTTGATCCAGAAACTCATACCTTAAAAAGGGAATCAGCAGAACTTATTCTTAATCCCTTTGATAGAAGCGCCATTGAGATGGCAGCTCGTCTTAAAGAACGCTATGGAGCAGAGGTAATTGTTATTAGTATGGGGCCACCCAATGTGGTTCCCCTTTTGAAAGAGGCCTACGGAGTATGTGCAGATCGAATGATTCTCCTTTCAGACAGAGTCTTTGCTGGATCAGATACCCTTGCAACAAGTAGAGTTCTTGCCAAGGCTATAAAAAAACTTTCTCCTTTTGAACTTATTCTTATGGGGCTTAAATCAGCTGATGGCGAAACTGCCCAGGTTCCTCCAGAAACCGCAGCTCTCCTTGGCATCCCTTCTCTTATTAATGTAAAGGATATTTTTTTTGAAAAGGGAAAAATTGTAGCTGTAAGGGAAACAGAATATACTCTTGAAGAAATTGAGGTCTCCCCACCTTTAATTGCAAGTATTTATCCAAAACTGGATTATCTAAGACCCCCTTCATTTAAGCGATTACTTGAAGTAAGAAATAAAGAGCCAGAAATTTTAACCTCAAAAGATTTAGGTCTCAAAGAGGAAGAACTTGGTCTTTCAGGATCACCAACAAGGGTTTCAGGGGTTTTTGAGAAAAAGTTTGTAGAAAGGGGTGAAATCTGGGAGGGGGATCCAGAAGAATTGGCTAAAAGATTGATAATTTTGCTCAAAGAGAAGGGATTTCTTAAAGCCTAAGGAGGAGAAAAAAGCAATGGGGAATTTTATACTTGCTTACGGAGAATATCATAACGGAAAACTTCATCCAGCAAGTCTTGAAATTCTTACCCCTTTAAGGGAGATTGCAGATAAATTGAAGAAAAAACTTGTTCTTTTTTTGCTTATTGAGGATGCTGAAAGGCTTAAAGAGGTAAAAGCGCTTGAAAGGACTCTTTGTGACGAGATATGGTATTTGGAAAGTCAAGAATTTAAAGATTTTAAAGATGACCTTTTTGGTAAGGTAATAGCCGAGCTTGTTAAAGAAACCAATCCTTATGGAGTTTTTTTTCCGGCCACCCCTCAGGGAATGGCTCTTGCTCCGAGAGTTGCAGGGGAGCTTGGGGTTGGTCTTTGTGCTCATGTGAATGCCTTTGAAGTGGAAGGAGAAACTCTCTATATGTTAAGACCTTCCTATGGTGAAAATATTATTGCAAAATTATATTCCACCACTTTACCGGTTATGGCAACAGTTTCTCTGCATGCCTTTCCTATAAGGGAAGGCAATAAAAGACCCGAAATTAAAGAGATAACATTGAAGGAATCCGTTAAATTTGAGAGTAAGCTTAAAATAAGAAAAGTTAAACCTATAAAAAGGGAGCCCAGTAGGTTAACAGTAGCCAAAGTGGTTCTTGCTGGAGGGCTTGGGTTAAAAAGAAGGGAAAATTTTGAAAAACTTAAGATTCTTGCAGAAATTCTTGAGGCAGAAGTAGGAGTAACAAGGCCTCTATATTATGCTGGCTGGGCTGAAGAAGACCGCATGATTGGGGTAAGTGGGGTTACAGTAAGACCAAAACTATATATAGGATTCGGGATTTCTGGAGCTATTCAGCATACGATAGGCATGGAAAATTCTGAATTTATAATTGCGATAAATACCGATAAGGAAGCGCCCCTTGTTAAAATGGCTCATCTTTCTTTGATTGTAGATGCAGAGAAGTTTCTTGATGCCCTTTTAAGACAACTAAAGGAGGGGGGTAATTAGTTCTTTAAAGCGTCTTTTTAATCTTTTTATGTGATCACCTTCCCAATAAAGTTTGTCACATTTGGGACAATAATTGAATTCAGAGTATCTTTCCCAGACTTTGGGAGGAATCCTATCCTTGAAATCTTCTTTTTTAACAGGAATTAGCTTTGATCCGCAAAGTGTGCAGATATCAAGGGTAAGCCTGGGTTTAAGATTTAATTTGGTAATAAGAGTTAAAAGTTGTGCTTTTAAGGAATTTCTCGGAAGAAGTAGATAATCCACTTGCAATTTTTCTAACATTTCTGCAGTCTCAATACTGGTTATGAGAAAAAATTTATTCCTATTTTTAAGAATTTCTTCTTTGGTCAATCTGCCAGAGACCATTTCTACTTTATATCCTAAAAATCTAAGCCATTTGCCAAGGCCTGATAAAGAGGCTTCAAGGTAAAAGGTTTTCATAAATAAAATTTTAAGGTTTTTCTTTTACAATTTCCAGGAAGAAAATTGAATTTAAATCTGGCCTTTTTGATGAAAAAAATTAAAAATTTTTAAGGAAAAAACTCAAAATTATGAGTAATTAATAATTATTTTTGAAAAATAAACCTTGACAACTGGTAATAATTTATTAGAATAATTGAAACCACAAAAAACTGTAGGGAGGTTATTATGGGAGAGGTAAAAAAACATGACACACCGATGATGGACGAGTTGAAGTCTGGTCCCTGGCCCAGTTTTGTAGATGATATTTACAATTATGCTGAAAAACACAAAAAACAAGCCTGTTTTGACATTCTGGGTCAGATGGAGCTTTCTTACAAAAACAAGGAAACTCACTGGAAACATGGAGGAATCGTTGGAGTTTTCGGTTATGGTGGTGGAGTCATTGGAAGATATTCTGACCAACAGGATAAGTTTCCTGCTATCTGGGCTTTTCATACCGTTCGTGTTAATCAGCCAGCAGCCAAGTGGTATCATAGTTCAGCTTTAAGAAAGCTTTGTGATCTCTGGGATCATCGTGGTTCAGGAATTATGAACCTTCATGGTTCAACAGGAGATATTATTCTTCTTGGAACAGTCACAGAACAACTTGAATACATTTTTTATGATTTAACCCATCAGCTTAAGATGGATCTTGGTGGTTCGGGATCCAATTTGAGAACTCCTGAGTGCTGTATGGGTATGTCAAGATGTGAATGGTCTTGCATTGATACTCAGGATATTACCTATGAACTTACCATGCATTTTCAGGATGAACTTCACCGTCCAGCCTTTCCCTATAAATTTAAGATTAAAGTTTCCGGATGCCCCAATGACTGTGTGGCAGCTATTGCCCGTGCTGATTTTTCAATAATTGGAACCTGGAGAGATGACATTAAAATTGATCAGGAAGCAGTTAGGGCTTATGTGGCTGGAGAATTAAAGCCCAACGCAGGAGCACATTCTGATAGAGATTGGGGTCCCTTTGATATTAAGAAAGAGGTAATTGATCTTTGTCCGACCAAATGCATGTTCTGGGACGAAGGTCAGAAAAAACTTTACATTAATAATAAAGAATGCAATAGATGTATGCACTGTATCAATGTTATGCCTGAGGCCTTAAGACCAGGTGATGACAGAGGAGCTGTCATACTTATGGGAGCTAAGGCTCCGATTCTTGAGGGTGCTCAGCTTTCAACAGTAATAGTTCCCTTTATGAGGCTTGAGCCACCTTATGATAATCTGAAAAACCTTCTCTACAAAGTCTGGGATTACTGGATGGAAAACGGAAAGAACCGTGAAAGACTTGGTGAAACCATTCAGAGAGTTGGTCTTAACAGGTTTATTGTGGATGTTCTTGGTCTTAAACCTTTACCACAGCATGTTAAAGAGCCCCGTTCTAATCCTTATATCTTCTGGAAAGAGGAAGAGGTTGAAGGTGGTTGGACAAGAGATGTGGCTGAATTTAGAAAACGCCACCCCGCTTAATTAATAGAAACTATATAAATTTAAAATAAAAGGAGGGAAACATGAGCGAAAAACCAGAAAGACCTGATCCAGTTTATAGCCAACCTTATGATCCAACCTTAGCAGAGAAACTTTATAATCCTCAGAAACCTATGGAAAACAGAATTACTGATATTGGGCCTCCTCATTATTGGCAGTTTTTACCACCTGTGATTCAGAGAAACTACGGAAAGTGGAAATCTCACGAAATTATTCAGCCTGGTGTAATAAAATACACCGCTGAATCTGGAGAAGTGGTTTATGTTGTTCGTTGCGGAACTCCAAGGCTTGAAACCACCGATTATGTGAGGGAGATCTGTGAAATTGCTGATAAGTATTGTGACGGATATGTCCGTTTTACAACCCGTAATAATGTGGAATTTCATGTAACCGATGAAGAAAAGTTAAGGGCTCTTATTGAGGATTTAAAGTCCAGAAAAATGCCGGGTGGATCATACAAATTCCCCATTGGTGGAACAGGTGCTTCTGTAACCAATATTGTTCACACTCAGGGGTGGATTCACTGTCATACCCCTGCAACTGATGCTTCTGGTGTTGTAAAAGCCATAATGGATGAACTTTTTGAGTATTTTGGTTCTCACAAGCTTCCTGCTCAAGTTAGGATTGCCCTTGCTTGCTGTTTAAATATGTGTGGTGCCGTTCACTGCTCTGATATTGCGGTGGTTGGTATTCATAGAAAACCACCACTTGTTGAAGATGAAAGACTTGAAAAGGTTTGCGAAATTCCTCTTGTTATTGCTTCTTGTCCTCTTGGAGCTATTAAACCTGCAACTGTTGAAATTGGTGGTGAAAAAAGAAAGACCGTTAGAGTGAATGTAGATAGATGTATGTTCTGTGGTAACTGCTATACTATGTGCCCAGCTATGCCCATTGCTGACGGACAGGGAGACGGTTTAGCTCTTGTGGTTGGCGGTAAGGTTTCTAACAGAATTACTCCGCCCAAATTTTCAAAGGTTGTCATTCCTTACATTCCCAATGAACCACCTCGCTGGCCAACCACTGTTAAATGGATTAAAAAGATCCTTGAAACTTATTCCCAGCATGCTAATAAATACGAAAGAGTGGGAGATTGGATTGAAAGGATTGGCTGGGAAAGATTCTTTGAATTAACAGAAATCCCCTTTACCTGGCATCTCATTGACGACTACAGACTGGCTTATGATACCTATAGAACCTCTGTGCACTTTAAATTTACAAGCCATGTAGAGGTTATGACAGATTACGAATATTAATTTGAGTAAGCCCCCTCTCTATTTGAGAGGGGGACAATAAAAAAATTTATGAGGGGTGATAAGGATGGATAAAGAAACTTTAAAACAGAAAATACTCGAGGTTATGCAGAAGAAAGCTGGAAGTGGAGGAAAAAGTAAAATCTATCTCAAAGACTTACAGAGAGAAATACCTGAGGCTAATCCCAGAGATATCAAAAATGCTGCTAATGAGTTGGTAAGAGAAGGAAAGCTTGAATACTTTTCAACAGGAAGTACTGTTATGTATGGTCTTCCAGGTGTGGGGATGGGCTTAGAAGCAGGCGTGGAAAAGCCTAAGGAAGAATAAAAAATATTAGTTATGAAGGGGGCTTTTGCCCCCTAATTTTTTTAATCAAGTTTTTTTATTATCACTAATCAATTATTCAAAGTTTCTAACAAAAAATCAAAATATCTATTTATAAAGCGTTATGAGTTATTGGTCCAGAGCGATGATTTATGCTTTTTAATTAACTTGTTTTTGTGGTTTGGGTACCTGTAGTATGAGTTTCAGTTTTTGGCTCTTCTTTTTCAAGTTTTTTAACATCTTCGGATACATCTGCTTCTTTTAAAGATTCTTTGAAGGAGCGAATTCCTTTACCAAGGCCAGCACCAACTTCTGGTAATCTTTTAGCGCCAAAAATGAGCAATGCAAGAAAAAGAATTATAAATAATTCCTGACCTCCTAGACCTAAAGGCATAAAATTTACCTCCTCAGGGTTGTTAATTTAATTAAAATTATACCTATTTCATAAAGAACTGTCAAGGGTAAGGCTAATAGAATTTGATAAAGAGGGTCAACCCCTGTGGTTATGATGCTTGCAAAGACAAAAGAAAGAATGATGGCATAGGGTCTAAATTTTTTCAATTGTTCAAGATTTACAATTTCTAATTTATTTAAAAGGAAAATCACTGAAGGGACTTGGAAAAAAATTCCAAAAATTAGAAATATTTTCAGCAAAAAATTTATATATTCTTTTAAGTAAGGTTTAAAAATCAAAAATTGCTCACCAAAGGAATAAAAAAACTTAAGAATAAAAGGAAGAAATAGATAATAAGCTACAAGGTCTCCTATTAAAAAGGAGAAGGAACTAAAAACAACTGTTATTTTTATCCATTTTTTTTCGTGGGGATATAGACCCGGAGCTACAAAACTCCAAAGTTGATAAAAAATAAAAGGGCTTCCTATGACAAATCCTAAAATGGCTGAAATTTTAATTTCGTTGGAAAAAACCTCAGGTAAAGTTTTAAAGTAAACCTTTTGTGAAGAAGGTAAATAGGGTCTTAAGGGATTTATAAGAAATTCAAGAATGTTATCAGAATAAAGATAAACAAGAATTGATGCGATAATCCAACCAAGAAAAGCTTTAATTAAACAGCTTCTGAGTTCAATTAAATGTTCAATAAAGGGTTGCTTTTTTTCTTCCAGTGAAAATTCAGCCATTTATAAGTTTTTCAAAAGAGGCGGCAATAGATTCTGGATCAAGGCCAGCTATTTTGAAAAGATCCGCCGGTTTCCCTGAACTTGATGGCTCTTTATGTCCAAGAAGTTTTAATTTTACTTTTATACCTTTTAAACCATAAAAAGCTGCAATTTTCATTCCGAGCCCTGTATAAACATAGTGGTCTTCAACAACGAGGATATTTTCCAATTCCGAGGCCTTAAGAATATCCTCTTCAGGGAAGGGTCTAATGGAGGCCACATTTAAAAGAGAAACAGTATATCCTTTTTCTTTTAAAATATTAAAAGCTGAAATGGCATAGGGAACCATATTTCCGTAGGTAATAATTACTCCATCTGAGCCCTTTCTAATCCAATCTGCCTTACCTGGTTCAAATTTATAATTTTCATCAAAAAAGGGAGAGCCATCTTCCTTGGTCACAATAGGTAATTTGGATCTTCCCATGCCAACAAAGATATTTCCAGGTCTTTGGGCTATGGTTCTAATAATATGGTCCGTTTGATTGGGATCAGCAGGCATATAGATTTCAAAATCTGGTATATTGGAAATAACACCGAGATAGTCAAGACATTGGTGAGTGGGGCCATCTTCTCCGACATCAGCACCAAGGTGGGTGCAAACCACTTTCAGAGCCGTTTTGTTAAGACTATTAATTCTCAGCTGGTTATAAACCTCGTCAATCCCAAAAACCCCGAAGGTTGAAAAGAATACCAGAAAGCCCTCTTTTGAAAGAGCCCCGGCCACAGAGGCTGTGTGATGTTCCTGTATACCCGATTCAAAAAAGGCCTGAGGTGAATGCTTTTTAAAATCGGTCATTTTTACAGAGCCCTCAAGATCACAGGTAAGCCCAAGTATTTTTGGCGGTTTTCCAGGCAAATTATTTTTTAAAGCAAGATTTAATAGAGCCTTACCATAGGCAGATCGACAATCGGTTTTTTTCTCAGGTGGATAAATATTTGGGTCTGCAGGCTCAATCTCAACTGGCAAGGGATCATGAGGCTGGTGAGGAAAGGAAATAGGATAGCTTTTGCGTTTTTCCTTAAGATAATCAAGTTCTTGTGGATCAAAACCAAGTTCCTCAAGGGCCTTTTTGGCAAGCTCATCAGGAAGGGCTGCTCCATGCCATTTGGGATCATTCTCCATAAAGGAAATCCCTTTTCCCATAATAGTGTGAGCAAGTATGGCAGTTGGTTTATCAGGATGGGGTACTTCTTTTCTTAGTGCCTTTCTTAAAGCTTGATAAATTTCCTGAAAATTATGGCCATCAATTTCAATAATATTCCAGGAGGTAGCAAGGATTTCTTCCTTTATGTTTTGGGGCATAACCTCCCTTATATTTCCTCCAATCTGAAGCTTGTTGTAATCAATAAGGGTTATTAAATTGTCAAGGCCAAATTTTACCGCCCAGCGCCTTGCCTCAATAACCTGGCCTTTTTGTTGCTCGCCATCACCCATGAGGCAAAAAACCCAGTTTGGAAATCCTTTAAGCTTTAAGGCCTTTGCCATACCGCAAGCTGCCGATAAACCCTGGCCGAGATTTCCGGTATTCCACTCGACCCCGGGAACAGATTGTTCCACATGCCCGCCAAAGGCAGAGCCAGCTCTTCTAAATTCCATAAGAAAGGGCTCTTCCGGGAAAAAACCATACTCGCATAATACGCTATAAACTCCTGGGCTAATGTGCCCGTGACTTATAACCACACGGTCTCTGGGTTCCTTTCTTGGGTTTTTGGGATCAATCTCTGCAATGGCATAAACCATTAAAAGAAGAGATAAAGAGGAAAGGGATCCACCTGGATGACCGCAACCCGCAAGGGTTGTTGCCAAAACGATTCTTCTTGCACACTTCCTAAAGGCTTCTTCAAAAAAAGAAATTTCCTCCTCTGAAAGAAAATCCTTTTCCAGATTTATTTTGAGCATGACCTGTCTCCTAAGAAAAAAATTTTGAGGGGTTATTTTAATAGGAGAAAAAAGAAAATCAAGGATTCTTTTTTTCTCTCTTCATAGCAATAAGACCGGTTCTGACAATCTCTTTAATTCCCATGGGACGCAGGAGTTCTATGACAGCGTCAAGTTTGTCTTTATCTCCAGTTACTTCAATAATATATGTTCTTGGGCTAACATCCACAATTTTTAATCTGAAGATTTCGCATATGCGATAGATTTCCTCTCTGTTTTCCTTTTCTGCTCTGACTTTAATAAGTGCCATTTCCCTTTCAACAAAATCTCCTTCTTCGGTTACATCAACCACTTTATAGACATCAATTAATCTTCTAAGTTGTTTTATAATTTGTTCAATGATTTGTTCATCGCCGCGGGTAACCAGGGTTAAATGTGAAAGAGTGGGGTCAAGGGTTTCAGCAACACAGAGACTGTCAATGTTAAATCCTCTTCCGCTGAAAAGACCAGCTATTCTTGCTAAGGCACCAGGGGTATTTTCAACAAGCACTGAAAGAGTGCATTTCCTTTCAGCCATCTTTCTTTCCTCCTTAGACAAGAATCATTTCAGTTGTAGCTTTGCCTGCAGGAACCATGGGGAACACCCCTTCTTCAGGAGCAATAATTACATCAAGAATGACCAATTTATCCATGCTTAAAATTTTCTTCAATGTGGGTTCAACTTCCTGAGGTTTGGTTATTCTCATTCCAACAGCACCGTAAGCCTCGGCAATTTTAACAAAATCAGGAATGGTTGCAAATTTAACAGCAGAATATCTTTTTCCATAAAAGAGTTCTTGCCACTGTCTCACCATTCCGAGATAGCCGTTATTAAGTATGATAATTTTTATGGGAAGTTTTTGATCCATAGCAGTTGCAAGTTCCTGGATGTTCATCTGGATTGAGCCATCTCCTGCTATGTCAATAACAAGTTTCCCTGGATTTCCCATTTGGGCTCCAATGGAAGCTGGAAAGCCAAAACCCATGGTCCCAAGACCGCCTGAGGAAATAAGGGTTCTTGGGTATTTAAATTTGTAATACTGGGCTGTCCACATTTGATTCTGTCCCACTTCAGTGCAAATAATGGCTTCACCCTTGGTAAGTTCATAAAGTTTTTCAATAACAAATTGGGGTTTAATATAATTGGGGTCCTCTTTATAAGTTAAAGGATATCTTCTTCTCCAAATTTCAATTTGTTCCCACCAGTCCTTAAATCTTTCTTTCCAGTATTTTTTGGGTTTCCCCACTTCTTTAATAACTTCAAGAAGTCTTGTTAGTGCCCTTTTACAATCAGCAACTATGGGAACATCAACTTTAACATTTTTTTGAATTGAGCTTGGATCAATATCAATGTGAATGATTTTGGCATGGGGAGCAAAGGCATCCACCTTTCCTGTAACCCTGTCATCAAAGCGTGCCCCCACTGCAAGCAAAACATCACAATTGGCAACAGCCATGTTGGCATAATAGGTACCATGCATTCCAAGCATACCAAGGGATTGATCATGATCTCCAGGGAAGCCCCCTAAGCCCATCAAGGTCATGGTAACAGGAAGATTAAGCCTTTCGGCAAGTTCTCTAACCTCCGAGGCAGCACCTGATGAAATAACACCTCCTCCCACCAAAAAGACTGGTCTTTCTGCCTTTTCAAGAAGCAAATAGGCCTTTTCAATCTGTTTAATATGAGGTTCATAGGTCGGATTGTAGCTTCTTAAGTGAATTTCTTCGGGATAATTGAACTCACCTTTGGCTTGTTGCACATCCTTGGGGAGATCAATAAGAACTGGTCCTGGCCTTCCTGTGCGAGCGATATAAAAGGCAGCCTTAAGAATCCTTGGCAAATCTTCAATGCGTTTCACAAGAAAATTGTGTTTGGTTATAGGACGGGTAATTCCTGTAATATCAACTTCTTGGAAGGCGTCATTTCCTATAAGTTTGGTGGGAACCTGCCCAGTGATTACCACAATGGGAATGGAATCCATATATGCAGTGGCTATACCCGTTACAGTATTGGTTGCTCCTGGGCCTGAGGTTGCAATGGCAACACCAACTTTTCCCGTTGATCTTGCATAACCATCTGCAGCATGAGCTGCACCCTGTTCGTGTCTAACCAAAACATGATGAATTTCTGGGGTTTTGTAAAGCTCATCATAGACATCAATTATTGCTCCCCCAGGATAGCCAAAAACTATCTCCACACCTTCTCTTTTAAGAGCTTCAACTACCATTCTTGCACCAGTCATTATTTCACCCAATTCAGTTCCCCTCCTTTTGATATTTTTTTATTAGTTCATAAATTTTTTCCTTTAAATAAAGCTTTTCAAGTTTAATCTGTTTTTCCCTAATTTCTTCTTCAGTGGTAAGATAGGGGCGCTTGGCAAGTTCCTCAAGCTCCTTTTCCAAACTTTGATGCTTTTCATAAAGTTTTTTAATATCTTCATACTTTTCAGCAAATTGTTTAACTAATTCTTTATCCATAACTATACCCTCCTTTTTATATTATTTTTTAAGAAACTTACGAGATTATGTGAAAATTTTCTTGAGAGATCCTCTTCAGGCATCCTCTTTTTTAGCCAGGGCTTTTAGTAATTCAATGGGGAGAGGGAAGAGAATGGTGGAATTTTTCTCAGTGGCTATTTCAGTTAAGGTTTGAAGATATCTCAATTGAAGGGTGATGGGATTTTCTGCCATAATCTTGGCAGCTTCAAGAAGGGTTCTTGAGGCCTGATATTCACCATCGGCACTGATAATTTTTGCCCTTCTTTCTCTTTCGGCTTCAGCTTGTTTGGCCATAGCTCTTTTCATTTCCTCAGGAAGATCAATTTCTTTAATCTCCACTTTGGAAACTTTAACACCCCATGGCTCAGTATCAGCATCAAGAATTTCCTGAAGTTTAATGTTAAGTTTTTCCCTTTCTGCAAGAATTTCATCAAGTTCAGCCTGACCACAAATGCTTCTCAATGTGGTCTGGGCAAGTTGACTGGTAGCATAATAGTAATCTTCAACCTGTAAAAAGGCTTTATCTGGATCCATTACTCTGAAATAAACGACAGCACTAACTCTAATGGAAACATTATCCCTGGTAATAACCTCTTGAGGAGGAACATCAAGGGTTACCGTTCTCAAATCAATTTTTCTCATCTTATCAATAATGGGAATAAGAATAATTAAACCAGGCCCCTTTACTTTGTGAAATTTCCCAAGCCTTAATACTACAGCTCTTTCATATTCGTTGATAACCTTGACAGAGGCTTGCAAAAAAAGTAAAACAATTAATACAATAAATAAAAATGATAATTCCATAGTCACCTCCTCCTGCAAATTTTCTATTTTTAAAAAGTTTATCCACATTAGAATTAAAAGTCAAGAAAGAATTTTGCTTGAGCTTTAAAAACTTTTCTGTTAAGATAAAAACAATCTATGAAAAAATGGATTCTTTCTCTGGGTTTTATTTGGTTTTTAATTTCAAATTCTTACGGGCTTTCCATTGGAGAAATTTATTTATTTAAAGGCTCTGCAAAGGAGATTCTTTTAAGCTTTAATCTGAAAGAATTCCCTATTCAAGAAGTGATTTTGTCTCTTAAAAGACAGAAAGAAGAGGTGCTTCTTCTTTGTGAGGTGGAAATTTATAGAGAGCGGTTTTTTTTAAGAGATGAACTTGTTCAAAAATATGTTTTTTTTAAAAAAGGAGGTTATAAGCCCGAGATAAATAAATATTATCTTGAGGATGGAAAAAGTTTTGTTTATTTTGACCATCCAGAAGAGCTCTCCAAGTTTTTAATAGAATTTCAGTCCCTTGATTTATCAATACCCTCTTTGGAAAATAAAAATGATTATTACCTTTTAATAAAGGTACAATTAAGTTTTTATACTCATTTAGATTCAAATCTTCGCTATACTTCAAAGGTTCGTCAAGTTTTTTATAAGACAGAAAAGAAATATGATTTCTCGAAGAGTATTCTTTATTAAAAAATTTTTTTTGATTATCTTTATTATTTTATTTGTCATATCTATCCAAGATCTGCTTTATAAAAGTGAATTCTTAAGTCTTCCTGAAAAAAATCTTTTTCTTTTTTTTGCTTTACAAATAGATTTTCTCTTACTTTTGGTTTTGCTTTATTTGATATTCAGATATCTCTATAAAATTTTTTGGAGTATTCGTGGAAGAAAAATTTCTCGAAGTTTGAAATTCAAATTATTTGCCGTTTATTTTCTTTCTATTGCCTTTACGGCTTTTGTTTTAATTGCTGGAAGTTTAATATTTCTTAAAAAGGGCATAGATTATTGGTTTGAAGAATTTTCAGCGTTAAAGATTTCATCGCATCTTCTTAAAGAAGAGGATTGGCTTAAAGATTTAGAGGCAGATTTATTAAAAAAGGCATTACAAATAAAAAGTGAATATATAGAAAAAACGGAAAATATTCGAAGTAAAGATTTAAGAGAAAAATATCGTTATTTTATGAATCTTGATTCTATTGAAGTTTATACCCTTCAGGGAGAACTTTACAAAAAAACCTATTCATCTGAGATACCTTCAAAACAGGGAATTCCTCCTTCCATTCTTGAAGATTTGTTAAAGGAGAAGCAAGCTCAGTCCATTATCCAGCCAGTAGATTCTAATCTTCTAATAAGAGTTTTTATTCCTACCCATGATAGGGCAGGAAGACCATATATTCTTGCTGTGGGGAAGCTTTTTGATCCCAATAAATTGAGAGAATATACTAAAAAGGAGGAAAAAATATCTCATACCTTTCAATTATTTTTAATACTCTCTTTAAGTTTGGTTTTTCTGCTCGTTCTCTTTTTAGGTATCTGGGTTGGAAACAAACTTGGGAAAACTTTAACGGAGCCTTTGCAAACTTTAATTCTTGCAACCCAAAAAATTTCGCATAGAGATTATCGCTTAGATGACCTCCCTCTTGAGACTTCCCAAGATGATGAGATTTATCAGCTCATTCAGGCCTTCAGAAAAATGGCAGAAGAGATAAAAAGATATGAAACCACACTGAGAAAATACAATCAATATTTAAGAGGGGTATTAAATGCCCTTCCTGTGGGAATTTTAATTTTGAAAGAAAATGAGGAACTTCTCTTTGCCAATGAGCAATTTAACCGTTTTCTTTCAGATTTTAACTTTAAGAATTTTCAGGAATTCTGTCAGAATCT
This sequence comes from Thermodesulfobacteriaceae bacterium UBA6232, assembly GCA_002441555.1. Taxonomy (GTDB): domain Bacteria; phylum Desulfobacterota; class Thermodesulfobacteria; order Thermodesulfobacteriales; family Thermodesulfobacteriaceae; genus Caldimicrobium. The sequence goes on from DJWK01000026.1 coordinate 89,453, forward strand.
TTCCATAAATGAATACTTTAATAATCTTGGTATAGAAGAAAATTTCTATAAAAATATAACTTTTGCAAAAGATGAGAGAGAGCTTCATCTTGGAGTAACCTTTATGAAACTTGAACTCTTTAATGAAATATTGAAACTTTTAATAATTGAAAATCTTGAGGAGAAGGAAACCTTAAAAAGGCTTTCTATGTGGAGAGAGGTTGCTGTAATTATTGCTCATGAAATAAAAAATCCCTTAACTCCCATAAAGCTTTCAGTTGAAAGATTAAGAAAAAGGCTGAAGGATGATTTGCCTGAAGAAAAAAGAGAATTTCTGGAAAGTACTGTTAACCTTGTAAATAAATATGTTGAAGAATTGAAAAAACTTGCCTATGATCTCTATTATTTTTCAGAAAAATCCTCCTTTGAGATAAAAGAAGTCAATCTTAGAGAAAATATTAAAGAGGTTTCCGAGTTATATCGTTCAGCTTACCAGGATCTTCAAATAGACTTATCAGAGGCAAGAGATGTTTTAATATGGGCGGATCCCTTTCAGCTAAAAAGAATATGGATCAATCTTTTTGAGAATTCAATAAAGGCTATGAATGAAAAGGGTAAGATTAAAATAGCAGTAGGTGAAAAGGAAGGAAGAGTTTTTGTTATTTTTGAAGATACTGGTCCTGGCCTTGAGGAAGATGTAATTAAAGCCTTTAATAAAGGAGATCTTTCTTCTCTAAAAAAAATCGGAACAGGCCTTTTGATTGTCTCAAGTATTGTTAAACTTCATGAAGGAAAGGTAAGAGTTGAAAATAAAGAGGAAGGAGGATCACGGTTTGTCCTTGAATTCCCTAAAAAGTTGAGATCTTAACTGGGTCATTTCCTCCGTACTTAATTTTTTAATTTCACAGGGTTTTAAATTTTCAAGCTTTACAGGACCGATAGCTATCCTTTTTATAGAAAGAACCTTATAACCCAGTTTGCCAAACAATCTTTTTAAAAGATGATATCTTCCTTCGTAAACGGTGATTTCTAAATGGTTTTTTTCATAATTTAAAATAGAAATTTTGGCAGGGTTTGTTTTTCCCTCTTTAAGTTCAACTCCCTCTTCAATGGCAATTTTGTCCTCCTCTTTTAAAGGTTTGTTAATTTTGATTTCATAAACCTTAGGTAGTTTCCAACGCGGATGGGTTATTCTGTGTGCAAGTTCTCCATCATTGGTAAGAAGGATAAGTCCTTCAGCATCTTTATCAAGTCTTCCTGCAGGAAAAAGTTCTTTATACCTGGAAAGATTTTCTGGAAGAAGGTCAAAAATGGTCTTTTCCTTATCTCTGGTTGAAGTAATTACTCCTTTCGGCTTATAAAATTTGTAATAATAAAACCTTTGATAAATAAGAGGTCTTTCCTCATAAAAAATGAGATCCCTTTCTGGATTAATCTTAAAAGCGGGATCTTTTATTATTTCTTGATTAACTTTTATCTTTTTTTCTTTGATTAATTTAAGAACCTCCTTTCTTGAACCAAGCCCTAAGTTTGATAAAAATTTATCAAGACGAATTTTCATTTGGGCTTAAGCCTTACAATCTGCCCAGGATTTACCGTAGGAGGCATTCACTTTAAGGGGAACAGATAGAGAAAGATCAAGGCCAAGATAACTAAAAGGACTGGTCATAACCTCTTTAGCAAAGGTGATAATTTTTTCTATTTCTTCTTCTGGGACCTCAAGAAGAAGCTCATCATGGACCTGAAGAAGAATGGAACTTTTAAAGCTTTGCTTTTCAAGAGCAAGATAGAGGGCAACCATGGCTGCCTTCATAAGATCTGCTGCTGAACCCTGTATGGGTGTATTTACAGCCATACGATAACCTAATTCCCTTACTGTTTTAACGGGACTGAAAATTTCCGGGATGTATCTTTTCCTTCCAGAAAGGGTTTGAACATATCCGTTTTCCTTTGCAAATTCAATGGTTTTTTCAATGTATTCCTTTACTCTAAGATAGCGGGCAAAATATTTTTTAATATATGCATCCGCTGAAGAGGGATCAATTCTTAGTTCCCTACTCAATCCATAGGGGCTCATTCCATAGGCAATACCAAAATTTATCACCTTGGCAACTCTTCTCATTTCAGGGGTTACTTTCTCAGGAGGGACTCCAAAAACCTCACAGGCAGTATGGGTATGAATGTCAAAATCCCTTTCAAAGGCAGATAGTAAATTTTCATCCCTTGAAAAATGAGCAAGAATTCTCAACTCAATCTGGGAATAATCGAGACTCAAAATATAATGTCCCTCTTCAGCTATAAAGGCCCTTCTTATGGCAAGACCTTCCTCTCCTTTTACAGGAATATTTTGTAAATTGGGCTTTTGAGAGCTAAGTCTTCCAGTTGCAGTGCCTGTCTGATTAAATTCCGTGCGTAGCCTTTTATCATGTGGGGAAACCTCCCTTAAAAAGACTTCAAGATAGGTGCTTTTAAGTTTATAGAGGGTCCGGTACTGAAGAAGTAAAGGCACAATGGGATGATAATCATAGAGCTCTTCCAGAACTTCAGCATCTGTTGATGGTTGAGAGGACTTCTGAGTTCTTTTAATTTTTGGAAGTTTAAGTTTTTCAAAAAGAATATGGGCAACCTCTTGACTGGAACGGGGATTGAATTTCTTTCCAGCAAACTCAAAAAGCCTTCTTTCAATCTCTTTAATTTTTTCATCAAAATCCCGAAGAAGTTCTCTTACGTAATCAAGATCAATTTTAATTCCCCTTTTTTCCATAGTATAGAGAACTTTACTTAAAGGAATTTCAACCCTTTTTAACCAGATAAGAAGGCCTTCATCTATAAGTCTTTCTTTAAGTTCCTTACCGAGTTGAAGAAGGGATATTCCTTTAAGTCCATTATTTTTATTGCCCTCATTCAAGGTATAATCAAGATAATCAAAAACCAATTGATTAAATTCGTAATTTTTAAGAGAGGGATTTAGTAAATAAGCAGCTAATTTTACATCAAAGGGCTCTCCTAATTCTTTCTCTATTTGATGAAGAAATTCTTTGTAATCATAAAGAATTACCTCTTTATCTCTTAAAACTTCCCAAAGCCCTGGATCAGGTTTTGTTAAATAACATTTTTCTGGTGTATAGGAGATAAGAAGGTTTATATTTTTAAAGGCAAAAAGACCTGTTTTTCCTTTTTCAAGAAATAAAGCAATTAGGGATGGATTATCCCTTGAAATTATATTTTTTAAGTCAAGAGGAGATATTTCGATGGTTTCAAAAACTGGATATTCTTCGGGGAAAGCAAATTCTTTCAAAAATTTACGAAATTCAAGCTCTTTAAAAAGTCTTTTTAATTCCTTTAAATTAGGTTCTTTACGAAAGTAATAGGATAACTCCTTTGAAGGAAGGGGGGCCTCAGTTTTCAATTTCATTAATTCAAGATTTTGAAAAACCTGATCCCTGTATTTTAAAAGATTTTCCCTCAGTTTTAGAGGGGTTATCTTTAAGATATTTTGATATAAATTTTCCAAGGTTTTAAAGGTTTTTATAAGGTTTTGAGCAGTTTTTTCTCCAACTCCTGGCACACCCTTTATATTATCTGAGGGGTCTCCGCAGAGGGCTCTAAAGTGAAGAAAATATTCTGGAGGGAAACCATATTTTTCTTGAAAGGTCTTAAGATCAGTTATTTTTTCTCTTACAGGATCATAGGCAAGAACCTTTTCATTTATAAGGGAAAAAAGGTCTTTATCTGGTGCTATCATTAAAATAGGAATATCAAAGGTTTTTATAAAGGTTGCCATAAGATCATCTGCTTCAAAACCCTCTGCAGAAACAAGAGGAATTCCCAGGGCGGAAACTATTTTCTTAATATAAGGTATTTGAATTTTGAGATCCTCTGGCATTCCTGGTCTTGTGGCCTTATATTCCTCATATTGAAGGTGTCTGAAGGTGGGGCCCTTTTCATCCATAAACCAAACAATAATTTTAGGGTTCCATTCTTTTAAGATTTTGAGAAGCATTTGGGTAATGCCAAAAACAGCTTTGGTGGGGAAGCCTTTTGAGGTGGCTAAATAACCAGGAATGGCATAATAGGACCTGTAAATGAAGGAGCTTCCATCAATTAAAAGAGCACCCTTTTCAAGAATTTCTTTAAGAGAAAGACTCATTCTTTTTCAAGCCTTTGAAGATGTTCCTCCAAAATTTTTGTCTGTTCAATGGCCCCCATCCCTTTGAAAATTTTAAGGGCAAGTTGATAGGCCTCTTTGGCAGCCTCTTTTTTACCAGTACTTAAATAGGCGTCCCCCAGTCCTGCTAAAGCTCTTCCTGCCCGATGAGGATCTCTGTATCTTTCCGCAATCTCTAAAATGCGATGGAGATAGGGAATCATTTTTTCATATTCTCCCAATTCTTTATAGGCAAAAACAATCTTTTCTGCAATAATGCTTGTGCTAATTTCATCTTCAAAATTCTCACAGATATCAAGGCAGGCCTTATAAGCCCTTAGGGCTTTGTCAAATTTTTGTCTCAATTGATAGATATCTCCCAATTTTTCAAGCACATTAGCCATTTCAGTGAGTTTACCTAAGTTTTGAAATATCTCTAAGGCCTCTTCATAAAGGGATATGGCATCAAGGGTATTCCCCTTAATCCAGGCTTCATGGGCCTTTTGACAGCACTCATAGGCCCTTTTTAAAGCCTCTTCCTCTTTGTTTTTTTCCTTTTCCATATTCACTCTACCTTGGCAGTTGTAGGCTTTAGCCTATTGTTTTTCTTACAACTTATAAGTCTTTTAATAATCTTTAAAATTTAAACCTTTGCGATATTTCTCTTAAATTATCTGCAAGTTCTTTTAGTTTTTCTGCAGTTCCAAGGTTAAGATTTGAAACCTCACGGAGATGCTCTACAGCCTTTAATAGCTCCTCCATGGAAGAACTTATATCTGAAGTATACATGGCTGTATCCTGTAAATAAGAATTAACTTCTCCTACAGTAATAGTTTGTTCTTCTGTAGCACTGGCAATTACATTAGCTGCATCGTTAATTTCCGTAACTATATCTCTTATTGAATCTATAGCTGAAATAGAGTTCTGAATATTTTGTTGTACCTCAGCAATCATATTTTCTATGTTCTTAGTTGCTGCCTGAGTTTGCTTAGCAAGTTCTTTTACCTCATTAGCTACTACTGCAAAGCCTTTTCCTGCCTCTCCAGCTCTGGCTGCCTCAATTGAGGCATTTAATGCAAGAAGGTTGGTGGCCTCAGCAATATTGTTAATTAAGTTTACAATTTCTCCAATCTTCTTAGAATCTTCTGCAAGTTTCTCAACTACTTCATGAGCCAGTTCAGTTCTTAATTTTGCCTCCTTTGTCATATCAGTGGTCTTCATCACGCTTTTTGTGATTTCCTGAATAGCTACATTCATTTGTTCAAAGGAATGGGAAACCTCATTGAGTTTCATATTAATGTCCACAATTTTCTGGTTAACAAGATCTGTTATTTGAGAAAGATTTAGAGCAGACTCATTTAATTGCAAAGATTTCTCCTTCATAATTCCTGTGGTATTAAGAAGCTCTGTAAATGAATTAAGAAGACCTTTAACTAAATCTATTAAACCAAGCCTCATTTTCTCAAGGGCATTAATTAAATAACTCAATTCATCCTCTCTATCATAATTGAAGGAAGCAGAAAGGTCTCCCTCTGAAATAGCTTCTGTTGTTCGAATAACCTCTTTAAGAGGATTTTCCAGATTGGTTTTTAGAAAGCGTTGAATTAAATAAAGACTAATAACTAATATAGTAAAGGCTCCAAGAGCAAGAAGACCTATCACCATATAGAGACGGTTTAAATGATTATCAATAAAATATATCAATTCAAAGGCTCCATGAATTTCTCCAGCTTTCCATCCTTCCATAGGACCACCTGTTAAGTCTTTACCCTCTCTGTTTCCCCAGAGCTCATAAGATTTGGCTGGATCTCCATGACAGATAAGACAGTCTTCAGTTAAAATCACAGGTCTAAAAACTCTAACCGCCTTACGATCTTTACCTGTAGCAGGGTCTTTATATTTAGTTTCAATAACATAAGTTCCCTTTATCAAACCTTCTTTATATTTTTTTAAAACTTCTCTTTCAACTTCATCAGGAGTATTAATGGGATTTCTTGGATACTCCTTAGGTGCACGAAAGAGATAACCCCCTTCTTTTTCTCCCATTTTAATAGTGCGCATAGATTGAACCACAGGCACAATGTTTAAGAAGTGATCTACCACTGCCTTATACTTGGCTTCATCGCCCTCTGCTTTGGCTTTTAAGGCCTCTTCTTTTAATTTGGTCATTAAATCTTTAAAAACACCCTTTTCATGAAGGGTTCCGAAATTTTTTCGAATATTTTCCCCCTGCAACAATATACCTTAGGCTCCTATGATAAGAGTTCTTTTAAATTGTTGATAGGTGTTAAGGCTCTGTCCAAGAAAAAGAATAAACACGACAAAAATTAATATAAGAGTAAAAACGAAAAGCAAACGCGCTTTTATGGTTTTAAATGCCATTTTTAAACCTCCTTTTACAGAATAGTATTTTCATATTGTTCCCAAAGTGAATTTAATTGAATTTCCTTATAGGAAAAATCTGTATAATTAAAGAAAACAACTTTTTCTTCAAGAAGATTTTTCTTATACGAAAGAAGTTCTTTACCTTTAATATAAGTAAAAATTTGAAGAATTAAAGCTTGAGATTGTGCCTTTACCTTGGGGAAGAGATTAAGAAGCCTTAAATAAGGGCCTTTTTTAATAGCCTCGGGATTTTTTTCAGCAATCCTCATAAGGGCATAAAGGGTTGAAGTTTCGTATTCAGGGAAGGCAAGAAAGCCAAAGAGATTTTTAACAAAGGAGCTATAGGTATCTCCCGTTTCTCTTACTATTTCACCTACTGCCTCAAGGGCACCCCAAGGAGAGGCAGCAGAATCAGCACTGGCATAAATAAGTCTTTTAATCAAATCAAGAATTCTCTGAGGCTCTTTCTGGTAAAGCTTTTTAGCAATTTGTCCTATAAGATAGGCACACTTTTTTCTCATTACTTCTTCTGGATGATAGAGAAGCTTTTGAAAGGTGTTTATATTTAGGGGTTCAGCAAGGGCATATTCAATTAAATCAAAAAATCTATTTTCAGAAAGAAGCTCTTCTGCTTCCTTTCTTGACAACCTTTTTTGGAAGCTTTTTGGCCTTTTTTCTAAAATCCTTTGAGGATCTTCTTTTATTAGAGTTTTTGTTCTCTCCTTAGTCTTTAGTTCTTCCAGGTCTTCAGCAAGTTTAATAAAACAAAGGGCGCCTTTAATTTTTCTTCCTTCATATACTGGTTCTCCAGGGATAGTGTGGCTTACGGGATCGTAATTTTCAAGCCAGATTTCTTTATAATCCTCTTCTGGAAGAAGATTTAAAGCCAGTTCAAGATCTCCCCCGCAGGCAATAAATAAGGCTTCAAGAAAAACAGCCCCCCTACTAAATCCTGTTTCATCAACCACATATACTGCTCCACACTCACAAACTCCTGCCTCATAATCTGAAAATCCTATAGGAAGATAAAAAGGCTTGGCAATTGGTTTTCCGCAAAAGGGGCATTGAGGAGTTTTAGGAATTTTCAGTTTCATAAAAATTTTCAGTTTCATAAAGAAGTTTTTCAAATTCAGGATTTACCGGATAGCGAAGCTCTTTAGCTTTTTGAAAATAAGCTCTTGCTTCTTCAAGCTCTCCCTTGTAATAATAAGCCACAGAAAGATTATTGTAAATGGTTGCCATGGATGGAGCAAGCTCAAGAGCTTTTTTTAAGACATCAATGGCCTCATCGTATCTTTCAAGACCAATTAAAACAGTTGAAAGATTCACATAGGCCGATGGATTTTGAGGGTTGATTTCTATAGCTTGTCTATAACACTTTTCTGCCTCTTCAAGGTTTCCCAATTGAAATTCAATTAAACCGAGATTATTCCAGGCCTCATAAGAGCGAGGATAAAATTTTAAAGTAAATGTAAAGGCCTTTTTGGCCTCTTCTAAATTGCCTTCTCTTGCGAAAATAACTCCCAAGTTAACCATAGCCTCAAAGTGGAAAGGATCAAGTTTTAAGACCTTTTTAAAGGTTTCTTTGGCTTCTTGCAATCTTCCAAAATTAAGGTAAGCTATAGCAAGTCTATGTTGTGCCCAAACGGCATGGGGGTTTTCCATGGCTTCTCTTTCTAAAATTTTTAGAATTTCCTCTTGGGTCATAGCAACCTCCTTAATTTGACCTTAAGGATAATACAAAAAATGAAGATCTCAAGGGATAAAAAAACTTTAGCTCTTTTGCTCATCCTTTTCCATTTATTTTTATTTACTGGTTTATATCTTGAAGGATTAGAGCCAGTTACTAAGAACAAAAATTTACCTGCTAAATTAATTGAAATTGAAAAGGGAGAAGGTCTTTTTAGCATAGCTCAAAAACTTAAAAAAGAGGGGGTTATTAAAAATCGTGCAGTTTTTATAATGGAGGCTTTAAGAAGGGGCGTGCATAAAGATTTTAAGGCAGGTGAATATGCCTTTTATCCTTGGCAAAGCCTTGAAGAAATCTTTGAGATACTTAAAAAGGGAAGAGTTTATCTTCATAAGGTGACCATTTTTGAGGGAGCAACCCTCTGGGAAATAGCTGAAATTCTTGAAAAGAACAGAATAACCACCGCTAAAAAGTTTTCAAATCTTGCAACCAATGAAGAATTCGTAAAAAGCCTCGGGTTTCCAGGCCCAACCCTTGAAGGCTATTTGTATCCCGATACTTACTTTTTTGCCAAAAATACAAGCCCTGAGGTGGTTATAAAGGTAATGACTGATAGGTTTTGGGAGGTCTGGAAAGAGCTTGAGCCTATTGCAAAGAAAAAGGGCCTTTCCATGAAAGAAGTGGTCACCCTTGCTTCCATTGTGGAAAAGGAAGCCTTTTATGAGGATGAAAAACCTCTTATTGCTGCAGTTTATCTTAATCGCATAAAAAAGGGAATGCCCCTTCAGGCTGATCCAACTATTAATTATGCTTTAAAAAAGTTTAGAAGGCTCACCTATAGGGATTACTATAATGTTAAAAGCCCTTATAATACCTATCTCCATAATGATCTCCCTCCCACTCCTATTGGAAATCCCAGTAAATCCTCTATGCTTGCAGTTTTAAATCCAGCCAAGGTCGACTATCTTTATTTTGTGGCAAATGGCGAAGGGAGACACATTTTTTCAAGAACTTACAGGGAACACCTTGCAGCTATATCAAAAATTAGAAATAAAGAAAATAACGAAACTTCAAATCTTTCAGAAGAGGTTTCCTTTAAAAAATCTGACTCCATTTCTCATACAAATGAAAAACTTCTTTAAGGGTTAGGTCTTCGGATCTCAAAGTTCCAGAAAGATTAACTTCCTTAAGAAGTTTTTCTGGAAATTTTTTTCTCAACATTTTTCTTTTGTGTTGATAAAGAAGAGTTAAAAATTTTTTGTAATTTTTAAGATCAGTAATTTCTTTTTTGATAGATTTTTTAAATCTAATTAAAGCGGAATCAACCTTGGGTGGGGGTTTAAAGAAACGAGGTGGAACAGTCATTAGATATTCAAGGTCATAAAAGGTTTGAATAAAAAGAGAAAGCCAGGATTTGCCTGAAAGCCATTTTTCGGCAACTTCTTTCTGAACAAGAAAAAGGGAAAAGGGTATTAAAGTGTGATAAAACACTATATTCTCCACAATAAGACTTGCCACATTATAGGGGAGATTACCAAGAATTTTGAGTTCCCTTTCATTAAGTTCTGCATAATTAAAACTTGTTGCATCCGCCTGAATTAGAACAATGCGCTCATCCTTTAAATTATTTTTAAGATAGGCAACCATTTCAGAATCAAGTTCAATAAGGAAGAGTTTTTTAATGGGATATTTGAGAAGCTCTCTTGTTAAAAGACCTGTTCCAGGGCCTATTTCAACGACGGTATCTTCCTCTTCAAGTTCAGCAAATTCTGCAATTTTTTTGAGAACCCCTAAAGAAATGAGGAGGTGCTGACCGAATCGTTTTTTTAGCTTTATGGACATTCAAATTAGGGAATTATTAAAAGGGGGAATTCAGCAGCTTTTAATAATTGAGAGGTAACACTCCCCATAAAGAACTTTTCAAAAAAGCCTTTTCCAGTTTTGCCAAGCACTATAAGAGTGGCTTCCTTTTCCCTTGCGAATTCTAAGATTTCTCTGGCAGGATCTTCTCCGAGGCCAAGGAATGTATCACTTTTTAATTCTTGACTAATTAAAGGTTGAGAAAGTTCTGTCAATTGTCTTTTTAATTTTTCTTCAAGACCTTGAATTTCTTCTTCCTTTAATCCAGATATTTTTTCACTTTTTATAATGTGAACTATATAAAATGTTTCGATAAGGGGTTTAAAATTGAGGAGAAAATCCCTAGCTCTTAGGGAGTTTTCTGAAAAGTCTGTGGCAAGAAGGGGCTTTCTAAAAATTTGAACATTTTCAAGAATTACAGGTGGGCCTTCTGGCTCTTTGAGAATGCTGTGACAATACACAAGAACAGGGATTTTTGTCCTGTTAATCAATTGAAGGATCATTTCTGAAATAGAAAGTCTTTCCGATTTTTGTTTTCCTATAGTAAGTAAATCCGCTGAAACATCTTCTGCAACTTCAAGGATTTTGGCCAGAGGGTCTCCTATTTCAATGACAATTTTGCTCTTTAAACCTGCCTTTTCAATATCCTTTACCCATTCCTCAAATTTTAATTTAGCTGCCTCGGTTAATTCCAGGGCTTTTTCCTTTAAAAATCCTCCAAAGGGTACATAGGAAACTTCTTCTCTTGGGATGACATGTAAAAGCACTATCTCTTCAAGACCGGTTTTTTTTAATGCCAAAAGTTCAAGAAGACCCTTATAACCAAGCTCCCAATAACTAACTGCATAAAGCACTCTTTTTATACTCATATTCTTAACCTCTATAAAAAATTAAGGTTATTAGAAGAAAAAGGGGAATCAAAATTGGAAGGGAATATTTTAAAAGATAACCAAAAAAGCTTGGCATAGCTATTCCCTTTTCTTCAGCAATGGATCTAACCATAAAATTAGGGGCATTTCCTATATAGGTCAAAGCTCCAAAGAAAACCGCTCCCTCAGAGATGGCAAGAAGAAATTTAGGATATTCTTCAATTAACTTTAAAACGGCCTCCTTTTCTGGTATTCCTGGAAAGAATTTTCCAAGGCAGGTGCTTAAAAAGGTGAGATAGGTTGGGGCATTATCCAGAAAGGCCGAAAGAAGCCCCGTAATCCAAAAATAATGATAGGGCTCATTTATAACTGAAATAAGGGGCTTTAATGCTCCTTTTTCTCCCGCACGAAGAATACTTAAGGCAGGAATCATGGCTATAAAGATTCCAAAAAAGAGAATGGCCACTTCTTTTATGGGAAAAAAGGTAAATTCATTTTTTTCTCGAACCTCTCTCGGAGTAAGATAAAAGGAAATTCCAGCAAGAAGAACAAAAATTAAATCCCTCAGAATTTCATTGAGTGGTCTTTCAACTCCAAAAATATGAATTACAGGTAGATGTAAATTAGCAGAAAGAAGAATGGTTAAAGGAATTCCAATGAGAAAGAAGATATTATACCAACCGAGGATTAGAAAGGGTTTTTTTTCTTTTTCTTTGGGGAAGAGATTCCTTTCTTTTTTAAAATTAAAGTTATCTATTAAATAAAAAAGAATTAATAGAAAAATCACACAAACCAGCATAGAAGGAAAAAGATTTAGTGTCCAGAAAAAAGGAACTCCTTTAAGAAATCCAAGAAAAAGAGGAGGGTCTCCGAGAGGAGTCAAGGCTCCTCCTATATTGGATACCAAAAAAATGAAAAAAACTATAATATAGGCTTTGTTTTTTCTCCAAGCATTGGCTCTAAGAAGGGGTCTTATGAGAACGATAGAGGCCCCTGTTGTTCCCATAAGGGAGGCAAGAAAGGTTCCTAATAACAAATAGAGGGTGTTAAAAAGGGGTTTTCCAGAAAAATTTCCCTGAAGGTAAATATTACCTGAAATAATATAAAGAGAAGAAAGAAGCAGAATAAAGGGTAGGTATTCTGCAAGCAATACATGTAAAATCTCATGGAAGGCCTCTTTAGGGAAGAGGTATAATAAGGGGAGAGCAGAAATTAAGGCCCAAAAAAGGGAAATTTTCCCAAAATGTTTATGCCAAAAGCGAGGGGCAAAAAGAGGGAAAAGGGAAATAGATAAAAGAATTCCTGCAAAGGGAAGAACTGTAATAAGTGGAAGTTTTTCTCCGAGGTCTGTCATACTTAAAACTTAACATATCCCTTGAAGTTTTAAAAGTCTCTGCTATATTTTTGAAAATCCATTTAGGATCCAAGAATGTTTGATTTTCTTAGAAAGGGTGCTACTTCTCTTTTTGCCAAGATTTTCTTGGCTGTAATTGTTATAGTCTTTGTTTTCTGGGGTATAGGATATTTTGGGTCATCTAACAAAGATATAATTGCAGAAATAAATGGAGAAAAGATAAATCTCAAAGAATTTCAGGAATTTTATCACTATAAATATCTACAACTTAAACAAGCCCTTGGTGATTTATCAGAGGAAGATCTTCAAAAAATGAAATTCAAGGAACTTGTTTTACAGGAATTAATTCAAATGAAGTTTATAAATCAACTTGCTGAAGAGCTTGGCCTTAAGGTGACAAAAGAAGAAGTTCAAATTGCCATTTCTCAATTGCCCTTTTTCCAAGGAAATGGAGACTTTGACATAAGAAAATATCAGGCCTTTTTAAGAGAACTGGGGCTTAGTCCAAAAACCTTTGAAACCCTTATAAAAGCAGATCTCCTGCAGCAAAAATTTCAAAGACTTCTTTTGGCTCCAGTTCTCGTATCAAAAGATGAGGTAGAAGAGTATGGAAGATATCTAAAGCAAAAAATTTATTTTCTTGAGGCTAAACTTCCTCTTTTGGCTTGTGAAAGAGCTATAAAATGGAGTGAAAGAGATCTTGAGAGTTATTTCCACGCCCACAGGGATAGATATGTAGAGGAAGAAAAGATAAAGCTTATCTACTACGAATTACCTATTACAGGAGAAGTGGAAATATCAGAAGAAGAGGTTAAAAATTATTATCTTCAGAACCTCAATCGGTTTAAAGAGCCCTTTAAGATAAAATTGAAAAGAATTTTTATTCCTGGGGAGGGAGATCTTTCTTCAAAGAAGGCCTTGGAAATAAAGAATCAAATTAAAAGCCTTGAGGATTTTTCTCGTTACGGGGTAAAAGAAGGTGAATGGTTTGAGGAAAATTCGCTTCCTCATGACTTAATACTTTTGTTGAAAAATGCTAAAAAAGGAGATATTCTCGGTCCTGTTAAAGTTTCACAGGGTTACTTAATTCTTGGTATAGAGGAGATTAATCCTGAAAGAGTGTTAAAACTTGATGAAGTAAGAAATGTGCTTCTTTCTGAGCTTAAAAAAGAGAAACTCCGTGAGAACACTATAGCAAAAGCCAATGAACTTTATACTAAAATTGTTGCTGAAAACGGGCTTAAAAATTGGGCTGAGAAGAACGGGGTAAATTTAAAGGAAACTGGGTATTTGACACAGGAAGAACTTGCCAAATTTCTTTTTAGCAGAGACCTTGCACGCAATATTTTCAAGCATGGAAAAGGGGAATATTTTGCACCCGTTGAGGGAAAGGATGTAATTTATTTATTTGAAATAGTTGACAAAAAAAATAAAAGAAATTTGAGCTTTGAAGAAGCAAAATCCCGAGTTCTTGAGGATTATCTTAAGGAAAAGGGGAAGGAATATTGCGAGGCTAAGGTTAGGGGATTCATTGACAAAGTAAAAACAGAAGGTGATTTTAAAACTATTGGTAAAGAAGAGGGATTTCTTATTTCAGAGGGATCAATGGTAAGAAAAGAAGCCAAAGAATTCCTCAAAAATATTGGAAAAATGGGGCTTATTGAGAAGCCTTTCTGGGAAAAAGATGGAATAAAGATGTTTTATATAACTAAAATTGAAGAATATAAGGGTCTCTTTAGTCCTGAAGAATATTCTTCTTTGCAAGAGGAAATTTTATCATTAAAGCGTGATCTGATTTTGAAAAATTTTCTTTCTTTATACCAAAGGAAAGCAAAAATTAAAATTTATCCCCTTTTTCAACAGATATAAGAAAAAATTTTCCGAAAAGATGTAAAAAACCTTTCGAAGGAGTAAAAATATGCCTAAAAGAACGGATATAAAGAAGATTCTAATAATAGGTTCAGGGCCCATTGTAATTGGTCAAGCCTGTGAGTTTGACTATTCTGGAAGTCAGGCCTGTAAGGCTTTAAAAGAAGAGGGTTATGAAGTAATACTTGTTAATTCCAATCCAGCAACCATTATGACAGATCCCGAGATGGCAGATCGCACCTATGTTGAGCCTCTTCTTCCTGAGGTTCTTGAATACATCATTAAAGAAGAAAGGCCCGATGCCCTTTTACCAACTCTTGGAGGACAAACCGGGCTTAATCTTGCCTTTGCCCTTGCCAAAAAGGGGGTTCTTGAAAAATACAAGGTGGAATTAATTGGTGCCAAGGCTTCTGCCATTGAAAAGGCAGAATCAAGAGAGCATTTTAGAAAGGCTATGGAAAACATAGGGCTTAAGGTGCCTAAAAGTGTCATTGTGCACAGTCTTTCTGAGGCAGAAAAAGCGGTAAAGGAAATAGGATTTCCTGTAATTGTGAGACCGAGTTTTACCCTCGGGGGAACAGGAGGAGGAGTAGCCTATAATATTGAGGAGTTAAGGGAAATTGTTGAGGCTGGGCTTTCCGCTTCTCTTATTCATCAGGTCATGCTTGAAGAATCTGTGCTTGGCTGGAAGGAATTTGAGCTTGAGGTTATGAGGGATTTCAAAGACAATGTGGTGATTATTTGTTCCATTGAAAACTTTGATCCCATGGGGGTTCACACAGGAGACTCCATAACTGTGGCACCAGCTCAGACCTTAACTGACAGAGAATATCAGAGAATGAGAACAGCTGCCCAAGCTGTTATAAGGGAAATCGGAGTTGAAACAGGAGGTTCTAATATTCAATTTGCTATAAATCCCAAGAACGGGGATATGGTTGTAATTGAGATGAATCCCAGGGTCTCAAGGTCTTCAGCCCTTGCAAGTAAAGCAACAGGTTATCCCATTGCCAAAATTGCAGCAAAACTTGCAGTAGGTTATACCCTTGATGAACTTGCCAATGATATTACCAAGGAAACCAAAGCTGCCTTTGAACCAACCATTGACTATGTGGTAGTGAAAATTCCCCGCTTTACCTTTGAAAAATTTCCAGAAACCAAAGATGAACTTACCACCTCTATGCGTTCAGTTGGTGAAACTATGGCTATTGGGAGAACCTTCAAAGAGGCTCTGCAGAAAGCTATTGCAGGCCTTGAAATTGGAAGATATGGTTTTGGTGCTGATGGAAAGTCCCCCTCTGATCATAATGAGGTTCTTCCAAGGGATCTTATTGTTGAAAAGCTTTCAAAACCAAACAGTCAAAGGCTCTTTTATATCAGGGAGGCCTTTAAAGCCGGTTTTACCATTGAGGAGATTTATAAGCATTCTTACATTGATCCCTGGTTTCTTTACCATCTAAAGGAACTTTTTGATGTAAGTGAGGCCTACAAAGGTAAAAAACTTGAAGACTTTACAGAGGAAGATTTCAGGGAACTCAAACAGAGAGGTTTTACCGATTATCAAATAGCCTTTTTGACGGGCTCTAAAGAAGAAGAGGTAAGAAAAAGAAGGCTTTCTCTTGGTGTAAAGCCTACTTATAAACTCATTGACACCTGTGCCGCCGAGTTTGAGGCCTATACACCTTATTTTTATTCTACCTATGAGGTTGAGAATGAGTCAAGGGCTCGTTTAAGTAAAAACAAAAAGGTAATCATTATAGGAGGAGGTCCAAATAGAATAGGGCAGGGGATAGAATTTGACTATTGCTGTGTTCATGCCATAAAAGCCTTAAAGGAAAGGGGCTATGATGCCATCATGATAAATTCCAATCCGGAGACAGTTTCAACGGACTATGATGTTTCAACAAGGCTTTATTTTGAACCCTTAACTTTGGAACATGTTTTAAATGTATATGAAAAGGAGGATCCAATCGGGGTGATTGTGCAATTTGGAGGGCAAACCCCTCTTAATCTAAGTGTTCCCCTTTATAGAGCCGGGGTCAGGATTCTTGGAACTTCACCGGAAAACATTGACAGAGCAGAAGACAGAGAAAAGTTTGAGGCCCTTTTAAATAAACTTAATCTTAAAAGGCCAAAAGCAGGGGTTGCTTTTACTCCTGATGAGGCCTTTAAAGTGGCAGCTTCTATAGGTTATCCTGTTCTTGTTAGGCCCTCTTATGTCCTTGGTGGAAGAGCTATGCGCATTGTTTATTCAGAGGAGGAACTTTCAGAATACATAGAAACAGCAGTTAAAGTTAATCCTGAGCATCCTGTTTTAATTGATAAGTTTTTAGAAGATGCAACAGAGGTAGATGTTGATGCCCTTTGTGATGGAGAAAGGGTTGTTATTGGTGGAATAATGGAGCATATTGAGGAGGCAGGGATTCATTCTGGAGATTCAGCCTGCTTTTTGCCTCCTGTAAATCTCAGTAAAAAGGTTCTTGAGGAGATAAGGGAAGCAACCTATAAGCTTGCTATGGAACTTGAGGTTAGAGGGCTTATCAATATTCAGTTTGCGGTAAAGGATGAAGAGGTCTATGTGCTTGAGGTAAACCCAAGGGCCTCAAGAACGGTTCCCTTTGTTTCAAAGGCCATTGGTGTTCCCCTTGCTAAGATTGCTACCTGGATAATGCTTGGTGAAACTTTAAAAGATATAGGCTTTACCAAGGAGGTAATTCCCAAATATTATTCGGTAAAGGAGGTAGTTTTTCCCTTCAAGAGATTCCCTGGAGTTGATGTTATGCTTGGGCCTGAGATGAAGTCAACCGGAGAGGTTATGGGAATTGACTGGGAGCCTTCCCTTGCCTATGCCAAAGCCCAATTTGCTGCTGGGATGAGGCTTCCTTTTTCAGGAAAGGTTTTTATTTCAGTAAAGGATGAAGATAAACCTTTGGTGGTTGAGATTGCCAAAAAGCTTGAAGAGATGGGCTTTGAACTTCTTGCAACCTCGGGAACAGCAAAGTATTTAAGTGAATTTAACATAAAAGTTCATGAAGTGCCAAAGATTTCAGAGGGTAAAAGACCCAACATTCTTGATTTTATCAAGAACAAAGAAATTGCCCTTATGATAAACACTGCCAAGGGAAAAACAAGCAAGCTTGATGCCTATCTTATCAGACGCTATGCTATGGAACTTGACATACCATATGCAACAACTATAGCCGGAGCCAAAGCTATGGTTTGCAGCATTAGAAGACTAAGAGAAAAATTCTTCTCCTACGCCCCCCTTCAGGATTATTATAAAACCTTAGATTATAAATTTTATAAGTAATAAATTTTTACACTCATTTTATCTGTACTCATTTTATCTGTCAGAAAAATTTCTCTGAGTTGATTATATAAATAAAGAAAACAGAGACCCTGAAGGGGGTGAGAAGATGGGAGGATTAAGGGGCCTAAAGGAATTTAAGATTTTTCTTACCTATTTTCTTATTTTTTTATTAATATTTCAGCTTTCAGGGTGTGCAACCATTCCAGAAGCTATTGAGCATGCGGATCTCAGAGTAGGCTTGAAAATGACTGATACCATCTTCCTTGATCCGGTAAAGAAAATGCAGAATAGGTCCATCTATATTGAGGTTCGTAACACCTCAGATCTTCAAGAGGTAGATACAAATCTTGTAAAAACTCGGCTTACTGAAAAGTTGAGAGCCAAGGGATATGAAATTGTTGATAATCCTCTTAAGGCTGGATATATCATACAAGTTAACATTTTATACATGGATTATTACAGGAAGACTTGAGCCAAGGAGGGAGCACTTACTGGGGCAGTGGTAGGTGGTATAGCAGGGGCTTCTGCTGGAGGAGGAGATGTTGAGGCTCTAATTCTTGCAGCTGCAGGAGCTGCCCTTGGTTATGTAGGGGGTGCCATTGTGGGTTCTATGATTAGGATTGAAACCTATGCTGGTGTTATAGATGTTCAGGTTATGGAAAAAACTGATAAACCCGTAGTTGGTGAGCTTAAAACTGAGGCCAAACAGGGTTCGGCAACTACTCTTATAACCTCTCAAGAGGTAAAAACCCATTATCAAACCTATAGAACCCGCATTGCTGCAACAGCAACAAAAACCAATCTCAAGAAAGAAGAGGCTGCTCCCGTGATTGCAGAAAGGCTTGCCACTCAAGTTTCTGAAATCTTCTAAAAGGTAAACAAGGGGGGTGGGATGGCAAGGCCTTTAAAAAAGTTCATTATGTTCTTACTGATTGAATTTCTATGGATTCTTTTCTTTCATTGCCCCTCTTCCCTTTTGGCAGAGGAAAAGGTTTTATCCTTTGAAGAATGTGAAAAATTGGGTGAAAAAATAGTTTTTTCTCAGGAAAATCTAAGAAAGTTTGTCAAAGAAAAGAACTACGAAATTAATTCGGGAAATTTAACTTTTGAGGAAAGGAATTTCTTTTTTGAAAATTTGAGAATTCTTGTAAGTGATAAAGAGGATTTTCAAAAGAGGTGTTATAAACATTATGGTGTAAAACTTGAAGATTTGGAGAAATTGCCTCAGGATAGAGTGACCATCTTTTTTGCGAAAACTTTTTATAATATCGGATTATTTTCAGATGTAAGGCCACCAAGATTTGACAATAAGTTCTTCGATTTTCGGTATTTATATGGATTTGATATGAAATATTTAATATTTCCTACTAAAAATTCTGAATCCTTTTATAAAATGTATATTAAATTTAATAAAAAATATTTATCAGGATATGAGGTTAAAGAAGTTTTTTGTATGATGGAAACTTCATTTCAAGAGGAAAGGCCTATTTCTTCTGATTCAAAGGTCAGGTTAATTAAAAGTATTTTAAAAATTAGCTGTCCCAAATTTCATGTGGAAAAGGAATTTCCCATACAGAGAGTTTCAGTAAAGGTTGATATTCCAGATGAGGAAGTAAAGGTAGAAAGTGAGGAAAAGACCTCAATTTTTACTTTTCTTTTTACGGGTAAATATAGATATACAGTGACAAGGAAAACCATTAATCTTGGCGATAATGTTGAAGTTCCTGTAAATGGAATACCCTATTTATTGAGTTCTCTTTTTTCAATTCCCTTTGAGGCAGCCGAATGGTTAAAAAGAGAGTTGAGTATAAGAAATTTGAGGTAGAGAAAAAATAATAGCTGATATTCAAAATAAGGAGCTTAAAATGGGACTTATTCCTCCTATGGAGAAGAGGTCGGGATTTGTGTATTTTAAAATTGATGAGAAGGCAAATAACCTTGCTAACATGAAGGTTTTAGTTAAGGTAAAAGAAAAAGACGCCTTTCAAACGGTTGAGATTCCGTTAAAAGGGACATTAATAGCCTCTCAGGAAGAAAAGTCAGAGCAGTAATTTTCAAAGGGGGGCTTAAAGGGCCCCCTCTTTTTGTTTTTTTTCTATTCCTTAAATCTTAAATCTCTTATTATATCTCTTATTATAAAGATCGCCCCTGTTTCATTATTATTTTTTCACCTTCCTTTTATACAATCCACAGCTTTCAAGTATGTTTTTATTTTTCAGACCATCTCAAGTAGCCATGGCAGGTTAAAAATTTCCTTGATGCAGTCCTAATTTTCGTTGCAATTACTTTTAATAAGGAGGGCTTTTGATAAGCAGAGGCAATTTTTCAACCGTTCCCTCTGGTGTAATTCCTAATTTTTAATGCAATCCCTTGAGAACCAGGGCAGGTTTCAACTCTCTCCCTCATGCAATCCCTTGAGAACCAGGGCAGGTTTCAACTCAACTGGGTCTGTGATAGCAAAGTCTGGTAGAAAGTATAGTCGCAATCCCTTGAGAACCAGGGCAGGTTTCAACTTTATGATACACTAAAAACGGTAAAGCCTATTGAAATTGAAGTCGCAATCCCTTGAGAACCAGGGCAGGTTTCAACTTAGAGTCTGCTTTAGCAAAGAGGCTTAAAAATTATCGCACCCTGGCACAGGTTATATATATTCTTTATATTCTTTCTTTTTTCAATGGAATTACAGCCTTAATAGGTGTTGTTATGGCTTATGTGTTGCGCTCAAATGTTCCTGATGAGGAAAAAGTTTTAAGGGATCAGTTTACTTGGCAAATAAGAACCTTTTGGTTAGCATTTGTTCTTGGGGTTTTTGCACTTCTTATGTTTTTTACCATATTTCTTCCGATAATTTTAGTTATAATTATAATAGTGTGGATGATTTATCGTATAATTAAGGGATGGATTGCCCTTTCAAATAATCAACGATTGTATAAGGATTAAAAAATGCTGGAAAAATATTTTAAGTGAAAAAGGAGGAGCAATTGGATAGATTACTTTATAAGATCATATTGGCTTCTCTTTTACACGATATCGGGAAGGTTTATGAGCGTTCTAAAGAGGAATTGGATTCGTATTTTGTTAAAAAGAACTGTGATATATATCAACCTTATGAGAAGAATAAGGGGTATTATACGCACAAGCATGTTCTTTATACAGTCAAATTTATAGAAGATAACATAGAAGCCATACCTTGGTTCTTTCGTGAAGATGAGAAAGAAGAAATCTCATTGATTAATCTTGCAGGTAAACATCACAAACCCGAATCCATATATCAATTAATAATAAGCGTGGCAGATAGATTAAGCAGTGGTTATGAGAGGAGAAGTTATGATGATCAGAGCTTATCTATTAGTGGAGAAACCTCTGCAGATATTCCTCTTTTGAGTATCTTTGAAGATATAGATTTTTCTGTAAATAAAAAAGAAGAAAAACAAAAGGTCTTAGAATATGGATATCAATTAGATTGGCTTTCTCCTGAAAATATATTTCCAAAAAGTATTAATGAACATAAATTAGTTTCTTCCGAGCATTATCGTAAAATTGGGCAAGACTTTAAAGAGAAATTTAACAGATTACCCTTTATAGATAGACCTCACCTTTGGTTAGAATGCTTAAATACATTGTTGATGCGAAACTTTATTTTTGTTCCCTCAGCCATTTTTGGTTTAGATGCATCTGGTAAATTTGAAAAAATTCAAAGTGATATATCCCTTTATGATCATTTATATTTTACTGCAAGTCTTTCCTGTGCACTTTATCTTTATCATAAGAACACAAACACTTTGACTGAAGAAGAAATTAAAAACCATGAAAGGGAAAAATTTTTATTCATTGAAGGAAATTTTTATGGAATCCAAAAATTTATTTTTTCTTCAGGAGGTGAAACTCGTAAGTGGGCTGCAAAGATATTACGAGGTAGATCCTTTGTTGTTTCTCTATTAACAGAACTTGTTGCCGATTATATTATGGATGAATTATCATTACCTTATATATCTCTTATATCTTCAGCTGCTGGAAAATTTTTAATTCTTGCACCGAATCTTGAGGATATTAAAGGAAAGCTTTTAGGTTTGGAAGAAGCTATTAATGATTGGTTTTACGAGAATTATTATGGAGAGGCATCAATTGGACTTACTTATACAGTTGCTAAACCTTCAGAATTTCTTACTCCTGATGGATACACTGCATTAAGAAGAAGACTGGGTAAGGCTTCAGAGGAGAAAAAGTTTCAAAAATTTGATTTAAGAAAATATGGCGGAGTTTATAAAGACTACTTTTTAAAATTTTCAGGTTTAGTGCCATGTAAGCTTTGTGGTAAAAGACCAGCAGATAAAAAAGTACTTGCAAAAGAAGATATTGAAATCTGTTCCATCTGTAAAGATCATGTTGAAATAGGAGAAAAAATTGTTAAAAATGAGTTATTATTAATTTTTTCTTCAGATGGTAGAAAAGGATTACTTTTAAAGCCTTTTTTGGATAGATACCAAATTGACTTTAAATCAAAGAAAGAATTTATAGACTTTGAAAAAATAGACCATATTAAGCATATTTGGGATATTTCTTTATACGAAGATAATACAAGTTCTCAAAATGAAAAGATATATCCTAAAAAATTTATAAATGCCTATGTTCCCAAGAGTGAAAGCGGTCAAATATTAACCTTTGAAGAAATTGCAGAAAGGTCATTGATAAGGGAAGATGGAGAGGTTTTTGGAATTAGAGCCCTTGGTGTTTTCAAAGCGGATGTAGATAACTTGGGAGACATTTTCAATAAGGGATTTAAAGAAAATAAAAGAACCTTTGCCCGGTATTTAGCCCTTTCACGGATGTTAAATCTCTTTTTTGCCTATTATCTTCCTTACTTGTGTCAACAAACATACAAAAACATTTACAATGTTTTTTGCGGTGGAGATGATCTGTTTGTTTTAGGCCCCTGGGTTGAGTGTTATGAATTTGTCAAAAAGGTTAATGAGGATTTTAAAAAATTTGTCTGTTACAATGAGTGTTTTTCAATTTCAGGAGGTTTTATTTTAATAAAACCGAATTTACCTGTTTTAGAGATTGCAGAACGCTCTGAAGAGGCTCTTTCATATTCCAAGAACTTGGGTAAAAAGAAATTAACCATTTTCGGAGAGGCTATTCCCTGGGAAAGTATTGAAAAATTGGAGAAATTAAGGGTCTATCTTTATAATAATTATAAGGAAGAGAGGTTTACCAGGGCTTTTCTATATAAATTAAACAGTATCCTTGAAATGGTCATAGAGGAGGAGACATTAATAGAGGAAGCAAAAAAGTCCAATATTACTGGAGTGCCTTATAAAAAGATTTCCTCCCTATTATGGCCAAGCCTCCTTTATTACTTCGCTATCAGAAACTTTAGACCAAACAAACAGTTAAGTAAAGAGGGACAAACCAAGGAGATAGAGGAATTTCTTATCACTCTTAAAAAGGGCTTAGAAGAACATAGAAGAAATTTCAAGTTACCCCTTTGGCAAATATTATATTTAACAAGGAGGGCAAAAGATGGAGAAGAAGGAGATTAAATTTTGGTTGGATAAGGATAAAAAATTAGTAAATCCAGATTTGTTTTCAGAAGTTGCTGATAAATGGGCAGAGAAGATTAATGAAATGGGAGGTTATAGAAAAAATAAGCCTTCTCAATTGAGGAAGTTTTATGATGAAGTTTTGTTGTATTACAATCATTTAAAGGATAACAAAGATGAATTTTTAAGAATGCTTCCATATATAAAACTTCTTAGGGCCAAAGTTTATTATGCCTTAGGGAGAGAGTATATCACAGAGGAGTTTAAAGATTTCATTGAAGAATGTCTTAAACAGATAGAAACCTGGGAAGACTTTGAGGTTTTTAAGAACTTTTTTGAGGCCTTTATGGGATTTTATCGTTTTCATAATAAAGGCTAAAAATATTTGAAAAGGGAGGAAGACCATGGCAGAACTCAAATTACAATTAAAAAGAATCTTACAAATTAAAGGGAAAATTAAATTACTTACAGGTTTACGCATAGGCTCAGGGGATACGGAAATGCATATAGGTGGTGTGGAAAATCTTGTCGTAAAGCATCCTTATACCAATGAGCCATATATTCCTGGTTCATCACTAAAAGGAAAAATTAGATCCCTTCTTGAACTTTATTATGGAATACCTGTTTATGCCGTTAAAGTTGATAGAAATAGTGGTGGATTAGCCAATCCCAGGATGATTAATAATAATGAGATATCTGAAAAGATTAAAGAAAATGCATTAAAAATATTGAAAATATTTGGTGTTTCAGGGTCTGCACAAGAAGTTATAACTGAGATAGGGCCTACAAGGGTTGCCTTTTATGACTGTTTTTATACTGAAAATTGGAGAAATTATCTCAAAAACCATAATTTGCCTTTTACTGAGATTAAGGCAGAAAACCGTATTAATCGTATTACAGGAACAGCAGAACATCCAAGATTTACCGAAAGAGTGCCAGCTGGCTCGGAGTTTGGCTTTAGACTAACTTTTAAGATTTATACTGATGAGGATTATTCCCTTTTTGATGAAATTTTAAAAGGGATGGCCCTTCTTGAATATGATTACCTTGGAGGGTCTGGGTCAAGAGGATACGGAAGAATCCAATTTGAGATAGAAGATAACGAATTATCAAAACAATTTGAAGATATTAAAAATTCCCTTTGGGCAGATACTGTAGCCAAGTAATTTAAATATTTTGAATATATTTTGAATTTAAAGGAGGAAACTTTGCGGATTTATCAGATAATTCTTAAACCTTTGACAGGTTTTGGAACTCCCTTAAAAGGCGATACCCTTTTTGGACATATCTGCTGGCAGATTTATTATGACAGTTCTCTTTTAGGGAACTCTTTAGATGACTTGTTGATAGACTATGCCCGGAATCCCTTTTTTATTATTTCTTCTGTCTATCCTTACATAGATGGTAAGATTTATCTTAAGAGGCCAACTATGCCCTTGCATTTTCTTTTTGAGCTTTCTGAAGAGGAACTTATAAGCAGACGAAAGGAATTAAAGACACTTTCACATTTTGAATTTAATCCACCCTTACCCCCTTTGAATGAAATTAAGTATGAAAAGATAAATTTTGAAAAGAGAGATGAGCAGGTGAGATGCACCATTCATAGAATTTTGGGAAAAACAAGTGGGGATGCCTTTTCTCCTTTTGTGATAGATAAAATTTGGTATTTAACAGACCTTGTTTTATTTGCTGGTCTAAGAGAGGATATTTCCATTGAAGGCATTATAGAAGCTCTTAGAAGAGTTGGGCACTTTGGATACGGAAAGGACAAAACTGCAGGATGGGGTAAATTTGAAGTTATAGACTATAAAGAAATTAATTTTTACTCTGAAACAGAAAAATCTTATAATGCCTATTATACTTTATCACCAATGGTTCCAGAAGCAAATTTCAAATACAAAAAAGTTTTTTTTGAGCCCTTTGTGCGTTTTGGGAGACATGGAGATATTCTTAGTGTTTCAAAGAATCCCTTTAAAGCCCCTGTTCTTATGGCAGATGAGGGTGCTATTTTTATTCCCGAAGAATTTCAAAAGAGAGTCTATATAGGCAGAGCTATAACAAATATTTCTTCCATACAGGGAACTGCTTTATGCCAAGGTTATGCTCTTGTTATACCTGTGGAGGTTAAAATATGATTTATGAAAAGTATTATAAAATTAGACTTGAAGTTATAACCCCTATTCATATAGGCCACGATGAAGTTTTTACTCCTTTGGAATTTGTGATTGATAAAGATATGCAAAAGATGATTGTTTTTTCTCTTTTTGATTTGTTAAATTGTCTTACACCTGAAGAAAGCAGTGAACTTGAAAAAATATCAGATATGAAAGGAGTCCAGGCCCTTGTTAATTTATATCGCTTCTATGCTTATAGGATAAAAGATAAAGTAAAAAATCTACCTGGAATAAAGTCCTATAAAGTTCCAATGGAACTTGCTAACAGATATGAAGAGATCTTAAAATATACTAATGAAAGAGATATTTTAAGGAATTTTAATGCCTTTGAAATTCCGAGAACTTATTTTAATCCCTACACAGATGAACCTGTTATTCCAGGAAGTTCTCTCAAGGGAGCCTTAAGAACAGGCTATTTGACATCTATCTTGAGTAATTTAAATCACACTACAAGAAGGAAAGAAAATTTGCAATCTCTGCAAAAGTTATTAGAAAATATTAGTAGAATTACTGTTAATACGCCAAAAAAAGTTATTAGTAAATTATTTCATGATTTAGAAAAAACTCTCCTTGAATACGATGAAATTAAAGAAGATCCCTTCAATCTTTTGAAAATTTCTGATTTAACTTGTGTAAATAATATATCTACAGAAATTTTATATGCCGTTAATGTATCTAAAAGTAAAGGAGAAATAAGAGGTAGATTAACCTTACCTCTTGAGGTAATACCTTCTGGGGCTGTATTTGAGGGAACTTTAACGATAGAATCAAAAAGGAGGGATATAAAAGAGGGTATAGATTTTAATAAGCTTATTGAAGGAGCTTTTAAGCATTATTTTCGTTCTGTATATAATAAAGAGAAAAAAGATATTCTGGAAAAATTGGGATTCAAAAATATTCCTATAAGCCTTAATCAGGCGCAGGCTCTTAAGGAAAAAAAGGCGGTATTATTAAAGCTCGGAAAACATTCTGGTGCAGAAGCCATGACTCTGGAAAGGATAAGAAAAATTCTCATAACAAAAGCAGGAGGAAGGAGAGAATATGCAGAATCTCCTACCACTTTCTGGCTTGCAAGTAAGAGTAAAAAAGATTTAAGGGAAGCCTTACCTTTTGGATGGGCTATTTTTTATTTTGAACCTATGTAATGGTTATCCTGAGCATTCCCTATAAAATACTTACTATAACTTGTGAACCAGAAGATGAGCTTTATCTCCCAACTTTTAAAGGTTCTTCCTTTCGGGGTGTTGTCGGAAGAACTTTAAAAAAAGCCCTTTGTGTCCTTAAAACCTATGAGAATTGTCATTTATGCCCCCTCTATAAAGAATGCTATTATGCCTATATATTTGAAACCATACCTGATCCCAATAAACCTCTTCCTTTTAATCTTCACAAATATCCCTCTATACCACATCCCTTTATAATAGAACCTCCGGAAGAGAAAAAAAATACTTATATTAAAGGAGAAACATTTAATTTACGAATAATTCTTATCGGTAAAGCTGTATCCTATGAACCGCATTTTATTTTAGCTATAAAATTGGCAGGTGAACACGGTATAGGGAAGGGTAATAGAAAATTTTATTTAGTGGACTATAAAGCTACGGGTGTATTAAATCTTTCTATTGAGTTTAAAAATCCAAAAGAGAATAATTCAGGTGTTAATTCTGAATCTATTCTACATCTTAGACTTATTACACCTTTAAGATTAATATATAGAGAAAAACTTGTGAAAAGATTAGAATTCCATCATTTAATAAGGGCTCTTTTAAGGAGAATTCAGGTATTGTATTATTACAATGTATCTGAAGATTTGCCTTCAATTCCAGCCAAGGATTTAATTGAGGCCTCTGAAAAAGTAAGAACCAAAAAAGCCTATCTTAAATGGTATGACTGGGAGAGATATTCCTATCGTCAAAATCGCAGGATGGTTCTGGGAGGACTTGTGGGAGAAATTTCCTTTGAAGGTTATCTTGAACCCTTTTTTTCACTTTTAAAGGCTGGAGAAATTCTACATTGTGGAAAAAATACATCTTTTGGTCTTGGAAAATACTTAATTATTAATCCCACCCTTGGGGGGAAAAATGAAGGTGATTTATCAGATTGGAAGGTTTGATACAGGAGCATTATTACAGGCTCTATCCCCTCTCTCAGGAAGCAGATGATATCCTTGTTATTCACAGTCTTGGTGAATACGAAAAGGTTAGATTTGAAGTAACCTTTGAAGAGCTCGTAATGTAGATATTCTTAAATATGGCTGATAGATATCTTAAAGAGCCCTTTAGAGAGCTTTATCTTGATATCTCAAGCGGGCATAATATCTATGTTTCAGCCCTCCTTGAAGCAGGAAGACTTTTCCTAACCTTTTATAAATTGCAGAATTTTTATCCCTCCTTAGAACCCCTTGAGGTCTTTCTTTGCTTTTCCGACCCCATTTTATTAACTTCCGCTGATAAAACCTATGAATTACATCATCGCTATAAGCTTGAGGTAAAGGCCTTCTTTTCCTGGCCAAGGCGTCCTGATGAAATAAAGCTTGAAAATGCCTACTCTACACTCATTAAAGAGCTTTCAGGGGAAGACAGAAATTTAAAAAGATATTTAACCGAAAAACTTGCCTCTCTTTTAACGAGGGGCTATCTTTTCTTTTCAGCCTTAAAAAATGCAACCCCCCTTGTTCTATACACCTTTCCCTATCACCAGGAAGAAGAAATTTTAACAGTTATGCAGGAGATGATAAATTTCTTAAAGGAAAGACTTTTTTCTTATTATCTAAATACTCCCAGGATAAACACAGTCCCGTGGAGACAATTATTTCTTATGCTCACCCTTTATTTGGGAATTGTTAGGGCTTTAAAGGCATATAAAATTTATCCGAAAGATGAGGTCTCAACGACTGAACTGGGATGGAAATTTAGAAGCCATGCTTGTAATTTATTTAAATACTTTGAATTAGATACTCTGAGGGATTATTTCTCTCAAGAATTGAAGAATAATTTTTGGAAAGATGAAATGTTTAATAAATTTCAACCCGAATATAAACTTTTAAAGGAATTTATTGGAGGTGAAAAATCTGATGAGCTTACACCGCGAAATTTTCGTGCCCACTGCGGCTTTGAAAGAAATTGCGTTGAAGTAAAGAAAATTAATGGAGAGGTAATAGTCAGATACGTGAAAGTTGAAAAAATTCTTAAAGTTGAAACTTGCCCTGGTTCTCAAGGGATTGCATGTGGGGGAGAGTTGAAACCTGGCGTTGTTCCTAAAGGATTGCATGGAGGAGGAGATGGCGCAGGTGAAAACCTGCATGCCTAAGTCTCTTGCCCTTGGTTTCAAAGGGACTTTATTAAAAAAATTTGTGATTGTATTTGCAAAATCAAAATTGTAAAAAAATTGCGGGTTACACCTAAGGTTGATTCTTATTGAATAAGAATTTGAAACATATAAAAGAATATCTAAAACCTATACAAGATGTATTGCTAAATAAAACTTACATTTATTTTATTCTTGCTTTTTCTAGGATTGATATGTAAATTTAAAATATAAAAGGAATTTAAAATGCCATATTTAACCTTTTATGAAATTTTAAGAAAGAGGCGTTAAAGAATTAGATTACTTGTGAGGGATGTTATTCAGACTTGTCAAGTATGTGCTTAAAATGGAGTGGAACCTACTTGGGGAAATTTGCTGGGTGAGATAAAGTCTCCCTTATAGGTTTGGTTGTAAAGCTATATATTCCTTGGCTTTAAGGTTTTATATTGGAGAAATAAAAATGAAAAGAAAAAAGACACATAGGGAAGATTATAAGGAAAGACATAAAGTTTGTGAAGTTGAAAGCAGAGATGAAAACTTTTCTTTAAAAGGGAAAATCTGGATTGAAGGGCCAGAGGGGACTTTTCTTGGCTATGGAAGGGTGATTTTACTTGAAAAAATTAAGGAATATGGTTCCATTTCTTCAGCGGCAAGGGCTTTGGGAATGTCTTATAGACAGGCTTGGGGGCTTGTTGACTCTATGAACAGGCAGGCTGGAAGACCCCTTGTTGAAACCTTTATTGGTGGAAAGAAGGGCGGTGGTGCCAGGTTGACTCAGGCTGGGGAGGAAGTTCTTTCTATTTTCTGGACATTTTACAGAGATTTTCAAAATTTCTTAGATAAAGAAAAAGAGAAGATTTTACCTAAACTCCCTCACAGTAGCAAAGAACTTCCCTGAAATTTGAACCCAATCTCCTGAGTTTAAGGTTTCGCCAACTTCTTTAGAAGCAGTAATTTCTACTATGTCTGTCCCTATAGCAATACTAAGAAGATAATCTGTTCCTCTGAAGACTTTTTCAAGAAGAATGCCTTTGAGGATAAAGCCTGAGGAGGGATTTTTAGAAAAAAGCACCTCTCTGGGTGAACCTGAAGCAATGATTTTACCGTTTTCTATCTTTAGGATTTTATCGGCAAGTCTTATAGCATCCTCTATGTTATGAGAAACCATGAGGGTTGGAATCTGATATCTTCTCTGAAAGGCTTTAATTTCCTCTCTCAAGAAAGTAGCTATGTCTCTATCAAGAGAGGAAAGGGGCTCATCAAGAAGCAAAAGCTTGGGTTCCCTTGCGATAGCTCTTAAAAGGGCAACTCTTTGCTTTTGACCACCAGATAAAGTATCAGGTCTTCTATCTTTAAGGGCCTCCATTTTTGCCAATCTAAGAAGTTCAATAACTTTGTGTTTATCTTTTTTCTTCATCCCATAAGCTATGTTTTCAAAGACATTCATATTCGGGAATAGAGCATAATCCTGAAAAACAAAGCCTACATCTCTTTTCTGCGGAGGAAGATTTATCTTTTTTTTTGAGTCATACCAGATTTTTCCATCAACTTCAATAAAACCTTCATCAGGCTTTTCAAGACCTGCAATTATTCTTAGCAAAGTTGTTTTTCCACTCCCTGATGGTCCAAAAATAACCAAAAACTCAGCTTGCTTTGTCTCAAACTCTACATCGAGTAAAAATTCTCCCTGTGGGCCAAATAGACGCTTCTTAATCTTAAGCCTTATCATAGGGCTTCCATTTTTTATTTAAGAAGTAAAGAGCTAAAAGTGTTAAAAAGGACATAAAAAAGAGAATTAAGGCATAAATATGAGCGGTTTTATAATCCATAGACTCAACGGCACTATAGATGGCTATGGATACCACTCGAGTTTCTCCCTCAATGTTTCCTCCCACCATCACAGCCACTCCAAATTCTCCCACAGTATGGGCAAAAGAGAGAACTATCCCTGTAAGAATCGAGGCCTTCATATTGGGAAGAATAACCCTTATTAGAGTTTCCAATCTTGATTTTCCAAGGGTAAAGCTTGCTTCTATAAGATTTTTAGGAACACTTCTAAACCCAGCAGTAAGGGGATGGACCATCATGGGAAGACTGTAAATCACTGAGGCCACAACCAGTCCCTCAAAGTGAAAAACAAGCTGTTTGTTAAATATTTTATACCAAAGAGTGCCTATCAATCCCTGCTTATTAAAGAGAATAAGCAAATAAAAACCTAACACCGTAGGAGGCAGAACCAAAGGCAGACTTAAAAGCGCCTCTATAATTGTGTTTATTTTATGCCTGTTGTAAGCAAGATAGTAAGATAGGAGAATACCTATTAATAAAAGTAAAAAGGTAGTTATAGAGGCTAACTTTATGGTAAGCCAAAAAGGAAGCCAGTTTATCTCATGCATATATGATTTTGTAAAGTTTGTTTTCTCAAGTTTTTTATTTGTTATAAACCTTAAGGGTGGGGTAGTGTAAAATTTTGCAAAGAACTTGACTATTTTTCACCAGGGACCATAAAGCCGTATTTTTTAAGTATTTCTCTTGCTTTAGGACTTAAAACAAATTCATAAAACTTTTTTACCCCTTTCAGGTTTTTACCAGCCTCTGTGATTCCATATCCCTGAACTATGGGAGAATGTTTGTTTTCTGGAATTAAGAAGTAAGTTCCTACTTTTTTCATATTTTCGGAAATCGCATGGGAGAGAGGAATAATTCCCACCTCTGCTGCACCAGAATAGACAAAGCTTGCAGCCTGAGAGACATTTTCACCCAGGACCAGCTTATCTTTTACACGGTCAAAAACTTCATAGTTTTGCAATACCTCCTTGGCAGCTCTACCATAGGGGGCATGCTCCCAATTAGCTATGGCTATTTTTTTAGCCTCTAAAAGAATCTGGGGAAATTTTGAGGGATCAAGCCCAGAATCTTTACGCACCCAAACCACAATTCTACCCACTGCATAGGGTTTGGGTTTGGTCACTAAATAACCTTCTTTATATAACTCTTCAGCGTATTTCATATCAGCCGAGAAGAAAAGGTGATAAGGGGCTCCTGCTTTGATCTGGGCTGCGCCCTTGCCGGAAGACCCAAATATAAGTTCTACTTTATCCTCAGGATGTTCTCTTTGATACAGGTCTGCAATTTCCTTCAGGGCATATTGCAAATCAGCAGCTGCATAAACCCTAATTAGTTCAGCCCTGCAAAAACTATGTAACCCAAAGAGGAGAAGGATGGAAAAGAGATAAATTTTAAACATTGCAGCACCTCCTGTTTTTTTTTTGGTTATATATTTTAAAACATAACGAAACGATGTCAAGGGCGCACAAGGTTCTTTTTTTTGTTTTGGTAGCCACAACCAATTCTTTAATATCCCCCTTACCCCAGCTTTCTCCCACCATGGGAGAGGAAGCTTGACTTCTTTTTGTCGCGGCTAAAGGTCTTATAGCTGCCACAAAAAAATGCAAAGAACTCGTTTTTGTGAATTTTTTTGATGTTTTTCGCAGGTCAAAGAAAGGTCTTGCGATTTCCTAATAATTTTTGCAAAGGGCACATCAATATCACAGCTAAAGTGAGCCTGCTCTAATGAAAAGGGAAAATTTATCTGGCAGAGTGTTAAAGGGAAAGATTGGTGCTAAGCTAAATAAAAAATTTCTCCTGAACTAACCTTAATAATTTCACCTTCCTTTTCAAGAATTAAGGCTCCTTCTAAATCAAGATCTACGGCTTTTGCTATCAGACCACCTTTTTCTTCCACATTGTAATGATAATAAACCCATTTTCCAAGGGTATCTGTGTATTTTTTAAATTCTTCAATAATAGGGTTTGCAAGGCCCCCTTCGTAGAAACTTTCAAGATCAAAATCCCAGAGCATTTTATAGTAATAGTTAAAATATTTTAAAAATTTGAAAAGCACCTCTTCAAGGGGCATTTCTTTTTTTAAAATTTCTTTGAGATTGATAGCGGGAAGAAAACCTGGAGGGGTATTGTTCACATTTAGTCCAATTCCAATAATAAACCACTCTTTCCAGGTTTCCATTAAAACGCCGGCAAGTTTTTTCCCCCTGAAATGAAGGTCATTTATCCACTTGAGATATACCTCTTTTGCACCAAGGGCTCTTACTGCCCTAACCAGAGCCAACCCCACAACCAAGGAAAGAAGCCCTTTATTTTTTCCCAAAAGTTCGTCATAAAGGGTTATAACCAGCCAGAGGCCTCCCTTTTCTGCAAACCACTTTCTTTGAAACCTTCCCTTGGCTTTTAAAACTTCTCCCATCCAGATAACCCTTCCATTGGCTGTGCGTGGATAAAGCTCTATAAGTTCTTTTGCCTTTTCCATTCCCCTCTCAAGGGATGGGAAATACCAGATTTCTTCACCAATTACTAAAGGGACCACTCGGCTTTTATGCGTTGAATTATTTTTTCAAGATGGGGAAGATCCTCAACAGGACACAGCCCAAGAAGGGGCTCTCCAGCTTGAACCAATTCAAAGGGTTTGAAATAGATTTGATAAATAATATAAGTTCCCCTTTCTTTTAAAAAAATGGGGGTTTCCCTCTTCATAAAGGTCATGATGAGGAGTTCATCTCCTTCTTTAACTGAAACTTTTCCAAGGCCCTCTTTTTCAAGCCTTTTACCAAGCTCCGGACTCAGGATATAGCGGGCTGTCTCAGGAGCTCTGATAACAAGTAAGGCATTTAAAAGCACCTCAGAGATGATTTCTTCCTGAGAGAGAGGGTGTTTTATTTCAAGCACCTTTTCTCCTGCTTCAACAAAGCGATTTAAAAGATCTGTTCTTATATTTTGGGCTATACCATTATACTGGGCTCTTATGAGTTTGGGATTTTTTTCTCTCTCCAAAATAAAAAGGGGAGTTCCTGGCTTTTCAAGCCACTTTCCAGATGGCCCTCTAACTTCTTCTCCCTCTTTTATTTTGAATTCAATGATTTTTCCTGTATGGGGAGTAAGAACAGGGTAAATTTTGTATGGTTTGGCCTTAAAGCGCTGTAAAATCTGTGTTAAATGGGAAAAATCAATTTTCATAACCCTTTACCTGTAATAAAGATTGGGGGCTCCCATGGTTAGCAAAGCAAAGAAAAGTTTTTTTCTCAGTTCTCGTCTATCCCAAATTCCCTGAATGTGTCCTCTTTTTAAGGCATTTTCAACGCTGTGATAATCTGGAGGAACAGGCTGTCCTGTGGTTTCAAGAATAACTCTCGGGCCGGCAAAGCCAAGGCGGGTTGATTTTAAGGCAAATTGATAGGGTGCTGAACCAAGGAAACTGGCAACAGGCCCTGCATAGGAATTGTTATCATAGATAACAATGTATAGCCCCCCGCTATCCACATAGTCTCTTACAGCCATGGTGCATCTTGGCATTTGAACCACTCCCATTGTGCCCTCATGAATGCGAATTCCCCCGGTGGTATGCACAAGGGCAATAAAGGGCCTTCTTGATACTTTGGCAAATTCAACGGCCCTTATAAATTTTTCCCCTTCAGCCACTCCCACCGTTCCCTGTCTGAAATCAGCAACAAGCATAACAGCAACTACACTTATTCCGCCAATTTTGGCTTCAAAGGAAAGAAGGGCCGAGTTAAGGCCTGTTTCTTTTCTTGCAGCCTTTAATTTTTCAGCATACCCTTCAAAATTTAAAGGATTTCCCGAGGCAATTTCGTCATTAAAGGTTTTAACACTACCTTTGTCAAAGATATTATTTAAATACCAGTTATATTCCAAGGGGAAGTGATAGCCGCAATTAGGACACACTCCGCAGAATTCGCCATAAAGATCAGGAACCCATAAATCAGGACAGCCAAATTTCTCTGCCTGAGGACAGGTTACTGTTCTATCCTGAAGAGCAAGGGGACTAACATAAACCTCCGTTTCTTCTTCAATTTCTCCTGGCATTCTTACCTTGGTTCTTATTTTTTTCCCTACAATGAGGTTATAAACGCTTTTAATGGGATCTGAGACAGGCTTGAGCAGTAATGAAGATTCACTGGCAAGTTCCTCAAAAAAGCGTTTAAAAGTTTTTTGCCCGCTTTTTAAAACACGATATTTAACTTCATAAGCTATGCTCTGCCCGAGCCTTGTTCCCCTTTGGGCAAGACACTTGAAAAAACTTTTTGGTTCAAGAACTGCCCATTGGGTCATTTTTCTATATTTTTCATAACGATTTTCAATAAGGATTTCTTTTTCATCCTCTGAAAGTTCCCAGTTAACATAATAAGAGAAGTTTTCAAAGTTCTGTTTGGAAAGGGCATATTTTCTCAACATTTTGAGGCTGCGAGTTTGAAGAACCACTTCATCTGTTGCTTTTATAATTTCATATTTAAGCCTTTTGAAAAATTCGTAATCCTTTCTTCTTGCACCGAGAGGAGGCTCTGGAATAATCCTATCAATGGTTCCCAGTTGAAGATTGTCTTTAGCTGTAAGTTTTAGAGCCTTTGCCATTTTTTCTACAAGTTCCCGGGGAGGTCTTTCGTCTTTAAGTTTGGCTTCTATAGCTGCTGCTCCTTCAGGACTGATTACAGAATAATAACCCTTTTCAGCCATAAGTCTTAAATCGGTAAGACCAATGGCCTCTGCTCCTCCTGAGCCTCCTTCAGAAATAAAAGAAATGGTTGGAACAGAAAGTTTGCTCATATAAAAGAGATTTCTTGCAATCTGTTGAGCAGCCCCTGGATAATCCTCAATGGGATAGGCCCCAGGGGTGAAAATATAAAAATGGATGGGAATTCCTTCAGTTTCAGCCATTTTCATATATCTTAAGGCCTTTTCATTACCCCAGGGGGCAGCACTTCCTCCTCGCCTGAATTCTTCACCATGCCCCTTTTCATGACCAATAACCATTACTTGATGAAAATAGACCTCATCCCCCACACGGCGGGTAATAATGGCTTTAGCACAAATAACTGCCGGATCAATGTTTAGCTCTCCCTCCCCTCCAAGCTCCATATAACTGTCATAAACATTTTCAAGAATGTCAAGAAGGGTAAATCTCTGGGGATGACGAACAATCTTAACAATCTCATAGGGAGTCAAAGTCTCCTCAGCTTTAATTAAAATCTTTCCCAACTTTTCTTCATAACTTTGTATGAAAGAAATTATTTTTTCTTGGGAATAATCATAGAAATGATGGTAAAAGTCCGTAAGCTCATTACAGATATTTCCAATGGAAAGAAATTCTTCTCCTTTGATGTCTCTTATGTATTCAGCAAGTTCAATAAGTTCTTTAAGTTTTTTATGAAGTTCAACAAGCATAGTCTCTATATGCTTAAAAACTTATACACATCGCCGAGTTTTTCTTTTAAAAATTCTATATTTGTAACAAGAGGTTCATTTTTAAAGGTATGCCCTTCAATTACTATTTCATTAAGGAATTGTTTGCTTTTTTCCATGAGGTCATCAAATTTTTCGCCATATATTATAGCCAAAGCAAGATTAGGATCAAATTGAGTGGGAATGGTATAAGGTTTATCCTTGGGCACATGGGTTCTCATAGTAAGCCAGGGATGTTCTTTATAATCAAATCTTGTTATAACTCCACTTAAGGGTGTAAACCCTCTTTTTGTATCTTCTGCAATAAGCCTAAACTCAAGGCTCATTCCTTTAAATGCGACATCTCTCTGAGAATACCCAAGTTTCTCTTCAAAGGCAACTCTTATCTGTTCTTTAAGAAGATTTACAGGTTTGTTTTTTACAAAGGAAATTTTGGCTGAGATTTCGTTTTCAACTTGTATACGGGTATTTACTTCCATAAGATAATACTTGCCCTCAGGGGTAACGAGCCACTCAAAGGTTCCAACACTGTCATAATTAAAATGCCTGGCAAGATTGAGAGAGTGTTCAATAATTTCTGCTTCCTTCTTAGCAGGGTCAAAATTATATTGCCCCATTTGATAAAATCCCGGGGCTAACTCAATTCTTTTTTGTCTGAAGGGGCTCTGAATGGTACAATTTCTTGTTCCAAAATGGACATATTCACCATGTTTACTTCCAAGAATTTGGACCTCAATATGCTGAAAAAGGGGAATTTTGATTTCTATAATCACTCCCTCATCACCAAAGAGTCTTTTTGCATAGGCTCTGACTTTTCTAAAAACAGGTCTTATCTCTTCCAGATTTTTTACTTCCTCAATACCCATTCCACCGCCACCTGCAACGGCTTTGACAAGAAAAGAAACCTCCTCAAAGCCCTCTTCATAAGCTTGCTCAAGGATTTCTTGGGCTTTAAGTTCTGCCTCAATTTCATTATAGATGGGCTCAACAGAGCCTGGAATTACAGGTATTCCAAGTTTATGGGCAACTTTTTTCATATAAAGTTTGTTCCCCAGATCCCTAATAACTTCCCAGGTTGGTCCAATCCATATAAGGGGTCTTTCTCTTTTAACAACCCTTCTTGCAAAACGATAATTTTCAGAGAGAAAACCATAGCCAGGATGAATAGCTGTGCATTTTTCTTCATCAGCAACAGCCAATAAATCATTCATATCCCTGTAATCGGATATGCGATACTTTTTCTTGGCAAGTCTCACATGGAGAGATTCTTCGTCTTCTTTAGTATAAACTGCCACATAATCAAGGCCAAGAAGTTCGCAGGCTTCCATTATACGAAGGGCTATTTCACCTCTGTTAGCAATTAGGACCTTGTCTTTCATAGGAACTTTTTAAAAGAGATCCTCTCCTTTAATAAAGAAGCAATTTTTTCTTTCTGGGCCTGTGCTGACAATTTTTATAGGAACTCCCAGATAGGATTCAATTTTTTTGAGATAGGTTTTGGCTGCCTGAGGAAGTTCTTCAAAGGATTTGGTAGCACTTATATCCTCCTTCCATCCTGGAAGCTCTTCATAAAGGGGAGTTACTTTGCTTAAATCTTCAAGGGTGCTTGGGAAAAAGTCCGTAACTTTTTCACCAATTTTATAAGCCGTGCAAATCTTTAAAGTATCAAGTCCACTTAGCACATCAAGCTTAGTTATGGCAATGCAGGAAATACCGTTTAATCTTATAGCAGTTTTAACCATTACAAGATCAAGCCAGCCACATCTTCTCGGTCTTCCAGTGGTTGCTCCATATTCTCCGCCCTTTTCTCTCAAATGCACCCCAAGTTCATCTTTAAGTTCTGTAGGGAAAGGGCCTTCTCCAACTCTTGTGGTATAAGCTTTAACAATACCAAGAACCTTATCTATGGCTGTTGGCCCAAGCCCGCTTCCGCAACAGGCATTACCTGAAATGGTATTAGAAGATGTTACATAGGGATAGGTGCCATAATCAATATCAAGAAAAGTCCCCTGTGCTCCCTCAAAGAGAATCCTTTTATTTTGTCTTTTTGCCTCCCATAAAATATAAGAGGTGTCTGTTAAATAGGGTTTTAAATATTTCCCATATTCCAGATATTTTTCGTAAATTTCTTCAAAGTTAAGGGGTTCAGCCCCGAGATATTTGAGATAAAAGTTTTTTTCTTCAAGAACAACTTTGAGTTTTTCTCTAAAAAAATCCGGTCGCGTCAAATCTATAAGTCTAAAGCCCTTTCTTCCCACTTTATCCTCGTAACAGGGTCCAATTCCTCTCCCCGTGGTTCCAATTTTGTCCTTTTTGGCCTTTGATTCCCTTGCAAGATCAAGGGCTTTGTGATAGGGCATAATCGCATGGGCTCTTTCGCTAACCTTTAGTTTCTGGCTTGAAATGACAAGGCCCTCACTCTTTAATTTTTCAATTTCTTCAATTAAAACTTCGGGATCAACAACTACCCCGTTTCCTATTATGCAAGTTGTGTGAGGATGAAAAACACCGGAGGGAATTAAATGTAGTATATATTTTTTTTGATTTATAACCAAAGTGTGGCCGGCATTGTTTCCTCCCTGAAATCTTACCACAAAATCAGCCTTTTCAGTAAGAACATCAACAATTTTCCCCTTTCCCTCATCTCCCCATTGAGTTCCTACTACAACAAGGGCAGGCATATTAAAAGCCCTCCCAAAAAGATTTCAAGAAAAATTATACCATATCTTTCTTTTTCTCCCAACCAGGAAGAAGATGAAGTTCAAGGATTTGTTCAATTTTAACCTCAGAGGGAGCCCCTGTAAGCAGACATTGCCCTTTCTGGGTTTTCGGGAAGGCTATCACCTCTCTTATGCTCTTTTTCCCAAGCATAAGCATAAGAAGTCTATCAAGGCCAAAGGCAATTCCACCATGAGGAGGAGCACCAAACTCTAAAGCCTTAAGAAGAAAACCAAATTTCTCTTCAGCCTCTTCTTTCTTAATTCCAAGAAGATTAAAAATTTTTTCCTGAAGATCCCTTCGGTGAATACGAATACTTCCTCCACCGATTTCAACTCCATTTAAAACTATGTCATAGGCTCGTGATTTTACCTTAAGAGGTTCGCTTTCAAGAAGGGGTATATCTTCTTCCTTGGGATGAGTAAAGGGATGATGGACAGAAACAAGCCTTCCTTCCTCCTCATCCCATTCAAGAAGGGGAAAATCTATTATCCAAACAAAATTAAAGGTCCCTTCTGGAATCATATCAAGCTTTTTTGCAAGATAATTCCTAAGCTCTCCAAGGATGCTGTGAGTGTTTTCGAAATTGTCAGCAATAAAAAAGAGGGTTGCCTTATCTTCCGTAAGGTCAAAGATTTCTTCAAGTTTTTCAAGAAGAGAGGGCTCAAAAAATTTTACAATGGGTGAGCTCCACTTTTCTTCAAAGGTTTTGGCATTCTTTGTATATTTTATCCAGGCAAGACCTTTTGCCCCAAGATCCTGAGCATACTTTGTGAGTTCTTCAATTTCCTTTCTTGAAAAATGCGAAGGGGCTTTAAGACCCTTTACAATTCCTCCTTTTTCAAGGGCAGATCTAAAGACTTGAAATTGGGAGTTTCTTGCGATTTCAGAAATGTCCTTGAGTTCCATGCCAAATCTTAAATCAGGTCTGTCTGTTCCATAGGTGGCTACAGCATAATCATATTGAAGCCTTGGAAAAGGGGTTGAAAGAGTGATTTCCAGGGTTTTTTCAAAAAGATAAAAAAGCAATTCCTCCACAAGGGTCATTACATCTTCTTCGGTAACAAAGCTCATTTCCAGGTCAAGCTGGGTAAATTCGGGTTGTCTGTCAGCTCTTAAGTCTTCGTCTCTGAAACAGCGCACTATTTGATAATATCTTTCAAAGCCAGCCACCATTAAAATTTGCTTAAAAAGCTGTGGAGACTGAGGAAGGGCATAGAATTTTCCTGGATATAGTCTGCTTGGAACAAGGAAATCCCTTGCTCCTTCAGGAGTGCTTTTGGTTAAAAAGGGGGTTTCGATTTCAAGGAATCCTCTGGAATTTAGGAATTCTCTTATGGTTTGGGTGACTTTGTGTCTGAAAATAAAAGGCTCATGTCCCTTTAAGGCTCTCATTTCAAGATAGCGATATTTAAGTCTTATCGCTTCTGAGACCTCAGTTAGATCTTCATCCATAGGAAAAGGCGGCGTTAAGGAGGTATTATAAATTTCCAGATCCTCTGCCACAAGTTCCACTTCCCCTGTAGGAATCTTTGGATTTTCCATACCGGGTGGTCTTCTTCTTAAAACCCCCTTTACGGAAATTACATATTCAATTCTTAAGGTATCTGCTAATTCGTGAATTTTAGGATCAAGGCCCTCTTCAAAAACCACCTGAAGAAGCCCCGTTCTATCTCGAAGATCAATAAAGATAACTCCTCCGTGATCCCTTCTTCTTAATACCCATCCAGAAACTGTAAGGGTCTCTCCAATAAGGTGATTTCCAATGTCACCTATAAAGTGAGTTCTTTTAAGGCGCATGCCCTCCTCCAGGGAGTATTCATATTCAATCAACTTCAATCAACGGCTCTAATTCTATCAGGAATTAAAAAAAATAAAACCTTCTTTGAGAGATTTTAAAGAGTTATATTAAAAAATCTTAAGGCATTAGAGGTGGTTATTTCTCCAATTTCTTCTAAGGAGACACCCTTTATTTCTGCCAATTTTTGAGCAGTATAAACTAAAAAGGCCGGTTCATTTCTTTTTCCGCGCATGGGATTAGGAGTTAAAAAGGGACAGTCTGTTTCAAGGACAACTCTTTCAAGGGGAATAAAACGGGCAGCCTCCCTTAATTCTTCTGCTTTTTCAAAGGTAATAACCCCAGGAAGGGAAATAAGACTGTTAAACTCCAAGATTTTCTTAGCAACACCCTTATCTGCAGTAAAACAGTGAAAAAGCAAAGGGAGGTCTTTAAAGGGTTTTAGAAAATCGAAAACAAAATCCCAAAAGGCTTTATTTCCCCTTAAGTGAAGGACAGCAGGCATTTTTCTCTCTTTGGCAATAAAAAGAAGCCTCTCAAAATGTTTAATCTGTTCTTCCTTAGGTGAATATTCCTTTACCCAGTCAAGGCCAATTTCACCGAGGGCAAGGGCTTCTTCAAGATTTTTCTCAAGCCAGAGATAGTCCTCTTCTGATAATTTTTTCACTTCATGAGGGTGAAAACCAAGGGCTATCTCAATAAAATCAGAATATATCCTTTTTAATTCAATGGCTCTTTCTCCTGTTTTTCTATCAATGCCAACCACAATGCACTTGATAATTCCTGATTTTTTTGCGCGTTCAATCACTTCAGAAAGATCCTTTTTAAAGTCTGTAAGATTAAGGTGAGCATGCGTATCAATAAATCTCATTCTAACTCCTTTTCAGAAAAAAGAGCCCAAGAATATAAAGCCCCATAAATATAACCACCGCCCCTGAAAAGGGAAAATCAAAATGGATAGAAAGGATAAAACCAAAAAGAAGGGATAAAAGATTAAAAAAGACGGAAAGATAAATTGCTTGTGCAAAGGAAGAAGAAATTTTAAGAGCGGTAGCTGAACTGAATACAAAAAAGGATGAAACAAGAAGCACCCCCATCAACTTTACTCCCACAATACTCTGAAGGGTTATTAAAAGTAAAAAAAGGGCTTGAGATTTTTTTAATTCTATACCTGGAATTTCCTCTTCAAAACATTTAGCAAGCCAGAGGTCTTTAAAATGATAAAATAAGATAAGGGTAAGAATAAGCACAAAGAAACTTTCAATATAGTCTTTTTTGTCAACCGTTAAAAAGGAACCAAAAAGGTAATTTAAAAGGGTTACATCAAATTGGGAGGTTTTTCCGGCAATGAGCAAAGCAAGGCCAAGGGAAAGATAGGTTAAGATTGAGGTTGAAGTATCCTCAAAGAGATGAAGGGTTCTTGCAAGAAAATAAATTAAATAACTCAAAAAAAGGGTTACTGTAAGTAAAAAGGGAAACTCAAGAAAAACCGGAAAAAAATCTTTGAATAAAGAGAGAAGTAAAAGGGATAAAAGGAGAATATGGGTTATGGCATGGGGAAATAAGGAGTTTCTTTGAAGAACTAAAAAGGGGGCAGTTAAGGCTGTTGAGATGGCAAAACAAATCCCTGCAAGTAATCCCCATTTAAAAAGTTCAAGATAAAATAAAAGTTCCATGCTTACCAGTGAGTATGTTCTATTTTATGAAAATCAAAACCTGGAAGATTCTTTTCGGCAAAAATGCAGAATTCTTCATGGGCACCGTGGAAGTAAAGTTTTTGATTAAGACAGGCTACTTTGTTAACTTCCTTTGTTATAAGCCAGGTTTCATGAGTAATTAGAATGATGGTCATTCCTCTTTTATGAAAGTTTGAAAGGATTTCATAAAAAGATTTCTGAGATATAAAATCAAGCCCCACAGAGGGTTCATCCAGAATGAGTAATTCTGGTTTTAAAACAAGGGCCCTTGCAATGTAGGCTCTCTGAAGCTGGCCAAAGGAAAAATTACAGATCTTTTTATTGATCAAGGCTTTTAAGCCAAAAATTTCAATAATTTCCTCAAGATATTTTTCATCAAGATTTTTTTTATACCAGATGGAAGGAAGATAAAGAAACTCTTTTAGAGTTAGAGGAAAAAGCTGATTAAGGTTTTTTCCAGCTCTCTGAGGCACATAGCCAATTAAGTGCCAGTCTCTGAAGTCTGAAAGGGGTTTTCCCAAAAGATAAATTTTACCTTTATGAGGTTTTAAAAAACCAAGAATACATCTTATAAGGGTTGATTTTCCTCCTCCATTTGGACCGATTATGGCAAGAAAATCTCCCTTTTCTACCTCAAGATTGATATCTTCAAGAATGGTTTTACCATTTAGGAAAAGGGTGAGATTTTCAACGAGAATCATTTTTCTTTTTCTTTAATTTCTTCCCAGAGACGGTCCATTTCTTCAAGATTAAGACTCTCAAGGGAAAGACCTTTTTCTTTGGCAGTTTTTTCCATTTCTTTAAATCTCCTCTCAAATTTATCAAGGGTTGCCTTTAAGGCCTCTTCTGGATTAATATTGAGTTTTCTGGAAAGATTGGCTACTGTAAAAAGAAGATCGCCCAATTCTTCTGTGATTTCTTCTTTCGTTCCTTGTAAGAAGGCTTCCTTCAATTCCCTTATTTCTTCTTCTAATTTGGGAAAAAGATCCTTTG
Organism: Thermodesulfobacteriaceae bacterium UBA6232; assembly: GCA_002441555.1. Classification (GTDB taxonomy): domain Bacteria; phylum Desulfobacterota; class Thermodesulfobacteria; order Thermodesulfobacteriales; family Thermodesulfobacteriaceae; genus Caldimicrobium. The sequence goes on from DJWK01000026.1 coordinate 132,414, forward strand.
GATCTTCCCAATCAAAACCCACCCTTGCCGCCCTTTCTCCGATTCGATAAGCCCTTTGAAGGGCAGGAAGACTTTTTGGTATATTACCTAAAATAGAATCACTTTTTCCTTCCTTTGCCTTTATTTTCTGCCATTTGGATAAAACTTCCTCTGCGCTTTTGGCAACCTCTTCACCAAAAACATGGGGATGGCGCCTAATCATCTTTTGAAAAGAAAGATGCACCAGGTCTTTAAGGGTAAAATCCTTCCTTTCTTCATAAAGATAGATAATGAAAAGAATCAAAAATAGTAAATCTCCGAGCTCTTCTTTTACTTCATCAGCTAAATCCTTGGTTATGGCTTCATAGACCTCATAGGCCTCTTCAATGAGATATTTCTTTAAAGTTTCAGGGGTTTGCTTTTTATCCCAAGGGCACCCCCCTTCTCCCCTAAGAGTTGTGATAATTTCATAAAGGGAAGAAAGATCTGCCTTGGTATTAAACTGGAAATCAATATTTTTTTTCATAATGGTTTCTCAAGTTTAAAGATTACAACTTGCCTTGAATTTTTTCATAATATGAGGAATTAAACCACCATCTTCAAGGATTTCTTTCATAAAGGGTGGAAGGGGTTTGAAGTAATAGGTCTTTTTTTTAGTAAGATTTACAATCTTTCCACCCTCCACATCAACTTCCAGTTCATCCCCTGTTTCAGACTCTTTTGCAGCCTCTGGACATTCAATAATTAAAAGCCCGGTGTTGAAGGCATTTCTGTAAAAGATTCTTGCAAAGGATTCGGCAATCACGCAGGCTATTCCACAGGCCTTTATGGCAATAGGAGCATGCTCCCTGGATGAGCCGCAACCAAAGTTTCTCCCAGCTACAATTATATCTCCCGGTTTTACCTTCTTTGAAAATTCAGGATCCGCATCCTCCATACAATGTTTGGCAAGCTCTTGAGGATCAGTTGTGTTGAGATACCTTGCAGGGATGATCACATCAGTATCAATATTGTCACCAAATTTCCAAACCCTTCCTTTAATCATCTTTTCTTTCCCCCTTGTAAAGATTTTGCAAAAGTCTTTCTATTTTTTTAATTTATCTCCATCAGTAAAGGCTTCCCTCAATTCCCAAGCACAAATTACGAAAATGGGCATATTCTCTGTATCTCAAACAGACACTTTCTATGAAATCTGTCCTTAGATTCTCATCCTTAGAGAAAAGTAAAATCCCCTTGGAAAAAATTTCCATCTGAAAACCCGGGGAAATAGCTTTTAAATCCACAAGATCAAAAGGATAATTAATCTCGCTTTCAAGAAGGTTAGAAAGTTCAATTAAAGCTGACAAGGAAAACCCCTCTTTCCCAAAAAGGGCTATATCAATGTCGTGAAAGGTAAGCCCCTCTGCAAAGGATCCGAAGAGATAGGCAAAAAGAATACTTTCTTTGGATTCTAAGATTTTTTTAGTAGCGTCTATAATTTTTTTCTTTTCTTTTTCAGATATTTGAAAGGGTTTTTTAAATTTTAATTCTGGATCAATCATTATAAACCCAGTTCTTCAGGGGTTCCGATGTAGCCAAGTACAGCTGAGGCTGCAGCAACTGCGGGCCCTGAGAGATAAACCTCGCTTTCTGGATGGCCCATTCTCCCAACAAAGTTTCTGTTAGTTGTGGCAACGGCCTTTTCACCTTTGGCAAGAATTCCCATGTGGCCTCCCAGGCAAGGCCCGCAAGTAGGAGGTGAAATAATAGCCCCTGCCTCAAGGAAAATTTCAATTAGTCCTTTTTTTAAAGCTTTTTTATAAACCCCGGGGGTTGCAGGAATAATTATGCACCTTACATTAGGATTTACTTTTCTTCCTTTAAGGATTTTTGCCGCCACTTCTAAATCTTCATATCTTCCATTGGTGCAGGAACCTATAACTACCTGGTCAATATAAATTCTTTTAGGAAGATCTTTCACAAATCTTACATTGGAAGGAAGATGAGGAAGGGCAACTACAAGATCAATCTTAGAACAGTCATATTCTCTAATTTCGGCATACTTTGCCTTTTTATCAGCCTTAAGGATAAGGGGATCCCTTTTTAATTTTCCTTCGAGAAATTTTAAAGTCTTTGAGTCAGCCTCCATAAGTCCCACCTTTCCACCTGCCTCAATGGCCATATTCGCCATGGTTAGGCGCTCTGCCATGGAAAGTTTTTTAATTACTTCACCTGAAAATTCCATAGCCTTATAAAGGGCTCCATCCACTCCGATATCGCCGATGGTGTAGAGAATTAAATCCTTTCCGGTTACCCAAGGCTTAAGTTTTCCGTAATAAACAAATTTTATAGTTTCTGGAACTTTAAACCAGGTTTTTCCGGTTATCCAAGCTGCTGCAAGATCCGTGGATCCCACCCCTGTGGCAAAGGCAGAGAGGGCACCATAGGTGCAGGTGTGACTGTCTGCTCCAATTACAATATCTCCTGGTGCAACAAGACCAAGCTCTGGAAGTAAAGCATGCTCTATTCCGCAGGCTCCTCCTTCATAATAGTGCTTTATTCCGTATTTTTTGGCAAATTCTCTGCAAATTCTCACTTGCTCCGCACTTTTAATATCCTTATTGGGGGTGAAGTGATCCATAACAAGCACAATTTTTTCTGGATTAAAAACCTTATTAATGCACGTAGATTCGAAAACCTTTATGGCAAGAGGGCCTGTTATGTCGTTTGCAAGCGTTAAATCCACAGGAACTTCAACCAGTTCTCCAGGCTCAACTTTTTCTCTTCCCAGTTTGTATGCAAGAATTTTTTCAGCAAGGGTCATAGGAGCTTTTTTCATAGGCCATACTCCTTGAAATTTTTAGTGTTAAATAATAACTTTTTTTTGGGTTATTTCAAGGAAAGATAACGCGAAAAAAATGATAAAGCCGAGACTTTTGATGAGTAAATGTTTTTTTGAGGCAGTGCGTTATGATGAAGGAATAATTGTTGATCCCTTAGTGGAAAGGCTGAAAAACTATGTTGAGGTTATTACCTTTTGCCCTGAGTCTGAATTTGGTCTCGGCACTCCAAGACTTCCTATCAAGATTTACCAAGTAAAGGGCGAAAAAATTCTTTTGCAAGAAAAAACAGGAAAAAATCTTACCGCTGAGATGAAGCCCTTTTTAATCAAATATATTTCCACTCTTCCTCCCCTTGATGGAGCCCTTCTCAAAAGTAAGTCTCCCTCTTGCGGAGTTGGCACTGCTAAACTTTATAAAGGAGAAAAACTTATCGGAAAAACTGACGGGCTTTTTGCAAGCCTTTTAAAGGAGAATAATCCTTATCTTCCCCTTGAGGATGAAGGAAGGCTTAGAGATAAAAGTCTTTACTATCATTTTTTGACTTCAATTTTTCTTTTAGCACGTTTAAAAAAAGAAGTTTTACCCAGTGATTTAAAGAGTCTTTTTGATTTTCACGCTAAAGCTAAATACCTTTTAAAAACCTATAACGAAGAGCTTGCAAAAAAAATGGAAAGAATACTTGCTGATAAAGATCTTTCTGCGGAGGAAAAATTTAATGTTTATCAATCACTTTTAAAAATATCTCTTAAGAAAAAACCTGAGAAAAAAAGACACGTAAACACCCTCTATCATCTTGCAGGCCATTTTATCAGAAGGATAAGCTCAAAGGAGAGACGAAATCTCCTTAATTTAATTGAAAAATTTAAGGCAGGATCCCTGGATTTAACAGTACTTCTTGAAGTCATAAAGAGCCTTGCTTTAAGATTTGAGGATCACTATATTTTGAGTCAAATTTATTTAGAGCCCTTTCCTTTAGAACTTAGGCTTCCTTAAGATATTTAACTTCAAAATCCTTTAGAATTTCTTTAATCCAATGCTCCTCGGTAGGATAAAAGGAAATCTGAACTATTCCTTGTTGCCTGTCAAGTACAGTAAGAGTTGCAAGATGATCGTATCCCTCAAGAATAAACTTTAAAAAAGCTATTTTTGAAGGATCTATTTGGAAATAAAAGTTTTTGCTTTTGTGAGGAGCTAATTTTTGATTCATAAAGTCTTTAAAATTATTTCGGAATTTATGGTGAAGGGGGGAAGACCCCCCTTTGAGAGCAAGATGAGAAATTAGCCTTCTTCTTTCATTCTGCGAGGTCTTCTTTGAGACTGGGGATTCCCTGCATCAATGACTCTTACTTTGGAAGCCTGTTCCCCTTTGGGACCTTGAATGACTTCAAACTCAACTGTCTGACCTTCTCTAAGGGTTTTGAAGCCCGGCATGTCTATGGCAGAGAAATGCACAAAGACATCGCCGCCTTCCTCCTTAGAGATGAACCCATACCCCTTCTTCTCATCAAACCACTTAACCTTACCTCTAAACATGTTACACAAACCTCCTTTAATTTTGTTTCTTAAAAGGAAACCTACACCAAAAAAAATTTTTGTAAAGAGGTATTTTTAAAATTTTTTTTAATATTAGAATATATGCGTGTTTTCAGACATTTTGGGGCCTTTAAAAATAAGAGATTTTCGTCTATTCCTTTTCGGGCATTTTATTTCCTTTACAGGGACTTGGATTCAGAATACGGCTCTTCATTGGATTATTTATCGTCATAACGAATCTACTTCAGAACTGGGATTTTTTACTTTTATAACTACCTTTCCCAGTATATTAATTACACTGCTTTCAGGAATTTTAATAGATCGTATGGAGAGAAAGAGGCTCCTTCAGCTACTCTTATTTATGGCCCTTTTTCCTCCATTGATTATGGGATTTTTGGTCTATAAGGAATACTTTAATTTTTGGCTTTTTGCTTTTTTGGGATTTTTAGCAGCCTCTCTTTCCTCAATTGATATGCCTTTGAGACAGGTTTTCATCAGTGAGATTGTTCCTCCCTTATATCTTACAAGAGCCCTTTCTTTACAGGCCCTCTCCTTTAATTCTGCCCGCATGTTAGGTCCAACTATAGCAGGCTTTATCATGGCCTTTTTTCATATAAGTCTTTGCTTTTTTTTCAATTTTCTAAGTTTTATACCACTTCTTGTTTTTACTTACTTTATAAGAGTGTCAAAAAGAAAGGAATTTATACCACAAAAAGACAAAGTTTTTCAAGAAATTGGAGAATTTTTACAATTTTTGAAGAAAAATTTTTTTATTCTCCAGATTATTTTTGTCACTGCTATATTTACCTTTTTTGCAGTTTCCATTATAATTTTATTACCAATGTTAACAACTAAGGTTTTAATGGGAAAAGGAAAGGATTTTGCTTTTTTATCTTCTGCGTTGGGGATAGGTGCCATTCTTGGAGCTATAAGTGTATTTTTGAGAAGGGAAATCAAAACAAAGCCCTTGCAACTTATCTTTGCTCATTTTCTTTGGGGAATAGGAGTGATAGGGTTAATTTTTGGAAAAAATTTTCTTATTCTTTTTTTAAGTGTTCTTATCATAGGTAGTTCTTATACCAATTTTTATCCAGTAGTTAATTCTTTTTTACAGGAAAATACGCCTTCTCATTATAGAGGAAAGGTGATGAGCCTTTTTTCAGTTGCTTTCCTTGGAACAGCTCCCCTTGGTCAGATGTTTACAGGTTATATGGTAGAAAAAATAAGTTATAAATTCTGGCTTATTATAATGCTTGGGTTGGTTTTGGCAATTAACTTAATTATTTTAAAAAGGATTAATAAAATTTTAAAAAGGATTAATAAAGCTTTAGTTATGGCCGATTTAGAATAATAGAGTTTGAATAAGAGAATGGTAAATGGAAGAGATTAAAAAACTTTTATTAAAGGCTCTTGACGCCTTTGAAAATCCTATTTTGATTTTAGATAGTATAACCAGGGATATAGTTTACTCAAATAAAAAAGGAAAGGATCTTATAGAGGAGATAAATCGCCAGGAAATATGTCTCAAACTTGACCCTTATGAAGAAAAAAATCTTATCTTAACTGTTGAAAAACCTTTTCCGCAGGTTTTCTTTGGAAAGTGTAAACTTATAGATGAGCATTATCTTTTAATCTATTTTCAGGAATTGAGAAGGGATAAACCCTTTTCGGGATTTCTCTTTGAATTGATTGAGGAACTTCCTGTAATGGTTTTTTTTATTAGGGAAGGAAAAATTTTTTATGTTAACAAAACCGCTGAAACCCTTTTGGGTTATAAGAGAGAAGATTTACTTGGTAAATCTATAATTAAGGATTTTATTTGGGAGCTTGATAGACCTAAGGCTGAGGCTCATTGTAAAAGGGTTATGGAGGGCATAAAGGAATTTGGTGTTATTTTTGCCCTTGAAACAGCAGAAGGCAAGATAAGAAATTTTCTTTGGAATTGTTTCCTGACTTCTGATTGGGAGGGAGAGCCTGTAATTGTTGCTATTGCTTCTGATATTACCGATTATCTTGAACTCTCTAAAAAAATTGAAAGTCTTCACAAAACCCAAACCTTTTCTGAATTTTTAAGGGGTCTTGTTCATGATTTTAATAATGTTCTTCAAACTATTCAGAGTTATCTGAATCAATTAAAGGTTTCTCCTCTTACCAAAATGGAAGAAATTATATTTGCTATTGAAAAAAATATTAATTCCTGGATAGATATAAACCGCATCCTTATTGATTATACAAAGGAAGTTAGAGAATTAAGACAGAGAAAGATTGATCTTGTCAAATTTCTTAAAGAGAATATAGAGGTTTTCCAATTAATTCTTGGAGAAACTATTCGCTTGCACCTTGATTTTGGTTTCTATAAAAGTCTTTGTACTTATGGAGATTCTGCTTTCTGGCGATATATTCTTTTAAACCTTTTGATAAATTCCAAAGATGCCATGGAAGGAAAAGGCGATATTTTTATTTCTTTGAATACCTTTGAAGACGTCTATAAAATGAAAAAATATGTTAAATTGTGTGTTAACGATACAGGTCCTGGAATTCCTGTGGATATTCTTCCCAAAATTTTTGATCCCTTTTTTACCACTAAAGAAAAGGGAAGTGGCTTGGGTCTATTTCTTATCAATCACCATGTGAAAAGTTTAGAAGGTTTTATAGAGGTAGATAGTAACCCTGGTCAGGGAGCAACTTTTTGCATCTATGTGCCTTTGTGCGAAGATAGACCCCTT